>JAXLWN010000099.1:0-25338 GCA_046328475.1 Chloroflexia bacterium | reverse complement strand
TCGACGCAATCGAGCCGGGCACGCCGGTGTATGGGCCGAATGGCGAACTGCTCGGCCCTGTCGAAGCAATCAACCGTGCAGGTATCCGCGTGTTGAACCATGCCGTGCCGTCGGCGGCGATCACCCAGATCGACGGCGATGGCATCCACCTCCAGCTTGCTCCCGCCGCCTTCGCGGCGTTGGCTCCCGAATCGGGCGCGGACGACAAGAGTGCGGAGATCGCCAGGGACGCAGGCCAACGGCTCACCGTGCCGTTGGCGGAGGAGCGCCTGACCGTCGGGACACGCCAGGTGCAG
Source organism: Chloroflexia bacterium (assembly GCA_046328475.1). GTDB lineage: Bacteria > Chloroflexota > Chloroflexia > Thermomicrobiales > CADCWN01 > CADCWN01. The sequence goes on along the minus strand of JAXLWN010000099.1, from coordinate 25,042 downwards.
ATCGGCGAGGTGATCGTCGATAAGCAGGTGATCGAGGAACAGATCATGGTTCCGGTGATGGTCCGGCGCGAGGAGGTCGAGATCATCCACCGTGCTCCGGGTGAACCGCGCGAGGAGATCGACGACCCGAGCGTGATCGAGGTCATTCGCATCCCGCTGCGCGGCGAAGAACCGGTGATCACGACCCGGGCGGTTGTCACCGGCGAGGTCGTCATCAACCGCACGGCGCGAGCCGAGGAGAAGGTGATCACTCGCACGGTGCGCTCGACTGATGTGAGCGTCGAGGAGCGCCTTAACGAAGCATATGCACAGTCGCGGACCGCATTTCAGGAACATTTCGCCCGCAGGCAGGACGGGCTGACCGCAGCGGACAGCGCGAAGGATCGCCCCAGGACGTTCAGCGACGCCGAGCCGAACTATCGGCTCGGCTTCCGGGCCGGGCACGACGGACGATATGCCGGGCGGAACTTCGAGGAGATCGAGCCCGAGCTGCGCGCCTCGCTCGAACCAGCCGAGCACGACCCCGGCATGTTGGATCAGATCCGCGAGGAAGTGCGCGCGGGATTCGCCCGCGCGCGAACGATGGGCGCGCACTGACGCGCCCGCACCAGGAGGAAACGAGTGGCGACAGCACACGATATGCCCATGTCCAAGGTCACTTCCGCACAGCAAACCGTCGTCGGCATGTTCGGCGACACCGGCCGCGCCGAGCGGGCGCTGAATGCGCTGAAAGAAGCCGGGTTCACCCCCGAGCAGGTCTCGGTTGTGGCGAAGGACAAGCAGGATGTCGCGCAGATGTCCGACAATACCGAGATGGTCGCCAATAGCGCGGCGGGCGGCGCGGTCGCGGGGACTTTCCTTGGTGGACTGGCCGGGTTCCTCGTTGGCATTAGCGCGCTGGTGATTCCGGGCATCGGCCCGATCGTCGGCGCGGGCATCATCGGCTCTACCCTCGCGGGTGCCGGGATCGGCGCGGCAACCGGTGGTCTGATCGGCGCGCTCACGGCCGAGGGTGTCCACGAGGAGGATGCACGCGGCTACGAGGAGAGTGTCAAGCAGGGCGGCATCCTGCTCTCTGTCCGCGCCAACGGCGACGCAGAGGCGCAGCGGGCGCAGCAAGCCTTCCAGAGCGCGGGCGGCACCGATGTGCGCAGCTACGGCAGGCCCAACTCGTAGGCAACTCAGTCAGCAAGTCAGCACGCAGTAATAATGGCTCGCGGCCCGGTGGCGTCATGCCACCGGGCCGCAATCGTGTGGGGTCGTTCGCACCACAGATAACATCAGCAGGCAATGGGCAGCTTATCCAGGCGATAGTGTCAACCGGTGCGCGGTGGCTTCCTCGACCGCGCCGCGCGTCCAGGGCATGGGGTGATATTCGCCCGCGAGCCAGAGAGGCAGGAAATCGGCGTAGTGCGGGCTGGCCGGGTGGCCCGATTGCCCGGTCGGGTGGATGGCACGGCTGCGATCCCAGTCGGTCGGATCGAGGATCTGGCGGTAGGAGGGCGCGGCATACGACTCGATGCCCACCGGGCTGATGTTTAGCCCGCCCATGTTGACCGTCTCGCCATCGCCACCGGTCGTGATCGGCCCCCGGTTGAAGATTCGCCCCAGCGGGCCGAGCGCGCCGAGCGGGTGGCGCAGCGTGAACTGGTGCGCCAGCCCGTAGCGCCAGCGCCAGACCTCGTCGCCCCACTTCTCGCGCAACGCGGTCACGGTCGCCGCCCAGGCGTCGGCGATGATCGCCTCCGGGCTGTCCCGCGCCGCCAGCCAGCCGGGATCGGGGCCGAGCAGGCGGTCGAGCAGGTTTGGCAAGGCCCGCTGGCGATAGCCATTCCCCGGCAGCCCCGCGAACGCCCCCAGCCCCGTGACCGTGCCGAGCGGCCCGGCCACCTCGCGATAGGCGCGGTCGAGCAGCTTCTGGCAGAGCACCGTCGCCACCAGTCCGCCGACCGAATCGGCGCTGAGCACCCCGTCCCAGGCGGCGAGCGCGTCGCGCGCGTCGGCGGCAACCTTGTCGCCGGGAGCAACGGGTAGCCGCCCCTCGCGCGCCAGGGCGATGCAGGCCAGGCCGGGCACGCTGCGCCGATCGGCGTGGATGCGCGCGAAACTCTCGGGGGTGTGGCGCGGCGTCCGCAGCAGCAATTCGCGGATGCGCGAGACGCGATAGCTCGTGGCCCACTCGCCGATCACGGGGTGGGCGAAGTCGTCGCCAACGATCCGGTTGTTGGCCGTGGCCACGAACCCGTCGGCGGGATCGAGCGCGTGCGGATTCTCCTCGGGCGGGATGGACCCGACCCACTCCCACTCGCCGGTCCAGCCGGGCACCGGCAGCAGGCCATCGCCCTGCGCGCGGATCGGAGTTCGCCGCCGAGCGCGTAGCCGATGTGGCCATCAACGTCGGCGTAGACGAAGCTTCTGCGGCGGCACCGTCCAGTCGACCAGCGCCGTCCGGAACTCGTGCCAGTCGCGCGCCCGATTGATCGCGAGCACCGACGCGTGCAGCCGTCCCGGCGCGAGCGCGGTCCAGCGCAGCGCCAGCGGCTCGTCCGGGTTGGTGCTCTCGGCATGCGGGATGAGATCGTTGACGATCGGGCCGTGCCGCGTGCTCCGCACCTCGACCGTCTCGGTGTGGGTCTGTCGCCCGCGCGGGCGGTCGCGCACCACGATCGTCTCGCGCGCGACCTCTGCCTCTTCCCACGCGCCCCGGTATTCGTAGCGCCGCCCGGTCGGATCGGCCGGGTCGAACCGCTCGACGTAGAGATCCTGCACGTCGGTCATGCCGTTGGTGACGCCCCAGGCGATGCGCGCGTTGTGGCCGATCACCACACCGGGCGCGCCGGGGAGCGTCGCGCCCGCTACGGCGTAATCGCCACCGACGAGGTGCATCTCGTACCAGAGTGAGGGCATCTGGAGGTTCAGGTGCGGGTCGTTGGCCAGGAGCGGCCCGCCGCTCGCCGTGCGCCTGCCGCCGACCACCCAGGCGTTGCTCCCCGGCTCGCCCCCCTGCCGCCCCAGCAATTCATCGTCGCCCGGTCGCGCGCCCGCAGGCGGCGTGCCGAGAGTCGCGGCGTAATTGAGGCCAGTTGGCAGCGTCAGCGGCCAGTGGAGCGGATAGGTCGGGTCGATCGCCGCCGCGCGCTCCGCGCCGACCGCCGCGACGATCCGGGCGCGCAGCACCTCGGTGGTCCAATTCATCGAGAGGTTGAGGGCCATCATCTTGGCCCACACCATGATGTCGGCCGGTTCCCACGATGCGGGTCGGTGCCCCAGCACGGTGAATTCGAGCGGCAGTTTGCGCTGGTTCCCCGCGATGAAGGCGTTCACGCCGCGACAATAGGCCTCCGCCGCCTCGCGGTCGGCACCCGCCAGCGCCGCCGCCTCGCGCCGCGCGACCCGCCCGAAGCCCATGATGCGCACGAAGCGATCGGTGTCGAGCGCGATCGGGCCGAAGAGTTCGGCCAATTGCCCGTGCCCGGTGCGGCGCTGCAACTCCATCTGCCACAGGCGATCCTGCGCGTGGAGATAGCCCTGCGCGAGGAAAAGATCGGCATTCGACCGGGCGTAGACGTGGGGCACGCCCCAGCGGTCGCGCAGCACCTCCACCGGCGCACCCAGGCCCGGCACGGTCAGCGTCCCCGCCCAGCGCGGCAGCGGACGGCGCAGCGCCACCAGCGCGCCCGCGCCAGCCAGCCCCGCGACCGCTCCAACCGCCGCCCCGACCACCACGCCGACGCGCGCGAGCGATCCCACGTTGCCTCGCATCATTGCGCCGCTTGCTCGCCGATCTGCGCGAGAATCCGCTCGGCCTCGGCCTGGTCGGCGGCCAAGACGAGTTCTTTATGCAGCGATTGCAGTGCATCGAGATCAGAGACGTCCTTGACCTTCAAGAAGAGCCGAACCGGAACGTTAGGGAAACGCACCGCCACCGTATCTGCAACCACGTTCTGGAATCGTTCTAGCATCGCCGCTTCACGCCGCTGAGCATCAGCCTCGCGCCGACGCGACTCCGCTTCGAGCTCATCGAACTCCTCTTGAAAGACACGCCGAATGAAGGTACTGGCCATAACTCGCTCCCTCGATACGAGACGATCCAGGCTCTCCGCAGTCATGACACCTTCGGCGAAGATACCCAGCACCGTGAGCAATTCGTCCTGATTCGGCGGTTCAACCCGGCGTAACACGATATCCACAGCCTGCTCGACCAATGCAGGGGTCACCCTGTCCATCAACGGACTCAGCACGGCTAACCCTGGAGCATCGCTGGCGACGGCTTTCGCGGCGTCGAGCGTCCACAGGCGCACACTGTGGATCGAAGCAATCCAACTTGCCGATCCTGGCGTACCTTGCTGTAGGGTATCGCCGACATCGTCGCCAGGGTGGAGATAGATTACCGTCGCGAGAATTGGGCGCTCTCGCCGATTTTGCCCGAGCCAGGAAAGGTAGCCGAGCGTGCGCCAGAGAAATTGCGGGTCACGATACCCTTGCCACTCGATCAGGTGCAGGTATTCGGTCCCATCGGGCTGACGCAGGCGCAGGAGGGTGTCCAGGCTGGACTTACTCGCGGGCAGTTCCAGGCTCTCGACAGCCATTACCTCCGCCTCGGGCGTGCCGAGCAACGGCAGCAGATCACCGGGGCACAATTGGGTCAATCGTTTGAGCGGGAGATCGGTCTGCATCGTGCCGCTCGCTCGTCTCGCTCCATGACGTTGCCAGCGCGTAGCGCCCGGCAGCCACCCTACATCAATGGTAGCACGCTGCGGCGGCGGGCGCTGCGGCGGCCTTGTCTCGCCGTGCTATGCTACGTTCAGGTCGGAGTGCAAGACGTATGACGCTCAAGATTGCGCACAGGCAAACGATGACGCGCACGCGCAAGCCGACCGCTCCGCTCACCATACCGCAGCAACCCGCGCCGGCCGCTGCGCTTCGCCTGCGGCTGCTCGGCGAGTTCCAGGTCGTGCTCGGTGAGCGCAGGATCATCGCTGCCGAGTGGAAACTGCGCAAGGCGGCGGCGCTGGTCAAACTCCTCGCGCTGACACCGGGGCACCGCCGCCACCGTGAGGAGGTGCTCGATCTCCTCTGGCCCGAGTTCGATCCGATACCGCTCGCCACAACCTGAAGCAGACGCTGTACGTTGCCCGCCGTATCCTGGAACCGGATCTGGCCGGACGACCATCGCGCTACTTGCCACTCCAGGGTGAATTCCTCCTCCTGCATCCCGACGGCCCGGTCGAGACCGACCTCGCCGCCTTTGCCGAGGCCGCGACCGCCGCCCGCCGCGATGGCCTGCCAGCCCCCTATGTCGCCGCGCTGGCGCACTACGGCGGCGACCTCCTGCCCGAAGATCGCTATGAGGAATGGACGCAGGGCCCCCGGGAGGAGTCGCGCGGCATCTACCTCGCCCTGCTGGCCGAACTCGCGCGCCTCTACGAGCGCCGGGGGAGCAACGCCGAGGCGATCGCGACCCTCGAACGCCTCGTCGCGGCCGAGCCGACGGATGAGGCCGCGCACGTCGGGCTGATGCGCCTGCACGCCCTCTCCGGGCAGCGGCAATTGGCGATCCGACAATATCAACAACTGCGCGGCATCCTCCGCCGCGAACTCGATGTCGCCCCCGAACCCGCCACCCGGCGGCTGCACGACGATATCGCGGCCGAACGATTTCCGGAAGCCGGAAGTCGGAAGCTGGAAGCCGGAAGTACGTCGGCCCGCGCCGAACGACGCTCGGGGCCGCAACACAACCTGCCGGTCCCGCTCACCAGCTTCGTTGGCCGCGAGCGTGAGCGCACCGAGATTTGCGCCATCCTCACATCGGGCGATACGTCACTTCCGACTTCCGACTTCCGACTTCCGACCTCGCCCCGCCTCATCACCCTCACCGGCGCGGGCGGCTGCGGCAAGACGCGCCTGGCGCTGGCCGTGGCGCACACGCTGACCGACGAATACCCGGACGGCGTCTGGCTCGTCGATCTCTCGGCGCTGAGTGATCCGCGCCTCGTGTCTGTGGCCGTGGCGCAGGTCCTCACGGTGCGCGAGGAAGTGGGCCGTCCGCTGCTGGCGACGCTGCTGGCGGCGCTGCAACCACAGCGGCTCCTACTGGTATTGGATAACTGCGAGCATCTGCTGTCTGCCTGCGCCGACTTTGTCCGCGCGGTCGCCGAAGAGTGCCCGGGAATCGCCTTCCTCACTACCAGTCGCCAACCGCTGGGGCTGCCGGGCGAGGTCGCGTGGCGCGTGCCGTCATTGGCGCTGCCCGATCCCCGGCACCTGCCGCGCGACGGTGCGGCGCTCGTCCCGATTGTGCGCGCGAGCGAGGCTGCGCAACTCTTCGCCGCCCGCGCCGCCGCGCGGCAGGCCGATTTCATCGTCACCGCCGCCACCGCCCCCGCCATCATCGCCATCTGCCAGCGCCTCGACGGCATCCCCCTGGCGATTGAACTCGCCGCCGCCTGGGTGCCGCAATTGCAGGTGACCGAGATCGCCGAGCGCCTGGGCAACGCCCTGCCCATGCTCACCGGCGGCAGTCGCCTCGCCACCTCGCGCCAGCGCACCCTGCGCGGCGCGCTCGATTGGAGCTATCGCCTCCTCTCGCCCGCCGAGCAGCGCCAGTTGCGCCAACTTTCTCTCTTCGTCGGCGGCTTCACCCTCGCGGCGGCGGAGGCAGTGGACGGCGGGGCGGTGGACAGTAGGCAGGCTACCGACACACTGGACTTGCTTACCGCGCTGGTCACCAAATCGCTGGTGCAGGTGGAGCAGCAGGCGGAGGGGACGCGCTACCGGCTGCTGGAGACGGTGCGGCAGTACGCCGCCGAGCGCATCGCCGACGCGAGCGCGGCGGGCGAACTGGCGGCAGCGCAACGCCACCACGCCGGGTATTATGTCGAACTCGTCGAGGAGGCCGATCCGCAGCTCCTCGGGGATCAGCGGGCGGTCTGGCTCGGCGTATTGGAGCGCGACTACGGCAACGTGCGCGCCGCGCTCGCCTGGGCGGTGACCGCGCCCGACGCGACGATCGCGCTGCGCTTCGGCATCTCGCTGGCCTACTTCTGGTACTGGCGCAGCGATCTGACCGAGGGCCGCCATTGGCTGGAGGCGATCCTGCGCCTTCCCGGCACCGACGATCCGAAGCAGCGCGCGAACGTGCTCAACAGCGCGGCGGTCCTTGCCTACAACCAGCTCGACTTCGAACGCGCCCAGGCGCTGCACCACGAGCGCCTGCCGATCGTGCGGGCGCTGGGCGACAAGCGGGCGATCGCGTTCGGGTTGCACAACCTGGGCACGGTCGTGCGCGAAGGTTTTGCCGACTACGCTCAGGCATACGAGTACGGTACGGAAAGCGTTGCCCTGCTGCGCGAACTCGACCTCAAGGTGGCCCTGATCACCGCACTCGACGGCCTGGGCATCACCGAGCGCGAGTTGCACAACCCCACCCGCGCCCGTGCCTTGCACGAGGAGGCCGCCGCCCTGGCGCGAGAGTTGAAGCAACCCCTGCTGCTGGGTGCGGCCGTGGCGAATATCGGGCAGATCGAGCTCGATGCGGGCGATCTCGGCACGGCACGCGCGCGGTATCGCGAGGCGGTCGCGCTCTGGCGCGATGTCCGGGCCACGCTCCATCTCTCCACGACCTTCGCGCCGCTCGCCGTGATCGCCACCAGGTTTGGCGAGTGCGCCCACGCCGCCCGCCTCGGCGGCGCGGCCGAGGCCGCCACGGAGAAAGGAAGCATGGCGATGGTGCCGGTTGTGCGCGCCCGCCTGACCCCGGCGCTGGCCAGCGCCCGCGCCGCCCTCGGCGACGACGCTTTCAACACTCAGTGGGAAGCTGGCCGGGCGCTCTCACTGGATGAGATGTACGCCGAGGCACTGGGCGAAGCACCGGCCGCCGGCAAGAAGTAGCGCTTCATCCTCCCCGCCACAGCCAATACTCACCACCTGATCGGCGGTCAAGCGCGATTGACCGCCGATTGACCGCTGCCCGCTATGCTGCGTCCAGTTGAAATGCGGCGCACCGAGCGGGAGGGCAGACGATGAGGCGCTACAACGCATTCCTGCTGCGCTACTGGGCACTGGCGGAGGCCGATCGTCGTCTGGAAGTCACCCACTTGCAGTCGGGCGAATTGATGCGCTCCGCCTCGCTGTCGGAGGTGCTCGCCTGGGTTCGCGATCACGCCGACGATGCGGACGACACGTTGGAAGAACTGCCCGCCGAGGAGGAGGCGCCACCTGGATACACCAGGCCGCCATAGGGTATGGCCGCGCAGATCCGATTCTCATCAACTATCGTACAATGTGACAGATACGAGCTTACAATCAGCAATCCCTGCCACCAGCGCGCGGAACCTGCCAGTCGGCCATCGTCTGGTTTGCTCAAGAGCGACACCCTCTCACCGAACTCGCATCGTAAACGTCGTGGCAACTTCGGTTGAGGAGGCGACCGTGCCAACCACCCCTACCTGAGACACGAGTCTCGCAAGCAGCCACCACGCCAACTGCATTGCCATCCCCGTCTGCTGTTCGCGCTGGGCCGTGTCCGCATGTACCCAGCCGCCGTTCATCAGCCCGATTTGGAACGTCAACGCAAGCAATCAGGAGGAAGCGCCATGACTCAACGGTCGAGCCAACCATTGCCCGAGCGTCGTGCGGCCTGGCGCTGGGCGCTGGCAGTGCTGCTCGTCCTGGCACTTGGCGCGCGAACAATCGCCCTGCCTCTCCCCGCGCTGGCCACAACACGGACCGTGACCAACGGCAATGATGGCGGGACTGGCTCGTTGCGCCAGATGATCGCAGACTCCGTCGCGGGCGATACCATCGACTTCGCGTCGGGGGTGACCACGGTGACGCTGACCAGCGGAATACTGACCATCGACCACAACCTGACCTTGTCGGGAGCGACAGGGCGGCGTCACGGTGACGCGCACTACGCAGCGGGGGCTTCCCGCATTCTCCGTCCTCAGGTTGAACGGCGGGACAACGGCAACCCTGCAAGGTCTCACCATCAGCAATGGGCGCGATTCGAGTAACGGCGGCATCAATGTCGATAGCGCCACCCTGACACTGATCGATAGCTCAGTCAGCGGCAATACTCGGGAATGCGGGTGGAATCGTTGTCAGTCATGGCAGCTGACACTGACCAACAGCACGGTCAGCGGCAATTCTGCGGGCGGCAGTGGCGGCGGTATCTACAGCAATGCGGGCACCCACGGCGTCACCGACAGCACAATCGAAAACAATAGCTCCACGGCCGGTAACGGCGGCGGTATCGGTATTCAGAGCAGCACCGTCACGGTGACGAACAGCACGGTCAGCGATAATTCACCAGCGGTAACGGCGGCGGTATCCACAATGACGTTGGCACGCTGACATTAACAAATAGCGTCCTCGACAACTACACACCGCCACGAACGGCTTCGGCGGGGGCCGGCGAATCTGGGTGCCGACTCCGTGGCGACGCTGACCAATAGCGATCAGCAACAACGATGCGCCCAGCAGCGGTGGCGGCGGCATCTATAACCAGGGCCAACTGACGATCACGAACAGCACGATCAACAACAACTCCGTCGCGGTCAGCAGCGGCTTGGGTGGTGGTCTGTTCAGCGAGGGTGCTCCAGCCATGACGGTGAGTAACAGCACGATCAACAGCAATGCCACCACCGGCACCTGGTGACTCGGCCAGGCGGTCTCTACGTCCTCTTCGGCACCGCGACGCTGACCAACAGCACCGTGGCGGCAACACCACGAAAACGGGCGGTGGCATCACCAACGATCGCGGCTCGGTCACACTCGACTTCACCACAGTAGTGAACAACACCGCCACCAACGGAGGGGTGGCATCGACGCGGCCACCTCAACGGAAACAATGCCGAGACGACGTTTAGTCGCAGCATCATCGCCGGGAACAGCGGCAGCAACGGGCTGATTGTCGGACGAGTAATGTGAGCGAAGCGCTCTCACATCCGCAGGGTACAACGTCGTGTAGCTCCTGCCCGACGAATGGCACCGGCGATGCCACCCACAACCCGGAGTTGCTCAGCGCCCTGCGACCTACGTAACACTGGCCGATAACGGCGGGCCGACTAAGACTCACGCCCCGGTCTCCGGCAGCGCCTGCGATTGATCGCGTACCAACCAATCCGGGCAACATCGCGACCGACCAACGCGGCACCGCGCGCCCCATCGGCGCAGCCTCGCGGCAGTGGTGCCTTTGAAGCCCCGCTCCCGAACGCCTCGCCGAGTCCAAGTGCCAGTCCGAGCCCATCGGCGTCGCCTTCGCCAAGCACCAAGCCCCTCGCCATCGCCTTCAGCTTCGCCGTCTCCTGCACCCAGCCCCTCGCCAAAGCCCCGGTGCCCAGGCTCTCTGTTGCTACAGCGAAGGCAACGGCAACATCAGCAGGAATCCGCTCGGGAGTGGCAACAACCCGTACACCTACACCACCGGCACCGTGGTGACACTCACCGCGCAGCCAGCAACTGGCCAGACCTTCACCGGTTGGATCGTGGATCAGGCCTACGCGGGCTGGGCCAACCCGCTCACCCTCACTATGGACAATAACCACAATGTCACGGCGCAATTCGCCCCGACCAAGACCTTCAGCGCCGACGTGCCGAATGGCGCGAATTTCGAGGCGATCACCGAGCTCGCCAGCCGGGCAACATCCTCGGCTACGACGGCACCCACTACGGCCCGGACGACGGGGTGCAGCGGGCGCAGATGGCCGTCCTCATCGCCCGCGCCACGCCCAACGGCCCCGGCACGCCGACCAACGGCACGCTGACCCCCCTGGCTGCACCGTGGCGGGGAGTTGGGACTGCGAGGACTGGGGCACCACCTTCACCGACCGCAGCGGCGTGCCCGCCTCCCTCTGGCGCGCGGCGGGCACGCTCCAGCACTACGGCGTGGCGTTCGGCTACTCGGCGCAGGACTGCGCCAGCAAGGGCCGCGCGTTCCCCTGCTACGGCCCGACCGACCCGGTCAGCTACGCGCAGACGATCGCCTTCATCAGCCGCGCGATGGTCGCCAAGGGCTACTGGGTGGCGCAGCCGAACGCGCCGCTGCCAGCCGGGAACGTGCCGGGCGTGCTCGCCACGCCGATCCGCACCTTCGCCTTCTACACCGGCGGCATCCCCGCCGCGCCGAGCGACTGGAACGCCGAGGCGTCGCGCGGCTGGTTCGCCGAGGCGCTGTGGGCCGCGCTCGATAGCTACTGGGGGACGGACGGGCTGCTCCCCGACGGCCGCCCGGCGGGCGGGCGGGTGCCGTAACCGCGCTCATTTCGGCTGCGGGGGGTGTAGTCCACCCCCCGCAGTTGCACCCGCTCGGTCTGCAAGGGATGAGGCCCACAATGCTCACTGTCCCGCTTGCGGCCCACCCCCAACCCTATAATCGCGCCCACCGGCGAGAGGGCAACATTGACGACAGGACGATTCGCGGTGGTCCGAAGCGGGGCGGCGCAACCGCCCGACAGGAGGGCACGATGCGCGCGGCAGTCTTTCGCGAAGTCGGCAGGCGGATGCAAATCGAGGATGTGACCCTGGCCGACCCCAAGCCGGGCGAGGCGCTGGTCAAGATCGTCGGCACCGGCGTCTGCCACAGCGATTACCACGTCATCAAAGGCGAATGGGCTTCGCCGTTGCCGATCGTGCTCGGGCACGAGGCGAGCGGGATCGTCGAGGCGGTCGGCGCGGGCGTGACCCAGGCGCAGCCGGGCGATCACGTCGTGCTCTCCTTCGCGCCCAACTGCGGCCAGTGCGCCTACTGCGTCGCCGGGCACCCGCACCTCTGCTCGGCCTATCTGAAGATCCCGCCCGGCGGGTTGCTGGATGGCACCAGCCGCCTCTCGATCGGCAACGAGACGATCTACATGTTCGGCAAGATGGCGTCGTTCGCCGAGTACTCGGTCGTCGCCGGGGCCAGCCTGATCCCGATCCGCAAGGATGCGCCGCTCGCCAAGGCCGCGCTGATCGGCTGCGCGGTGATGACCGGGGTCGGCGCGGCGCTGAATACCGCCAAGATCGAGGCGGGCACGACGGTGATGGTCGTCGGCTGCGGCGGCGTCGGCCTCAACTGCATCCAGGGCGCGCGGCTCGCCAGCGCGTCGCGGATCATCGCGGTCGATGTCGCCGACGACAAACTGGAGTTCGCCCGTATGTTCGGCGCGACCGATGTGGTCAACAGCAGGCGCGAGGACCCGGTGGCGGTGGCGCGCGAGTTGACCAATGGGATGGGCGTCGATTACGCGCTCGAAGCGATCGGCCTGAAGGTGACGATCGAGCAGTGCTACCACGCGATCAGGCGCGGCGGCACGGCGGTCGTGGTCGGCATGGCCCCGGATGGCGTCGAGGCGGCCATTCCGGCTCGCGCCATCGCCGGGACGGAGAAGACGCTGAAGGGGAGTTTCTACGGTTCGACCCGGCCCCGGATCGACATGCCGCGCCTGGTGGACTTCTACATGGATGGCCGCCTGCTCCTCGATGAACTCGTCACGCGCACCTACCCGCTGGAAGAGATCAACGAGGCTTACAACGACCTCGGCGAGGGCGGCGTCGGTCGCGGTCTGCTCCTGCCGCACGGTGAGATGGCATGAGTTGTGGGGATGTAAGGGCGTGGGGGCGTGAGAAGTAGAGGGCGTAAAACAAGCGGGCGGCGGTGCCAATCTTGTCAGGCACCGCCGCCCGTCGTCCTCGTTCGCCCTACACCCTCACGCCCGCACGCCCTACGCTCCACCACGCTTACGGCCCCGTCATCGCCCAGAGCCCGTCGTCTGTGACGATGAAGAGGATCCGGTCGCGCGCGGTGCCGCCAACCGCCAGGGCGGTGATGGCCTTCCCCTCCAGCCCGGTGATCGGCTTGCGCCAGGTTTCGCCGTTGTTGCGCGTGCGATAGAGCCCGACCCCTTTGGTCGTCGCCGTCCCGGTGCCAACCCAGAATGCGCCGGCGCGGGTTGGATCGGCCACCAGGGCCGTATTCACGCGCGACCCATTCTGGTCATTCGGCAAGACTCCTGGCGGCGTCGTATTCTCCAGTCCGCCGTCGAGCCGCCGCCACATTGCCCCACCATCCTCGGTGCGGAAGACCCCGTAGGTGGTTGAGACCAGGGCGATCAGGGGATCCTCGGCATCGAGCGCGAGCGCGAGCGGTGCAGATTTTGCGGCGTTCTTGTCGCCACCGGGCAGGGCCTTATCGGCTTCCAGGTTCGCGACGATCGCCGGGGTGACGCCCTTCCAGGTCGCGCCACGGTCGGCACTGTGATAGATCACCGTCGTCGTGGCACCGACCGGAATCGCCAGGTAGAGGTGATCGGAGTTGCTCGGCGCGATGCCGATGATCGCCTTCGTGCCGCCGCTGAGTTTCGGGACCGTCAGCGACTCCCAGGTCGCGCCGCGCGATGTCGTACGCTTCAGCCCTTCGCAGTCGATGGCGTAGACAGTCTCGGCGATCTTCGGATCGACCGCCAGCGAGAGGATGCCGTTCCCAAACTGCTTCCAGGTGTCGCCGCCATCGGAGCTGACGTAGCCCGGCTGCTTGGTCGTCTTCGCGCAGCCCTCGTTGACGCCGACATAGACCAGGTCCGGCTTGCTGGGGGCCACGGCCAGCACCGTCACCCTCGGGGCTTCGTCCTCGGTGCGCACCAAGGCCCAGGAGGTCCCGCCATCGCGCGAGCGCACCACACCGCCGCGCCCGGCGAAGAGGGTCTTGCCGTCGCTACCCCCCACCGCCAGCAGCGGCAACTCCTTCTCCTTGCCGCCCAGGGTGAACTTGCTCAATCGCGCTAATGCGCTCGGGTTGGACAGCACAATCGGCGTCTCGGTGGGAGCGCCGGGAGTCGAGGTCGGTCGCCGCGTCGCCGTGACCGCGCTCGTCGGGCGCACGGTCGCGGTCGAACTCGGGCGACTCGTGGCGCTGGCTTGCGGCGGCGCGGGGGTCGCGGTCGCTTCGGGCACCGCCGACGGCTCCGGCTGGGCCGGGGTCTCTGTCGGCGCGGGGAGCGCGGTCGCCGTCGGGTCAACGCTCGGACCGGCGCAGGCGGCCAACACCATCGCGAGCAGCAGCAGCGCCGCCAGGCAGCGCCACCGGCGCGCGACCGGCGCGATCGGCGCACGCGAATAACCACGGGACTGCGACATCGGACCTCCCTCGCGGCAAACCACCATGCCAGGCTGTCGCCAGCGGCAACACCCCAATCGAGCATAGTCGATCGCCCAGGGGAAATGGATAGCCAAAAGGTGGGAAGTACGCGAAGTGGGAAGTCGGAAGTGGGAAGTCGGAAGCTGCGCGCACGAAGCGGGAGCCTAGCTGGAGATGCTTTACCTCACGAGTGCACCATTTCCCACTTCCGACTTCAAAGCGCTTGCCCATCGCGCCGCGCCAGGGTCAGGACGGAGTGCGGGCGCTGCACCGTGAACGTGCCGGGGGGCGATGCGACGGCGGTGCGCGGCGTCACCAGCAGGCGCACATCGTCGAGGCGCGGGCGGCCGAGCGCGACCCAGCGGTCGAGCAGCGCCAGCAGCCGATCGTAGGCGACGCGCGAGCCGTAGAGCTGGGCAGTCTGGGCGGGCGGGGCCGAGCCCGGTTCGTGCCAGGCGGGTAGCAGGCAGGCGCTCTGGGCGACCGTATCGACGAGCCCGTCGCGCGAGAAGCTGCTATCGGGCGATCCCGGCTCCGCCCAGTGGAGCAGACGCGCCAGCGGCTCGCCGCAAAACGCCAGGAAGAGCAGCGCGTCGTTCGCATCGCCGGGCAGCGGCAGCTCGCCGCCCGGCTGATCGAGCAGCGCGGGCAGCTTTGCTGGATCGAGGCGCGGCCCCGGCTCGACGTAGGCGTGCCAGTAGCCCAGCCGCAGTTCCCGCTCGCCGCTGGCGAAGACGCCGCGCAGCCGAATGAAGCCGCACGGCACCAGCGATTCGCTGATCAGCGTCCCGTTGCGCCCCTTCCGGAGCGCCGCCGAATACATCCCCGCGCCAATCTGGATCGGCAACACTAGCAACCCATCCGGGCGCAATTGCTCCACCCAGGCGGGCAAGACATCCGCCGCGCCGACCGTCAGGATAATCCGGTCGTAGGGCGCGTGCGCGGGATAGCCGAAACCACCATCCCCCAGAATCACCGTGATGTCATTAAATCCAGCCGCCGCGAGATGAGCCTTGGCCCCCACCACGATATCGTCATCGACATCGACGGTCGTCACCTGCCCGCGCGGTCCGACGAGATGGCGCAGCAGCGCGGCGTTGTACCCTGTCCCGGCGCCGATCTCCAGCATTCGCTGCCCCGGCTCGACCAGCAATTGCTGCAGCATGATCGCCATGATCGCCGGTTGCGACGACGAGCTCAGCCCGATCCCATCCTGCACCTTCGTCAGGATCGCCTGATCGCTGTAGACCCGCTCCGGCTCCACCTCGGGCAGAAAGTGATGGCGAGGCACAGCCGCGAACGCCTCCGCCACCCGGTCATCGGTGATCGCGCGCCGCCGCTGCAATTCCTCCACCAGCGCATGGCGCATGGCGGTGAGTTGGGATTCATCTGCGGGCATAGCAACGCCTCACTCTGCCCTGCTTGAAGCGATCCAAAGCGGGCAAGTCGATTCGGGCAGAGGCACAGTCTATGCTCATCGCGCTGAACACCGCCTGACGGTTGGCGTGGGGGCCGGTCCCGCCCCGGCTTGCATGCTTATGGGCACCACTCATCTGTTTTCGGTTTGCTCCAGCATGCCAGGTACAGAAAGTGCCCGGTGACCCGCGTGTCATCTCGCCACGCCGCCCCACACCACCGCCAGTATAGCGTTTTGCGGCACGCCTTAGTCGCCCGCTTCCCAGCGGAAGCAAGTCCCGCCCGCCGCGCGCACCGCCGGGGCCAACTCCGCGCCAACTACCTGGGCGATCACGCCGACTTTGTCGCCGCCATCGTCCGACCACTGCGCGTCGTAGGCCAGCGCCGCAGGATCGATGCCAGCGGGCAGCCGCACGATCCAGCGTCCGACCGGCGCGCAGACCGACACAAATGGCGCATCTGGCGCGGGGTAATCGTGGACCGTCTTGCCCGCGACCGCCAGCGCCACATCGCCGAGCAGCGCCCCGGCCGTCGGCGCGGGACCGGCCCCCGGCCCGGTCAGCGTCGTCGCCCCGATCAGCGGCCCCTCCGCCCGGATCGCGTTGCCCGATCCGACCGGCGAGGCGAGCGGATCGCCCGCCGGGAGCGCCGTCGGCTCCACCGCCGCGTAGAGCTGCCCATCGTTGCCGAGCACCGCCCGCGCCAGGTATTTGACTCGCGCGCCGCGCTGCGCCGCCCAGCTTAAATCGGCCGGGCTGATATCGGCCAGCGGTCGGCGCGGGATCGCGCCCGCCTCCACGCGCAGCCCGAACGCCAGCGCGATCAGAATGGCGAGCTTCGCGGCCGGATCGTGCCCATCCACGTCGGCCGACGGGTCGGGCTCGGCGAATCCCGCTGCCTGCGCCGCCGCCAGCGCCTCGGCGTAGGTCTGCCCCGCCTCGATCCCCGAGAGGATCGCGTTCGTCGTGCCATTGACCACGCCGCCGATCGCCGTCAGCGGCTGCCCGCCGCGCAACTGTCGCAGCGCCGCGATCACCGGCACCCCGCCGCCGACGCACGCCTCGATCCCGAGCCCGACGCCCCGCTCGCGTGCCAGGGCGAACAGGCGCGGCCCGTGCGCCGCAATCGCCACCTTGTTCGCCGTCGCCACCGGACGGCCCCGTTCGAGCGCCGCCGCGATCAGGTCGGCCGCGGGCTGCTCACCCCCCAGCACCTCGATCACCGGCCCATCGCCTGCCAGGGCCTCCTCCGGGTCGGTCGTCAGCACGCCCGACCCAATCGGCAGATCGCGCGCCTTCGACGCATCGCGCACCAGCGCCTTCCGCACCGACCACGCCGCGCCCGGCACCGCGCACGCCCGCGCCACCCCGCCCCCGACCACGCCGAGGCCGAGCAAAGTAAGCTGCTGTCCCACCCGTTCCCCCCTTGAATTGCGGATTGCGGATTGCGGATTTCAGATTGACGAAGGCAACCGGAACACCGCCAGCCTTCCGCAACCCTAATCCGCAATCCGCAATCTACCGTACGCTCCCCGCCAGCACCGAACCCACACTCAGCCCTGGCAGTTGCCCTTGCGAGAGGAGCATTTCCGCGTTCAGGATCGACGCCCCGGCTGCACCGCGCACGGTGTTGTGGCCGAGCAGCACGAACTTCGCGTCGAGGATCGGGCAGGGGCGCAGGCGGCCCACCACCGTCGCCATCCCCTTCTCCCGGTCCCGGTCGAGGATCGGCTGCGGGCGATCCTGCTGCCCGAGCACCACCACCGGGCGCTCCGGCGCGCTCGGCAACCCGAGCGCCTGCGGCGGGCCACTGAAGCTCTCGAACGCCGCCACGATCTCGTCCAGCGACGCCTCGCCCCAGGCGCACCGACACCGACTCCGTGTGCCCGTCGCGCACCGGCACGCGCAAGTCGCGCTCACGACGACCGGCGCGTCCGCAAAGCCGCCGTGCTCGCTGTACGAGCCGAGGATCTTGCGGCTCTCGATCGCCATCTTCTCTTCTTCACCGCCGATGAACGGCACGACATTATCGACCATGTCCATCGAAGGCACGCCCGGATAGCCCGCGCCCGAGACCGCTTGCAGGGTCGTCACCAACGCCGCCTCCAACTCGAACGCCTGCTGCAACGGCGCGAGCGCCAGCACCAGGTGAATCGTGGAGCAATTGGCGTTCGTGACGATCAGCCCCGGCCAGCCCCGCTCGCGCCGCTGGCGCTCCAGCACCGCCGCATGGTCGGCGTTGATCTCCGGCACGATCAGCGGCACGTCGGCGTCCATCCGGTGGTTGCGCGCGTTGCTGAAGACATAGTGCCCCGCCGCCGCCAGCCGCGCCTCGATCTCCCTGCCACCTCCGCCGGCAGCGCCGAGAAGACGATCGGCGTGGTCAACTCCTCGTCCGCGCCGCGCACGATCAAATTGCGCGCCACCTCCGGCACATCGCCCGGAAGCCGCCACGCGACCACCTCGCCATACGGCCGCCCCGCGCCGCGCTCCGACCCTGTCACCTCGCGCAACTCGAACCAGGGGTGATTCGCCAGCAACTGCACGAATCGCTGTCCCACCGCCCCCGTCGCCGCCAACACACCAACCGGGATGCGGTCATTGCCACGCAGGATCATCGCAAGCCTCCCTAGTTTTGAGTCGTGAGTCGTGAGTCGTGAGTCGTGAGAATCTCACTTCTAGCTTGTGGCTCAGATGCGAACACTTGCCCCGCATAGCCCTCTCACGACTCACGACTCACGACTCACGACATTAATCGGCGGCGACCTGTTCAGCCACCGCCGCGCCAATCAGAGCCTCGTGGAGTACCCGCATCGCCAGCGCTTCGTCGCTGGCGTGGAGGACACAGGAGATGTTCAACTCCGAGCCGCCCTGCGCGATCGCCAGGATGTTGCAGCCGTGGCGACCGAGCGTGCCGAACACCCGCCCGGCGACGCCGGGCACGCCGCATCCCCGCGCCGACGGTCGCCAGGATGCAGACCTCGCGCGCGATGCTGACCGATGACAACTCGCCGCGCGCCAGTTCCGCCGCGAACTCGGCTTCCAGGCCACGGCGCAGCCGCTCCCCGGCATCGGCCGGGACGACGAAGCAGATGTTGTGCTCGGAGGAGGATTGGGAGAGGAGCAGGATGTTCGCATCGACCGCCGCCGGGACCGCGCAGGCCCGCGCGACCGTGCGGGGACCACCGACCAGCCCCGCGCCCTCGACCGTGATCAGCGTCGCCTTGCCGATCGAGGTGATCGCGCGCACCGCGCGATCCTGCGGCCCCGGTTCGCGCGCGATCAGCGTGCCCGGGAAGTCGGGTTCGAAGGTGTTCAGGATGCGGATCGGGATCTCCTTGGAAGCGGCGGGGACCATCGTGCGCGGGTGGATCACCTTCGCGCCGAAGTAGGAGAGTTCGGCCGCCTCGGCGTAGCTGAGCTTCGGAATCGGCGCGGCCTTCGGCACCAGATTCGGGTCCGCCGTCAGCACACCGTTGACATCGGTCCAGATCCAGATCCGCGCGCGCGTCGAGCGCGTGCCCGAGGATGCTGGCCGAGTAGTCCGACGCCGCGCCCGAGAATCGTCTGCACGCCACCCGGCGTCGCCCCGACGAAGCCGCTAATCACCGGCACCACCCCGGCATCGAGCAGCGGCTTGAGGGTCGCGGCGGCACGCACGGTCGTCGCCTCCAGGTCCGGGCTTGCCTCGCCGAAGCGGTCGTCCGTGACGATCACGCGCTCGCCGCCGACCACCTGCGCCGGGATCCCCTGCTCGCGCAGCACCCCGGCCAGGATCGGCACCAGGCAGCCCTCGCCCCAGCCCGCGATCCGGTCGCGACTGCGCGGGCTCAGCTCGCCCACCAGCGCCACGCCGGTCAGCAGGCGGCGCAACTGCTCCAGCCGCGTCGCCACCTCGCGCCCGACATCGTGCCGATTGCCCGGCTCGTCGAGCGCCTCGTCGATCGCCGCGTAGTGTCGCTCGCGCAAATCGCGCAGCGCCGCGCGGATCGCCCGCCGGTCGCTCGCCGCCGCCGCGTTCGCCACGTTGAGCAGCAAATCGGTGACCCCGCGCATCGCCGACGCGACGACCGCCAGCGGCTCCCCGCGATACCGCCCCACGATCGCCGCGACACCTCGTAACTGCTTGCCACCGCCGACCGACGTGCCACCAAACTTCATCACCAGCATGATCGCTCCCCTTTAGAGGTCAGAGGTCAGAGATCAGATGTCAGAAAGGACGGCCTACTGATCTCTGATCTCTGACCTCTGACCTCTCGCCCGACACACACAAAAAAGCAGAGGTTTTTCGACCTCTGCACCCACCGGCTTGTTGCTTGACGTTGGTCGCTACGGTCGCACACCGCAGCACCCGTCGGCAACAGCCGGTGGGCGCATAGTGGTAATGCTGGTAGTAGTGAACAACGCTTTAGGACTCACCGTCAGACTCCTCTACGGCGCTTTAGCACGCGGGTATCCTACCCTGCCGCGCGTGATCTGTCAACTAGCCAAAAATGGCGACAGGCGCGTGAGCACCATCCCTCCCTCGGACGCATCGTGGCGGCCTCTCCCTTCCGGTTGGGCAGACCGCCACGTCCGGGTTGATTCGGCGAACCTGCTCGGTGCTGCTGACGCCATTAATGGAGCCAGGGGGAACGGATGATCGCGAACGTGCGGGGCCAGGTCTGGCGTATTCCAAATGAACGCGATAGCCGATGTGCCGAGACCAGGCGCGCACGCCCACAATGCGCGCGACGCCTACCGCCGTTCGACGACGGAGCGCGTGTCGCGGAAGTAGGGGCTGGCGGGTGGGTCGAAATTGCGCCTGGCGGCGAGCAGTCCGGGCAAGAGCGTGGTCAGCGCGACCAGCGCTTCCTGGTCGCCCGCGATCGTCGCCTCGCTGATCGCCTGCTGGATGGTGCGCAGGCGCGTGTCGTGCTGCTCCTGGCGCAACCGGCGCAGGGTGTCGCGCAGTTCATTGCGAATGGGGGCGGGGAAACTGTCACTGCGCTCACCGAGACCCGCGACGAGCGCAGTGGCGGTGTCGCGCAGTGTCTCGTCGCCGATCACGGTAAGGAGGTCGTCGGAGCGGATGCGCGGATTGGCGAGTGCGGTCGGGCGAATCGCCTCCCAGATCAGCTGGTTGGTCGTGGAGGGCATGTCGCTCGGCAGGATCTCGTTGGCGAACTCGGCGACCAGTTCGGGGTAGCGGAGGAAGAGACCGATCAGGTGATCCTCGCGGCGCGGACCGCTACGTTCGAGCCGGTGGACGTCGGGACTCGCCGCCTCGGTGGCGCGGGGAATCGTGCTCCCCGGCGTGGGGCGGGTGGGCTTGGTCAGGGCGAGGCGCTGGATCTCGCTCGCCACGACCTGCTCGTTGAGGCGGAGCATCCGGGCGAGCAGGCCGGTGTAGTGGTCCTGCTGGATGCGGTCGGCGAGTTCGCGGATGAGCGGGGCGAGTTGCGCCACCGCCGCCGACTTGGCGCGGGGGTCGGCGAGATCGACCTGCCCGACGACCGCGCGCATCACAAAGTCGAGCAGCGGCTCGGCGGCGGCGACCAACTTCGGCCAGTCGCCGGGGTGAGCGCGCAGGAATTCGTCGGGATCCTTCCCTTCCGGATGTTGAGCACGAGGATGTCGGTGCTCAGCTTGCGCTCAAAGCGAACGAGCGCGCGGGCGTCCACCGTCGCGACTTCGTCGTAGTCGAGCGCCTGGCGCATCGTGTCGATGCCGCGCAGCATGGCGGCCTGCCCGGCCGCGTCGGCGTCGAGCGCGAGGATGATCCGGCTGGTGAGGCGTTTCAAAAGGCCGACTTGCTGCTCGGTCAGCGCGGTGCCCATCGAGGCGACGACGTTGGCGTGGCCGACCTGGTGCGCCATGATCGCGTCCATGTAGCCTTCGACGATCACGGCGGTGTCGGCCTTGCGGATGGCGTCTTTGGCGAGGTCAATCGCGTAGAGGTTGGCGCTCTTGTCGAAGACGGAGGTCTGCGCGGTGTTGAGATACTTCGGTCGGGCGTCGCCAAGCGCGCGACCGCCGAAACCGACGATCTTGCCGTCGCGGTTGCGGATCGGGAAGAGGAGGCGCGTGCGAAAGCGGTCGTAGATGCCGCCACCGCCGTCGCGCTCCGACGCCAGCCCGGCCTCGATCAGTTGCGCCTCGGTGTGGCCGCGAGAGAGGAGGTGGCGCGTGAGCGTGTCCCAGCCTTCCGGCGCGAAACCGAGCGTGAAGCGTTCCACGGTGTCGCGCGTCAGGCCGCGCTCGGCGACGTACTTTCGCCCGGATTCGCCGGCGGGCATGTTCAGCAGGATGTTGGCGTAGAAGGTCGCGGCCTCCTCGTTCAGCGCCCAGACCCGCTCGCGCTCCTCGTCGCGCTGCGGATCGCGGACCACGCCGCGCTTCAGCGTGACGTTGGTGCGCGCGGCGAGTTGTTCGAGCGCGTCGGGAAAGTCGAGTCCCTCGGTCTTCTTCAGCCAGGAGAAGGCGTCGCCTTTCTCGCCGCAGGAGAAGCAGACGTAGTTGCCGCTCTCGGGATAGACATAGAAGGAAGGGGTTTTCTCGGAATGGAAGGGGCACAACCCTTTCCAGTTCTTGCCGGAGCGCTTCAGCTCCACCTTCGCGCCGACCAGTTCGAGCATGTCGATGCGGTCGCGGATTTCCTGGATGTCGCCCCGTTCTGCCATGTCGCCCCCGCACTGACGCGATGTACGTACGCAGAGTAAAGTATACGATGTGGGAGGGCATGGGGGAAGGGTGACGAGTGGGGAGGTGAGGGCGTGAGGGTGTCGGCGGTTGAAACCGCCGACGTAGATTCCCCAACATCAGGGACGTTTCGTGCCGCTACCGTACATGAAGTAGGTGACGGTTTCGCGCACGTCTACGTCGAGTCCGGCGGCGGCGCAGCGGGCGGCGAGCGCAGCGGGGTCGAAGAAGTTCTTGACGATCTGGTAGGCGCGTCCGTCGTTGAGCTTGCGGGTCATCACTTGCTCGCCGAGGTCGGGGAGTTGGTGGTTGGCGGCGGTGCTGGTTGGTTCGCGGCGGCCATCGACGAAGAAGACCTTGCCGCCGGGGCGCAGGGCTCGAGCGACGGTGGCGAGGAAGGCGTCGAGGCGTTCGAGCGGGACGTGGGAGATCCAGAAGCCGAAGCAGCAGGCGTCGTATTCGCGCTCGGGTTGCCAGGCGAAGAGGTCGGCGAGGAGGTAGGTGATGCGCCCGGCGGCGGGGCCGAGTTTGGCCTGGTTGATGGCGACCATCTCGGGCGAGGCGTCCACGGCGGTGATCGTGCCGGCCGTCCGGGCGATGCGCTCGGTCCAGATGCCGGTGCCGGGGGCAAGTTCGAGCACGTCGCCGCTCACACCGAGAGCATCGAGCGCGGCGAAGACCTCGGCCGACTCGGCGAACCAGGCGGCGTTGGCGGCCTCGCCCCGGTCGAAGCGCCCCTGGCGGTAGAACCACTCGTCGTACTCGGCGGCGCGGGCGCGGTAGTAGTCCACCATCTCGTCGAGGATCGGTACCGGGACAGAACCACTCATGGAGACAACCTCTCGCCTGACAAATCCTGCACGCGCCGAATGCCGTGCGGGGGGAATTATGGCATGGTTCGCAGCGCCGCGAACTCGGCGCGGAAGGCGCGCTCCATCGCCGCGCGCTCGGCATCGGGCAGGAGCGCGGCGCGCACGCTGTTGAGGGCGAGCGCGCCGATCTCGTCGGTGCCCCAACCGAAGGTCGCGGCACAGCGCAGGTATTCGTCGGTGAGGGTGGTATTGAACATCGGCGGGTCGTCGGAGTTGAGGGTCACGTAGAGCCCTTCGGCCAGGAGTTGCGGCAGCTGGTGCCCGGCCAGCGACGGGGCCACGCCGAGGCAGACGTTGCTCGTGGGGCTAACCTCCAGCGGAATCTGGCGTTCGCGCAACTCGGCGACCAGTGCGGGATCCTCAATGCAACGCACGCCGTGGCCGATCCGTTCGGCCCCGAGCGCCCGCAGCGAGCCCCAGATGCTCTCCGGTCCGACCGTCTCGCCCGCGTGCGGCACGGAGCGCAGCCCGGCGGCGCGGGCGCGGTCGAACCAGGGGGCGAAGGGTTCGGGCGGCGCACCGGCCTCGGTCCCGCCCAGACCGATGCCGACGACACCGTCGTTCATGCACTCGATCGCGACGGCGGTCGTGTAGTCGGCGCGATCGTGGCGATCGACGAGTTCGATCGGGAAGCGGACGATGTCGAAGACCCAGTTGAAGCGGACGCCAAATTCGTCCAACGCCCGCTGCCGCCCGGCGAGCAGGCCGCGCCACCAGACCTCCTGCGGCACCCCGAGCAGCCGGTGAGTGCTCGGCGAGAAGGTGACCTCGGCGTAGCGAATATTCTGCCGCGCCATCGACGCGCCGAACTCGTAGGCGATCAGTTCGTAGTCCTCGACGCGCTTCAGGCAGCGGGTGATCGCCACGTAGATGTCCACAAAGTGGGCGAAATCGCGGAAGGCGAACCACTCGCGCATCCCGGCCTCGTCCGTCACCGGCAGATCGACACCATTTCGCCGCGCCAGGGTCAACAACGTCTCCGGCGCGATCGCGCCCTCCAGGTGGACGTGGAGTTCGACTTTGGGCATGGCGCGGATGAAGTCGGGCAGTCGGGCGGCCGGGCGGTCGGGCAGTGATTGGTCGGCAGTACTTGGGATTTCTGTAGCTTTGATGATACGCACCTTTTTGGCTCCTTGTTACTGCCCGACTGCCCGACTATCCGACCGCCCGACTTCGATTGCTGCTTCGGCGGCGAGCCAGCAGAGCGATTGGCGCAGGTCGCCCTGGCGGTCCCAGCCGCGATGATCCCAGTCGTTGAGCCCGCTGACATCGTCGCCGCCGTAGAGAATCAGGGCCAGGGGCACGCCGCGAAACTGGGCAACGGCGAAGAGGGCGGAGGCTTCCATTTCGACCGTCGCGCAGCCCTCGTCGCGACGGCGTTGCACTTTGGCGGGGGTCTCACGATAGAGGCCGTCGGTGGTCCAGGTCTTGGCGCGGTGGTAGGCGACGTTGTTCCGCGAGAGCGTGCGCTCGATTGCCGCGAGTGCCGCCGCGTCGGGTGCGACCTCGCGACCGGGCGGGAGGTAGTGATAGGAGGTGCCCTCGTCGCGGATCGCCGCTGTTGGGACGACGAGATGGCCGACGGCGATTTCGCGGTCGAGCACGCCCGCGCCGCCGCAGGCGATGAAAGTGGTGCAGCCGAGCGCGATCAACTCCTCCAGGAAGAAGGCGGCCAGCGGCGCGCCGACGCCGGGGTGGACGAGGGCGACCGCTTCGCCCGCGACCTCGATCCGGTAGACCGGATTCGGCCCGAGTTCACTCCCGAGCATCGCGACCGGGACCGCAACGCCGCTCGCGCTCAGCGCGGCGATCACATCGTGGAAGAAGCAGAGGACGCAGCGTGTTGGCACATCCGCCGAGCGCACGATGTGGTGCTGCGGAGAGTAGATCGCCTCCGGCGAGGGGTCGAATTCGAGGATGGGGTAGGGCTGTTCCATCGGGTCGCTCCTGTAGCCAGT
>JAXLWN010000098.1:0-25447 GCA_046328475.1 Chloroflexia bacterium | reverse complement strand
TTCCGTATCCCAATCGCGTAAAATCCAAACTGGGCCTTTCGCGTCGCGTTAGACTCGGCGGCGCAAATGCCCCCCGAATGCCGCCGGAAACAGCAATCTGCGCGCGCACCCTATTGACAGCCCGTCAACCCCATGCTATTGTACGTACATCAGGCGACGGGCCGCGCTCCAGGGTAGATGGGCCGCAAGGAACATCCAGCCGGGGCCGGAGCGGCCGGGGTCGTGGCTCTCGGGTCATCGTCCCGTTCGCGATTTTCCGGGGAGCCGCAAGGTTCCCCGCTCGGTCCCGCCGCCTGCCGCGCACCGCCGATGACCTCTCGGGGTTGTCGGCGTTGTGCGTTTCTGCGGCAGTCGATCTGCTAGACTCTCCGCACGGTGCCGCGAGGTCCTCGCGCACCGCGACCGTCCGATGCGAACAGCAACGCAGGGGTGGTAACAGGCGACGATGGTCGGCGCGGAGCGGCGGGGCGGCGAACTGCGCGAATGGCGGCGCAACCTCTGGGCGATGTGGGTCGCCCAGACGCTTTCCATCGTCGGCTTCAGCTTCACCACCCCCTTCACCCCCCTCTTCCTCCGCGAACTCGGCATCGAGAAGCAATCGGACCTCATCCTCTGGTCCGGCTCGATGAACGCCGGCAGCGCGCTCATGCTCGCCATCACCGCGCCCCTCTGGGGTGCCATCGCCGACCGCTACGGCCGCAAGCCGATGGTCCTCCGCGCCATGCTCGGCGGCGCGGTCGTCATCGGGCTCATGTGCCTCGCGCCGAACGCCCACGTCCTCTTCGCCCTGCGCGTCATCCAGGGCGCGCTCACCGGCACCGTCACCGCCTCCGTCGCCCTCGTCGCCTCGATCACCCCGCGCGAGCGCCTCGGCTTCAGCCTCGGCCTGATGCAGACCGCCGTCTTCTCCGGCAGCTCCTTCGGCCCCCTGCTCGGCGGGATCGCCGCCGACACCATCGGCTACCGCCTCTCCTTCCTCCTCACCGCCGCCTTCCTCGGCTTCGCCGGGCTCCTCGTCCTCCTCCTCGTCAACGAGAAGTTCGAGCCTCCCAAGGTTCGCGCCAGCGGCGGCCGGGCAGTCGTCGGGGGCATGTTCGCGCCGCTCAGCAACCGCCTCATCCTGGCGATGGTCGTCACCCTCTGCCTCCTCAGCCTCGGCACCATGGCCATCTCACCCCTGCTCGCCATCTTCGTCGAGCAACTGAGCCACAGCGACGCCAGCGTCGCCTCGCTCGCGGGCGCGGCCTTCGGCGTCTCCGGCCTCACCAACGCCCTCGCCGCCATCGCCTTCGGCCGCCTTGCCGACCGCCTCGGCCAGCGCCGTATCCTGATCGGCTGCTCCTTCGCCGCCGGTATCCTCGCCACCCTCCCCGCCTTCGTGCAGACCCCGCTGCAATTGATCGTCGCGCGCGGCCTCTACGGCATCGCCGCCGGGGGCATGTTGCCCACCGCCAACGCCCTCATCGCCGACGTCACCCCGCCCGAATCGCGCGGCGCGGTCTACGGCCTCACCTCGGCGGCTTCATCGCTCGGCAGCGCCATCGGCCCGCTCGCCGGGGGCACGCTGGCCGCGATTGTCAGCATCCGCGTCGTCTTCCTCTGCGCCGCCAGCGTGCTCGTCTTCATCAGCGGCTGGGTCTGGCGCATGCTCGGTCGCGCCCCGGAGCAAGCTGGCAAGCCGCAGGAGGCGCTGAGTGGCTGATCCCCTTGCGAGGACAAGTCTCGCGTAACCTGTTGCCGCGCAAGCCGTTGTATCCGAAGTGGCCGCTGGGAGAGATCGTGTCGCATTCGTGGTGTCCACCGAACGTCAACCATACGGCGACTGTTCGTTGGTCGCCGTATGCTGGAATGGGCAGTGACGGTGGTCGGCCTACTATCGCCTATCGCCTATCGCCTATCGCCTGAAGGCCATGATCACCGACTACGGTAGCCGACAACCTGGCACGACCGTCACCGGGCACGACCAGTCCCGCCAGATTCGTCGCGCCTGGGGCACGCTCATCACGGCCTTCACCATCTTCTCGTTGCTCTGCGCCACGCTCGCCGGTGCGAGCTACTGGTATCGCGGCCACGCCACCGTCAGGCGCGCGGCCTGCGTCGAGGTCTTGAAAGGGGAACGCGCCTTCATTCGCCCCGCCTATCAGCGCAACTGGAACGCGATCCCCCGCGGCAATAGTTGCGTCAACCGACTGGTCGAATTGCACGAGGGCGACAGCCTCCAGACCGGCGAAGGGACGCACCTGCTGCTGACCCTCTGGAATAGCAGCACGGTCGAGGTCTTCGAGGACACCGAGTTGGAGATCACCGAGTTGCGCACCACGCAGTACATCAGCCGCGCCAGCACCGCCAGCATCCTGCAGCGGAGCGGCCTCCTGCGCGCGGCGATGGCCCCCGGTGCCTACGAGCGCTCGCGAATGCAAGTTGTCGCCGGTGACACGACCGTGCTGATGAAGGAAGGCGAAGGCGGCAGCGGCGGCGGCAGCTTCATCGTCCAGGTGACGCCCGGTGCCGATCCCGACGACCCGAGCCTGAGCACGATCCGCGCCTCGGTCTTGCGCGGCGTCGGCACCGTCCGCGTCGCCAACCAATCGGAAGAGCTGCGCCTCGAGGCTGACGAGCAGACCATCATCCCGCCTGGTGGCCCGCCCGGCGACCCGACACCGTCGCGCCGCGATCTGGTCGCGAACGGGACCTTCGAGGGGTCTGACGGGCATTTCACCTCCTGGACCTCCATCAGCACCCCAGGCGAGGACGGCCCGTTCGGCAAGCTGACGCGTGTCCAGGACACGATCGACGGCCAACCGGTCACCGCGCTGGAAATCTCCCGCAGCATGAGCAGCGTGGACCCGGCCAACACCGGCCTGCGCCAGGTTCTCGATGTCAACGTGGCCGATCTCCCCTCGCTGACCCTCAGCGCCGATATCAAGGTCTTCGAGCAGAACATCGCCGGTGGCGGGCAACTCGGCAGCGAGTTTCCAATCATTGTGCGGATCAACTATTATGACCCATCGGGGGCGATTCAGAATCGCATCTGGGGCTACTACGTGGCACCGCCCGTGAACGGGAGCGTGCCGCCGAACGGTAAGCTGGTGGAACCGGGTAAGTGGGAGCTACTGAACGTGGACCTACGCCTCCTGGTCCCGCAGCCGTTGAAGCTCGAATCGATCGAAATCTACGCCTCGGGGCACGGCTATCGGGCGCGCATCACCAATGTCGCCATTGTCGGAACCGAGGTCCCGAAATAATGAGTGAGGCGATGACCGAGACAACGCAACCGGCCAGTCCAACGGAGACGCTCGCCGCGCACCACCCGGATATCGCGGTGACGCAGCTCGTGGTCAGCCCGATCCGCGCCAATTGCTACCTCCTCCAGTGCCGGGCCACCGGCGACGTGCTGGTGGTAGACGCCGGGGCCGATGGCAACGAAATCCTCGCGGCGATCGATACGATCACCGGTGGGGCGCGCGACCGCGTGCGCCTGATCGTGAATACCCACGGGCACATCGATCACGTCGGCGCGGTGGCCGAACTCCGCGACGCGCTCGGCCCGGTGCCGGTGCTGATGCACCCGGATGGCATCGAACTGGTCGAGGGGAACGGCCCGGACGCCGCGCGCTTCATGAAGCGCCCATATGTGCCGATCCTCCCCGATCGGCTCGTGCGCGAGGGCGACGAAATCTCCTGGGGGCACTGCACCCTGCGCGTGATCGAGACGCCGGGGCATTCGCCCGATGGCATCTCACTCTACGGCCACGGGCTGGTGCTCACCGGCGACACCCTCTTCCGGCGCAGCGTCGGCGCGTGGAAGTTCTTCAAGGGCAACAAGGCCGATCTCTTCGCCAGCCTGCACCGCCTCGTCGCCCTGCCGCCGGAGACGGTCGTCTACTCCGGCCACGGCGATCCGACGACGATCGGCGAGGAGCGGGCCGAGAACAAGTATGTGCAGGAGCGGCGCGAGGCGTGAGGAGACGCCGAGACAGGCAGGCGAGCGACAACTCGACACAGGGGGAGAGCATGGCGAAGATCGCGGTGATCGGGTGCGGGTACGTGGGGCTGGGGACCGGGGCGGTCTTCGCCGACCTGGGCAACCAGGTGGTGGGGGTGGAGATCGACGCCGCGCGCGTCGAGACGCTGCGCGCGGGCGCGTGCCCGATCTACGAGCCGGGGCTGGAGGAGCTGCTCGCGCGCAACCTCAAGGCCGGGCGGCTCACCTTCACCACCGACTACGCCGTCGCCATCCCCGGCGCCGACTTCGTCTTCATCTGCGTCAACACCCCCTCCGGGCCGCACGGCGGCGCCGACATGGCCTATGTGCGCGCCGCCGCGCGCCTGATCGGCCAGCACCTCGCCACCGGGCGGCGCACGGTGGTGGTGAACAAGAGCACCATGCCGATCGGCTCGGGCGACCTGGTCGGCGCGCTCCTGGGCGAGGAGGCGGTCGCGGGCGCGAGCTTTGCCGTGGTCGCGAACCCCGAGTTCCTGCGCGAGGGCTCGGCGGTGCGGGACATGCTCCACCCCGACCGCGTCGTCCTCGGCTCCGCCGACCGCGCCGCTGCCGACGCGGTGGCCGAGCTCTATACCTCCTTCGGCGCGCCGATCCTGGTCACCGACTTGCGCACCGCCGAGATGATCAAGTACGCCTCTAATGCCTTTTTGGCGACCAAGATCTCGTTCATCAACGAGGTGGCGCAGATCTGCGAGGCGCTGGGGGCGGACGTGCGGCAGGTGGCGGCGGGCATGGGCTACGACCCGCGCATCGGGCCGCGCAACCTGCATGCGGGGGTGGGCTTCGGCGGCTCCTGCTTCCGCAAGGACGTGGAGGCGCTGGAGTTCATGGCGGAGGAGGCGAACTGCCACCCGCAGCTGCTGCGCGCGGTGCTCGACATCAACCGCGACGCGCGCCGCGCCTTCGTGCGCAAGATCGACCGGTTGGTAGGCGGGGTGGAGGACGCGACGGTGGCGGTCTGGGGGCTCTCGTTCAAGGAGAACACCGACGACCTGCGCGACGCGCCCGCTTTGGACATCGTGGATGACCTGGTGGTGCGCGGGGCGCGGGTGCGCGTCTACGACCCGGCGGCGATGCCACAGGCGCGGGCGCTGCTGACCTCGCCGCGCGTGACCTTCTGCGCGGACGCCTACGAGGCGGCGCAGGGGAGCGACGCGGTGGCGCTGGTGACGCCGTGGAACGAGTTCAAGGGGCTGGACCTGGCGCGGGTGGCGGAGGGCATGCGCGAGCCGGTGCTGGTGGACGGGCGCAACCTCTACGACCCGCGCGAGGTCGCCCAACTCGGCTTCACCTACCGTGGCGTCGGCCTCCCGCCCACCGAGACCCTGGCCGGGACGCCGCGCGCCGCTGTCGCGCACGTTATCGGCGACAAATAGCATGGCCGCGCTCCAGCCCTACGTGCCGATCTGGGACCCGGACGGGTCCGGGCCATACGAGGTCGGGATCGACGCGATCGAGCCGGCCCGGATCGCCGCGCTCGCCGGGCGCTGGGGCGAGCGGTTCCTGGGGCGCATCTTCACCCCGGCCGAGCGTCAACTGACCGGGGGGCGCTTCGCCTCACTCGCGGCGCGCTTCGCCGCCAAAGAGGCGGTCGCCAAGGCGCTCGGCACCGGCATGGGGGTGGTCGCCTGGCGCGAGATCGAGGTGCTGTCCAACGAGCGCGGGCGACCGATCTTGATCTTGCACGGTGCCGCCGCCGACCGCGCCGCCCAACTCGGTCTCCGCCACTGGTCGATCAGCCTCACCCACCTGGCCGACATTGCGCTCGCGGTCGTCGTCGCGAGCGCAGGCGTCGAGTCGGGGACGCCCGGCGGCAATTTCGGCTATCATTCAGCCCAGCAGGATGGGGGGTAGCATGTTCCGACTTCCGACTTCCGACATTGCCGATGATCGGTAGCACACTTGGCCCGTATCAACTGATCGAGCGTTTGGAACGCGTCGGGCTGCACGAGACGTACCGCGCGATCGATCCGCGCCGGTTCGGCCAACCGGTTGCGGTCACGCTCATCGATCTCCCGCCGGGTGACGAAGAAGCCCTGCCGCGCTTCGAGCGTGGGGCCGAGGCGCTGACCGAGTTGCGCCACCCGAACATCTTGCCGTTGCTCGACTTTGGCGAGGCGAATGGCCGGGCCTATCTGGTGACGCCCCATCTCGAAGGCCCGACTTTGGCGTCGATTCTCGGGCGGGCGCGACGACCTGCCGAGGCCTTGGGCTTGCTCGCCACCATCGGAGATGCGCTCGACTTTGCGCACCGGAAGGAATTGGCGCACGGCGAACTAACCCCCGAGTCCATCCAATTGGTCAATCTACCGGCTGGAGAAGATACCCTCTACGCCGCCTGGCCGCTCCTGATTAACTTTGGCTTTGCCGCCCTGCTAGGCCCGAGTGCGCTGGAAGGCACCATCGCCGATGCGTATCGCCCACCGGAAGATGCCGTCGAGCAGGCCTCGCAAGCCGATTGCTACGCACTTGCTGGGGTACTGCATGTCCTGTTGACGGGTGTTCCGCCCAAGGTTGGGGGAGATCCGGTGGCGCTTGCCACACTCGCAGATGGGTACGCGACGGTGCTGCGCCGCGCGCTGAGCGCCGAGCGGGCCGAGCGGTATTCCTCCTGTCCCGATCTCCTTGTCGCCCTGCGCGATGCTGCCGCTGCGGAGCGTCGCCACGACGATGGCGCGGCCGGCGCATTGTTAGACGAGGCGCGCACGGCCGTGGCCGCAGGGAAATTCCGCGCTGCCAGCGAAGCCTATAGTGCCTACTTGCGCCTGCGCCCTCAAGACGAGCTTGCGCGCCGCGAATTCGCCACGATCGAAGGGCGTCGCGCCGAACTGGCGCGTCGTCGCGCCCAATCGACGGCCGCCTCTGCCGCTGCGGCGCTGGCCGCAACCAAGGCTCAACCCACACCCTCCGCCGAACCGGCGGGTGAAAAGGTCGCGTCCGAAGCTGAGGCAACTGCGAATGGCCTTCCCGCTGCGCCCGAGCCGGTGCCGCCGATGAGTGTGCGCCCCAATCCAGTAGGTGCTACGACGGGGCGGGTACAGCTTGCAGGTGGGCCACTCGTTGTTCCGATGCAGGTGCGCAGCAATTCATCTGGTCCACCACGCACCTTCGATCCCCTGGTTTCGCCCGCTCGTGAGCGTCGTCGTGCCATCCTGCCTGCCGCGCTGGCGGCGATTGTGCTGCTGGCGGTGGTCGTGATCGCGGGGATGGTGCTCTCGCGGCGCGGCAATGGCACAGGCGCGAATCCGACTGCATCGATTGTTGGTGGTGGGGCGGGCACACCGGGCGTTGCTGGCACTCCCGTCGGCTCCGGGCGGCCAGTCTCGACTGGTATTCCCACCGGTATCCCGATCGCGCCGACGATCGCGCCGATCACGGCGACTATCGCGCCGACGCTGCCCCCATTGCCGCCAGTCATCAGCGATACGTTCGATGACCACGCCAGCGGCTTCCCGCCTGAACCGGAGGCGGGGGAAGGGTCGGGGTACCAGAATGGCCAGTATGTGTTGACTGTGCCCGATCCCGATGGCTTCGCGATTGCCGAGCTGGGCGGTTGCCCGATCAACGGAAACTGC
Organism: Chloroflexia bacterium; assembly: GCA_046328475.1. Taxonomy (GTDB): domain Bacteria; phylum Chloroflexota; class Chloroflexia; order Thermomicrobiales; family CADCWN01; genus CADCWN01. Next base: position 17,866 of record JAXLWN010000098.1, on the reverse strand, counting down.
ACCTTCGGCGACTTCCAGGCCGAGGTTGATTTGCACGCAGTCGGGCCGGCTGCGGGCGGGAGCTATGGCCTTGTCTTTCATCGCCAGTTTGCCAACTCCTATACTCAGTATTTCGTGCTGATTAACCCTGAGTCTGGTGAGTTCCGGCTGGTGCGGTGGGTTGATACGGAGCGGTTCGAGGTGGTCAAGCCGACGCCAAGCGCTGCAATTGTGCGCGGCGAGGGGGTGAACCATCTTGTCCTGACCACCAAGGGCACCCTGATCACCATTCGGATCAATGGTGTCGAGGTGGCGCGGGTCAATGATCCGGGTCCGACGATCGGGGTTATCGGGTTGCGCGCCGATGCCGGGACTGGGCCGCTCACCGTCGTCTTCGACAACTTTGTCATTCGGCCGGTGCAGTGACATGACCGTTGCAGGTTGCAGGTTTGCAGGTTGCAGGTTATCTGAATAGAAAGCCTGGAACCTGAAGCTTGCAGCCTTGCAACCAGGGGCGTGCCGATGCATACCTATCGCCTCGGTATCCTTGCGGGGGACGGGATCGGGCCGGAGATCGTGCGCGCGGCGCGCGGCGCGCTGGATGCTGCGGCAAAGCGGGTCGGCAATCTGACGATTGTCTGGGTGCCGCTGGTGATGGGGCTGGAGGCGATCGAACTCTACGGCACGGCGATGCCGGAGGAGACGAAGCAGGCGCTTGCCGGGTGCCATGGCTGGCTGCTGGGTCCGCACGACTCGGCGTCCTACCCGGTGACGGAGCGCGAGCGGCGCAACCCCAGCGGCGAGCTGCGCCATCACTTCGACCTCTATGCCAACATTCGCCCGGCGCGGAGCTGGCCCGGTGTCCCCGCTGTTGCGCCGCATGCCGATCTGGTGATCGTCCGCGAGAACACCGAGGGCTTTTACCCCGACCGCAACATGCACATCGGTGTGGGCGAGTGGATGCCCTCGCCCGACATAGCGCTCTCGGTCGGCGTCTTCACGCGGCGAGCGGCGCGGCGGATCGCCGTGGCCGCTTGCCAGCTGGCGATGCAGCGCCGCCAGCGGCTGACGATTGTCCACAAGGCTAATGTCATCAGGTTGGGCACCGGGCTCTTCCTGGAGGAGTGCCGCGCGGTCGCGGCGGGCTATCCCGAGCTGGCGGTAGACGATTACCACATTGACGCGATGGCCGCGCATCTGGTGCGGCGCGCGGCCGACTTCGATGTGATCGTCACGACCAACATGTTCGGTGACATTCTCTCCGACCTCACCGGGGAGTTGACCGGTAGCCTCGGGCTGGCCCCATCGGTCAATGCGGGGGAGGATCGGGCGATGGCGCAGGCCGCCCACGGTTCGGCACCGGACATCGCCGGGCAGGATCGCGCCAACCCGGTCGGGATGATCCTCTCGGCGGCGATGCTCTGTCGGTGGTTGGCCGACAAGTATGGCGACCCGGCACTTGGTGCTGTCGGCGAGATGATGCATGGGGCGGTCGAGCGGACGCTGGCGGCGGGCACGCGCACGCGCGATCTGGGCGGCGAGGCGGGCACGGCCGCGTTCGCCGCCGCCGTTGTGAGCCAGGTTGCCGCGATCGAGATGTTCGGCGGGCAGGGGGCGGGCGGATGACCGTTCGTTGCGCGATGCGGCGACCTTGCGGCACAATCATCTCCCGTTGGTGAAGCGCTTGATGAACGACAATTGCGGAGGTTGTCACGATGTCGATCTGGTCCGATCGGGGCGGCTGGTCGCCCGAGGAACAGGAGTTGCTCTTTAGTCGGTTCGGGGAGGATGTGACTGTCGATATCATCGAGCGGTCGCCGATCGACCCGACGCTGGTGCTTACCTGGGTGGCCTGGGACTTCCAGCATCCGGAGATTTACGCGATTGACTTCAAGGAGCGCACCAAGTACGACACGATCGGCGGGGAGGATTTCGCGACGGTCGCGGCGGCCAGGGCAAGCGAGAAGTGGGGGCCGTATTTCCCCGAACCTTCTAAAGAGAGTACAAGCGAGGGGACAAGCGAGGGGTAGCGCGATGCGGATCGTCAACGCCGACCAGATGCGGCGGATCGAGCAAGCCGCGTTCGAGCGTGGCGTGGAGCCATTCGGGCTGATGGGGGAGGCTGGCCGCGCTGCGGTGCGGGCGATCCTGGCGCGGCTGGGCGATCGCGCGACCGGCACGAAGGCGTTGGTGCTGGTTGGGCCGCGCAACAATGGCGGCGATGGCCTGGTGATCGCCGAAGGGCTGGCGGCGGCGGGGCTGCGCGTCAACCTGTGGCTCTACCATCGCGAAGGGTTGGGCGGAGCGCCGGTCGCGGACGACCTGATCGCGCACCTGCCGACGATCCATTCCGGGGAAGATACTGCGCTGGTGGCGCTCCAGCGGATGCTGGCGGAGGCGACGGTCGTCGTGGACGCGATCTATGGCATCGGCGGGCGCAGCGCGCTGGCTCCCGACCTCGATGCGGCGCTGAAGGCGGCGAACGAGCGGGGGCGTGTGCCGGGGGTGTTGACCGTGGCGGTCGATATCCCGACGGGCGTGGACGCGGCGACGGGCGCGGTGGTGGGCACGGCCTTCGTAGCGGATCTGACGGTCACGTTCGGGCGACCGAAGCGCGGCCTGTATCAGCCGCCGGGGATGGGCTACAGCGGCGCGATTGTGATCGATCAGCTCGGTCTTGACGAGGGCGAGCTGCCAGCCGATACGCCGAACCTGATCGCGCGTGACGATGCGCTGGATCGACTGCCGCGCCGCACGAAGGATGCGCACAAGGGGGATGCCGGGTCGCTGCTGATCGTCGGTGGCTCGCGCAACTACCTGGGGGCACCGGTGCTGTCGGCGCACGCGGCGCTGCGGGCGGGGGCCGGGTTGGTGACGCTGGCGGTCCCGCAAAGCCTGGTGGCGGTTTGTGCGCCGCAGGTGCCCGAGGCGACGTATGTGCCGCTGCCCGAGGCGGAGTGGGGCGTTAGTGGCCCGGAGGCGGCGACGGCGCTGGCCGATGCCCTGGGGCGATACACGGCGCTACAGATTGGCAATGGCCTGGGGCGGCATGAGCCGACGGATGGGGCGCTGGCGAGCTTCTTTGGACTTGGCGGGACCGCTGGCCCGAAGCTGGAGATGCCGATCCTCATCGATGCCGATGGGGTCAACTGGCTGAGCACGGTACCCGATTGGTGGGAGCGCCTGAGCGACCTCGAACTGGTGCTGACGCCGCACCATGGCGAGATGGCGCGGTTGCTCGGGGTGGAGCGACGCGCGGTGAGCGCGGAACCCTGGCAGCATGCGCTGGAGGCGGCGCGGCGCTGGGGTCAGGTGGTGGTGCTGAAGGGTGGGCACAGCGTGGTCGCCACGCCCGGCGGCGACCTCTGGGTCAGCCCGGCGGCGAACCCGGCGCTGGCCTCGGCGGGGACGGGGGATACCCTGGCGGGGATCATCGCGGGCTTCCTGGCGCAGGGGCTGGCGGCTGCCGATGCGGCGATCCTCGGCCTCTGGGTGGGGGCACGGGCGGCCGACCTTGCCAGCGCGGCGGTCGGCACCCTGCCGATGATCGCCAGTGACTTGCCGGCGCGGGTGGCGGAGGCGATTCGGGAACTTGAGTGACGAGTAACGAATGACGAATGACGAGTGATCAGTGTGAGCGGCCATTGGCACGATGAGTCGAGTTATGGTTCGGGGCGACTCCTCCTCGTTCCTCGGCACTCAGCACCCAGCACTGTCGGCGCGGGCGACGCGCGCACTGATTGACCTCGATGCCGTAGCGAACAATGTGCGGTACTTCCGGCGGATTGCGCCGCCGGGGGCCGGAATGATGGCGGTGGTGAAGGCGAACGCCTATGGCCACGGCGCGGTGATGGTTGCGCGGGCGGCGGTGGGGGCGGGGGCGACCTGGCTGGCGGTGGCGACGGTGGATGAGGGCTGCCAGTTGCGCGCGGCCGGGCTGGAGGTGCCGATCCTGGTGCTGGCGTCGAGCGACCCGGCGGAAGCGCCAGTGGCGGTGCGGGCGGGGTTGACGCTGGCGGTAGCCGACCTGGCGCACGCGGCGGCGATTGCGGCGGTGGCGGGGACGGAACCGGCCGCCGTGCATGTCGAAGTGGACACCGGGATGCGGCGCTATGGCGTCCCGGCCGAGGCCGCGCCGGAGTTGATCGCGCGGGTGGCGGCGCTGCCGGGGCTGCGGCTGGGCGGGGTCTATACGCACTTTGCCACGGCGGATGAGGCTGATCGATCCTTTGTGGAGGAGCAGCGGGCGCGCTTCGAGGGGGTGATCGCGGCGGCGCGGGCGGCCGGGGTGGCGATCCCGCTGGTCCACGAGGATAACAGCGCGGGGGCGCTGACCGCGACCGGGCGAGGGGTCGATCTGATCCGGGTGGGCATCGCGCTGTATGGGCTGTCGCCGTCGCCGGAGGTGCCCGCGCCGCCGGAGTTGCGGCCGGTGCTGAGCCTGCGGTCGCGGGTGGCGCGGGTGTTCGCGCTGGCGGCGGGCGATAGCGTCTCGTATGGGCGGACCTTCGTGGCGGAGCGGGCGATGCGGGCGGCGCTGGTGCCGGTGGGCTATGCCGACGGCTACCGGCGGAGCCTGTCCAACCGGGGGGAGATGCTGCTGGGCGGGCGGCGGGCGCGGGTGCTGGGCCGGGTGTGCATGGACCAGACGGTGGTGGCGGTGCCGGATGGGGTCGAGGCGCGCGTGGGGGACGAGGTGGTGCTGATCGGGTCGCAGGAGGGCGAGGTCATCACGGCGGATGAGCTGGCGGGGTTGGCGGGGACGATCGGGTATGAGATTGGCACGGGGCTGGGGGCGCGGGTGCGGCGCGAATACTGGCAGGATGGGGCGCTGATTGGCGAGGAATGTCTCGGGGTACTTAGGTTATGCTGATGGTGGCTTTGGGTTATTGGGATAGGGAATTTCGGGGACTAGCGAGTTAGGTTTGTTTCTCCATTTTTAGCCTTCTCCTTCTCCTTCTCCGGGAGCGAGCGGGGGCGTGGAGTGTGGAGAGTGGAGAGTGGAGAGAAGGGAGAGGGGAGAAGGGGAAGAGAGGACGAGAAAGACCGCAGAGGCGCAGAGACGCAGAGAACGACGCGGAGACGACGAGGAGTGAGAACGGATTTACCGCAGAGGACGCGGAGGACGCAGAGACGAGGGGAGAAGGGGGAGGGGCGAAGGGAGAGGGGCGCGGGGGCACCGGAACTGAAGTCCGGGCGACGGACCTGCGGGCTGTGAAGGCTGCGTTCGCGGACTGGGATGCGGGGCAGAGTGTAGGCGTGTGGCATGGTGGCCTCCTTGTGGTGGGCGATCTGATCTCCTTGCTTCTACGGACCCGTCGAGGGGGGCGACATCGTGCCATGTTGGGTGGGAAGTGGACATTTGGTTTTGGGGGTGACGAAGGCGGTGCGGGAGCTTCGATTGGGGTCTGGGGCAAGGTGCGAATCGGTTGCCTGGTGGGAGAGGCCCGAAGCCTGAAGGCTTGGGCTGGGGCGACCTGTGGGTCGCCGCGAAGCCGCCTGCGCGGGCTGGGTGGGATGGGCTTGGGAGAGGCTGTGCCGTGGTGTGGGCAGGAGCACGGGGAGATTTTGGGTTCGGTGGCGACATATCCCTGCTGGTGATGGGGAGTTGTGTGGGGGGCGTTGGTGGTTTAGTATCGGGGCGTGAGCGTGGGTATGGCTACTGTGAGGGTGGGGGTGGGTGATGGCGTCGCCGACGCGGGTTGATCCGGAGTTGATTCGACAGTTGCGTCAGGAGTACCGGCGGGCGGGGTTGTCGGAGGACGACGCGGCAGAGGAGCCGTTCGCGCAGTTTGCGCGGTGGTTTGGCGAGGCGGTGAGCGGGGAGTTGCGCGAGCCGAATGCGATGACGGTGGCGACAGCGACGCCCGATGGGGTGCCGTCGGCGCGGATCGTGCTGCTGAAGTCGTGGGATGAGCGCGGCTTTGTCTTTTTCACCAATTATGGGAGCGACAAGGGGAACGAGCTTGCGGCGAATCCGGTCGCGGCGCTGGTGTTCTACTGGCCGGAGTTGGAGCGGCAGGTGCGGATTGTGGGGGCGGTTGCGCGCACCACGGTCGAGGAGTCGCGGGCGTATTTCGATAGCCGCCCGGTGGGGAGTCGGCTGGGGTCGATGGCGTCGCGTCAGAGCCGGGTGATCGCGGATCGGGCGGAACTGGAGGGGCGCTTGCGGGAGCTCGAAAACCGAGTATGCGCAGGGTGAGCCGCAGTTGCCCGATTTCTGGGGTGGTTACCGGGTTGCGCCCGATTCGTTCGAGTTCTGGCAGGGGCGGCCGAGTCGGTTGCACGACCGGTTGCGGTATCGGCGCGGGGTGGATGGGGCGTGGGTGCGGGAGCGGTTGTCGCCGTGAGTAGGAGTCGTGAGTCGTGAGTCGTGAGTCGTGAGATGGGGTCGTCAGTCGTCAGTCGTCAGAGGGAACAACCACCCTGTCCGCGCTGTGGCGGGGGGGAGATCGGTGGTGGGTGGGGCACACCCGGAGACTTCATCTCCGGGCTGCGACATGCGCCGGATGAATCCGTTGGATTGTGCCGCGTAGCGGTGATGCGTTGCCCTTGAGCTTTTGGCGTTGCGGTTGCAACGATGCGGCGGGTGATCAGGGTTTGGCGTAGTAGACGAGTTCGCCGAGGCGGGCCATGAAGCCGACGGCTTCGAATTCGTCGGCTTCGTCGGTGAGGACGACGACGATGGCGGGTCCGGCGGGGGTGTAGATGACGCCGACGTCGTGGTAGAGGCCGGGAAGGTTGCCGGTCTTATGGGCGACGATGGCGTTGGCGGGGAGGCGGACGGGAAGCCGGTCGTTGACCTGCTGACCCTTAAGAAGGTCGAGCATTTCGGCGCTGGCGCGCGGGCTGACGACGTCGCCGTCGAGCAGGAGTTCGAAGAGGTGGCTCATGTCGGCGGCGCTGGTGACGTTGTAGACCAGATCGTCGGGTGGGCCCTCAAGCTCTGCTGCGGTCCAGGGGTAGGCGCTCAGCCCGGCACCGGGCATCCAGCGGATCTCGGTGTCGGTGAGGCCGAGGTTCGCCATCGTGCGGTTGATGTTGAGGTTGCCGACGCGGGAGAGCAGGGCGGCGGCGGCGACGTTGCTGGACGAGGTGATCATCTGGTTGAGCAGTGAGGCGATGTCGTAGGTCTCGCCGATCGCGTAGATTTCGCCGTTGTCTTCGAGGAAGTGGCGCGGTTCGAGCGTGATCATTTCGTCGAAGGTGAGCCAGCCTTCCTCGCGCTCTGTGTAGAGTTCCACCATGATCGCCAGCTTGTAGAGGCTGGCCGCTTCGACCGGCGTGTCGGCGCGGCTGCGGTAGCGGGTTTCGTTACCGGGTAGTTCCACGACCACGCTGTATTTCCCGCTGCGCTGTGCCAGCATCCCGCTGATCTGGGCGGTGAGTTCGGCCTGGGTGAGCGGGGCGCTTGCCGTGTTTACGGGCGGCGTGATATCGGGCTGGAGATCGCGCGTGGCAACCGGGGCGATCGCGAGGCCGAGGGGCGGGACCGTGGCGGTGGGCGACGCGGCAGAGGCCTGGTTGTCGGTAGGGGCACCGACGCTCGGCCCCCAGACCGACCAGAGGGTGATGGTGGCGATGAGTCCGCCGAGGAGACCGACGACGACGCGCGCCGGGCGGCCCTGCCGGGCGCGACGGCGCGGGTTGGAGGGTCGCCGGAGGGGCACGACGGCGGGGATGGTGGCGGAGGATCGTCGTGTCCTGCGGGCATTGGCCCACCAGGGTGCGGGCGGATTGACGTCCTGGGATGGCCTAGTTAATCGCTTGGGCACGCCGCATTGTCCTCCGGGTGGATGAGTCGTGAGTCGTGAGTCGTGAGTCGTGAGTAGTCGGGTACGAGGGCGAGTAACGAGGGGGACGGACCTCACCCCGCCGCTGCGGCGGCACCCCTCTCCCGCGAGGAGAGGGGAGGTTCGGGGAGGGGCGATGGTGTCGGTGATGGTCGATGCTAATCCGACGCCCGCCCGGAGATTCATCTCCGGGCTATGGAATGCGCCGGATGAATCCGGCGCGGGGATCGCCCCCTGCTCGATGCTATGGCATCCCCCTCCCTTGACGAAGAAAGAACAGACTTGACGCAAATCTGCCGGATGTTGGCGAAACGCAGTCGTTAGGGTTGGCTCGTGGCGACGGCGGCGCAATCGTAGAGTTGGAGTCCCTGGGTCGTACCTTGCCGTTGTGTCACGCTGGTGGTGCTCGTTGCGGTTCCCTGCCACTGGGTGGCTGGTACTGTGCTGCAATTGGTGCGCACCCATGTTGTCAGGTTAACGGTTGCATCCTGGTTCGCGGTTCCATTGTTGAACCCGCCGGTGGCGGCGTTCGTACTGAGGTAAAAGTAGCGCACTTGGCCCGCTTTGACCAGTTCGGCGAGCTGCTCTGGCGTGAGGATGCGATCCCAGCCCTGGTAGCCGCCGAGGGCGAGCGCCGGTTGGTCGGTCGCCAGCATGAAGACGCTCGCATAGGTCGAGGTTGTCGTCGCGACAAGGTATTGGGCGTCGCCCTGGTTCGTGCGCAGGAACTGTACCAGATTCGGGTCCACAACATCCCATTCGGCACCGGCGATGGTGAGCGCGCCGCTGCCGCCGCGACCGCCGATTATGTTGGGGACGCGATTGTTCGGGGTGGTGCCTGTGTTGCCTTGATTCCCAGGTGCTGCGCCGAAATTCCCCGGCGTGGTGCCGGTGGTGCTCTGCCCATTGCCAAAGTTCCCGCGAGGTTGTTGGGCGCGACCCTGACCGCCGGTTTGCGGCGCGGTCTGGCCGCCGTTCGGCGGCGCGGCCTGGCCGAAGCCCTGCGAGGTCGCGGTGCGTGCGCCGCCGTTGGCGAAGGTGTTTATGCTTTCGGGTCCGGCCTCGGGGAGCCAGGCTGCGCCGTTCCCATTCTGCACCGAGACGACGGACCAGACGAGCGGGGTGACGAGCAGGGCCAGCATCGCCACGGTGGCAACGGCGGGGGCGGCGAAGCGGGCGACGCGGGGAAGGAGGTGGACCAGCGCGAGGATCGCAGCGGCGGCGAGGCAGGCGGCGACGATGGGGGTGGTGAGGCGCGCGGCCCAGGTGGTGTAGGGCTTGAGGAGGTGGGCCTGGGTGAGGGCGGCCCCGATCAGGGCGAGTGGCAGGAGCGCGCGTCGCCAGCCGCCGCGCTGCCACGCGCGCCAGAGGGCGACGATGCCGATGCCTGCGAGCGCGGCGACGGCGGGGCCGAGCATGATCAGGTAGTAGAGGTGGAAGAAGCGGGCGACGCTGAAATAGCCGCCCGCGCCGAGCAGCCAGCCGCCCCAGATGACGAGGGATTGCCCATCGCGGTCGAGCGGGAGGCGTGGGCGCACGGCGATGGCCGCCGCGACGAAGCCGGCGAGGGCGAGGGTGAGCAGCCAGCTGGCCTGGCCGCCGAGGCCGTCGTTGAAGAGGCGCAGCCAGCCGGGGTCGCCGATGCCGGGGGACATGCCGGGCGCGCTGGTGAGATCGACGCCGCCGGGGAGGAAGGTGAGGGCGTTGCGGACGCTCTCGGGGAGGGCGAGGGTGAGGCGGGTGAGGCCGTTGTAGCCGAGGACGAGACTGAGGGCCGAGTTGTTGCCGCTGGAGCCGACGTAGGGCCGCTGGTTGGCGGGGGTCAGATCGACGGCGATGACCCAGGCGAGCGAGACGGCGAGGGTGACGAACCCGGCGAGGGCGACGTGCCAGACGCGAGTCCACCAGTGGCGCGGTGCGCCGACGAGGTAGACGAGCAGCAGGGCGGGGAGGACGAGGTAGGCCTGCAGCATCTTGATGTTGAAGCCGAGCCCGACCATGACCGCGCAAAGGATGAGCGTGCGGAGTCGCCCGGTCTCGGTGGCGACGCTGGCGGCCCAGACCGCGAGGAGTAGCGCGAGGATGAGGAGGCTGTCCTGGGTGTTGTTGCGGTCGGTGGTGACGGTGATCGGGGTGACGGCGAGGGCGAGGGCCGCGACCAATCCGGCGACGGGACCCCAGGTGCGGCGGATCAGCCAGTAGAGGAGGCCGACGGCGGCGATCCCGGCGAGGGCCTGGGGGAGGAGCAGGCTCATGGCGTTGAAGCCGAAGATCCTGGCGCTGATCGCCTGAATCCAGAGACCGAGCGGTGGCTTATCGACGGAGACGAAGCCGGCAGAGTCGAAGGAGGCGAAGAAGAAGTTGTGCCAGTTGGTGAGCATGCTCTTGACGGCGGCGGCGTAATAGGTGTTGGCGTAGCCTTCCTTGTTGAGACCGATCAGGTTGAGGGCGGCGGAGAGGAGGAGGACCGCCGTGAGGCCGAGGCGCGACCAGTGCGCGAGCAGGGCGGCGCGGGCCGTGCTGAGCAAGGCGGCGGGGGAGTGGGCGGGGCGCTCTGCGGGGATGACGTCGGCGGGGCTGGAGATGGCCTCCGCGCGGACGTGCTCGCGACCGATCATCGCGTCTGCTCCTGCGGTTCGGTGGTGGCCGGGCGGGCAGCGCGTTAGTTGCGCGGTCGGTGCGTTGCCGCGCAGGCGTTGCCAGAGTCTCCCGGTGGGGTGCCTGGGGAGAGGGGGTGGCGATGGGCGATGCGGATGCCTGACCGAAGAGGGCGGGTCGGTGACCCGCTCCTACCAGGGGTGGGTGGGGATGGTGGCAAGGGGGGCGATCTTGGGGGGCGCGCCGTGATGCCCGAGCGAGGTGGTGTGGTTAGAACATGCGGCGGCGGAGGATGCGGCGGCGGCGACGGCGGATGGGGCCGGCGAAGGGGCGGGGGCGGAAGAGGAAGAAGAGGCGTCGGAACATGGGGGTATCCTCCTGGTGTGGTCTTCGATGTCGTGGCGGCGATGGTCTGTTCGCCTGTCGTTGCTGTTGATGATAGGGCGAAAAGGTCTGTGAATTATGAAGATGGGGTGCGACTGGTACGAATTATTTGTAAGGAATGTGTGAAGTCGTCTGGTATGGGCGGTACGGTAGGCGTGGGTTAGCGCAGGATGAGGATGCGGCTGCCTTCGCGGCGCTCGATGGTCTGGAGGTTGACCATGAGGACCATCAGGCGGGGGGAGGGGGGGAGTTCTTGCAGGTCGCGCAGGATGAGGGTGGCGACGCGGTTGGCGGCCTCGTTGGTGAAGGCGATCAGGGGTTTGCCGGCCGGGAGGTGGCGGGCGAAGATGTCTTCGGTGCCCGGGGGCGGGGCTTCGTCCCAGACGGTGCCGCCGCGCAGGGTGGAGAGGGTGAGGCGCATGGGACCTCCGAGGGTTGCAGGTTGGCAGGTTGCAGGTTGCAGGTTGGGATTGGCTGAACTTGGAACCTGCAACCTGCGAACTTGCAACTCCGTTATGCGCCGTCTTGCGGGGGTGGGAGGCGGCGCAGGGCGAGGTGGCAGGTGGCGGCGATGCTGAGGTTGAAGGCGGCGCAGACGAGCAGGAGCCAGGCGAAGGTGATGGGGCCGACGCCGCCGATCAGGTAGAGGATGAGGCCGGGGACGGCGAGGACGAGGCCGAAGAGGAAGCTGCCGTCGCGCCGACCGCGCCACCAGACGTCGGGCTTGGGGCCGTGGGCGAGCATGCGCATGTAGAACGGCCCGGAGAGGAGGGCCAAGGCGATGACGACGAGTAGGAAGGTATTGACGGGCGACATGGTGTGGTTTCCTCGGTGGGGCTATAGCCTCCGGCCCATGCGGGGGCTGACCAGGGCAAATTATGGCGCGTTGGGGGGGGATGTGCCAGAGGGGAGTCGTGAGTCGTGAGTCGTGAGTCGTGAGTGGTTAGGCGATAGGCGATAGGCGATAGGCGATAGCGGGACGGACCTCACCCCGCCGCCTGCGGGCGGCACCCCTCTCCCGTGAGGAGAGGGGAAGATGTTGTCCGGGCGAGGGTGGCTACTTTGCGGTGCCGCAGGCGTAGAGTTGGCTGGTGCCGGTGCCGCCCCAGGCGCTGGCGGGGACGGTGGTGCAGTTCTGGGCGACCCAGTTGGTGACGCTGAAGCTGTTGCTGCCGCCGCGACCGAAGCCGCCGCCGCCGATGCCGCCGCCGGCCAGGAAGTAGCGGATGGTGCCGTCGGCGACGAGTTTCTCCAGGGAGGCCTGGGTGAGGATGGGGTCGCCGCCGGAGAAGCCGCCGGTGGCCATCACGGGTTGACCGGTCTCGATGATGATCGAGGAGGCTTGCTGGGCGCTCGAGACGGCGAGGAGGTAGTCGGCGCTGCCGCGATTGGCGATCAGCCACTGGATCATCTGGGCGTTGGTTTGCTCGCCCAGGCCAGGGTTGCCGGTGGTGCGCTGCACGGCGGCGGCGGCACCGTTGGGAGCGACTTCTGGCTCGCGGACCTGACCGGTGCCACCGGCGGTGCGCCCCTGGCCGGTGTTGCCGGTGTTGCCGCGTGTCTGCGGCGGGGCCTCGCCCTGGCCGGGGAAGGCGGTGTTGCCGCCGGGGATGGCATTGGTGCCGCCCGGGAAGTTGAATCCGGCGTTGCCGCCTGGTGCGCCGCCCGGTCCGCGCGAATTGTCGCTGCCGGTTGGTCCGGCGGCGGGGAGGTTCGTGGAGCGCCCTTCGCTGGCGACCTGGACCGAGAGCCCGGCCCAGAAGGCGGGGGCGACGAGGAGGGCGGCCACGCCCGCGACGACCGTGACCTGCGCGGTGCGGAAGGCCCAGCGCCCGGCGCGGCGGCGCAGCAGCCAGGCGATGGCGATGATGGCGGCGGCGGCGGCGCTGACGGCGAGAATCGGGGTGACGAGACGCGCGCTCCAGGTGGGATAGTCGGCGAGGATGTCGCGCTGGACGTAGGCGGTGCCGACCAGGGCGACCGGGAGGGCGAGGCCGAGGATGCCGCGCCAGCCGCGAATGGTCCAGGCCTGCCAGAGGGCGGCGACGCCGAGGCCGACGAGCGCGGCGATGCCGGGGGCGAACATCGTCAGATAGTAGCGGTGGAAGAAGCCGGCGTAGCTGAAGAAGACGGCCATGGTGGCGAACCAGGTGCCCCAGATGACGACCGAGGCGCGGCGGCGGCGCAGGGGGCCGGTCCCGGCGGGGCTGGTGGCGAAGCGCCGGAAGCGGAGGCGGCGGGGGCGCACCTGCCAGGCGGCGGCGAGCAGGCCGACGACGGCCAGGGGCAGAATCCAACCGATCTGGCCGCCGAGTTGCTGGTTCAGCAGGCGGAAGAGGCCCTTCGCGCCGTTCTCGCTGACGCCGCCGACGCCACCCGCGCCACCGGCACCACCCGCGCCGCTCGTCTCCTCGCTCGTCAGGGTGTTGAGGATGGCCTGGAGGTTGAAGTCACCGGCGGAGCCGCGCCCGAGGAGGCGCTGGAGGCCGTTGTAGCCGAGGGCGAGTTCGAGGACGCTGTTGTGCTGGCTGGAGCCGACGTAGGGGCGCTCGCTGGCGGGGGTGAGGTCGACGATGGTGGCCCAGGAGAGGGAGACGACGACGAGGAGGATGGTGGCCAGGGCGAGGTGGCCGATGCGGGCGTACCAGCGCGAGCGGGCGGTGACGAGGTAGGCGAGCCAGAGGGCGGGGAGGACGAGGTAGGCTTCGAGCATCTTGATGTTGAAGCCGACGCCGACGAGGGTTGCGCCGAGGAGCAGCCAGCGCAAGTGATGGCGCGGGCTTTCGATGGCGCGGATGACTGCCCACGTGGCGCAAAGGACGCAGAGGACGAGCAGGCTGTCGATGGTGTTGTTGCGATTGGTGACGACGCTGATCGGGGTGACGGCGAGGGCGAGCGCGGCGATCAGCCCGGCGATTGGCCCCCAGGCGCGGCGGATGAGCCACCAGAGGATGGCGACGGCGGCGATTCCGGCGAGCGCCTGCGGGAGCAGGATGCTCCAGCCGTGGAAGCCGAGGAGTTTGACGAAGGCGACCTGGATCCAGAAGCCGACCGGCGGTTTGTCGACGGTGACGAAGCCGGTGGAATCGAAGGAGTTGAAGAAGAAGGCGTGCCAGTTGCTCGACATGCTGCGGACGGCGGCGGCGTAGTAGCTGTTGGCGTAGCCCTCGGCGGCGAGGCCGATCAGGTTGAGCGCCGCTGACACGGCGAGGACGGCGGCCAGCGCGGGCCATTCCCAGCGGGCGAGGTGGCGGGTGGCGAGTTGTTGCGTGGTCGCGAGGGTGCCCGATGGGGGAGGTGCCAGGCGTCCGCGCACCGTGGCCCAGGCGCGCTGGATGGCGTTGGGGCGGTCGCTGCCGCCGGGCGAGGCCAGCTGCCCGGCGGGGGCGGGGTGCCCCAACGTGGATTCCTCGGAGTAGTTGCTCATGCGGCGCTCCTTGTGGGCTTGTCTCGCCGGGCAGGTCTCGCTGGTTTGCGGCCCCGGTGTTGGGGGCGGACGGAGTGACATATCGATCCCAGTCTAGGGTGCGCCGCTGAAGGTTTGAGTGTACCAGAATGAATTTTCGATGAAGACGACGGGGGTGCGTGAGTGCTGAGTGCTGAGTGCTGAGTGCTGAGTGGGGTACGAAGTAACGAGTAAGGAGTATCGAGTAACGAGGGGGACGGACCCCTCCCCGCCGCTGCGGCGGCGACCCTCCCCCTTGCGAGGGAGAGGGTAGAGGGATACTGGGGTGAGGTTTTAGCTAGATTTGGGGGCGGGTTTGGTGCGTTTGCGGCTGGCGGTGATGCGGCGCCAGGTTTCCCAGGCGTTGCCGACGAGGAGGCCGGCGGGGAGGAAGTAGACGCCGCCGAGGGTTTCGAAGATGGCGACGCTGGCGAGGCCGACGATGATGCCGTAGATGATCTGGTCGCGGTGGCGGGCGGGGGAGGTTGGGGGGTCGGTGAGCATGAAGCCGGCGAAGAAGAGTTCGGCGTTGGTGTTGGGGCTGCGGAAGATTTCTGCAACCGTTGCGGGGTCGCGGATGAAGGCGAGGAGGGTGAAGAGGCCGAAGTAGGCAGCGCCGAAGGCGACGATCATCGGGAGTTTGTTGACGCGGTCGGCGATGAAGACGACAGCGGCGATGAGGACGACGATGAAGATGCCGGGGAGATCGGGCAGGGCACCCCACCAGCTCTGGCCGCTGGCGAAGAGGAAGGATGAGGCGACGAGGGCGATCGCGGCGGGGTTGAAGATGTTGGACCAACGCGAGGCAAAGACGTATTTGGAGTTGATCGCGAGGACTGCGGTGGCGAGCAGGACGTACCAGGGCTCGTAGGCGTCGAGGACGAGCGCGACGAAGAGGGCGGAGAGGATCGCACCACTGGGGAATTGCCATTCGCCGCGCGTGAGGCGGAGAAAGGCGGTGTCGAGCACCGACGCGCCGAGGACCGCCGCGAGGAGGCCGGGGGCGACCCGGCCGACACCAGCCACGGGCGCGGCGAGCGCGAGCAGCCCGGCGAGCACGAGCAGCATCACGCCTTTCGGCGTGCGGAAGAAGCGGCGGAGGGGGCGCGTCACTGACCGGGCCACGGTCTCCCTGGTGGCGGCGATGGCGTTCGTGGTGGTCATCACGACAGGTATCCCGCGAAACCGGCTGTAGCATATCGCTCCAGCGACGGCGTGACGATCAGCCCCTCGACCCCCTGGCGCTTGAGGAGGCGGAGGCCGCGCTGCGGGCCGAGCACGGCGACGGCGGTGGCGAGGGCGTCGGCGGCCATGGCGGTGGGGGCGATGACGGTGGCGCTGGCGACAGTTGCGGGGGAGTGTCCGCTGCGCGGATCGACGATGTGGTGGCCCTGGTCGGGCTGCTCGGCGCGGCGGGAGTCGTCACCGGAGGTGCAGATCGCGGCGTTGCTGAGTCGCACGGTGGCGAGGACGGCGTCGGGTTGGCGCGGGTGGCGGATGCCGATGCTCCAGGGGTCGCCCGCCGGATTCTTGCCCGCGACGTAGAGATCGCCGCCCGCGTCGATGGCGAAATCGGCGCACGGAGCCAGTTCGCGCGCGGCGAGATCGACGGCGAGGCCCTTGGCGACGGCCCCGAGGTCGAGGATCATCGGTTGGCGGAGGTTGATGGTGCGCCGGGCGGGATCGAGGCGCACGTCGCGATAAGTTGGCCGGGTTACGGGGGCGAGCTGAGTCGCGATCCGCTCGCCGGTGGCGTAGTTGCGGTTGAAGCCGCGCTGTTCGAGCGTGTGGCCGATGGTGGGATCGAACGCACCGTTGCTGGCGGCGGCGACGGCGAGGGCGAAGGTGGCTGCTTCGTAGAGGATATCGCTCGCCGGGACTGGTTTGCCCGCCTGTTGGGTGAGGGCCATGACCTCGCTTTGCGGATCGAAGCGGCTACAGGCGGCCTCGACCTGGCGGAACCAGTCGAAGGCGCGGGCGACGCGATCTGCGCACCCAGGCGTGGCGCGGGAGAGGCGGATGGTGATGAAGGTGTCCATGAGGACAACCGTGCGGGTGTACCCGGTGTCGGCGGTTTCGAGGGGCGACATGGATCAGACTGCCTTGGCGAGCGCGGCGGCGACTGCGGAGGTGTAGGCCTTGGAGCTATCGGTCGAGCCGGAGACGAAGTCGACGTTGGCGCTCTGGGCGGCGATCACTTCGTCGGGGAGGTTGGCGATCTTCGAGCAGGGGTAGCGGGTGCCGCAGTTGGTGATTTCGGCCGAGACGATCTTGCCGCCCTGGATGACGACGGAGACGCCGATGCTGCCGTGGCGGCTGGTGCCGGTGCCGGTGTAGGTGCCGTCGCGCAGTTGGGTTGTGGACTCGCCGCTGCGGCGGTGGCAGTGGCGGTGGCACGACGGGTCGCGGTGGCGGGGATGGCGGGAGCCTGGGAGGCACCCGCCGAGCCTGAGGAGGCCGTGGCGGTGTTCGTGGACCTCGCCGTGGTGCTCGTGGCCGCCGTGGTGGCGGTGGCGGGTACGGTCGTCGCGGTCGCAGGTGGTGTTGTTGGCGTGGCGGTGGCCGAGGCGCTGGCGACGAGCGGCGCTGACGACGTGAAGTTGTCGCTCGCCGCCGGGGCGGTGCGAGCGTAGCCGATGCCGTAGACCGCCAGGACGGCGGCGGTGCTGAGGGCGACGAGGCCGTTGGCCACCTTCTTGTTGCGGCCCGCGTTGGGGCGAGGCGCCCTCACTGTGGGAGCGGGGCGCGCAGCCGGGGGGGCGGGCCGGGGGCGCGGTGGCGGCAACCGATCCTCTGAGATATCCATACTGTTCTCCGTGTCGCGACTGTTCTCCGTGTCGCGGCGGTGGCTATGCTGCAGCCGATAGTGCTGATTGTCGCATTGGGCGCGTTTCGCCGCACGGCGACCTATCGTTCATAGTGTAGCGGCTAGTTGTAAAGGAACGTCTAGTGCAGGATGAAGATTTGATGAAGTTTTGCGCGGGGCTGAACAATGGAGCTATGAGGAAGCGTAGCGCGCCACCATCGCGGCTGCAATCTCGCTGAAGCGCTGGCGGAGTTCGGGTGGGGCGAGGACTTCGGCTTCTGCGCCGAAGCGTAGGAGATCGGTCTCGGCGTGGCGCAATGATTCGATCGGGATGGTGGCCTCGATCCAGCCAAGGGCGTCGGGCGGGCTGGCGGTGGTTTCAGCGGCCTGGACAACATCGGGACCGAGCAGGAAGAGGAGTTCCTGGGCGCGTGGGGAGAATCGGACGGTGGCTTCGCCGTGGTAGAGGTTGGCGCGGAACCGGTCGGAGAAGGCTTGCCAGAAGAGGGTGAGGTTGAAGTCGGCGGGGCGCGCGAAGTGGTCGTCGAGCAGGTCGAGTGCGAGCAGGCGAGAGACGCGATAGGTGCGGGCTTTGCCCCGGCTTTGTGCGACGAGATACCAGACGCCCGCTTTGAGGACGATGCCGAGTGGTTCGAGAGTGGAATCGCTGACCGAATTGTCCCAGCGCTGGTAGCGCACGTTGATGGCGCGGTTCTGCCAGACGGCTTCGGCGACCGCCGCGAGGTGCGGGGTCGCTTCGTCGGTGTGGGACCAGCCGGGCGCATCGAGATGGAAGCGCTCGGCGACCTGCTCGGCGCGCTCGCGCAGGCCAGCGGGGAGCGCGGCCTGGACCTTGAGCTG
>JAXLWN010000097.1:0-25691 GCA_046328475.1 Chloroflexia bacterium | reverse complement strand
GTCCCGGCTATCGTAGGTGTTCGCGAAGAGGAGCAGCGCCGGTTGGCGCTCCTGCACCAGCGCGGCAAGCGCATCGACCGCAGGCAGCGCCAGGTGCTCGTTGTAGAGCGGGCGCGGATCGACCAGCGCGTGCGCCGCCCCGTATTCTCCGGCAACCGCCGCCGCCGCCTCGGCGTCGGCACCCAGCAGGATCGCCGTCGCCTCGCCCAGTTCCTTCGCCTTCGAGATCAGTTCCAGCGCGACCGGCCCCGGTCGCCCCGCGCGAACCTCGCCGTAGACCCAGATGGCGCTCATCGTTCCTCCCTTTGGGAGTCGTAAGTCGCTAGTCGTAAGTCGTAAGAAACTCGCTTGTGGTCGGTTGCCTCACTGTAGGCAATTAGCCTCACAAAGCCCTCTTACGACTCACGACTCACGACTCACGACTTAAATCAGCCCCCGCTGCTGCAACAAATCGGCGATCCGCGCTGCGCCGGTGCCGTCGTCTTCGATAACGGTGCCGGCTTTGCGCTCCTCGACCGGCAGGAGTTCGATCACGCGCTCCTTGGCGGCGGCACCGCCGACGGAATCGGCGTCGAGGTTGAGGTCGTCGAGCGCGAACTCTTCCACTTGCTTGCGCTTCGCGGCCATGATGCCCTTCAGCGCGGGGTAGCGCGGCTCGTGGGAGCCGCTGGCGATGGCGACGAGCAGCGGCAGCGCGCAGCGCACCACCTGATAGCCGTTCGCGGTCACGCGCTGGCCGGTGAGGGTGCCATTCTGGATGTCGAGCGTGCGGATGAAGGAGAGGTGCGGAATGCCGAGCAATTCGGCGACCATGCCGGGCACCATGCCGCTGTAACCGTCGGTGCTCTCGGTCGCGGAGAAGATGATGTCGTACTCGATCTCCTTCAGCGCGGCGGCCAGCGCCTTCGCGGTGCTGAGCGCATCGGAGCCTTCGAGGGCGTCGTCGGTGACGAGCGCGCCATCGTTCGCGCCCATCGCCAGCGCGCGGCGGATCGCATCGACCGCGTCCTCCGGCCCCATCGAGAGGACGGTGACGGTGCTATTGCCGTCCTTCTCCGCGAGTTGCAGCGCCGCCTCCAGCGCCACTTCCGCGCCGGGATCGAGCACGTTGGCCACGCCTTCGCGCACCAGCCGCTTCGTGCCCGGATCGATCTGGTAGACCACCGTATTCGGGTCCGGCACCTGCTTGACCAAGACTACGATTCGCATCGCTTCGCTCCGCTTTGGGTCGTGAGTCGTGAGTCGTGAGTCGTGAGAACCTCACTTGGGAGCTAGTTGCCACAGGTGCGGGCACTAGTCTCTGACAGACTCTCACAACCCCTCACGACTATTCCAACGCGCCCATCCCGGTGATGGCGCGGCCGAGGATCAGGGTGTGGATGTCGTGCGTGCCTTCGTAGGTATCGACCGTTTCGAGGTTGAGCATGTGGCGGATCACGGGGTACTCGGTGGTGATGCCGTTGCCACCCAGGATCTCGCGGGCGAGACGCGCGCCATTCAGCGCGACGCGCACGTTGTTGCGCTTCGCCATCGAGACCTGCGCGAAGGTCATCTTCTTCTCGTCCTTCAGCTTGCCGAGCTGGTGGGACATCAGCAGGCCCGCGCTGTGGTCGGTCAGCATCCGGGCGAGCTTGTCCTGGATGAGCTGGCGGGCGGCGATCGGTTTGCCGAAGGTCGTGCGCGTGATCGCGTAGTCGCGCGCGGTCTCGAAGACCGCCTCCAGCGCGCCGAGCGCGCCCCAGGAGATGCCGTAGCGCGCCTGGGTGAGGCAACCGAGCGGGGCACGCAGGCCATTGCCGTCCGGTAACAGCGCGTCCGCGCCGACGCGGCAGTCTTGCAGCACGATCTCGCCGGTGCAGGAGGCGCGCAGGCTCATCTTCGACTCGATCTCCGGGGCGCTGAAGCCGGGCGTGTCGGTCGGGACGATGAAGCCGCGATGCTGGCCCTCGTCGTCCTTGGCCCAGACGATCGCGATGTCGGCGATCGGGCTGTTGGTGATCCACATCTTGGCACCGTTCAGCACCCAGCCGTCGCCGTCGCGCCGCGCGCGGGTGCGCATCGCGCCGGGGTCGCTGCCGCCGTCGCTCTCGGTCAGGCCGAAGCAGCCGATCATGCGCCCGGCGGCGAGCTCGGGCAGGTACTTGCGCCGCTGCTCCTCGGAGCCGTAGGCGTAGATCGGGTACATCACCAGCGCGCCCTGCACCGAGCCGAAGGAGCGCAGGCCACTGTCGCCGCGCTCGATCTCGTACTGGATCAGGCCGTAGGAGATGTTGTCCACCCCGGCGCAGCCGTACTCCTCGGGCAGATTCGCGCCGAAGAGGCCGAGCGCGCCGAACCGCTCCTTCATGTGCAGCGGGAACTCGTGGCGATCCCACCACCCCCGGATGTTGGGCAGCACCTCGGCGTCGACAAACTCGCGCACCGTCTGGCGGATCGCGCGCTGCTCGGGTGTGAGCAACGAGTCTACATTGAAGAAATCGAGCATCTGGTTCTCCCCGCGAAGCGTGAAACTCCGGTGCCTTCCCCCACAGTGCAACCGCAAGGCAGCGTAATCGGAATACGCCAGTGCGTCAAGGTAAACGGACAAGAATGTTGCGCGGTCGGGTCGGGGCGAGGGGTGACACTCGTGAGCGGTAGCAAAGCGCCGGGCGCAGCGTGCGCCCGGCGAACTGGTCTCGCGGTAGGTATGAGGGGGCAGGTTGCGCTTATGTGATCCGCCGCGCCCCGGCGTAGCGCGTCTTCCAGTAGGGCTCGTCGAGGGAGACGACCTTGACGCCGTACTGCTCGCTGAGCGCCGAGACCCAGCGCCCGCCGCCGATGTAGATGCCGACGTGCGTGATGCCCGGCGCATAGGTGTTGGCGTAGAAGACGAGGTCGCCCGGCTGGAGATCGGCGGGCTGCACCGCGACACCGGCCTTGAACTGGTCGGCGGCGATGCGCGGCAGGGTGACGCCGAGCGCCTTGCGCGCGGAGAAGTAGGTGAGGCCGGAGCAATCGAAGCCGTCGGGACCGGTGCCGCCCCAGACGTAGGGCTTGCCGACCTGGGCCATCGCGACCTGCACCAGCGCGTCGCCGCGCGCGTTGCTGCCGGTCGGTGCGCCGCTCGCCACGGGCGCGGGGTCGGTGGCGCTCGGCGCGTCGGTGGGCACGAGGTAGATGCCGTCCACCCAGCCCCAGGAGTTGTTCCAGGCGACGCGGTACCAGGGGTCGCCGTTGTTGCCGGTCGTTGGCCCTTCGAGGAGGTTCAGTTTCGTCCCCTCGGCCAGGACCGCGAGCTGCTTCTCGACGGTAGAGGGGCTGGGGCGCAGGTTCAGACCGGGCGTCCCGGCGGTGCCGCTCACCTGCGCCCAGGTGCCGACCGCCAGCGGGGTGGCCGAGGGCGTCGGGATCGGCTCGATCGGGCGGGGCGACGAGCGAGCCAGTCAGTTCGAGATAGGTGCCGTCCACCCAGCCGCTCTTGCCAGCGGCGAGGACGTTGTACCACTGGTTGCCGTTGTTGCCCTTCTTCGGTCCGGCGACGATCTGGATGAGCGAGCCTTCCGGCAGCACCGCCAGCATCTCCGACTGCGTGGAAGCGTCCTTGCGCAGGCGCAGCCCGGTCGTGCCCGCAGTGTCGACGACCTTGGCCCAGGCACCCGGCCCGAGCGCGGCGGCATATTTGGCGAGGTATTGCTCGCGGCCCAGCAGGCCGAGCAGCACGTCGTAGGGAGCGGGATTCTCGGGATGCGCCTCGAAGCGCGCCCGCTCGAAGTATTGGACCTCGTAGCGCTGGCCGTTGGTCGGGTTGATCTCCCAGAAGGTGTTGGTGAGCGGCAGCCCTTGCTGCGCCAGCCCGCCGTTCTTGTTCCAGTAATCCAGGAAGCGACCACAGGCCTTCTTGCCGGTCTCGGCGAAGGTGCGGCACTCGCCGGTCCCGGCCGTCGCCGCTTCGACTGGCGGATCGGCGGCGGCATACTTCACTTTGTGCTGCTCCATGCCAAGCAGGCCGAGGAGCACAACGTACTGGCCCTTGTTCTCCGGGTGGTGCTCGAAACGCGCTCGCTCGAAGTACTGCACCTTGTAGGTCTTGCCGTTGGTGGGACTGACCTCGTCGAACTCGTCGGTGAGCGGGAGGCCCTGCTGCGCCAGGCCGCCATTCGCCTCCCAGTACTGGAGGAAGGTGCCGCCGACACACTTGCCGGTCTCGGGGAAACAGCGGCCATCGGCGGCAGCTGCGCCGCCCGCCGTGAATGACGCGCTCGCGAAGAAGCTGGCGGCGAGGGTGATAGCGGTGAGGAGGCGCAGGAGTACCTTCCTGCGACCGGCGCGACCCGGTCGCGAGTCGCGGTGCAGCCACCGCCGTGTGCGTGAATCCCGGTGTGTCACTACATTCCTCAAAAGTCTGAGGCCGGGTGGAGCGGTCGCGTGGGCTCTGCCCCGGTCCTGGTACTGCCGCGATTCGGCCTAATCGAGTAAATGCAACGTGCTAGAGCGACGATTTGGGGTACTTCCGCGCAGAATTGCTTCGACCCGTGCGAAAAGTGCTGCATGCTGTTGGCTGCTTCGAATTCCCGGCTTCGCGCATTACCCTCGCAGTGTAGCGAGACGTTTGGCCCTGGCCTATCGCCCGTACCGCCCGGCTGCGGTCTGGTACGCATGGCGCGAATGGGCTAGAAAAACCGGGACGTGTCCGGACGAAACCGGCATCCGAGTACTATGCCCATTTCGGCGGCCGGGGCCAATCTTCCTGTTCGTACAACATTGATCGCGTACGAATGCGGGAGGGAGCCTGACGGTACTCCAGGACCTGGCGGGGCTGGCAATGCATGGAGGAGGCATGCCTGGTTCGCCCATTCGCAACAGATATCTGTAGTAATAGGCAGTTCGACTGACAACAGGTGGCGTCACTCGTGGCGGAGGAATAAATCTTGGCCTCGCCCTTGCCGCGTCGGCGACGATCAAGCAGCGTTAGGGTCGGTGTGAATTCGCTCAGGCAGAGGTTGCGAACTACGCAGGCATGCAAGTGCGCTTGGGGAGTCTGGCCGTAAGTACTTCGGTACACAAGTACAGGCTGGCGATAGACGGGGGCAGTCGCGCTTATTACTATCAATCGTGTGGCAAGGATAGACGACGCCTGCGATTGACCTTGCCAATCGAAAGAGGAAGGCCCCTATTGTTGCAGTTCGTTGCGGCACTTTTCGGCCTATTCAGCGAGGACGAGCGGGATTCATCTGGTCAAGGGTTGGTTGAGTATGCATTGATCATCGCATTCATCGCGGTCGTTGTCATCGTCGCCATGACGTTCCTCCAGGGGCGCATATCCGTTCTTTTTTCCAAAGTCGGCAACTCGCTCGACGGTGCTGCATATGACGAGTGCACTGTCTACGGCGGAACCTACCACGCTGTCTATTATCCTGACGGTACATCTGCTTGCGTTCAATAGTCGCCCCCGGACGCGTGCCCCACAGATCTGACCCAGCTGACGGTGAGGACTTTACCGCCCCTTACGGCCACAGCTCCGGGAGCACCTGGGTCGTTGGACAGGCAGAAACTCCCCTCGAGTTCCAACAACCAGTTTCTGCGCGTCAACGCATCCCCAGACCCGCCACGGATGCCGTGACGCGGTCGCGCGGGGCGAGCAAGGCGCGGTGCGAGCAGGCGATATTCTGGTTCCGCCGCCGCTCGGGCATGCACCGGGAATCTCACTGGATCGAGGGAGATGAGGGGGCGGACGGCGCGAGAAGCGACGCTTCCGCGCCGTCCGCCCCAACGAGCGTTTCAGGCAACACTCGTTCAGCTGCTGAACACCCGCACCAGCAGATCGGTCGGGTTGCGGCCGTTGCGGGCGCTACAATCGTCCGGCGAGGCGACGACGCCGACGATGACATCGGTGAGGGCGCGGAGGACGACGAAGTCGCCCGCCTCGGAGAGCGGCTCG
This sequence comes from Chloroflexia bacterium, assembly GCA_046328475.1. Taxonomy (GTDB): domain Bacteria; phylum Chloroflexota; class Chloroflexia; order Thermomicrobiales; family CADCWN01; genus CADCWN01. The sequence continues at coordinate 19,774 of JAXLWN010000097.1, read as the reverse complement.
CGAATCTCCAGGCCGCCCTGGCGCAGGATCGAGACGTGCATGAAGAAGTTGATCGGGTCGGGCAGCTTGTCGTAGGTGATGCCGAAATCCTTCAGCACGGTCGAGAGGCTGTCGCGGCTGTTGGGGTGATCGGGCAGGCCGTAGTAGTCGAGGTAGCGCCGCCCGTCGCAGAGCGGGAAGGTCAGGTCGTGCCGCCCGACGTTGTCCTCCTCCAGCCGCAGCATCCAATTGCGGCGGTTGCTGACGAGGTTGGCGTTGATGCGCAGCATGATCGAGTTCAGCCCCTCGCGCGTGTGCGACGGCGAGAGGTATTCGGTCAGGTCGTCCTTCTTGAAGGCGACCAGCGAGCAGGTCTGCTTCCCATGCTGATCGACGATCTGGAAGCGTTCCCCCTCCTTCACCTCGAACGCTTCGGCGCGACGCGCGCCGATCGACATCATCGCGCGCGGGTAGGAGAAGCGGAAAGTATCCTCGGCGGTCATAGCACCTCATTCTCGCGGCGAACAAATCAGGGCGATCCCTTGCCCTATCCTGGTGCTGCGGAGTATAACCGACCGTGATAGGCGCGCACCGACGCAGCGACACGCCGACGCACTGACGCACAGAGGAACTCATGCAAGAGATGGCCCGCGAGATGGAGCGGACGACCTTCGTGAAGAAGGTAATCACCGACGTGCCCGCTGGGGAAGTGCTGGAGCAGGCGCAGGAGTTCTTCCGCGAGCACGGCTATCGCGCCGGGAAGGCGGGCAAGCCGAACACGGTGCGGCTGATGGGCCGGGCCGAGGGGGCGCTCCCCTCCGTCATCGGCGAGATCGAGGTGCGCACGACGAATAAGGGGCGCACGATCGTCGGCCTCAGCGGCTACGGCGAGGGGTTGAGCGAACGCCTGCGCGAGTTCCACGACCGGATGCGCGCGGCGCGGCTGGCGAAGGAGGCGCGCCCGAGCGCCCCGGTGGCCGCCCCGCGACCCGCGACGCGCACCGAGGAGATCGAGGAGGCGATGCTGGAGGCGCAGGAGGAGCGGGGCGAGGATTACGCGTTCAACCGCGACCGCTATGAGGGGGACGACAAACCGTGAGCGGCAAACTCGTCTCGCTCGCCGAGGCGGCGGCGCTCATCCCGGATGGCGCGACGGTCGGCTTCGGCGGGAGTCTGTTGCACCGCGCGCCGAACGCCTTCGCGCGCGAACTGGCGCGGCAGGGGCGGCGCGGCCTCACCTATATCAAATCGTCCGCCGCCTACGACCTCGATCTGCTCTGCGCGGCGGGGTGCCTGGCGCGCGTGGAGGCGGGGATCGTCACCTTCGAGCCGCCGTTCGGGCTGGCCCCGAACTATCGCCGGGCGATCGAGCGCGGCGCGGTGAAGCTGCGCGAGCACGCTTGAATCGGCCTGGCGGCGGGGCTGCGGGCCGCAGTCCAGGGCGTCCCATTCATGCCGGTCGCGGGGATGTTCGGCAGCGACATCCCGGCCGCGAGCGGCTTTAAGACCATCTGCGACCCCTACACCGGGCAGGAGGTCTGCGTCATCCCCCGGATCGCGCCCGACTGGGCGATCCTGCACGTCCACGAAGCCGACACCGAGGGCAACGCGCGCGTCTTCGGCACCCCATTCTGGGATCGGATCATGAGCCGCGCCGCCGACCGCCTGATCATCACCGCCGAGCGGATCGTCCCGACCGAGGCGTTCGTGCGCCAGCCGGAATTGACGATGGTGCCCGGCTTCCTGGTCGCCGCTGTGGTCGAAGCGCCGGGCGGTGCGTGGCCCGGTGCCTGCTGGCCCGATTATGCCGTTGATGAGGCCGCCGTCTGGGACTACCTCGAAGCGTCACGCGACGGCGAGCGGCTGGCGGAGTATTTGGAACAGATGAACCGCCAAGACGCCAAGGACGAGAAGTGAGGAGAGTGGAGAGAAGAGAGAAGAGAGTAGGGTTACGGATTCTTCGCTGCGCTCAGCATGACAGGGGCAAGGCACCGACTTTCACGGTGTAATTCCGAACGGAGCGCAGCAAAGTGAAGATTCTGTCTCTCCTCTCTCCACTCTCTTCTCTCCTCATCCCCGCAGATGGAGCAGCGATGGCACTGCCCGATAGTCGCACTATCGCCGACCAGATGGCGGTCTGCCTCGCGCGGTTGATCCACGATGGCGAGGTGGTCTTCCAGGGTGGCGTCGCCGCTGCCGATGGCGGCGATTGCGCTGGCCTCCGCGCGCTCCACGCGCGGCATGCGGTGACGCTCTCGGTGGCGGGCGGCGTCAGCCCGCAGCCGCCGGTTTTGCCGCGATCCAGCACCGACCCGGCGTTGGCGGTCGGCGCGGCGGCGGTCTTCGCCAACGAGGATTTCTACGACCTCTGCGCGCGGGGCAAAATCGACCTCGCGTTCCTCGGCGCAGCCCAGATCGACGCGCAAGGGCGCACCAACGGCAGCGTCATCGGCCCCCACGCCTCCCCGAAGGTGCGCCTCCCCGGCGCGGGTGGCGCGGCGATGATCCCGGCCACCGCGCGGCGAGTCGTGCTCTGGCGCACGCAGCACACGCCGCGCGTCTTCGTCGAACGCCTCGACTTCGTCAGCGCGGTCGGCAACCTCGACCGCGTGGTGACGCCGCTGGCCGTGCTGCGCCGGGTTGAGGGGCACCTGATGATTGAGTCGGTCCATCCGTGGACGACCGAAGATGAGGTACGTGCCCAACGGGTTTCTCCCTGCCTGCTGGCGAGGCGAGCACAACCCCGCCGCCGAGCGCTGACGAGTTGGCGGCGCTGGAGCGCGCGGATGCGGCGCGGGTGCGGGATCTGGAGGTTGCCTGAAGCTACTGGCCTAGATTGAGGCTTTGCACGAGCGTTCGGATCAACCCAGGGTTCATCTGCGCGATCACCGTGATGGAATCGGGCTGAGGGTCTTGCCACACCCACTCGGGTTTAATCCAAGAACTCGGCAGGACGCTGGAGTGGTAGCGCCCCGCATCGTCGGGTGCGATCACCTCGTACTTGCCAGCGGCCGAGAGTTGATAGAAGTCGGCACGCTGCTTCCCCGGTCGAGGATCGAAGACCCAGTATTCGGGAATCCCCGCCCCCTGATACTCGTAGAACTTGCGATCACGATCGCGCGTCACGCTGCTGTCGGAAAGCAGCTCGATCACGAGGTCGGCAGGGCCATCCAGGCGATCATCATTCAAACGATCGAAGTGATTCTTTGCGACGAAGAGAATATCGGGTTCACGGGAAATCCGCCCAGGGACAAGGAGCATTTCGAAGGGTGCCGCGAATAGCTTGCCGAGATCAAGCAGGTTCACGTAGAGGCTGATGAGGCCAACGAGAAACGTCGAGACGAGTTGGTGCCTGGTGTCCGGCACCATGAAGACTGTGACCTCCCCCTCCCTCCATTCGGCGTGAGCACTCTCATCGATCTGCGACAGAAACTCCTCGTAGGTCATTCTATACATCTGGTCCTGTGCTTCGGCGTATGCCATTGCTTGCTGCGTCATTTTCCCTCCCGGATCACAATGCGCTCACATGTACAGACATTACGGTATCGATGTTGCTCTCTAAGCAGGAACTTTGGCTAACAAGAGCGTCCCAGGTCTATTAGTAAAGAACTATACTATGCATTGCCATATTTCCTCCCCCGTGCTACAATTTTCATAGTACGTTCGCGCAAGTCTAGGTGGAGGGTATCGTGGCCAACAAGTTCAAGATCAGCCTGAAGCTCACTGGCTTTGAACTTCAAATCGAAGGAAGTCGTGACGATGTTCCCCTGATGGCTCAGGCTGTCGGCCAGCAGTTGACAGGAATGTTGATGCCTGCCGCCGACTTCATCGAAGGCGAAGTTGTTGAACCCAAAGTCCCGGCACTGGCTGCCACCATTGAGCCAGCCGTTAAGCCTAGCCGGAAGCGGCCGGCACGTTCTAGGACACGAACTTTAACTAGCGCTAAGCCAAATCCTGCGCCCGGCAACGAATCTATCGACTGGACTCACAACCCCGAAAAGTGGGGCAACCCCAAACAGCAGTGGAACCCGACCCAGAAAGCTATGTGGCTTCTCTACGTAGTGTCGAAAGAAGCCAATACTTCTGAACTTACCTCACGTTCTATAGCCAATACCTTCAATAAACACTTCCGCGAGTCAGGCACAATCCTTGTTCAGAATGTTGCGCGAGATTTGGGAAGGAGGAAAAAGAACTCAACTCCTCCTGAACTAGGTAACGATACTACGAAAGAGCCTTCAACCTGGTTTCTTACCACAGCGGGGATCCAAGAAGCAGAGAAGCTTGTAGCTGAGGCGCTTGGAAGGACAGCTGGGTCAGGCGGAGCTTAGCCAATGGGGTTGGTCGAACGAAACTACATCGTCAGTCAAATATCACCACCGATTGACAACCTATTGGCCAATCAGTTGTTAGACGAGTTTGTGTCAATGGAGAGGCGATACATTCAGCGCGATTGGGGACCAGCAGAACTTGATGGTGGCCAATTCTGCGAAGTGCTAGCGCGGATTTTATATCACGCTGACTCAGGCAATCTCAATGCGACAAAATCCTTCGATGATTGTCTAAAGTACATCGAACAGGATGCTAATGTCCATCACATTTCTCCCCGACATGATGGCATTCATATCGCCCGGGTACTTCGCATGGTGTACAAGTTCCGTAGCCAGCGCGGCGTAGTGCATATCACTCCATACTACACTCCAAATCACATGGACTCAAAGTTAGTTATCGAGTGCGTTCGTTGGGGCATGAATGAGGTCATCCGTCTATTCTGGCGCGGAAACAAAGATCTAGCAGCAAAAGCCATCAAGGAAATTCTCCAATTTGAAGTGCCGTGTATAGGTAAGTTCGAGGATGTTCTGATAGTGCAAAGGACTGATCTTACTGCAGAGGAGGAGATCCTAGTCTTACTCCACTACGCAGGCGAGAGCGGTTTCAGTCGTCATGAATTGGGTCTACATGCAATGTGTGCCGCTTCGTCAGTGACGAGGGCGGTTCAGAAGCTATCTTCCCCAGAGTTTAGGCAGGTAGCGCTCTTGCCAAACAGCAAATATCGACTTACCGATCTTGGCTCAAAACGACTCCGCGAACAACTTGCTGACAAGTTGCTCCTCCAATAGCCATCAGCCGTCTCTGACTAGGCTTACTTCGGCAGCAACCGCCGCAGCATGCCCCTCGGCGTGGCGGAATGGCGCAGGCGCAGCATGATGTCGATGAGGAAGAGGGCGAGCGCGAGGGCGGCGAAGGGTTGCCAGAAGGGCGCGAAGCGCGGGGCGTTGGTCAGGACGGTGGTGTCGAAGACCTGGGATGCGCTCGGGAGGACGCGACCGCCCGTGCGGTCGGCCAGCGAGCCGAGGATGGAGTCGCCGACCGTGGGGCCGCGCAGTTCGGCGGGATAGGGCACGGCGAAACCATTGGCGTCGGCGACGCCGCCGCTCGCGCGTGGTTGGCGCAAATCGAGGCCGTAGGACCCCGCTTGTGGGGCGACGAGGCGCACTTCGTAGCGTCCGGGCGCGGTCTGCGGCAGCACCAGATCGACCGTCTGGCCCGATGGCGTGCGGAGGCGGGCGTTGGTTTGCGTCAGGTTGACCGTCGCGCCGTTGTCGAAGGCATCGACCGCCAGGATCAGGTCGTGGCCGTCCTGGATGGTTGACACGCGGAAGTAGGGGCTGACGGCGGCGGGCAGGGTCCAGCGCACGGCCTGGTTCCAGAAGGGCGTGTAGGAATCCGAATCTTTCCAGTTAACAGCGAGCTCCTGGCTCAGATCGCTGGTCCAGGCGACCACGCGCCCGAGTCCGTATTGCCACTGTGCCAGGATCGGCTCGCTGCGGCCGGATTGCAGCACCACCTGGGCATCGGGCTTCGCCTCGGTGATCTGGTAACCGCCGAGTGTGGGCAGTTTGCCCGCCTCCAGGCCGCGCATGATCGGGCTGGGCGCGGTTTGCACGGCGCGGAAGTCGCCATTGGCGATGGTCTTACCGCCCAGTTGCTCGGTCTCCTGCAATGTCAGGCGCGGGATGTCCTGGGGGCGCGCGGCGTAGTAGTAGCGCCCGTTCGCGCCCTTGGCCAGCGCTTCCATCAGCTTCGTGTCGGCCTGCTCGCCGATCGCGATCGAGGAGAGGGTGATGTCGGCGCTGCGCGCCTGCGCGGCCATCGCGACGGGGTCGAACTGGGTCGTCGGCTGACCGTCGGAGAGGAAGATGATGTGCCTGGTGTTGGAACTGCTGGTGCGGAGCTCGGCGATCCCCGCCCGCAGCGCGTCGGCCATCTCGGTCACGCCGTCGGCTTGCAGGCGGTTGATCTGATCCACGACCGCGTCGATGTCCGACTGGCTGTTGAGCGTCCGCAGGTGGCTGACCCAGACAGGCCGATCGGCGAACGCGAGCACCGCGACCTGATCGCCGGGCGAGAGGGCGCGCACCGAACTGACCGCCGCCGCCTTCGCCATGTCCATCTTCGTCGGGGGCGGTTTCGGCAGATCCATCGAGCCCGACACATCGACGATCAGCAGCAGCGCGACCGGCGGGCGCTTCCCTTCGTCGCGCGGCTTCACGCGCACCGGCAGCGTCTCCTCCAGCAGCGAGTTCTCATACTCCCCCTTGCCGAAGCTGTTGTTGCCGCCGGTCACGACGAGGCCGCGCCCGAGCGAGCGGACATAGTCCTGCAACCCCTGCTGCTGCTCGACGCTCAGCATCGTCGCCGGCACATCGGCCAGGACGATCGAGTCGTAATTGGCGAGGTCGGCGGTGCGCGTGGGGATGCCGCTCGGGGCGCGCACGGTCACGTCGAATGCCGACCGCTCCAGCGCGCGTTGCAGGAAGTAGCCGTTGTTGCGCGTCCTCCACGATCAGCACGCTCGGCCGCTGGCGCACGACCGTGGCGGCGTTCAGGAGGTTATTGTCGGTGATCGGGTCGTTCCCGGCGTTCACAATCTCCACGCGCAGCGCGTGGTAGCCCTCGGCCAGCGGTTTCAGCGTGAAGCGGGCGGTGCCGCTCGCGCCGCTCGTGGCGGTGGTCAGCTTCACCGTCTGCTGCCCGGTCGCGCCGCCATCGACGCGCAACTGCACGCGCACGTCCCCGGCGGTGTCGCCCGCGATGACCGCCTCGATCTCGACGTCGTCCCCCTGCCAGGTGCTGGCGGGGGCGCGGAGGTCGGCCACTCGCAGATCGTTGGGGCGGCGGCGACTATCGGGCGCGAGGGCGTCGATGACGATGCCGCGCCCGGCCGCGCCCGCCGCCCAGTCGCGCGCCTTCCCGATCGTCTCGCGGCCATCGGAGAAGAGGATCAAGCGACGACCACCGGCGGTCGGCAGCGCCTCGGCGAGGCGCAGGCCCCGGCGGCGTCGGTGTAGTCGCGCGAGCCGATGTCGGCGTTCACCAGCAGGGCGGCAATCGCGGAGCGCGGGGTTGCGGCGGTCAGTTCGCCGACCGGGAAGACGACCGATGCGCGCTCGGCGAAGGCGACCACGCCGACCGGCTTGTAGTCGGGATTCGACGCCAGCGCGTCGGCGATCTGGTCGGCGATCAGGGCGGCGTTGTCGTCCCCCATGCTGCGCGAGCGGTCCACGACGAAGACCGACGCGCCGACCGGCGACGGGCGCGCGATCAGCGGCCCGGCCAGCGCGATCCCGAGCGCCATGAAGCCGAGCGCCCGCACGACAACGGCGGTCCAGGGCAGGCTGCGCCAGCCGCGCCAGAGCCACAAGCCCACCGCCAACGCCACCAGCACGGCGGCGGCGATCAGCAGGCGCGGCTCGCGCAGCGCGATCTGGTAGCCGAAGATGGACCCGATGCCGAACATCTACGCTTTGCTCCGAGTCGTGAGTCGTAAGTCGTAAGTCGTAAGAATCTCGCTTGCGGTGGGTGGTTTCAAGTGAAAGCTCCTGCTTCGTGTAGCCCACTCACGACTCACGACTCACGACTCACGACTAGCGCCACACCACCGGTGCCCGCACCCGCTCCGCTTCCTGGCGCGGGGGGGTCAGGCCACCGAGGCCGGTCAGCCATTCGAGTAACAGGAAGAATGCCGCAATCGCGAGCAGCACCGGCCAGAGTTCGCCGAGGCGGCGCTCGACGGAGGTATCGGCCTGCGGGTTGGTCGTGGCGAGCGTGCTGTTGGCGCTCGGCGGCGCGAGGCCACCCAGGCCGGGCGGCAGGGCCGCCGAGACGCTGCGGAGGTTGGAGGAGATCGAATCGCCCCCGTTCACCGCAAAACTCTCCTGCAAGATCACCGCGCCGGTCGCGTCGCGCTCGATCAGCGCGTAGAGGCCGGGGCGCTCGGGGAATGCGTAGACTGAGGGTGCGCCACCGGACGACTGGCGCAGTTCGAGATTCGTGAGCGTGCCGTCGGGCTGGCGCAGTTGGACCGAGCTGGTCCCTGCAACCGGCTCCAGCAGCACGCCGGTGCCGAGCGGCGCGGTGGTCGGGACGCGGTGCGTCTGCAGGCGCTCCACGATGTTGCCGATCAGCAGCGGGAAGGCGATCTTGCGCGCCAGCCCCGAGGCGACCGGATCGAAGGTGATCGCGACGATCTCGCGCCCATCGTAGTTGCCGCCGAGGATCAGCGGCCCGCGCTCGGAGCCGACGATCTCGGTCGCCCAGGGCGGCAGCGTGGAGACCGGGGTGGAGGGAAAATTCAGGCCACTGAGGTCGATCCCGGCCAGCACCGGGCTTTCGCGGTCGAGCCGCGCGATCTTCGGCGTCTCCGCCGCGCCGGTGTGCGGGATCAGGGTCGAGTTGGCGGGCGGATTGACGATCAGGATGCCGCCGCGCGGCAACGATGCCGGGAGGAAACTGTCGAAGACAGTCAGGTCGTACAACTGGCGCGGGTCGTAGGATAGGGTGGAGGTGGTGGTGACGACCGCGCCCGGCTGCGCCGTCAGCGCGCGGCCCAGGTCGCCGGGATTGTCGGAGACGAGCAGCACGCGCCGCTGGCCGACCTCGCGCGTGACCACGTAGGCCTCGTTGTCGAACGGCATCGCGTCGGTCGCGCCGCTGGTCGGGTTGACGCGCAGACGCGCGCCGCGCGTGGCGGGCGGCAGTTGCCAGACGAGTTCGACCGAGCTGCCCGCCCCGATCTGGAGCGTGCGGTTGTCCACCTCGGTGCCGTCGGCGTCGATGATGCTGCGCGCCGAGACCGCGCCGGCCGAGTAATTCGCGATGCGCGCGAAGAGTTCGCTGCGGTCGGGACTCTGCGACGAGCGGCGGACGACGAGCGTGGTGATCGCCAGATTATTCGCGTCGGTGCCCACGCGCTCCCAGGTCAGGGTCGCCGGGAGTTTGGCGAAGGAGGCATATTCCGGCCCGGCGGCGAAATTGCCGCCCGAGAGGAGCACGATCCGGTTCTCGCGCTCCGGCAGCAGCACCGATTGCAGCAGCGGCAGCGTGCCATTGAGATCGGCCCGCCCGCCGCCGGGGCCGAGCGCGTCGAGCGCGGAAAGCAGCGCGGCGCGGTCGCCCGCATCGCGCGAGCGGAAGGTGCGCCCGTCGGCCCCGAGCGTGATCAGCGTGACCGCTTCCTCGGTCGCGGCCCCGGTCACCAGTTCGCGGGCGCGCGACTTCGCCACGTCGAAGCGCGACGGTGCCACATCGGTCGCGCGCATCGCCGCCGAGCGGTCGAGCACGACGATCAGCTGGCGCGGCGGCGCGTTGCCTGGCAGGCCGGGGACCGGGATGGCGGGGCGCAGCAGCGCCAGCGCGATCAGCGCCGCCGCCAGGAGTTGCAGCAGCAGCAGCAGCGAGCGCGGTGGGCGGCGCAGGGCCAGCCGCTGCCGCCGGTGGCGGGTCGCCTCGGCCCAGAAGCGCATCGTGGTGACCGGTAGCGGCTGCGAGCGCGAGTGGCGCATGTGCAGGATGACGATCAGCGGCAGGCTGAGGCCGAAGAGCGCCGCCAGGGGCGCGAGCCAGGTGATCACGCGCGCACCGCCGTGCGGCTCGTGGCGCGACGGTCGCCGCGCGGCCCGATCAGGCCCCCTTCGAGCAGGAATTGCAGTACCAGTGTCTCGAACGGCCAGGAGGTGAGCACGCGCAGGTAACTGAGGCGCTTCGCCGCGCACGATTGCTCGATCCCGCCCAACCAGTGGTCGAACGCGGCGCGATAGTTCGCCAGCGTCTCGTCGTCGGGCATCACGCGCAGGCCGCGCCCGCCATCCTGCTCAACATCGAGCAGGCGCAGGTCGCCGACGTAGCTTGGTTCGACCTCCTGCGGGTCGAGGACATGGAACACGGCGACATCCCAGCGCCGCTCCAGGAAGGGCTGCAACGCCGCGATCGGGTCCCCTTCCTCGGTCGTCAGCAGATCGGAGACGAGCAGGAGCAGGCCGCGCGAACGCTGCCGCCGGGCATATTCGGCCAGCGGGCGCGCGAAATCGCTCGCGCCGCGCGCGGGCAGCCGCTCCAGGTAGGTGAACATCGGGCCGATCGCCGCCCGCCCGCGACTCGGGCCGAATGCCGCCCCCAGGCCGGAATCGAAGGGCGCGATCACGAGGCGGTCGAAGTGCCACAGGCTGAGGTAGCCGAGCGCGGCGGCGAGGCGACGCGCGTACCACGACTTGTTCGGGTCGCCCCAGTTCATCGAGGCGCTGGTATCGACCAGCAAGTGAACGGTCAACTCGGTGCTGACCTCGCCGAGCCGCGTCACCAACTCGCCCAGGCGGGCGTAGGTGTTCCAATCGAGATAGCGCAGATCCTCGCCCTGGCTGTACTGGCGGAAGTCGGTAAACTCGCGCGACGGCGACTGGCGCGGGCTGCGGTGCTCGCCGACCGCGCGCCACGCCAACGTCTGCCGCGTCCGAATCGCCAGCCGCTCTAATCGCCGACGAAACGCCGGATCGAAGAGGAGTGCTGAGTGCTGAGTGCTGAGTGCTGAGTAGGTCGGTGCCTGTGCGACAGGCTCAGCCTTGCGAGAAAACCACATCGTCGTCCTTGCTACAATCCCACACAGCACTCAGCACTCAGCACTTACCGGTTGTCGTTGTCGCTGGGCTGCGGCGTGAAGTATTGCTGCACCGTGCCGCGCTGCTCGAACGGGACCTGGTTCGGGTCGACACCGGCCTCGCCGACATCGCCCTGGCGCAGTTCGCCACCGGCGGCAGCGGCGGAACCGGGGAGAGCCGGGCTGTTGCCCTGGTTGCCCTGATTCTGCGTGTTGATCGTCGCGCCGCGCGGGTCGCCCTTCGGCAACTGCACCGGCTGCCCGTTGGCCCCGAGCGGGGCGGTCGCCGGGCCGGTGCTCGGCGGGGCCGACTGCTGGGTGTTGGGAAGTTGCGGCGCTTTGGCACCCTGACCGCTGTTGCTCCCGCCGCCCGGTGCCTGGTTGCCGGGGGTGCCGCCATTGGGCTGCTGGCCCGGATCGCTCCCCTGGTTGCCCGGTTGCTCGCCCGTGCCGCCGCCCAGCCGTTCGATATCGTTGGCCACCTTGTCGAACGCTTGCTGCGCCCCGGCCGCGTTCGGCTGTTGCAGCGCGTTGGCCGCCTCGTTCAGGTGCTGCGCCAGTTGCGGGTCGCTGACCTGCCCCGCCGCCTCGCGGAGATCCCCGGCCAGCTGTTCGCGTTGCTGCTGCGGGATCTGCGATGCCTGCTGACCAACTTCGCCCAGCGATTGCGCCGCGCCCGGGTAATCGCCGTTGGCGATCTGGTTCCCGGCCTGCTGCGTCGGGCTGTTGCCCTGGAGCGCGCTGGCGACGGTGTTCAGATCCTGCTTTCCTTGTCCGATCGGGCCAGTGCCCGGTTGCTGACCCTGACCGCCCTGGTTGTTGCCGGCCTTGTTCCCCGAGCCGGGACCGTCACTCGACTTCGGGTCGGTGCCGCCCGAGGCCGACGAGCGCCCGGCCCCCTGACCGGGAGCCGTACCGTTGCCCCCTCGCCCGATGCCACCGTTGATCACCAGGGCGATCAGCAGCACCACGGCGAGGATCGCCATCGCCACGGTCAGCGCGATCTCGCGCACCGGGCGACGCGGCTGGAAGACGCTGGCCGTGCCGACCTGACGGGCGATCCGCGTCGCCTCCAACACTTGCAACGCGCGCACGCCGCCGATCCGCTTGTCGGTCTGCGCGGTCTCATAGGCGGTCGCGACCCGCTCGCGCAGGCTGAAGGAGCGGTCGAGGGTGCGCGCCAGTTGCCCGCGCGTCGGCTGCGCCGTGGCCGCCAGGAAGCCGCCGAGCGCCAGCAGCGCCAGCGAGAGGAGCAGGAAGGGGACGAAGGCAGGGCTGCGGTGGACGACGACACGCAGCAGGAGGTAGACATTCAGCGCGGCAAGCGCCAGCCAGAGCGAACGGAAAAGCAGAATGGCGAGACGCTGCCGCCAGATCGTCGAGCGCAGGCCGTCGAGCTGCTGCACGATCTGCGGGGTCCGCTCACCCGCGACCATCTGAGGTTCATGTCGACTGGGGACGCTCGGTGGCGGCATCGTGCTGCCGAGCCAGTAGGGAAGCCAGACCGCCTCCCAGAGAAAACGCCCGGCGCGGCCCAGCCCGGACCAGATCGCGACGCCTCGCCGCTGCTCGATCACCTTGCTCATCGCCCGTCCTTACTGACCCACGTGGGCATCGATCGCCCGCTATTGCTCGCGTATCAGCACATCACAATCGGAAAGTGTACCATCAACACAAAGCAACAACCAGACCGCGCCAACGCCACCGATCTCCCTGCAAGGTATGCGCCACGTTGGTTGCTGGCCGGGGTGAATTGCGGTTGACATCGGGCATCGCACGGAATTGTGGCTGGACCGAGGGGGCGACGCTGGTTCATATGTCCAACGATGCCGACCGCCGGATCGTTCCCGCATCCACTCTGTGCCCAGCACTGCACTCCCCGCACAATTGTCCTACAGAATAAGACGCTCCACGCTGTTCCAGGTCACAGATACAGCACGACCAGGGTACAGGATAGCGCGGCGAGGCGGACCGGGATATCCCCAGGTTGGGACGAATTGTTCATCCGATTGGCGAGTTAAAAGGGGGTGGCCCCGCGGGTACGGGGCCACAGGGGAAAGGGATAGGGAAGGAGTAAGCAGTGTTTGCGAGCGTGGTGCCGGTCTGCGAGGTCCCTTGCTTCCCGGCGACTGCGGTGTCATCTCACCGCGCTATGTGAACAGTATAGGGGGGCTTGGTTAACGGCAGTTCATGGGAGTGTTAAGGCCTGGTTAAATCCTGAAATCACTTTCTGACACAATTGGGCGCGGGCCGATCACCACGTCGCCCACGACGATCCGCTCGGTGCCACCCTCGGTCGCCAGCAGCAGCGCACCGTCGCGCGCGACATCGGCGAAGGTGCCGTGCAGCGGCCCGGCCTCCGTCTCGACGCGCACCATCTCGCCGACGCCCGCGAGGCGCGAACGCCAATCGGCCCAGACCGCGTCTGCCTCGCCCTGCCAGAGTCGGTCGTAGGCGTCGTCGATCGCCCCGAGCAGCGCGGCCAGCACCGCGAGGCGATCGGGCGCACTGCCGAGCGCGATCGCCAGGCTGGTCGGCGGCACCGCACCGCTGGTTGGCGGCAAATCCTCGGCGCGCACGGCCACGTTCAGGCCGAAGCCGACGACTACATGCGAGAGCCCCATGCCCGCGAAGCGGCTTTCGGCGAGCAATCCCGCCAGCTTGCCGCCATAGAGCAGCAAATCGTTCGGCCACTTGATCTGCGGTCGCAGCCCCGTCGCACGCTCCACCCCGGCGCAGAGGCCCACGCCGACGGCAGCAGTGAGTGCGAACAAACCCTCCGGCGGCAGCGGCGGGTGCAGCACCAGCGAGCAGAGGATGGCGCTGCCGCTCGGCGCGTGCCACCGCCGCCCGCGCCGCCCGCGCCCGGCCGTCTGCTCGTCCGCGACCAGCGCCGTCCCGTCGGGCGTCCCCCGCGCCGCCAATTCGTGCGCCAGCGGCATGGTCGAGGGCACGCTGGCGTAATGCCACAGCGGTCGCCCGATCCGCCTGGTGGCGAGCGGGAGGATCGACTCGTCCCAGCGTTCGGGAGTGGAAGGCGAAGTCACAGAGCAACCTCAGGGGGACGGTTGAACCGCCAAGACGCCAAGGACGCCAAGGACGAGGAGAGAGGAGCGAGGAGAGAAGAGAGAAGGGAGACTCGATAGGGTGGGCACGTCACCTCGGTAGGGGCGACGCACCGCGTCGCCCCCGTGAAGGTGATGTCAAGCGAGGATGACCGACTTCCGCGCGCCCAGCGGCGTCGGCAAGCCGTCGATGCTGAAGCTGTTCTTTTCCTCGCGGTAGGATTCCAGCCCCTCGTCGCCCTTCACGTTCGCCCAGTTCGTCAGCGTGTCGCGCTGCCCGACGTAGTCGTACAGGGGCACCGCGAAGCCGCACGACGTTTGCACGCGGGCGATCTCGGCCACGATGATCTGCCGCGCGCCGACATGATCGGGGAAGAGGGGTCGCAATTCCTCCCAGGCAGCGGATCCGGGCACTGCCGCCGTCCCAGTACCATAGAGGCGCAGGATGCGCGGCGGGCCGTCGAACGCGCAGAACATGAAGGTGATCCGACCATTCTCCAGCAGGTGCGCCGAGGTCTCGCTGCCACTCCCGGTCAGATCCAGGTAGGCCACGCGCAGCGGCCCGAGCACGCGCAGGCTATCCATCCCCTTCGGGGAGATATTCACGTGCCCCTCGGCGTCAAGGGGCGCGCTGCCAACGAAGAACATTTGCTGCGCCTCGATGAACGCGCGCAAGCTATCGTTGATCACCGGATAGGTCTGCGCCATCGTTTCCTCCCTCTGGTGGTCAGGGTCACTGCCCGCCGGGAATTACATACGACTCATGCGCTCATCATGGTACGCGACTGTGCGAACAACAAGGGCGCTATCGACACGCGACACCAATCGCCCCGACCACCGCCCCGAGCACGGTGACGAGCGCATGGATCAAGAGCCATTCCCCGCGCTGCTCACCAGAGTATTCGGTGAGCAGCCCCTGGATCCCGGTGCCGAGGAGCGCGCCACTCAGCAGCAGGACGGCCTGACTAAGCACGCCGCGCGGCGCGCGGCGCGCGTAGACAATGTCGCGCGCCTGGAGGATATCGCCGAGGGTGATGCGCCGCCTCAGGGCACGGTGGGCGGCTTCGGTCGCCTCATCGAGCAGTTCGGTGGCAAAGCCCACGCTGAGGCGCTTGTACTCGACCTCGGCGTCTCTGTCACGAGGGAGGCTCACGCTCGCTCGTCCCGCTCACGCAGCAGCGCCGCCTGCAATTCGGCGATCTCCCGCGCCAACTCCGGCTCATCGGCCATGCGCGAGGTGGCGCGGGCGGCGCGGCGCTGGTCGTACCCGGACCGCACAAGGTTGGCGATGATCCCGAAGGCAACTGCCACGCTCGCGCCGGCAAGCGGGCCAAGGAGCGGCAGCCAGGCGCGTACGGGGGCGGGATTGATCGCGGCCTGGAGAAACATCGCGCCGGTTGCCAGAATGCCCAGCCCGGTCAGGATAACCAGGGCGCGATACGAGCGATGGTCGCGGCTTGCACCCGACATCGCGGCGCGTGGCGCGAACACAACCTTCCGGCGTGCATTGCCCGGCGCGTGCATGACGACCCCCAAATCCGACAACAATGCCACCGGAAAACCTCCCTGCCCGGCGGCTACCTGACTACTGAGTAGTATGAATTACGTGGGGCGCTTGTCAATGGCCCCACCGGGCCAGTTGGCCAAATAATTCACCGAATTGTACATAAATGAAGGCTGAAGCTACCTCTCGTACGCGGCGGCGTGCCGCAAAGCGGGACCGGGATCCCGCCACCCCTTGCCGTTGCGACTCGCAACGCTAGCGATCTCGCCACGACAGACACTTCCCGTCTGGCAGGAGCAGCCCGCAGCTGTCTTCACCAGTAGCGGGCAACTGCTGGGCAGCGTGAGGGCTGGAGCATCAGCGGCGGTTCCCTCCTCTACTTCCCTTCGCCACCACCGACGCGAGCGAAACTCTCCGTCTGCTGCCCGTTGCCGTTGCCGTTGCCGTTGCCATTGCTGTACACCCCGCCGTTCAGCTTCTCGATGCGCAGGCGTTCCAGGCGATAGCCATCGACCTCTAGCACGGTGATCCGCGCCCCGTCGAACTCCACCGCCTCGCCCACAATCGGCAGATGGCCCAATTCGCGCTGCACCAGCCCGGCCATCGTGATGTGCTCTTCGACCTCGGCCCAGTGCAGATCGAGTTCATCGCTGACCTCGTCCATGCTCAGGCGGCCATCAACCACGTACTCGTAGTCGCTCACCGCGACGATCTCCGGGTCGGTCGTCTCGTCGTGTTCGTCGTCGATCGCGCCGACGATCTCTTCGAGAATATCCTCGATCGTCACGATCCCGGCGGTGCCGCCATATTCATCGGCGATCAGCGCGAGGTGCTGCTTCGTGCGGCGCATGTCGGCGAGGAGCGCGTCGATGTACTTCGACTCGGGCACGATCAGCCGCACCGGGCGCATCACGCTGACAACCGAGGCGGTCGGGACATCGCGCGTGACGAAGCGCAGCAAATCCTTGGCGTAGAGCAAACCCACCACCTGATCGATCGTGCCGTGGTACACCGGGAGGCGCGAATAGCCGGTTTGCTGCACCAGGGCAATCGCCTGCGACAGCGGCGCATCGTCGGGGACCGCCACCAGATCGAGGCGCGTGGTCATGATCTTCCGCACGGTATGGTCGTCGAGGTCGCGGACGGCGTCGATCATCTCCTGCTCGTCGGAGGCAGAAATCGTCTCCTCGGAGCGAACGAGTTCGGGGCCGAGCGCGGGCACCAGGTCTTCCCCGACGAGCGGAATCGGCAGCACCTCGGGCGAGGGGCGGCGCAGCACCAGGCGACCGATCCCGACCAGCAGGTCGTAGACGGCCAGCAGGGGTCGCGCCAGGGTCGTGGCGACGACCGCGAAAAGGAGCAGATTGGTGGCGGTCGATTCGCGGCTGCGCCGGGCGAGCCCGACCGGCATGGTGAAGCCGAAGAAGAGCAGCAGCGGGGCGGCGATGCCGAAGGCGGCGAGGAAGCCGCCGGGAATTTGTTCGCGCGCGAGTGTGGAGGCGACCAGGAGGGCGAAGGCGACCGAGCCGCCGGTGCGGAGGAGGATCATGGCGTTCGCGTAGTGGCGCGAACGGGCGAGCAAGCGATCGACATTGCGCCCGGCACGACCCTGCTCATCGGCCAGTTCGCGCAGGCGCTGGCGACTGATCTGAGCCAGAACCGTCTCGGTGGCAGCCGTGAGTGCGACGAGGAGGAGGCAGGCTGCCGCGGCCCCCAACTCGTACCAACTGGCAGGTTCCAAGGACTGCTCCTTACGAGAAGTACGAAGTCAGAAGTACGAAGTACGAATTAAAGGCTGTGCCTTGCGAGAGCCCAGTTCGTACTTCGTCGTTCGTACTTCGTACTTCAGCTAAATAGCGCGCTGATCGACAACCCCTTGTGGATCCGCATGATCGCCTCGGCGAGCAGCGGGGCCATCGAGAGGACTTCAATCGCGCTGTCCCGCTCGTGATCGGCGAGCGGGACGGTATCGGTGACGATCGTTTTCAGGATCCCGGCTTCGCGCATCTTGCGCCCGGCGCCGTCGGCGAAGAGGGGATGCGTCGCGCAGGCCAGGACTTCCTTCGCGCCGCGCTCCTTCAACGTGGTCGCCGCCTCGACCAGCGTGCCGCCCGTGCTGATCATGTCGTCCACCAGCAGGGCGGTCTTGCCGGTCACGTCGCCGACCATCTCGATCACTTCCGGCTTGTCCACGAAGACGCGCTTCTTGGCGATGATCGCCAGATCCGCGCCGATGCGGATGCGGAAATCCTCGGCGCGGCCCACGCCGCCCGCGTCGGGGCTGACGACGACGACATTCTCCATGAGCTGCTGCCGGAAATAGTCGGCCAGCATCGGCCCGGCGCGCAGGTGATCGACCGGGATGTCGAAGAAGCCCTCGATCGCGGGCGCGTGCAGATCGATCGTCAGGATGCGTTGCGCCCCGGCGGTGACCAGCAGATTCGAGACGAGCTTGGCCGAAATCGGCTCGCGCCCCGACGTCTTCTTCTCCTGCTTGGCGTAGCCGAAGTAGGGGATCACGGCGGTGATGCGCGAGGCGGATGAGCGACGGAGCGCGTCGAGGACGATCAGCAGCTCCATCAGGTGCTCGTTGACCGGGGCCTGCATCGACTGGATCACGAAGACATCGGAGCCGCGCACGTTCTCTTCGAGCTTGACGCGCGTCTCGCCATTCTTGAAGCGCCCCACAACCGCGCGCCCGAGCGGCATGCCGAGGAAGCGCATGATCGCCTCGGCGAGGACCGGATTGGCGTTGCCGGTGAAAACTTGCAGCCGACCGTCCATCACTCCTTGCCCATCTTGTCGGTCGCCGCACCGGCCCCGTCCGGCGCGGCTTGCGCGTCATCGCGCGGCTTGCGCACGATCGGTCGCGCGGGAACCCCCACCACCGTCTCCCCGGCGGGCACATCGCGATTCACGAAGGCACCGCCGCCCGTGTATGCGCCCGGTCCGACCTCGACCGGGGCGCGCAGGATCGTATTGACCCCGATGAACGCCCCATTGCCAACCACCGTGCGATGCTTCTCGCGCCCATCGAAATTGCTGGTGATCACGCCCGCGCCGATGTTCACATTCTCGCCGATCGTCGCGTCCCCAAGGTAGCTGACGTGCCCGATCGCCGTGCCCGAGCCGACCGTGCTGTTCTTGATCTCGACGTAGTTACCGATGTGAACGTGCCCCGCCACCCGCGCGCCAGGGCGCAGGTGCGAATAGGGGCCGATGTCGGTGCCGGGGCCAATCTCGGATTCCTCGACCGTCGAGTCGAGCACTCTCGCCCCATCATGGACCACGCTGTCGCGAATGTGCGCGCCGGGGCCGATCGTGCAATCTGCACCGACTGTCGTGCGCCCCAGCAGCAGCGAGAAGGGGTGGATGACCGTATCCTGCCCGATCGCCACGTCGAAGTCGATGAAGGTGGAGGCGGGATCGACGATCGTGACGCCGTTCAGCATGTGCCGCTCGGCGATCCAGCGCCGCGCGATCCGCTCGGCATTGGCCAGTTCGACCCGGTTATTGACCCCCATCGCCGCGTTCACGTCCACCTCGGCGGCGGCGACCGGCCAGGGCGCTTCGCCGGTGTGATCGCCCTCGCGCGCGGCCATCTCGACCAGCTCGGTCAGGTAATACTCGCCGTTCGACTGCCGCGTGAGGCGCGGCAACGCCGTCGCCAGCCAGGCGCGGTCGAAGCAGTGAATGCCGCTGTTGATCTCTTTCTGGCCCGGAACCTCGCCCACCGCATCGCGCGCCTCGGTGACGCGCAGGATGCGCCCGGCGGCGTCGCGGGTCAGCCGCCCGTGCAGCCCGCCGGTCGGGTGGATGCACGAGGCCATCGTGACCATCGCGCCGCTGCGCCGGTGCTCCGCGACCACGGCCGCGACCATTTCGGGGGTAATCAGCGGGTGATCGGCGAAGAGAACCACGACTTCGGCGATCTCCTCGGCCAGCGCCGGGAGCCCGGCACCAACGGCGTGACCCGTGCCCAGCAGCGCTTCCTGCACCGCGAAGGAGACATTCTCGCAACCGCCGAGGTGTTCGCGAAGCTGCTCGGCCTGATGGCCGACGACGACGACAAGCTGCGCCGGGTCGCAGACCCGCGCGCAATGCAGCACATTGTCGATCATCGGGCGACCGGCGACGGTGTGGAGCAGCTTGGCGCGGCGGGAGCGCATCCGTGTGCCATAGCCAGCGGCTAACACCAGGACGGCACAGCGGCTAGCGGGGGCGTGGGTAAGGGGAGGCTTGTCGATCTCTCGTGTCGTCGCGCTTATCGGAATTGCCGGGTCGGGCGTCACCGCG
>JAXLWN010000096.1:0-25857 GCA_046328475.1 Chloroflexia bacterium | reverse complement strand
GGCCATTGGCTGGGCTGCCGCACGATGACGGCGGCGTTCGTGAGCACGGAGGCGGGGCCGGAGAAGCGCTGCTCGATGAACGCGCCGAAGGCCACGTTGCTGATGCCCGGGCGACCTTGCAGGCGGTAGAGGCGCGTCTGCTGCGGCCAGAAGTAGAGGGCGTTGCAGGCGAGGAGGGCGACCACCAGCAGGAACGCGGCCAGGTTGGCCCGATCGCGCGCCCGCGTGCGCCCCCAGTCCTGGCAGAGTGCCGCCGCCGTCTCGGCGAGGGCGACGAAGCCGCGCGCCGCGAGCAGCACCAGCGCGGGGAGCGCGTCGAGGTAGTAGCGCGGGCCGTAGGTGATGCCGTGGTAGTAGAGCCCGATGTAGGCGAGGACGAAGCCGAGCGCGAGCGCCCCGTGGAGCGCGTCCCAGGCGCGTGCGCGCCGCAGCACGAAGGGGAGGACCATCGCCGCCAGCGCGAGATAGAAGGGCCAGCCGAAGAGGGTGATCGCCAGCGAGGTGAGCATCTCATCGGCGTTGACCAGTCCCCCGCCGAGCGTGTGGCGGCCGAAGAAGCCGACCCCCTCGCCGAAGCCGTAGCGGTTCTCCGTCGCGCTGAAGACAGTGCGCGGCAGCAGCAGGGCGGAGCCGGTCAGCGCGCGGTTGTAGAGCAGGTAGGCGGCGACGAAGGGCGCGAGCCCCGCGACCGCCGCCGCGATGCCGCGCGCCAGCCGACGCCGTTCGCTCGCGACGCGCAAGGCGATGGTGACCGCGCGCCAGGCCAGGAAGGTGCCGACGGTGGCGGCATAGACGATGGCCGAGAGTTCGCGGGTGAGGAAGAGCATCCCGAGCGCGGCGGCGACGAGGGCGGCCCAGCCCGGCGCGCGGCGCTCGTCGTAGCGCACGGCGGCGTAGAGCAGGAGCGCGCCCCAGAACATGGCGGGGACGTGGCTCATGAAGGTCCCGGCCTGCAGGTGCAGGAAGGGGGAGCTCGCCATCAGGATCGCGGCCAGCAGGGCGGTGCGTGCGCCGAACTGGCGGCGCGCAGCACCGTAGGTGAGCAGGAGGCCGCCGGTGGCGAGGCAGGGGCCGACGAGCCAGCCCGCGCCCAGTTTCAGGCCGATCGCCAGCACGAGCGCGGTGCCTGGGGTGTACATCGAGAACCACTTGCCGTCGTGGGTGGTGGTGAAGTGGACCTCGAACGCTTCTGCCCGGGCGGGGATGGGGCTCGCGAGCATCCCGGCCGCGAAGGTTTTGGCCTGGAAATAGTAGGACTGGGCGTCCTCGATCAGCGGTAGCCGGTCGAAGAGGGCGACGGTGGTGTAGACCGAGGCGGCGAAGGCGACGAGGAGCGCGCCCGCCAGGATCGCCAGTCGCGTGCCCCGGCGCGCGGGGAGCGGCAGTTGCGCGGGCAGGAGCGCGGCGAGTGGGATGGCGAGCAGGGTCAGCAGGAGCGCGATCGCGACGGTGCGCAGCGCCAGGTAGAGGACCTCGGCCAGCTCGGGACCCCACTCGCTGGAGAAGTACCAGTGCGCGAGCAGTTTCTCGGGGAGACCGGGGCTCGCCTGCGCCACGCGCACATCTTTGTCGTTCCGGTTGAGGGAGATGGTCATCGTGGAGCCGTCCGCGCCGGAGAATTGGAGGTCGCGAATGACCTCGATGCGGTGGAGATCGACCGCCAGATCGAACGCCGCCGGCAGGGGCTGCGGCACATCTTCGACCGGGCGCGACTGCGCGATGACCGGCTGCCCGTCGCGGTCGCGGACGGTCAGGTTGCGCCAGGAGCTGTAAGTGCCGTCGTCGCGCAGCCAGGATTGGAAGCGGTAGTAGGGCGAGTTGGCGATGGCCTCGAAGTGCGCGGCGTAGAAGGTCCAGTAGTTGGTCGAGTCCGAGCCATCGATCGGGTATTCCCGCTTGTAGGGTTCGGCCGCCGGGACGCGCACCGACTGGAGGGGGGTGGTGAGGGGCACGGTCTCGGTCGTGCCGCCGGCCGAGACGGTGAGCGTGGTGCCGTCGCTCACGATGTGGACGCGCGTGGGGAAGCGGTCGAGGAGGAGGTTGCTCCCGACGATCAGCGCGAAGGCGGCGAGCGCCAGCAGCGCGCAGGTGCGCGCCGCGCGCCGGGGATTCGGGCCGTCGGCGCGGGCGGTGCGGTGCCAGTCGCGCCCCGGTTCGGGCCGCCTGGGGGCGGGTTGTCGCTCGGGCACCTCGGCGGTTGCCTCGACGCCCGGGCCAGGGACGAAAAGGAGGGAGGACATGGCGATCCCATTCATGTGGGCGATTGCGTCGCCCGGCCGCCGTCATCGTGGCTCGCGCGAGCCTTACGCGCCGGGTCGGCGCTCCGGCGACGCGGGCGCGAGGCAAGGGCAGGGAAGGTCGAATGCTGGCGCACACCCATACGATACCGGACCGCTCCGCGCGGGGGTATAGCCCCATAGTCCCGCCTTGCGGCCGGTGGATGGCGCTGGCCCGGACAAGCGCGAGGCCCCGGGACACTCGTCCGGGGCCTCCACGGTGCAGGGGCAAGATGGGACGGGATTACCAGCGGATGACGGAGCCGTCGGGGCGGCGGTGGGGCGGGAAGCTGCCGTTGAGGGGGAAGCTGGGGTAGGGGTATTTGGCGGCGAGTGCCTCGTCGATGTCGATGCCGAGGCCGGGTTGGTCGTTGGCCCACATCATGCCGTCGCGGATTTCGGGGGTGCCGGGGAAGACTTCGCGGGCGAGCGGGCTGAAGCGGTGGGCTTCCTGGATGCCGAAGTTGGTGCTGGCGAGGTCGAGGTGCAGGTTGGCGGCGTGGCCGATCGGGGAGACGTCGCCGGGGCCGTGCCAGGCGGTGCGCACGGCGAAGACTTCGCAGAAGGCGGCGAGCTTGCGGGCGGGGGTGAGGCCGCCGATCGCGGAGATGTGGACGCGGATGAAGTCGATCAGGCGGTCTTTGATCAGCGGGACCCACTCGGCCTGGTTGACGAAGAGTTCGCCCATGGCGATCGGGGTGGCGGTCGCCTCGCGCATCCGCTCGAACCAGTGGATGTCCTCGGGGGCGAAGGGGTCTTCGAGGAAGAAGAGGCGGTATTGCTGGAGTTCTTTGGCGAGGTTGATCGCGAGGATCGGCTGCACGCGCTCGTGGATGTCGTGCAGCAGTTGGACTTCGTCGCCGACGGTGCGGCGGATGTGCTCGAAGAGTTTGGGGACGATGCGGACGTAGGCGGGCTCGTACCAGGGGGGCATGACGGGGCTGGGGTTGTAGCCCGCGCTGTGGTCGTGGCGGGCGGCGGCGGCCTGTGCCCTGGCGGCGTCCTCGGCCGAGGCGGCGCCGTAGGTGGCGTAGCCGGGGACGTTGACCTGGCAGCGGATGTGGGTGAAGCTTCTTCCAGCAGGGCACGGACGCGCTCCTCGGTCTGCTGGAGATCGGTGCCGGAGGCGTGGGTGTAGACAGTGGCGGCTTTGCGGGTCTTGCCGCCGAAGAGCTGAGAGAGGGCATGCGCGCGAGCTTGCCCTTGATGTCCCAGAGGGCCTGATCGACGCCGGAGAGGGCGTTGTTGAGGATCGGCCGCTGCGCCAGTAGGAGCTGAGGTAGCCGGTCTGGAAGATGTCCTCGATGTCGTGGGGGTCGCGGCCGATCAGAGCGGTTTCAGGTAGTGCTCGATCGTGGTGACGACGGCCTCGGCGCGGGTGGTGAAGGAGGCGCAGCCGACGCCGTAGAGTCCGGGCTCGGTGGTCTCGATCTTGACGACGACGAGCCGGATGCCTTCTGGCGCGGTGCGGATGACGCGCACGTCCCGGATGCGGACGCCGATGGGGACGAGGATACCCAGGGGTCGGGGGCGACGGGGACGAGGCTCTGCGGGGCGTCCATGCTGCAACTCCTCGGTCGTTGGGCGACGGCGGCGCTGCCGTCGGGTGATGTCGGTGGCGCGAGTGTGCGCGCCACGGGGGACATCATACCCGGTGAGGGCGTGGGAGCGTTGAACAGGGGAACAGGAGAGGGAGCGTGAACGGGCGAACGGGCGAACGGGCGTGGGGGCATGGGAGAAACCCGCCTGCGCGGGTGGGGTGGCGCGACACAGATTCGCGACAGTTACGCGACGGTCTGGCGACGGGTGCGACATGGGGGCGTCATGGGCGCGGGGGATACTGGGGTCAGTGCGATGGCGGGGGCGTCTTCGCCGGATAGGAAATACCAGGAACGGGCAACAGGAAGGATACGGCGACACGATGCAGGGCAAGCAGATGGCAACTGGCGGGCAGCGCCAGAATGGTAGCAATGGGCGCGGTTTGAAGACGCTGCTGGTTCGCGGCTTGATCGCGCTGACGCTGACGATGAGCACGGGGCTGGCGGTGGTCGGCACGGCGGCTGCGGCGGCGGGGACGAGGGTCGGCGGGGCGGGCGTGGCTTACGGGGCATGCCAGCGCGTGGGACGGACATGGCGGCGGATCTGGGCGTGAGCGTGGCGACGCTACGGGCGACCGAGCCAGGCAGGTGGCGGCGCAGGTGGCGGCGCGGGGTGGGTCGCTGACGGCGACGCAGGCGAAGCACGCGGCCGACCGGGCGGAGGCGTATTCGGGGTGCCGCGAGGTGTTCGGGGAGGTTGATTTCTCCTGATGGGGCGGGGCCGGATGAGGGGTGGGCGACGAAAGCACACCCTGTGGCGCGTGCCGAGGCCCCAAGGGTTGAAACCCCGGCGAGGCGGCCTGCGGGTTGCCGCAAAGCCCGCCTGCGCGGCCGATTTGGGGCCGTTGCATTCGGAAAGACGTAAGGAACCGAGGGTGTATGCGCCCTCGGTCCTCTTTGTTGCGGTGCCAAGCGTTTGGCGGTGAGATGATGCGGCGATACGCTTTTTCGAGGTTGGCGTGATGATTTTTGGTGAGCGTATTACCGCTGAAGCGCTGTGCGACCACTTTTCGAAACGGATTGAGCGAACGGCAATGACGGCAACGATGCAGACGACATCCTTGTACGAGGCGCTTGGTGGTAAGGAGGCGATCGGCGCGGTGGTCGATGCGTTCTACAAGCGGGTGGTCGCGGACGGGCGGTTGGCGATGATGTTCGCCGGGCTCGACATGGCGCAGCAGCGGAAGCATTTGGCGGCGTTCCTGGCGATGGCGTTCGGCGGGCCGAGCGAGTATCGCGGCGCGCGGCCGCGCGGCGCACCAGGGGCTGGGGATCACGATGGAGCAATTCGGGGCGGTCGCGGGCATCTGCACGCGACGCTGGTCCATTTCGGGGTGCCGGTGAGCTTGATTGAAACGGTGCTCGGGGCGGTTGCGGGGCTGCGGGAGGATGTGGTGGGGGTGTAGGGGACGAGTCGTAAGTCGTAAGTCGGCCGTCGTAAGGGGCTGCGGACACGAAGTCCACCTGCGCGGACTGGGTTTCTGGGCAGCGTTCGCGCCCACTGCGGCTGGTCAATCCGTGAAAGATGGGAGGCAGCCCGGCGTTGCCGGTGCCCCGTGGTGTTTGTGCGAATGGGATCCGTGATGCCAAACGGCACGTGGTGAGATAGGGTATCGGGAGCATGTCCAGGGCGGGAAGGCCCTGGGCGACAAGCAGTGCGAGGGTTGGCGGCGAAAGAGGAAGAAACGCGCCACAACGCGATACGGTCGGAGCGATTGGGATTATTGGCAGCCGCGACGTGGCGATCTTTGGGATCGTTGGTGAGGTTCGATCCTCCGTCACCGTGGCGAGCGGGAAGACTGCGCGCAACGCTGCGGTCGGGGTCGGGGCGGAGATGCGATTCTGACAGGGTCGTCGCCAGCGCAAGGCGGGGACGCGTTCGCAGGACGTTCGCAACACGACCTGGGATCTGTCGTGGAGTGGCGCAGGGCGGCGGGCGCGCAAATCACCCAGACGGGATGCCATCCGGTAGGGAATCGCACCCACCTTGAGCAAATCCCCTTGCTGCAACCAGCGCGCGGCGTGGTGCTCTTGTTCATCCGGACGCGGCCGCTACCGCCACGGCGGGCAGCGAGTGCCCGGCGGAACTTCCGACCTTCCGCGTCCACCACGGGCGGACGCGCGGCGAGCAGGGCGAGGTCAAGCGCTCGACGGTACCGCGCTTGGTTTCATCGGAACGCCAAAGGGTCGATCACACAACTACCACAAGCAACAACTGCCACAAGTGTCGGAGGCAGAACATCGTCAGTGGTAGGCCGGCGTCGATGACGGAGGCGACGTCGCGGCGGAGGGGGAGGCGCGGGGGTGCAGCGCGTGCCCTCCATCAGGCCGGGGGCGACGCAGTTGACGAGGATGTCGGGGGCGAGGGCGACCGCGAGGCAGCGGGTGAGGTGGCTCAACCCGGCCTTGGAGACGGCGTAGGCGATGCTGGAGCCGGTGGGCGAATCCGGCGACCGAGGAGATGTTGACGATGCGCCCGGCCGTCGCGGCGCAGCAGGGCGCGGCGGCGCGGCTGAGCAGGAAGGGGGAGGTCAGGTTGCGCCCGAGCAGTTCATCCCACAGTTCGGGCGTGAGCGCGTCGAGGTCGGGGTAGGGGACCCAGCGGTTGGCGGCGGCGTTGTTGACGAGGATGTCGAGCCGCCCGAATGGCCTTCGATCTCGGCCAGCAGGCCGGGGAAGGTGGCGGGGGTCGGTGAGATCGGCGACCAGCGCAGCTCCCGGCGGCCGTGGTAGGTCGCCAGGTCGTCGGCGAGCGCCTGTGCCTGACGCGAGCGCGCGATAGACGAAGGCGACCTGGCACCCCGCCTGCGCCAGCGCGTGGCGATCGCCTCGCCCAGCCCGCCCGTGCCCCCGGTGACGAGCGCCACCGCGCCCTGCATCTCCATCGTTCCTCTCCCCTCTCTGGATCAGTGATCCGGTCAGTTATCAGCGGCCATCGTTGAACGGCGGCATGATACATCAGGGGAAAGCCGAAAGTGCGCTCAGGAGTCCGCAAGGCCGAGATGGGCGGCGACTCTTGCCGCGAAGGTCGCGCCACCGAGCGTGGCGAGGCGGTCAAGGACGGCTTGAGGCGAACGTGGCTGGCGAAGTTCGGCCCCCTGCCTGCGGACGATTTCGCACAGCAGGTCGGGTTCAAGGGCGAGGAGATGGCAGAGGAATTCGTCTGGAGATTGGATCTCGACGTCCCAGGGCTCTGCGGCAGCATCCGGGAAGTCGCGCAGATTGCTCGTGACCAGTATGGTTGCGCCGCCGACGACAGCGGCGGCGAGGACATGCCGATCCTTTGGATGATTGGTCATCTGGTCGATGAAGGGTTCGATCCCGCCGACGGTCGAATCGGGGAAGAAGGTTCGTAGTGTGTCGAGCAGGCGGGCCGCGCGAGACGCATCGGTCATCCCCTCGTTGATCAGCGTGCGGGAGAGCTCGGCGAGGATTATCTCGCTCCAGAGCGGCTTGTAGAGCATCTCCTGCGCCGCGCGCAACAGCGTGTCGCGCAGCGCGGCCGGGACCAGCACGCAGGCGTCGAGCACGACAACAAGGTCGCTCAAGAGCGGGTCTCGCCCGAGAAATCGCGGTCGTATGCGCCGGATTCTTCGCTCATGCGAAGGAGGTCGCCTAGCGCCTGGCGGCGCTGTTCATCCCACTGGCGCTTGTAGACAAGGAGATCGGCCAGCCTGACCCGGCGGTGTGTGCCGACCTTCGTGAACGGGAGGGATCCGCGTTCGAGCAGTTGGACGAGGTGCGGGCGCGATACCTGGAGCAGATCCGCCGCTTGTTGTGTGGTCAATTCCTGCGCCAGCGGGTGGATAACCACCGCATTTCCCTGGGCCAGAATGCTGGCAGACCTGCGGAGCACGCGCACGAGCGATGGCGCAAGCTGCACCGTCTCGCCGCGCTCATTGGCCAAGCGCAGCGTCCCGCTTCCTCCGGCGTTGAGGAGTTGCGCGAGCGCGAGGATCGCGGAATCTTCCGCACCCGAGGCTTCTACCGGATCGCGATCCACAGGATCGGCTACGAATGTTGTCATGGCAAACTCTCCCTCCGGCGATACGCGCCAAAGTATAGCACACCATTCGCAATAAACGAAACGATGCCTGCGCCGCTGGTTGAGTGTTGGGTTGCCGCTGCCGATTGACGCTCTACCGCCCGCCACCTATACTCACAGCGCGTCATGGTCATGCGAAAGGAGGTGCGCTATGCGCTGTGTTTCGCCGGGAGAGGCTGGTATCGGGCAGTTCGTCGCGCGCTGAAATTGAAGCTGACACGCACCTTCGTCTATCCGCGCCCTTGCAGGCGGCCACTGACGGCCAGACTGCTCCCCTCCCTTGAGCACAACGCCGAAAGTTAGCCAGATCGCCACTTTCCCGGCAGATCCGGCAGGGCATGCTTGTGATCGACGCTCCTGCATTCCCTGCATCTGCTGGTTGGGCGTGCCCGCGTGATCGTCGTGGCGGGCAGATGCCATCTTGTCGCGCAAAGGCTGGACAATGAACGGAGGAAGCATTGAAGCAAGCGGACGCAACTGAGGAATCGAACTCCCAGCCCGACTGGGCACCCTTCGCCTTGATCCTGATCGACGTGCAGCGTTCATTCTGGCCCTCGCAGCGGGACGCGGAATTCCCCGATTTCGCGGCGAACGTCGCGCGCCTGCTCGCGGTCTGCCGGGCGGAGGGGATCGAGGTGATCCATCTGCGGGCGCGCTTCGCGCCGGATGGGTCCGACTGGATGGCGCGTCACCGGCTGCGCGGGAACATCCCCTGCATCGCCGGGACTGCGGGGGTGGAGACGTTGCCGTGTGCCGTGGAGATGGAGGGCGAGACCATCTTGTGGAAGCAGACGCTCGACGGATTCCTGCAACCGGCGTTGCTGCGCCACCTGCGGGAGCGGGGGAAGCGCTTCCTGCTGACAGCCGGGTTGGTCACTTCGACCTGCGTGCTCCTCACCACCGCGTCCGCCGCCCAACGTGGGTTCCTGGCCGCCGTGGTCGAGGACTGCTGCGCCGATCAGCCGGGCATCCACGCGCAGATTCTGAGCAATTACGGCTTTGCCTTCGAGCGGACGACGTCGCACCAGATCCGGGAGGGGTATGCGGGCTGGTCGGCGAGTCTCGGTCGGCTCGCCGACCTGGGCATGGGGGTGATCGCCGCGCGCCAGGTAGCGGACCTGGGGTACGGATGCGGGCTGAGGAGCGACGGCGGACGCCCGACGCTGCCGGTTACTCGCCCACCACCAGCAACTCGCGCGGGGAGGACATCAGGTTGTCGCCGCCGTCGGGGGTGACGATCGCGATGTCCTCGATGCGGACGTAGGCTTTGCCTTGCAGGTGGACGCTCGGTTCGATGGTGAAGGCCATGCCGGTTTGCAGCACGAGTTCTTCGCCGACGTTGAGCGAGGGCCATTCGTGGCAGTCGCGGCCGATGGCGTGGCCGAGGCGGTGGATGAAGTCGGGGCCGTGCCCGGCGGCCTCGATCGGGCCGCGCGCGATGCGATCAACCTCGGCGGCGGTGATCACCCCGGCGCGCATCGCGGCGATGGCATCGCCCTGCACGCCGATCACGAGGTCGTAGATCTGGCGCGCGTAGGGATCGGGTTCGCCGACGAAGACGGTGCGGCCGAAGTCGGAGCAGTAGCCATCGAGGACGAAACCGAAGTCGAAGGCGATGCCCATGCCCTTCTCCAGCGGGAGGTCGAGCGGGGCGCTGTAGGAGGGCAATTCGTAGCCGCGCCGCGATGAGCCGCCGAGGTAGAGGACGGCGGTGGGGAAGGAGACCTCTTCCGCGCCGCGCAGTCGCCCTTGCCGCCAGATCTCCTCGGCGACCTCGCGCTCGGTGATGCCGGGGCGCAGTTGCGGCGTGATCGCGGCGTAGACCTCGTCGGTGAGCGCGGCGGCGCGGCGCATGGCGGCGATCTCGTCGGCGTCCTTGATCGCGCGCAGGGGGTTGAGGATCAGTTCGCTCGCGGGGACGAAGCGGGCGTCGGGCAGGAAGCGACCGATGGCGAGCAGCGTCGCGGACCAGGCGCGCTCGGTGATGCCGATGGTCGCCGCGCCGCGCAGGTGGCCGAGCGCGGCGCGCAGGCCATCCTCATAGTTGACCGGCTCGTTCAGCACAAACACGTCGCGAATCCAGGGCTTGCCCGCCGCATCGGCGCGCACCCCGCCGCCGCCCATGCGCGTGGCGACCAGGATGGGGTCGCGATCGACGGGGAGGTAGAGCCCGGCGATCGTGTCGCCGGGGCGGTTGGTGACGGTCGGGCCAGGGCGCTCGTGGCGCAGCCCGGCCAGCCAGGCGGCGTCGCTGGAAAACGGGACGAAGAGGAGATCGATGCCGCGCTCGGCCATCGCGGCCTGCACACGGGCGATGCGGGCGGGGTGATCCATGGCTGCCTCCGTTGTTACAAGTTGCAAGTTAACAAGTTACAGGTTCGGGACGAGCAACTTGTAACCTGCCAACCTGCCAACCTGCAACTATCGAAGTTCCAACGCCTCTTCCAGCAAGGCGCGCTTTTCGCGGTCGCGCTCGGTGGTCTGGAGGCGGGCGAGGGCGGCGATGAAGGGTTCTTCGCGGCTGGCGACGATCGCGGTGATCAGGTAGCGGTAGCTATTGTACAGGGTGGTGTCGCGGAGGAATTCGAGGAGGTGGGCGCGGTAGTCGGCGCGGTCGTGGCGGGCGAGGAGGAGGTCGAAGAGGCCGAGCAGGACGATTTCGTCCTCGCTGGCGAGATAGCGCTCGACGAGCGGGGGCAGGAGCGAGGCGGGGAGCGCGGTCAGGCTGCGCAGGCATTCGGCGAGGACGTCGGCGACGCCGCGCTGCTCGCGGATGAGGTAGCCGTAGAGCGGCAGATGCTGACCCTGCGCGGCGAGGATGCGGACGGCGGTGACGGCGGGCTCGCCCGACATGATCGAGGTGTGGGGATCGATCAGGAGGCGGGTGCAGTGGTAGCTCGCGAGGTTGTCGTCCACCTCGTTCAGGGTCAGCAGCGCGGCGGCGCGGAGGTCGCCAGCGGCTTCGCCGAAGAGGAATTCGTAGGTTGAGGCAGACTGTTCGAGCATGGGGATGTCGTCGGGCCGCGCCAGGGGGCGCAGGGTGTGGAGGATGAGGCAGCGGATGCCGCCGCCCTGGTCGCGGCGGGGCGGGTCGCCCGCGCAGTAGCGGAATTTGGCGAGCAGGAGGGGGCGGAGTTGCGGATACTCGCCCGCCGCGAGGACGACGAGCGCGGCCCTGAGCACGGCGGCATCGGCGTCGCGCTCGAAGCACTGGGCGGCGTCGTCGAGTTGCGCCGCCGTGTAGGGCGGGGGCGCGGTGAGGCGGGCGAGTTTCTCGGCGGTCTGGGGGAGTTGGCGTGGGGGCGGGGCATGGGTGGCCTCGAGAGGTACGAAGTAACGAGTAACGAGTAACGAGTGACGAGGGAGAGACGGATCTTCGCTGCGCTCAGAATGACAAAGACAAGCTGTGCCCCGCCTGTGTCATTCTGAGCGATAGCGAAGAATCCGCAACTTTAGCCTGTCACTGGTCCCCGCTAGCCTTCCAGAGAATCCAGCGGGTCGAGCTGGTCGAATTCTTCGGCGGTGAGGCCGAAGTAGAGTTCATCATAGTGGGTGCCGTGGGTGTAGACCACCCGGCGCAGGCGACCTTCGGGGATGAAGCCGAAGCGTTCGTGGAAGCGGATGGAGCGGTCGTTGAAGGAGTAGATGAGGATCGTCACTTTCTGGTAGCGCAATTCGCGGAAGTAGTAGCGCAGGAGGAGGGTGACCGCTTCGCGCGCGTAGCCCTGGCCCCAGTGGGCGCGTTGCAGCACGATCGAGTATTTGAACGCGCCGACGCGGCGGTCGCAGTCGAAGGTGGCGATGTTGCCGACGAGTTGGCCGTCGCGGGTTTCGATGATCAGGAAGCAGGAGTCGTCGGTGCGCTCTTTGCGCATATGGTCTTCCAGTTCGGCGCGGCGCTGCTCGCGGGAGCGCGGGAACATGATGAAGTCGTCGGCGCGCTCAAGCTCGGTGTCCTCGGGCGCGTCGAGCATGGCGGCGATGTGGCGCTCTTCGAGTGCGCAGAGGCGGATGGTGGGGCCGGTGAAGGTGTTCATGTGAGTCGTGAGTCGTGAGTCGTGAGGGGACGAGTGCTCAGTGCTCAGTGCTCAGTGCTCAGTGGGGTGGACCTCACCCCCCGGCCCCCTCTCCCGCGAGGAGAGGGGGTGTCTCGCTTGTTGGGCGGTGGTCTGTGGGAGACGTGTCGCCTGTTCGCCCGTTCGCCCGTTCGCCCGCTCATGTTCTATCGCCTATCGCCTAAATTTCTGCCCGACTGCCCGACTATCCGACTATCCGACTCGTCAGTGGCCATCGACGCTGATGCGGAGGTACCAGAACCAGAGGCCGTAGGCGGCGGTGCCGGTGAGGAGGAGGACGGCGGCGAACTGGCCCCAGGGGCGCAGGCGGCGGGGGAGGCGCATCAGGCGGGCGAGGGCGAGGCCGGAGCCGATGGCGATGACGGGGAGGAGATAGTAGGCGTAGCGGACGTAGACGTTGAGGAGGAGTCCGGCCAGGGCGAAGAGGGCGGCAACGCCCCACCAGAGGATGCTGGCGAGGCGCAGGCGGGCCAGGGCTTTGCTTCCGTGCATCAGCCAGAGGGAGCCGAAGGCGAGGAGGGCGGGCCAGAGGGTGTAGTAGCCGACGGCTTCGCGCCAGTAGCCGACCAGCCCGCCCCAAATCAGGGCGGGGATGGTGGTGACGCGGTAGCCCTGGAGGCCGATGATCGGGTCGTCGATCGCGCCGCCGACACGCCAGCCGGGGAGGGCGGGTGTCCCGCCGCTGCCGCTGCCGCCGCCGAGTTTCTGGCTGATGGTGTCGGCCCCCTTCGCCAGCATGTCGGCGGCGACGAGGCGGTAGAGCAAGGCGAAGGCGATCACCCCGGCGGCGGCGATGCAGGCGAGGAAGATCGGCCAGGTGCCGCCGAAGCGCGGGCGCATGGCGAGGGCGAAGAGGCCGAGGCCGAGGCCGAGCGTGGCGGCGGTGAGCACGAATTCGCCGGGGTGCGAGAGGAGTCCGAGCGCTCCGGCGACCACGAGCAGCGCAGCGACCGCCGGGTGGCGCAGGCGGTCGTAGCCGAGCGCGAGGATGGCGAGGATGGCGGTCAGCCACCACGCGCCGAAGACGTTGGTGGCGATGCCCCAGGAGAAGGGCAAATACGCCATCGGGACGATGCCGAAGACGACGCAGGCGAGCACGGCGGCGCGCTGGTTCCCGGTCGCCTTGCGCGCGATCAGGTAGACGAGGCAGAGGCGCGTCGCCTCGGAGAGCGCGATGAAGAGCAGGATCGTGCCGATCGTGTCGGGCGCGAGGAAGCGGAGCGGGCGCATGAAGAGGTAGGCGGTCGGGGGATAGATCGTCTCGCGCGTGCCCCACTCGCGCGACTGCACGTAGAGGAGGAGCGTGCCGCGCTCGTTCACGTCGGCGTAGCGGTTGGCGTGGAAGCCGATATCGACGACGCGCGTGTGGGGGTGCAGGTCGCCGCCGAAGTGGATCACGAAGAAGAGGGCGGCGAGGAAGACCGGCCAGCGCACTTCGGATGCGCTCACGCGTAGTCCAGCGAGGCGATAGAGCCAGGGCAGCGCGAGGCGTAGGAGGATGACGAGGATCAGCCCGGCGATCGTCGCGCGCAGGAGGCCGCCGGTATCGAGCCAGACGCCAAGCCAGGGGCGATTGACGAGCAGCAGCGCCGCGCCGCCGAGCGCGACCGCGCCTCCGGCGATGCCGCAATCGCGCGGGTCGAGTCCGGCGATGGCGGCGATCAGATAGGCCAGCAGGACGATCGCCCAGAACTGGACCATCAGGTCGGGCGGCAGCAGCACGCCCGCGTCGCCCGCTGGCGTGAGTTCGGCGCGGTGCAGCACGACGCCGAGCTGGCGGCGGTCGCCGGGGGACTGGAAGGTGCTGCTGCGGAGTTCGATGCGCAGATCGCCGCCCTCGGGGATTTCGACCGTGTACGGCGCGAGGCCGGGGGTGAGGCTGAGCGTTCGCAGCACCGTGCCGTTCACGGCGACCGCGACGGTCGGGCGGGGGTTGGCGCTCCCGGCGAGATAGAGGGTCAGGCGGTAGGGGCCGCCCCCCAGGCCGGGGAGGCGGATGACGGTTTGCGCGGTGGTCCAGCGGAATTGCCCGAAGTCGCCCTTCTCCGGCTCGTTGGCCCCGAGGATGTAGGGCTTGTCGTCGGTGAGGACGCCGACGTGGACGGTGTGGCCGAGGCGAACCTGATAAACGCCGAAGAGGAGCACCGGCACGAGCACGACCAGCGCGAGGAAGAGGCGGGCACGCCAGTGCTCGCGGAGCACCGCGACGGTTGTTTCCTGCAATTGTCGGAGATGCGGGCGCAGGTCGGTCATGTCGCGGGAATGCTAGTGGATCGGGGGCGGGGGTGCAACTGAAGTGGGAAGTGGAAAGTGGGAGTGGGGTGTGAAGTCGTGAGTCGTGAGGCGCGGGATGGCGGGCATCGGGGACATTTCACCACGTTCGCTGTATTCCGTTGCTGCGATCCCGACTACCCGATAGAATGGCGGTAGACTGCTATGAACAAGCAATTGCGGCCAGTTCGCTCAGCCGCCGTTCGTCGTCTTTCCGCATATGCCGTCACGAAGCCGCATTGCTGCCACTCGTAGCGCAGGCATCGACAGCATCTCGAACGTGCCCGAGATGAAAGGAGCGCGCGATGAGCTTGCCACGGTACGGCCCGGACAATCCCGACGTCACCTACGTTCCCCACCGCTACGAGGAACACCTGATCGACCTCGGCGAGGTTCGGCTCAACTATGCCTGCACGGGAGATCCGTCGCTGCCTGCGCTCCTGCTGATCCCGGGGCAGACAGAATCGTGGTGGGGCTACGAGGCGGCCATGCCGCTCCTCGACCAGCACTTCCAGGTGTTCGCCGTCGATCTGCGGGGGCAGGGGCGGTCAAGCCGCACACCCGGCCGGTATACCTGGGACAACCTGGGCAATGATCTCATCCGGTTCATCGCCTTCCGCATCCGCCGCCCCACGGTGGTGGCGGGGCTCTCCTCCGGGGGTGTCCTGTCGGCGTGGCTCTCGGCATATGCCCCGCCGGGGATGCTGCGCGGTGCCCTCTATGAGGATCCGCCGCTGTTCGGCTCCGAACTCGCGCCCGAGTGCGGTCCTGGGATGCGGCAAGGACTTGGCCCCTATTTCTCCTTGTTGAGCAAATATCTGGGCGACCAGTGGAGCATCGGCGATTGGGAGGGTTTCCTGGCGGCGGGGGCCGCCGATGATCTGACACCGATGGTCAAGGTGCGGACCAACGCGCTTGCGGCGGCAGGCGGTGTGGTGCCGCAAAACCTCAAGGAGTACGACCCCGAGTGGGGCCGCGCCACCTCCTCAGGCAGCCTCTCCGGCGGCTGCGACCACGGGCGCATGCTGCGTCAGGTACGCTGCCCGGTGCTGCTCACCCACCACGCCTGGGAGATCGATGAGGCGACCGGCAATATCAATGGTGCCTTGTCCGGTCTGCAAGCGCGGCGTGTGCGGGAGCTCGTCGCCGCCGCAGGGCAGCCGATCCGGTATGAGATCTTTCCGACCATGCCGCATAACATGCATCGCGCCGATCCGGCGTTGTATGCTCGGACGCTGCTCGAATGGGCGAGCGGGCTCCCGAGTGAAGACGAGGTGCGCACGCGGGGCGTTTTTGCGCACGACTGAGTTGATGGTTGTGGTCCCTGGATAGCCAGCAGCAACCCCGCGCGGGGCTCCCGGTGCCGGGTGCAAACACGCCCGAAATATCCATAGAACTATCCGCGCCCTCGTGCATTACTCATGGTAGCGGCCCGCAACGGCGCGGGCCAGAGCGCGACATGGGCACAGGAGGCAGACGATGACGAAACGATCCCTGGCGCTGGCGGCGTTCGCGGCCATACTGGCGATGACCCTCGGGTTTGCGGCGCGCCCGCTTTTCGGAACATCGGAACCCGCCACCAACGTGGCGGCGGCTACACCAACGGCGGCAGATGTGAATGCGCGATCGATCACGGTGGTTGGCAACGGCGAGGTGAAGATCAAGCCGGATATCGCCTACATTGTCTTCGGTGTGGAGACGACCAACGCCAATCTCTCCACCGCGCAGAGCGAGAATGCGACCAAGATGACGGCGGTGCTGGACAAGCTGAAGAGCCTCGGCATCGCGGAGAAGGACTTGCAGACGGTCGGGTACAGCGTCTATCCCCGCTACGACAAGGAGCAGGGTGCGCCGACCGGCTACAGCGTCCACAACGGCGTGCGCGCGACGGTGCGCGACATCAACAAGCTGGGCGGCACGATCGACGCGGCGGTCGCGGCGGGCGCGAACCAGGTGATGGGGATCAGCTTCGACCTGGCCGACAAGGCCCAGGCGATGCAGCAGGCGCGCGAAGTGGCGGTGAACGACGCGCGGGCGAAGGCCGAGCAGTACGCCAAGCTGATCAACGGGACGCTCGGCCTGGTGCTGACGATCAATGAAAGCGTCTCGACGCCGGTCTTCGATACCACGGCCCGCTCGGCGGCACCGATGGCCGCCGGGGCCGACACCCCGATCCAGACCGGCGAGGGGTCGATCACGCTGACGGTGCAGATCAGCTATGAGGCGAAGTAGGCGAGTCGTGAGTCGTGAGTCGTGAGAGGGACGAGAGTAACGAGTAACGAGTAACGAGTAACGAGTAACGAGGAGGGCCGTACACCCTTCACCCCTCGCCCTTCTCCCTTCGTCCTTCTCTCCTGCCCCCGTGCGGTAATGCGCGCGGGGGCTGTCCTTTTGTCCAGGGGTGTTTCTGCCGTACGGTTATGGCGGATGGTCCCCCGCGAGGGGTAGGATCAGGGTAGCTTGGCCGGGGGAGGGGTGATCGTGACTTTCGGCACCTTCTCCCGCGACCGCGCGCGGCCTAGACTTGGACGTAGTCCTCGGCGGTAGCCGGGGGAACGCCAGTTGCGTACATATCAGGCGGACGTGCCCGGTGCGCCCGACGCGCCGGGATGAACTCTACGGAACGGGAGGCATCATGGCGATGGCGGCCAATGGGGGGCAGCGCGGCAATCAAGCGGCGGCACTGGAGGCGCGCGACATCACCCGCAGCCTGCCGCTGGGGCGGGAGCGGATCGATATCTTGCACGGCATCAGTTTCCGCATCGAGCGCGGCGAGTTCGTGGCGATCATCGGGCCGTCCGGTTCCGGCAAATCGACCGTGCTGGGCATCATCGCCGGGCTCGACTCGCCGACCGGCGGGCAGGTGCTGGTGGATGGCGTCGATATCACCAGGATGAGCGAGGGGCAGCTGGCGAGTATCCGCAACCAGAAGATCGGGATGATCTTCCAGGCGTTCAACCTCATCCCCACCCTCACGGCGCGCGAGAATGTCGAGGTGCCGCTCTACGTCGGCAAGCACGAGGGGTCGCCCTCGGAGCGGGCGAAGGAGGTGCTGTCGCTGGTCGGGCTGGAGCACCGCCTGGACCACCGGCCGAACCAGCTCTCCGGCGGCGAGCAGCAGCGCGTGGCGATCGCCCGCGCGCTGGCGACCAGGCCCGCGATCGTGATCGCGGACGAGCCGACCGGCAACCTCGACGCGAAGAATAGCGCCAACGTGCTCGAACTGATCCGCGAGCTGCGCACCAAGACCGGCACCACCTTCATCATCGCCACGCACGACCCGAGCGTCGCATCCGCCGCCGAGCGCGTGATCCGCGTCTTCGACGGGCGCGTGGTGGGCGACGGCACGCCCGAGCAGGTCGGCATCACCGAGGCGGCGGCGGCGGAGAAGATCGCCGCTGTAACGGGAGAGCAGGTCCGATGAAAGCGACGATGTACATCAACTACCCCGCGCGCTCGCTGCTGCGCGGCGGGCAGCGCTCGGCGCTGGCGCTCTTCTGCGTCGCGGTCGGCGTGATGGCGATCGTCGGCCTGCAACTGACGGGCGGGATGGTCAAGGGGGCGCTGGTCGGCAACGCCCGCGCGATCAACGGCGGCGATCTCTCGGTGCGCGGCGTTAACCTCTTCGCCGACCGCGACCTCGCCTACTTCGACGATCTCAAGAGCCAGAATTTAATCACCAATTACACCGCCACCTACGAGGACAACACCCAGGTGACGAAAGCGGAGGGGGGGCGGCTCGGGATCCAGTATCTGGTGGTCGATCCGAAGGTCTACCCGTTCGTCGCCACGCCCGCGCTGGACCAGGGCGGCGATTTCCGCACGGTGCTCGGCACGCCGGGGAATGCGGTCGTCTCGAAGTCGCTCTTCGAGGTGCTGGGGGGCCAACTCGGCAAGACGCTCCAGTTCTCGGCCGGGATCGATAGCCGCCAGTTGGATGTGAAGATCGCCGGGGTGATGGCGGATGGCTCGATCCTGGGGCAGGGCGACGTGCTCTACCTCTCGTTCGACACCTTCAAGGCGGCGGGACAGGGACCGGTCGGCTACTCGGCCATCTATGCCACCACGCCGAGCGCGGAGGCCGCCGACCGGGCGAAGACGCTGGCGGAGGCGAAATTCGCCGGGTCGCAGGTGCAGACCGCCGATGGGTTGTTGAAGCAGCTCGAGGATAGCGTCAAGCAGCTGAACAACTTCCTGGTGATCGTCGGCCTGCTGGCGCTGCTGATCGGCGGTGTCGGCATCATCAACACGATGCAGGTGCTGCTGGCGCGGCGGCGCGTCGAGATCGCGATGCTGAAGACGACCGGCTACCAGCGGCGCGACCTCTACCTCCTCTTCGGGCTGGAAGCGGCGATGCTCGGCCTCTTCGGCGGCATCGTCGGCGCGCTGGCCGGGATCGGGGTCGCGGCGGCGATTCGCGCCCTCTTCTCGCGCGCCTTCGGCCTCGTGCTCGCCTTCACCATCGACCCGACGATCGTCGTGGGCGGGGTGGCGGTCGGGCTGGCGACCGCGCTGATCTTCGGGCTGATCCCGATCGTGCAGGCGGCGGGGGTGCGCCCGACGGCGGTGCTGCGCGAGATGCCGGAGGGGCGCACCTGGATCAGCATCCTCGGCTCGATCGGGCTGGTGCTGATCCTCTCGATCCTCTTCGCCATCCTGGCGTCGGTGATCATCGGCAACGTGCTGCTCGGGATCGGCGCGGTCTACGGCGCGTTCATCCTGCTCGGCTTCCTCAGCATCGGCTTCGGGCTGCTCGTCTTCGTGATCGGCTACTTGCCGGTGCCGGAGCGCTACTCGATCCCCTACCTGGCGGTGGTGACGGTGGGCGTGGTGATCTCGGCGCTGATCACCATCGTGCCCGCGCTGCGCGGCGTCGGCATCCTGCTGCTGCTCGCCACCCTGGCGGGCTACGCGGTCGTGCTGATGCCGCGCGAGTGGAAGATCAGCACGAAGATGGCCTTCCGCAACCTGGGGCGGGCGCGCGGGCGCAACACCACCACGCTGCTGGCGCTCTTCATCGGCGTCTTCGCGGTCGGGCTGGTGCTGGTGCTCGGGCAGGGCATCCGCGAGACGATCAGCGGCTTCATCGCCCAGCAACTCCGCTACAACGTGATCGCCCTGGCCCAGCGGAAGGATGCGGCGGCGGTGAATGCCGCGCTCGACAAGCAGGGGGCCGATATCGAGCGGCGCGAGCAGGCGGAGGTCGCGCTCCAGACCCGCCCGGCGACGCTGCGCGGCCAGCCGATCGAGGAGGTGGTCGCCGGCTTCGATCCGCAGGGGCAGGGGCAGCCCGCGCAGGTCTACGTCCTCTACCTGACCGGCCTCCAGGGCTACGATCTCGCCAACGGGAAGTCCCCCACGGTCGGGGTGCGCCCGGAGGAGATCAACGACACTCTGGGCAACGCCGGGCGGTCGCTCAACGCCGGCGACGCCGGGACGAACAATGTGATCGTGGACGCCTCGCTGCGGGGCGGGCCGACCCGGATGAAGGTGGGCGACAAGTTCACCCAGATCAACCAGTTCAGCGGCCAGAGCGCGGAGTTCACCGTCGTCGGGTTCTACAAGGCGACCGGCACGGGGATCAGCATCAACCTGAACGCCGCGCCGGTCCTCGGCTCACTGGAAGCGGCGCGGGCGATCGGTGGGCAAGCGACGCTGACGGTCTGGTATCTGCAAGTCGATGCCG
The DNA here is from genome assembly GCA_046328475.1 of Chloroflexia bacterium. Lineage (GTDB taxonomy): Bacteria > Chloroflexota > Chloroflexia > Thermomicrobiales > CADCWN01 > CADCWN01. The sequence goes on along the minus strand of JAXLWN010000096.1, from coordinate 5,905 downwards.
CCAAGGCCACGCGGGTGGTCGATGCGCTGGCCGAGGCGGTGCCCGCGGCGCAGGCGGTGAACTTCGCCGACCTCGTGGCGCAGTTCGGCCAGGTGCTCGATAACCTGCTGCTGATGCTGACCGCGATCGCGTCGCTGGCGCTCTTCGCCGGGATCGTGATCATCGCCAACGCGGTGGCGCTGGCGATGCTGGAGCGGCGGCGCGAACTGGGCATCATGAAGTCGGTCGGCTACACCAGCACCCGCGTGCTCGGCGTGGTGTTGATCGAGAACGGGCTGATCGGCGGGCTCGGCGGGCTGCTGGCGATGATGCTCGTGGCGATCGCCACCGCCATCTTCAATCTCGTCCTCAAGGCGGATATCGGCGTCAACGTCGTCACGACGATCGGCATGATCGCGGGCGTCGCGATCGTGGCGATGCTGGTGGCGGCGCTGGTGGCCTGGAGCGCGACGCGCGTCCGGCCGCTGGAGGTGCTGCGGTACGAGTGATGAGTGCTGAGTGCTGAGTGGGGTACGAAGTACGAAGTACGAACGACGAAGTACGAAGTGGCGAGGGGCGGGGGCGAGGGATCGTCTTCGCCCTTCGTATTGAGTGGAGTGTGGCGGTGGAAAGGAGCGCAAAGGCAATCGTCGGGGCGCTTCGTGAAGCGCCCGCGTCGAGTGGCAACCGCTAGCCAGGGACACCAGGGCGGTTCACGAACCGCCCCTACGAGCGTTTCACGCAGCCTGTGGCCTATGCCTCGGCCGCGTCCTGCCGCCGCTGGAGGTAGATCGCCTTGGCCTGTTCGAGGAAGGTGGCTTCGGCGTCGGTGAGGGGAATCTGCATCATCTGGCGCTGGGCGGGGAGGTCGGCGTGGTTCTTCCACCACTGCTGCAATCCGGCCCAGACCTCGGGGTCGCCGCCGGTGAAGGCTTCGAGCAGGCCGATGGCGTCCCCGGCGAGGGCCTGGCCCGCCGCGCCGCCTGGCTCCTCTCCGGCGGTGGTCGCGCGGCGCACACCCGCGTAGAGCGCGGCGTACTGCGCGTCCACGCGCTGCTGGTCCGCTTCGGTCCAGGGGCCGCGCGATTCCAGTTTGGCGCGTGCTGCGGGCGTGTAGGATTGCTCGCCGAGTTCCTGCATCGTTTCCAGTTGCTCGTCGGTGAAGTATTTCTTGTGCCAGCTATTGTGCTGCTCCATCTGGATCTCCTTGATCAGGTTCGCCAGCGTTTCCCAGTCGCATTCGTCCGCTTCGTTCGTGGCGAGGAGTTGCTGCGCCCGCTCGATCGCGGCGATCACCGCGTCGAGTTGTGCGCGCCGCTCACGGAGCATCGCGCGCTGCTGGGCCAGTGCCTCCCGGAAGTCGAGGGGCGAGTTCGCGAGGAAGGCCCGGATCTCGTCGAGCGAGAAGCCGAGGAATTTCAGCGCGAGGATGTGTTGCAGGCGCACGAGGTCGGCGTCGCCGTAGAGGCGGTAGCCCGACTCCGACCGCTTGGCGGGCGAGAGCAGCCCCACCTTATCGTAGAAGCGCAGCGTGCGGACCGAGACCGCCGTCTTCTGCGCGAATTGGCCGCTGCGATAATTCCGTCGTTCCAGGGCACACCTCCTTTCCGAGGAGAGGATAGAGGGTGACGTTACGTCAGGGTCAAGGTTGATGTGAAGTACGAAGTACGAATGACGAATGACGAATTGCAGCCTATCAGGGTGTCATTCTGAGCGATAGCGAAGAATCCGCCTCCTGTTACCGCAGCGCCAGCCCCACCATGCCCCAGTAGGGCACGGCGATCCCCAGGACGACCAGCAGCACGAGCAGGAGCATCGCCAGGCCGAGGCGGCGGACGTCGGCGGCGTCGAAGGAGCCTGCTTCGTAGGCGATCAGGTTCGAGGCGGTCTGGACGGGGTAGAGGATCACGGCGTCGATGGTGATCATCACGGCGAGGGCGCAGACGGTGGGGTTGACCCCGGCGTTCGCGCCGATGCCGAGAGCGATCGGGACGAGCAGCGCGACGCAGGCCGCGAGGTTGGTGATCGCGAGGTGGATCGCGGCGGTGAGCAGGATCAGCGTGCCGACGACGACGAGCGGCTGCTGCCCCACGACCGCCAGGATGGTGACCACGCCCTGGCCGAGCCACGCCGCCGCGCCGCTCTCGGTCATCGCCGCCGCCAGCGAGAGTGAGGCACCGACCGTCAGGAGCATCGACCAGGAGACCTTGCTCTCGAATTCCTTCCAGGTGAGCACGCCGATGCCGGGCGCGAGCAGCAGCGCCGCGCCGATCAGCGCCGGGATGGCGGGCGAGAGGTGGTGCCAGGCGTCGCTGAACCAGAGGGCGGCGGTGAGGCCGAGGACGACGAGCGTGCGCCGCTCAGCAGGGGTGAGCGGTCCGCTGGTCGCGTCGGAGCTGGCGGGAGGCGCGGGTTTATGTGTGACGGGTTCGCGGGGGATGCTGTCGCGGCCGAGATGGTCCAAAGCAGGAAGCCGCTGCCGAAGAGGAGCAGGTAGTAGGGGAGGGCGAGCAGCGCGAACCAGCGGAACCAGGTGAAACCGCCGAGCAGCGTGGCGGTCGCCATCGCGGTCGTGCCGCCGGTGAGCAGGGCGGTCGAGGCGAGCGGGTTGAGCACGCCGAGCGCCTGCATCGTCGCGCGGGCGGCGCGCGAGCCTCGCGGCTGCCCCATCTCGCGCAGGCTCGCCTCGTAGGCCGGGACGAGCAGGGCATTGCGCGTGATCGCGGAGGGGATGAGGAAGGCGAGCGGCGGGAAGCCGAGCAGCATCTGCCAGTAGAGTCGCCCGGCACTCCCACGCGCGCCGCGCAGCAGCAGGCGGGCGGCACGCGCGGCCAGCCCGGTGCGCTCGACCGCCTGCCCGAGCGCGAGCGCTCCGAAGAGGAAGAAGACGGTCGGGGAGGCGAAGCCGGCGAAGGCGGCGCTCGGCGGGCTGTAGGGGGTCAGCCCGAGCAGCGCCATCACGATGACGGCGGTGAGGCCGAGCGGCACCGCCTCGCTCATCCAGAGGACCGCGCCCGCGAAGACGACGCCGATGACAGCCTGGCTGCGCGCGTTCAGCCCCGGCACGGCCGGTAGTAGCCGTGCGGCGAGGAAGAGGGCGAGCGCGAGGCCGAGCCAGATGGCGACGCGGGTGATGGGTGTGGGTGTGGCGGGGCGCAACATGGCTTGTGACTCCTCTTCGGCGAGCCGACGCGGTGTCGGGCACAGCAAAGCGCGAGCCTCAAGCCTTTTGTGCTGTCAGGTGTGCGACCCCGGTGGGCAGGGCCGTGGTGCCGCTCGGTCCAGACCTCCCACCCCCGATTCTCGGGCCACCGGCGGGGCGGAGCGGAACCCTAGGCACAACCGCAAGCTGCGCGTAGTATAGCCGACCCTCTGCGGGGGGCAAGCAGGAGAGGGACGGGTTGAAACGCCAAGACGGGGACGGATTTACCGCAGAGAGCGCAGATGACGCAGAGAATGTCGCAGAGAGGAAAGGAATGCCACCGATTGGTGGATTTGGCCGTATATGAGCGTGGTTTAGATGACGAGAGGGTCGGGCGCTCGTACTGACTGTCCAGGCTAGCGGCAACGATCGACAAAGAATGAGTAGGCACGCGGACCGGACAGGTCCGTGATGGATGCGACTTGCCGTACGATGAAGCGACGAGGGAAGGGTGGCCCGTGAAAGCGGTGATCTACACAGAGTATGGCTCTACAGATGTCATGCGACTCGCCGAGGTGGCGAAGCCGGTGCCCAAAGAGGGCGAAGTCCTGATCAAGGTCTACGCGGTCTCGATCAATCCGTGGGACTGGGAACTGCTCGAAGGGACGCCGTTCGTGAATCGCCTGCTGGGTGGTCTGCGCAAGCCGAAGCGGCAAATCCTCGGCTCCGATATTGCCGGGCGAGTCGAGGCGGTCGGCAGCGGCGTGACGAAGTGGAAGCCGGGGGACGCGGTCTACGGCGATATCAGCGGCCGGTGGGGCGGTTTCGCCGAATATGTCTGTGCCCGCGACGGCTCGCTCGCCGCGAAGCCGGTCAGCATGAGCTTTGAGGAAGCGGCGGCGATCCCGCAGGCGGCGATGCTGGCGGTGCAGGGTCTGCGCGATCTCGGGCAGATCCGGCCGGGCCAGAAGGTGCTGATCAACGGCGCGGGCGGGGGTGTGGGGACATTCGGGTTGCAACTCGCCAAATTGCACGAAGGGGTCGAGGTCACCGGCGTCGACAGCGCCGGGAAACTGGAGATGATGCGGGCAATCGGCTTCGACCATGTGATCGACTATAAGCGCGAGGATTTTACGAAGTCGGGGCGGCGATATGACCTGATTCTCGACGCGAAGACGAATCGCTCGCCGCTGGCCTACGCCCGCGCCTTACGCCCCAACGGCACCTACGTCACCGTCGGCGGTACGATGCCCCGCCTCGTCCAGGCGCTTGTGCTGGGACGGCTGATCGCGCGGTTCAACAAGAAGCAAATCCGCATCGTCGCCCTGAAGCCGAACAAGGACCTGGCCTACATGAGCGAACTGTTCGAGGCTGGCAAGATCAAGCCGGTACTCGACCGGCCCTACACGCTGGAAGAGGTGCCCGAAGCGATGCGCTACGCCAGGGCTGAGGAGCACAAGGGGAAGATCGTCATCACGGTGGCACGCGACGATGCGGACTGAGCGGATCTGCGAGAGTTTCACCCTCCATTGCGCGGGAAGTCTCCGGGCCAGGAACCTGGCCCGGAGACTTCCCGCTTTAACCCATCTGGCAACGGGTGGCACTCTACCCTCGCAACGGCCGCTGCCGCCGCAACACCACACTTGTCCCGGCGACATCACTGTTCACCGCACGCTCCACCTGGGGTGCCGCTTCGGCGAGGAGGTCGAGGATGGCGCGGTTGGCGACGAGGTGGGCGTGGCCGACGAGGTGGAGGTAGTCGCCCTGCGCCGTTTCGTCGGGGACTTCGGTGACGAGGTTGGCGGCGGTGACGCGGTAGTAGGCTTCGGGCTGGCGGGGGGAGCGGGCGCGGGCGTCGGGCGACTGCGGGCCGAAGTACCAGAGCATGTCGCGGTGGTAGGCGGCGGGGAAGCGCTCGGGGACGAGGTTGTAGCCCCAGCGGTTGTAGAGCGCGTGGTGGGTGAGATTGCCCGCGTGCAGGTCGGGGTCGGCACCCACGGCGGCGGCGATGCGGTCGCGCAGGGCCTCGGAGATCGCGGCGTGCTCGGGTGGGTAGCGGAGGATGCCGTAGATCAGCGCGGAGACGAGCCAGTAGGAGACGTTGAAGCGCGGCGGCGAGCCGAAGCCGTCGAAGAGCTGGTTCCACTCGTGCGACGGCACGCCGTGGTTGTCCACGACGACATCGGGCAGCCATTCGTGCCAGAGACGCGGGCGAACGCGCGCCTCGCCCCAGGGGGTCGCCGGGTCGAAGTGGTCGCGGGCGAACTCGCGCCCGACCGCGTTGTAGCGCGCGGCGTGGTGCTTCCAGGTCGGGTGCTCGGCCATCATCAGCGCGTGCAGCGCCGCGCCGTCGGGGTTCGCCATCGGCAGGATCGCGATGTTGACCCGGTCGAGCAGCGCGGCGTAGCCCGGATCGGTCCCGACCAGCCAGGAGAGCCGCAGCGCGGCGTGGGTGGAGGCCGGTTCGTTGGCGTGGTGGCGCGCGATCACCAGCAGCGTCCGCTTGAAGAGGCTGGCCTTGTGCCGCGACCAGATCACTCCCCCTCCCGCCTTGATCAGCTCGACGGCGGGCATCTCCCGCCCCTCATACGACCGCCCGACGCGGCGCACGAGCGCCGGGGTGGGGAGTTCCGCCAGGAGTCCGGGCAGCTGCTCCGGCGTGACGGGGGAGCGGGGCTGGTCGGCAGGCTCGGTGGCTTGCGCCCGGATATTCTTCATGCCAGTGACACCGGTGGGCAGGGCTATCGCGATGGGCGTTTCCTCACCCGGTACCGAAATCTCGGC
>JAXLWN010000095.1:0-26290 GCA_046328475.1 Chloroflexia bacterium | reverse complement strand
GCGGCCACATCGGGCAGTTGGTCGTTGCCGCCGTACTCGTCCTCGCCGCCGTGATCAACGTGCGCTCGTATGTCGGTTGGATGGACTCGACCGACGCGCGCACGGTGCGTCGACCATCGATCCCCGCAGCCGAATTCCCGCGCTGGCGCGACTTCCAGACGCACCGGCTGCAATCGGGCGAGAATTTGGTCCTGGCTGACACCTACATGTCGTTACCTTCAGATGTCATCGACAAAACGATCGCCGGGGAGAATCCGCCGATCGACTTCAACGCCCCGGCACTGAATGTCCCATCCTTGACCGCGCAGTTGACGACGCCCTTCGGCACGGCGGGCGACGGCCCCGGGCAGCTCACCGCGCCCTACAGCGTCGCCGTGGATGGGCAGGGAATCTTCTACGTCGCCGACCCGAAGCGCGCGAAGATCGTGCGGTACGCGCCCGATGGCACCTTCCTGGACGAATGGGGCGACAAGCAGCAACTGGGCACACCGGCGAGCGTGATCGTCGCCCCCGATGGCTCGATCGTGGTGCTCAACGCGGACCTCGGCATTGTGACGCGCCACGAACCGACTGGGACCCTCATCGGGAAGGTCGCGGCGCTCGGCGGACCGGCGCGCGGCATGGCCCTCGGCCGCGACGGGCGGATCTACGTCGCCTTCACCTTCAACAGCCGCGTCGTCGTGCTGCCGGGGAACAACGGCGATCCCGAACCCGAGGGCAACCCGGTCGGCTGGGTGTCGCCGTACAGTCAGCCAACGTCCGCGATCGCCGATAGCGCGGGGAATGTCTACGTCTACGAACCGATCATGTCGCGCATCCAGAGCCAGACCCCGGAAGGGCAGCCCCGCTTCACCGCCCTGGCACCAGCCAACGGCACCTTCGAGGCCGGCGGCCTGGCCATGCTCCCGGACGGCACGCTGCTGCTCGCCGATTCGGACGCGAAGCGGATCGCCGTCTATCGCGCCGATGGCACGCTGCTCGGCGCATTCCCGGTGGAGGGTGAGCCTCGGGGCATCAGCGTCACCGCGTCCGGGCTGATCGCGGTGACCGACACCGAGGGGAAGTGCATCCGGCTCTATTCCCTCAGCCTCCCGTAGCCTTGCGAGCGCACCAGCGTCACGCCAACGCGGGGCACGACGAAAGGAAAGGCGGGTGGCGATACGCGCCACCCGCCTTTCGTCTTTCACGGTACAGGATTTGTGCTTAGGGCTTGGAGACGATGAGGTTGCGGAAGTGCGCGTCGAGCCCACCAGTATTGCCGGTCAGGCCAACGAAGCCGATGCGGCCAGAGGCGAACGTCCCGTCCTGAGCCTGGGCAGCCTGTTGGTCATTGATGTAGAACGTGAGCTTGTTCCCGACACAGTCAAGCCGCAGCCGATTTCCCTGTGTTCCTGGCTTGAGACTGGAGGGCGCACCGATACCGATGATAGTCGATTTGCCATTCTGGAACCGCACAAGGAAGACCACACCGAGCCCGTCGGTGAGTGCGGCGTAGAAGTTGCCGCCATCACTGACGCGGCAACTCACGCCATAGAGCGACTCGCCCGCCTTGCTGAACTGAAAGACATCAGCCTCGATTCGCGCGTCGGCGACGTTGGCAACAGCCGGGTTGCGATCGCTCGGGAAGAAGAGGTAGCCTGCGGCGGCGATGGCGATCCGATAGGCCCCGTTGACGTACTCCGAGAAGACCTCTCCGCCCGGCGACTTGACGACCGGCCAGCCGCTGGCCGGGTTGCTGAAGTCATCCTTGAGGATCACGTTGCTCGGCGAGGGCGAGGGGCTGGGGGACGGCGGGGGCTTGGTCGGGTCGCAGGCCGTGTACTTGGCGCAGAGTTGCTCCCGCCCGAGCAGGCCGAGCAGGACGACATACGGCGTGTTGAGATTCTCGACGTGGTACTCGAACCGGGCGCGCTCGAAGTACTGGGTCGGGTAGGGCTTGCCGTCGGTCGGATTGGTCTCGATGAAGAGGTCGGAGAGCGGCAGACCCTGCTGCGCCAGCGCGCCGTTCGCCTGCCAGTAGAGCAGGAACACGCCGCAAACCTTCTTGCCGGTCTGCTCGAAGGTGGCGCAAGTAGTACCGAGCGGGTTATCGGTCACGCCCGCTGGCGGGTTGCCACCGTACTTCGCCTGCAGCTGCTCGCGGCCGAGCAGGCCGAGCAGCACATCATACGGTGCCTGGTTCTCCGGGTGCAGCTCAAACCGCGCCCGCTCGAAATACTGCGTCTTGTAGGTCTTGCCATCGGTCGGGTTGACCTCGTCGAAGACATCGGTCAGCGGCAGGCCCTGCTGCGCCAGCCCGCCATTCGTCTGCCAGTACGCCAGGAACCGGTCGCAGACCTGCTTGCCCGTCTCCGGGAAAGTCACGCACGCCGCGCTGGCCGACGCCGCCGCCGCCTGCGGCACGAGCATCCCAAAACTGAGGAACACCATCCCGAACAGCGTGAAGAACGTCACGAACCTGGATCGTCGCCGCACCATTGGCCCCTCCTCACCTACGACCCTGGCTCTTCCCGACCATGCCATGCGGCACGGCCCACCCACGAGCAACCGCCAGCCACAACAGCGCGCACAGGCACATCTGTCACTGATCCAGACGATGAGAGCAATGAAGCCTTCGTGGTTTCAGTCTAGCACGGGAGTCGGGCAAACGGGTACGGCGAATCTGTACCAACTTGTACGAGTTTCGGGTCGGGTGCGCAAAATGATGGGCTTCGCCACTACTCGCACCCCACGCCATCGCCATCGGCGTCGAGCTGGTAGGGGTCGGGCGGCAGCACCGGGAACGCGCGTTCGCGCACATCGTTGCAGTCCCAGTCGCGATCGCGCTCCGGCAGGCAGAGCGTGGGGTACGACCGGTTGCAGCCCGACGTGCGTGGGCCAGCCAGCGACTCGTTGTTTTCCTGGGGCGCGGGGGTAGGCCAAACGCGATCGACAGCCACCCATGTGCCGCCGAAACTCAGCACGGCAACCAGGGCGAACTTCACCCAGCGGAGACGGAACCAGGCCATCATCCGGTCGGCTACCTTGTACGATGCACCGCTAACGGTGCCCCCGGAGGGAATCGAACCCCCGACGCCTTCCTTAGGACGGAAGCGCTCTATCCACTGAGCTACGGAGGCGGGAGCAATTTACACTCCTGCAACGTCTGTAGGATAGCAAAATCGTCGGATTGCGGCAATCGTCGGCGATACCCCACGATTCGCGGCGGCGCATTTCGCTGCATCCACCCACACCCCGACAAAGGAGGCTGATCATGCTTGGGCGGCGCAACGATGGGCAACACCACGCCGACGACGAGCCGATGACGCTGCAAGAGCACCTGGCCGAGCTGCGGGGGCGCATAATCAAGATCGTGATTGCTGTGGGGTTCGGGCTGGTCGGTGGGTTGCTGTGGGCCAACCACGTTGAGGGCTACTTCCTCGACCTGTTGCAACGCGTCGCGCCGGGGACGCGCGTGATCGCGCTCAGCCCGCAGGAACGCTTCACCGTCTACTGCACCATCGCCCTCTACATCGGCGTCGCCCTGGCGATGCCGGTCATCCTCTACCAGCTCCTGCGCTTCGTCGCCCCCGGCCTCACGCCGGGTGAACGCCGCCTCACCTACCTGCTGCTGCCCGGCGCGGTCGCCTGCTTCGCGGGCGGGATCGCCTTCAGCGCCTTTGTCACACTCCCGCAGATGTTCCGTTTCCTGCTGAACTTCGGCAACCCGGAGATCGGGAATGCCATGCGCGCCTCGGAAGTCCTCAACTTCTGCGCCAACCTCGCCCTCTGGACCGGCCTCGCCTTCGAACTCCCGATGGTGATGTTCCTGCTCGCCTCGCTGAACGTCGCCCCCTACGATCTGCTGCGGCGCGGGCGCAAGTACGCCTCCGTCGGCCTGATGCTGGTCGCCGCCATCATGACCCCCTCGCCCGACGCGCTGAGCATGATCATTGTCTGGGCACCGCTCTACTGCCTCTTCGAGTTCGGCCTCATCCTCGCCCGCTTCGCCCGCCCCCGCGCCCAGGTTTCCACCCTCGCGCTCATCGCCGCCGCCTTTGCCGCGCGCCAGATCGCCCGACGAGCGCGCATTGGCAACGCCACGGCTGCGTAGCCCGACTGAACGGGCGAGCGGGCGAACGGGCGAGCGGGCGAACCGGCGAACGGGCGACACCTCTCCCATGTGCCACCGCCTCTGAGCAGAGTCACCCCCTCTCCATTTCGCGCGGCTAGCGAAATGGAGAGGGGGCCGGGGGGTGAGGTAATCCCGCCACCCCACTGACTACTGACGACTGACTACTGACTACTCGTCCTGTGATCTCCCTCACACCTGTTCAATCCGCCGTCCTCGTCACCGCATCCAATCCGGCCAATTACACGTCGCCCCGTCCGCGCCGGTGTCCGCCAGCCGCTCCACCTGATCGGCGCTGGATACCGCGCTGCGCGCACATTCAGCCCGCGCTCGTGCGCCAGCGCGACGCGCTTCGCGGTCCAGCCGGTCAACATGGGGACAAATCTGCGCGAGCGCGCTTCACCGCCTGCGCGACAATGTCCTCCTCGAATGTCGGCGTCGAGGAAGCCGAGAGAAGGCCCCGGATTCGCCGCCTGGGCGTCGAGCAGCGCGGTCCAGTAGAACGAGGTCACCTGCACCCGGTCGAGCAACCGCCGCTCCGACAGGATCGCCACCAGCGGCGCGGCGGCGCGCGGATCCTTCAACTCCAGCACCAGCGGGATGCGCTCTACAAACTCATCCAGCAGCTCGGCCACCGTCAGCACGCGCTCCCCGGCGAACTCCGGCGCGTACCACCCGCCAAGGTCGAGCAGGCGCAGTTCGGCCAGCGTGTAGTCGGCCAGCGGGCCGCGCCCGTTCGAGTTGCGCTCCACCGTCGTGTCGTGGAAGAGCACCAGCGCCCCATCGGCCGTCAGTTGCACATCGGTCTCGATCGCATCCGCCCCCATCGCGATCGCCCGCTCGAACGCCACCCGCGTATTCTCCGGCGCATACCCCGACGCGCCCCGGTGCGCGATGATCTGCATAGGTTGCTCCCTTTGGTCGCGTTGCAGGTTGCAGGTTGGCAAGTTGCACGTTGTCGGATCGAGAAACTTGCAACCTGCAACCTGCCAACCTGCAACTCAAACTTGCCAGCGAATCCCCTCGCCGCGCAACGCGCGCAGCACGTTGAACCAGACCGCCTGCGAATCGCGCAGCCACGAGGCGGGCGCGAGCGAGGAGCAGTGCGGCGTCATGATGAGGTTGTTGTCGAGATCGTCGTGCAGGTCGTAGAGCGGGTCGTCGGGCGGCAGCGGCTCCTCCGAAAAAACCTCCAGCGCGGCCCCGCCGATCCGCCGCTCGCGCAGCGCGGCGGTCAGCGCCACCTGATCCACCAGCTTGCCCCGCGCGGTGTTGACGAAGAGCGCGGTCGGCTTCAGCAGCCCGATCTCCCGCGCCCCGACGATCCCCTCCGTCTGCGGGTTCAGCGCCAGCTGCACGCTCAGCACATCCGACTGCCGGTAGAGGTCGTCCCATTCCGCGAACTCCACCCCCAGTTGCGCCTCCAGTTCGGGGAAGCGCACCCGGTCCCAGTAGATGACGCGCATCTCGGCGGCGCGGGCCATCCGCGCGAGTGGCCGCGCGATCTCTCCCAGCCCGACCAGCCCAAGTACCTTGTCGTAGGCGAACTGCTGCCCGGGGAAGTTGCCCCACGACTCGTGCGCCATCCGCGTCTGCATGTGGGCGCGCTGCTGGGGCAACCGCTTGAAGTGGGCCAGAATCATCGCCCAGGCGTGCTCCGCCACCGAGAGGTAGTTCGTCAGCGGGATCGCCGCCACCGGGATCCCCCGCTCGCGGGCGACATCGAGCGGGATGCCGCGAATATCCTGCCCGAGATGCTGGATCAACTTCAGGCGGCTCGCGCGGCGCAGCACGCCCGGCTCGACCGACTCCTTGTGCAACACCAGCACATCGGCCTGCTCGATCGCCGCCGCAGCGGCGAGGGGATCGCCCGCATCGAGCAGGATCTCCGCATTCTCCTCGTACATCTGCGGGAAGGACGGCGCGCGGCGCTCGGGGTTGTAGAGCCAGGTCACATCGATCGGCCAGCCGGAAAAAATCTCCGCAAAGCTCGGCGCGTGCTCGCGGGCGGCGGGGTCATCCGCCAGCATCCGCGCCTGCTGCGTCGGCGTCCACCGCTCCCACGGTCGCACCCCGAGCAGCACATTCCCGATGTTATCCCACACCACGACCTTGATGCGCTCCATCGTCACCTCCTCTGCCTTCGCACACCGGCGTATCATACCCCGCCCCACCATCCCCCGCTGAGCGGCTACATCGGCGATCCCGCAAGGAACCTCGCGACGGCAACTGTATGGGTAACTGTATGAGTTGTCGGTGGTGACAGCGACCAACGCACCCTACGCTGGCACTACAGGGTGGGCCCGCCCTGGGGGCCGCTACACGCGGCGGAGCACGCGGGACAATCAACCAGCGAAGCGAGGTGAGCGATGGGTACGCGCAACGTCCGATCTGTCAGTTGCGGGCTCTACGGCCTTCCTTACTTGATTGGAAAACGGGATCGCCCACTGGTCAGGCTCTCGCTCTTGAGCACGCTCCCCGCGCTCGTCTTCCTCTGCCTGCTCGCCACCAGCAACGCGTCGCCCGTCTCGGCGGCGGGCATTGCGGTGACGCGGTTCGACGACCCGGAGCCGAACGGCTGCCAGGTGGACGATTGCTCGCTGCGCGAGGCGGTGATCAAGGCGAACGCGGCGAATATCGCCGGTAGCGCCGTCACCTCGACGATCCTGCTCCAGATCGGGACCTACCACCTCACCCGGGAGATCGTCTCCAACGATGGCCCGCTCTACACCTACGACACCCCGGGAACCGGCGACCTCGACTTCATCTCCAACGCGACCCACACGACGAGCAAGACGGAGATCTTCGGCCAGGGCGCGGCGAACACGATCATCGACGCCCACTTCATCGATCGGGCGATCGACATCGGCCTCTACGCCACGGTCTCCATCAACGGACTCTCGATTCGCAACGGCGATGCCCACTACTCGAATATTCTCGGCGGCGAGACCCACACCCATGGCGGCGCGATCCACGTCCACGGCACGCTGTTCATGAACCAGGCGACAGTCAGCGACAGCGTCGCGAATCTCGACTCGCAGAAGAATGGCGGCGGAATCTTCGCTGCCCCCAATACCACCACCCAACTCGTCAACGTCACGATCGCGCGCAACCGGGCGGTCACGGGCGGCGGGCTGGAGGGGGGCGGCAACGTCTACATGAACAGCGTCTCCGTGGTGAATAACTCGGTTGGGGGCGGGCTGCGCCTCTACACCGGCAGTGCCGTGTCGATCTACAACAGCATCATCGCCGACAACTATAACCCCATCGCCAGCGGCGGCAACGACTGCGCCGGCTCGATCCTGAATCTCTACTACTCGCTGGTCGAGGACTCCACCTGCAACGCCCTCTTCGAGAGTGGAGTGCTCGGCGGCGATCCCGCCCTCGTGCCGTTCGGGCATACCGGCGACGATATCTACGTCTATCTACCCGCGACCAACAGCAGCGTGATCGACAACGGCGATCCGACGAACTGCCCGGAGGTCGATGAACTCGGCACGCCACGCCCGCAGGATGGCAACAACGACACGATCCTCGGCTGCGACATGGGCGCGGCGGAGGTCTCATTCCCCACAATCTTCGTCATCGCTCGCGACACGGCCGGCAATCCTATCAACGCCCCGATCAGCCCCGCCCCAGGCGAATACCGGTACCGGCTCGGCAACACGCAGCAATTCTCCGCCGCCTCCAACGCCACCCACGTCTTCCTCGGCTGGGAAATCGGCAACCTATCCATGGGCTGGTCGCCGTCGATCGACATGCTGATCCGCGAGAGCGTGGAGGTGATCGCCATCTACGCGCCGCGCCCCCACTTCGACGATGTGCCGCCGGGGCAACTCTACACCGAGGCGGTCCACAATCTCGCCGCGCGCGGGCTGATCCTCGGCTACGGCAACGGGCGTTTCGGCCCGGACGACATCGTGAACCGCGCGCAGATGGCCGCGCTGATCGCCCGCGCCACCCCCGCCGGTCCGGGCACGCCACCATCCAGCGTGGCCCCCAACTGCGTCGCGGATTCGTGGGACTGCGAGGACTGGGGCAACGACTTTGTCGACCGGGGCGGGTTGGTCGCCAGCCTCTGGCGCAACATCGGGACGCTCCAGCACTACGGGGTGGCGAGCGGCTACGATGGCGTCCATTTCGGCCCGAACAACGACGTGACCTACGCGCAGACGATCTCCTTCATCACGCGCACGATGGTGAAGAAGGGCTACTGGGTGAATCGGCCCGACGCACCGCAGATCTTCCCCGGCGTGCCGGCCGCGCACGATCTCGATATCAGGACGTTCGAGTATTACACCGGCAACACCCCCAGCGGACCAGGCCCCTGGAGCGCGGCGCAGTGGAACTCGGGGGCCACGCGCGGCTGGTTCGCCCGGGCACTCTGGGCCGCACTCCTGGGCTACTGGGGCAACGACGCCCCCGGAATGGGCGGCTACGTCCCGTAAGGAATGGAGTTCACAACGTAGATGCAACGCGGCCCGGAGGAATAGCAGCCTCCGGACCGCGTTCTCCCGTACGAGCCAGCTATTCGCGTGCGGCCAGCCGCACTCGCCCGGGAGATCACCATGCCAGAGGCAACCAACACCCGCGACCGCATCGCCTTCCTGCGCGGCCTGCGCGCCGTGCGCCATTTCCTCCCCGATCCGGTGGCCCAGGAGGTCATCGACGACCTGGCGACGGTGGCCCGCTGGTCGGGCAGCGCCAGCAACCGCCAACCGTGGGAAGTGCTCTTCGTCAGCGACCGCGACCTGCTGCACCAGCTCTCCGAACTCGACGGCTACGCCAAACACCTCGCCGGTGCCCCGCTCGGCGTCGTCCTGGTGATGAGTGGCGAGGAGGGGCGCGAGGACCACGAGAGCTACGACGAGGGCCGCCTGAGCGAGCGGTTGATGCTCGCCGCCGACGCGCACGGCGTCGGCTCCTGCATCGGCTGGCTGATCAACGACGGGCAAGCAAAGGCCCGCGACCTTCTCGGCGTCCCGGCAGGCCGCAAGGTCCGCACCATCCTCTCGATGGGCTACCCCGACGAAGTCGCCCGCGCCGCGCGCACTCGCCCCGAGCAGCCCCGCAAGCCGCTCGACACCATCGTGCGCACGATCGAATGAGGCGGTCGGCGTCGCTTTCCGATAGCCGGGGAAGGCACCCCGAAGCAAGACCAGCGATGATCATCTGGCCCGCCGGGCGCGTTGCGGTCGCGCCCAGCGGGCCACTATGCACCTTGAGCGGCGAGCCAATCGCCGAGGTCAGCATGGCCGGTGAATGACAGGAGCGCATCGAGCAACCCAAGCAACTGCGCCGAATCAAGTTCCTGTATCTTCGCAACAGTTGACTCGTTCAAAGGTCCAAGCTTGTTGGTCAGCAGCCGCATTGCGATCTCTCGCCGCTCCTCTTGTCGGCCTTCCAGTCGCCCCTTTCGCATTCCTTCGCGCTCGTAGCGACTCATCACCTGCGCCATCGCCACACCCTCCGCCGTGATGGCCTCGTCCAGCAACGCATCAAATCGCCCTGGCGACAGTACCACAACGTGATCGAGGAATGCCAGGACCGCTGCGGCGCGCTCATTGTCATACCCGCGCCGAATCATCGCCCGCAGCGCGGCGCGCACGACGGTCACGCCGGTAGCCTCGCGATTGCGTCCGGCTTGCAACTGCAGCCAGGTATGCGCGATGAGCGCAAACGGATTGTCCGAGGCGACCAGTTCCGACTCTCGCCCGCGCCAATCGAGGAGCTTGACCACCCAGAAGTCGTAGCCTACCCCACGCCCGAAGTCCTGCGCCGAATATGGCGCAGGGTGCCAGTCGGCGCGCTCATCGGTCAGCAGCGCCGCGCCAAGGATCAGCGGCATCGGCTCCTGCTGCTGTCCCGCGCCCCGTTGCCGCTGCCGCCAGAGTCGCAAGTGGACCAGCGCGTAGTAGGTGAACATGCGCGCCGAGAAATCCGGCTGCACCTGCCCCTGCGCCTCGACGTGCAACACCAGCCAGGCATCGGCACCGGCCCGCAGCCGCAGTTGCACCACCAGATCGGCGGCCCGCTGCTTCAGCGCCGCCTGCCGACTGAGCGACTGAAACTCCTTGTCAAGCGAGATCGCCGGGGTATCCCAATCGACCGCGTCGTATAACTCGGGCACCGCGAACGCGAGAAAATCGGGCAGCAGATCGGTCAGGACCCGCTTCCAGGCACCATCTGCCGAACGCCGCCCCACGCGCGGTCTCCTCGCCATCCTTCCCTCCCGCCTGAATGAACTGGCAATGCTCCAGCTGCCTCTCGAAACGAGGCACCCCTCTCCCGCGGGTTCAGGGCGGACAGTTTAGGGTGGGACGCGTTCGCTGCGGCGCGGTCGGGCGACCCCGGCGGTCCCGCATCGCCGACAGGGGCCGTGCGCGCCCGGCCCGCGTCGCCCGGTGGGCGCGATCAGTGGTCGGCACGCGGACAAGTGGCACCAGCACCGCCGCCCCGGCCGCCCCGTGCAGCGGCGGCGACGCGGACCACGGGTGGCGAACGCCCACCCCGCCCAAACTGTCCGCCCTGAACCCGCGAGGAGAGGGGCCGGGGGGGTGAGGTCTCTACTCACGACTCACGACTCACGACTCCACGACTATCGCCCTACATGTTCCTGACCATCGTCGCCATCGCCTGGTCGATCTCCCGCGAACCAGGTCCGCTTCCGCTCGTCGGTCACATTGACCGTGAGCGTGCCGAGGCCGGTGATCTCCAGCGCGACCGAGTCACCATCTGCACCGGGCCGAGTCCCTGGTGATTGGTGCCGGTTGCGATCACATCGCCCGGTTCAAGGGTGCAAACCTCCGGGCCGAAGGCGATCAACTCCGGGATGCGATTCGCCATGTCGCCGGTGCTGAAATTCTGGCGCAGGTGCCCGTTGACGCTGAGCATCGCCCGCAAGTCGATGCCCGGGTCGGCGATCTCATCGGCGGTAACAATCGCCGGTCCGATCGGGCCGAAGGTATCGTAGGATTTCCCTTGAAACATGGTTCGCCCGGTCGTCCCACGCGCCGAGATGTCCATGAACGGCACATAGCCGAAGACATAGTCCATCGCCTCGGCGGCGGGAATCTTCGCGCCGCGCTTGCCGATCACAAACGCCAGCTCCGCCTCGTGGTGGAAGATGCTCGCCTCCACCGGCGGCAGCACCACCGTGTCGCCGTCGCCGATGATCGACGCGGGCGATTTCAGGAAAACATCGAGCGGCACCTCGTTCCGCGCCATCACTCCGGTAGTTCGCGAACGCGCAGATCAGCTTCACGACGGCCGCGCCACCGGCGGGCGGAAGCGAACGCTCCCCGCGTCGCGCCCCTCCTGCGTCCCGATCACCTCCTTGATGCTCGGGCGCAGCCGCTGCTCGTTGGCGATCAGATATTCCAACGCCTCCTGCGGCGTGTGCGCGCCCGCCTCCGCCAGCAGCCCGGCGATGCTATACACCCCGCCCCTCGTGCAACACCCCGGCTCGAACTCATCGAAGAACACGTACCGCATATCCCCACCCTTCATACGAAGTGCTGAGTGCTGAGTGCTGAGTGCTGAGTATTGGTGAGTAGCAAGCACATCTGCGCCAACCACGCTACCCTCACTCAGCACTCAGCACTCAGCACTTCTCTACAGCGCCCCTTCCGCCTTCAGCATCCCCAGCGCGCGGTCGAACGCGGCGACCGTCTGATCGACTTCCTTCTGCCCGTGCGTGGCGGAGACGATGAAGTTAAAGCCCGACGGATCGACACCGCCGAGTTGCAGCGCCGCCCGGAAGCGATAGACGAGCTTCTTCAGCGGCGTCTTGGTGTTCTTGAAGGTGACCGGCACCAGCGACACCACGCCGCCCGCCTTGCCGTCCACGTCGTGGCGCGCGAACGCTTCGTTGAAGCCCGCGCGCAGCTGGTCGGCCGTCCCGATCGCCTTCTGCTGCACCGCCGGGTCGCGCGCGATCTCCAGGCAGGCGATCCCCGCCGCCGCCGAGAGCGGATTGCCGTTGTAGGTGCCGGGATGCGGCACGCGGTGCTTCCGCACCCACTCGTCGTCATCGCTCTGGAGGAAGAGTTCGAGCACATCGGCGCGACCCACCACCGCGCCACCGGGCAGCCCGCCCGCCAGGATCTTCGCCAGCGTCGTCAGGTCGGGCGTGACGCCGTAGTACTCCTGCGCGCCGCCCGGTGCGTAGCGGAAGCCAGTCACGACCTCATCGAAGATCAGCAGCACCCCGCGCGCGGCGGTCAGATCGCGCGCGGCCTGGAGATAGGCCGTGCCCGCGCCGTCGGCGATCAGGATCACCGCCGCGATGTCGTCGCGGCTGTCGAGCATCGCCCGCAGCGCCTCGATATCCCCGGCCGGGACGCTGACGACGCTGTCGCGCACCCCGCGCGGGATGCCCGCCGAAATCGGCTCGTCGTACGGCGGGGCCATCGCCATCGTCGCGTAGTCGTGCCAGCCGTGGAACGCCCCCTGCGCCTTGCAGATCACATCCTTGCCGGTGAATGCGCGGGCGAGGCGCATCGCCATCATCGTCGCCTCGGTGCCCGATGAGGTCAGCTTCACCAGCCCGCCCCGACCCGATGGGACCATCTGCTGGATCAACTCGCCCCACTGCACCTCCAGCTCGTGGCAGGCCCCGAGGTGCGTCCCGCGCCGCGACTGCTCGGAGAGCGCCTCGACGATCGCCGGATGCGAGTGGCCCAGGAGGAGCGCCCCGTGCCCCCCGAAGTAGTCCACAAACTCGTTCCCATCCACATCCCACTTGCGCGGCCCCATCGCGTTCGTGCAGTAGATCGGGAACGGCTCCATGAAGCGCCCATCGTGCGTCACGCCATCGGGAAAGATCGTCCGCGCCTTTGCGTGCAGCTTCGCCGAGCCCGCCATGCGCTCGGCGCGCTGCTGATCGATCGTGCCGGATGCGGCCATGATTACCTCCTGTAGGGGTTGCCAAACGATGGCGTCACTCTACCGCGCCCCCGCCGGATGTCAAGCGGCGGATACCCCCGCGTTCGCCTATCCGTACGCCATGCTGCACAGAGCGACGAACGCCAACAGTAAACCAGGGATTGCGATCACGATCCCCATGCATCCTGCCCAGTCGGCAGCTTCATTGCCCACAAAACCTGGAAAGTTTCTCACCCTCCTCGCAGAAGGAGGGTCGCCGCACGCAGCGCGGCGGGGAGAATCCCCCCTCGTCACTCGTTACGTCGTTACTCGTTACTCACTCGTCCACTCGACTCACGACTCACGACTCACGACTCCCAAATACCCGCCAGCACATCCGCATGCGAAAAGACCGCCGGTGCCCCACCACCCGTGTGCAAAAAGACCACCGTATCACCCCGCTTGCCCAGGCACCCCGACCGCATGCTCGATCATCCGGCCAGCATCTTCCCGGTGTAGACTGGCTCCAGCAGCAACACCCTCGCATTGCGCGCCGCCAGCGCCATCGCCTCCAGGCACCCCTCGGTCGGGATCGCATGGCCGGCCCCACGAAGCGGTCGTCCAGCTGCAATTCCCCTTCCGATATCCGTTCGGTCACGCCAAGAACTCCGCCGTCGCATTCGCCAGCGGCGCGACCACCCCGCCGTCGCCGCCGCGTCATCCTCGATCACGATCCCGACGAGGTCGAACGGTGCCGCGCCAGCTTCACCCCCAGCGCCAGCCCCGCGAACGTCCCCCCGGATGTACTCGCCGTTGCATAGAGGTGCGTCGCCGTCTCCCCCAACTCGCGCAACTGCTCCACGATCTCAAAGAACCGCCTGCACATAGGCCGTCGCGCCGAGCGGATTCGACCCGCCGCCGGGGATGATGTACGGCCGCTCGCCCACCGCGCAACTCCGCCGCGACCGCCTCCATCATCGCCGGGCGCTCCGCCTCCTCGCGCACAAGCGGATGCCGAGGTGGTTCAGCAGGAAATTGCCCTGCACCTCCGGCTCCGCACCTTCGTAGCCACCAGCACGCACCGCAACCCCGCGATTCGCGCCGCCGCCGCCGTCTGTCGGCAGTGATTCGACGCCGTCCCCACGGCCGTGATCACCACCGTCGCCGCTGCGCAGGCGCATCGGCGATCAGGTACTCAGCTTCCGCGTCTTGTTCCCCCCGAGCGCCAACCCGGTCAGATCATCGCTTGATCGCGCGCCGGCCCACCGAGCGCCGCGCTCAGATTCGGCACCCAGCCTCCAGCGGCATCAGCAGATGCGTAACGGAAAGCGAGGTAGATGGCGATACGGCGACGCCCCACCGACGGAAGTGGGAAGTGGGAAGTTAAAGTGGGAAAGGACTGACTTGAAGCAGCGGGCCATCAGGGCCAGCTCAACCTCGGAGCTGGCGACCATTTCCGCCTACCTTCCACTTCCCACTTCACGCACACCCGTCCACGCCCGCCTTCCAGCGGTTGAACGCCTGCGAATCCTCGGCCAACGACTCGCGCACGTCGTGCCAATCGCCACACTCCCCGGATCGTGCAACGCGCTCTCGGGATCGGCGGCGCTGCGCGCGATAAACCAGCGGGCGCGAAGGCCAGTCGCCCGGTCGGCTGCAGTCGGCTGGTAGCGCAGATCCATACTGATCACTCGTCGTGGTGATGTTGTCCGGCGAACTGTGGATCGTCCCGCTGCGTCATCAGCAGCACGCTGCCGGGTTCCATCGGCACCGGCACCGCCAGATCTTCCGGCACCAGCGGCTTCAGGATCGCCACCCCCTCGCTCGTCGGGCGGTGCTGCACCAGGCCGTCGTTGTGGCTGCGCGGCACCACCTGGAGGCAGCCGTTCGCCTCGGTCGCGCGGTTCAGCGGCAGCCACCGTCAGGATCGACCCCTCGTCGGCCTCCGGCATGATCCGCGCCGTTGTCCTGGTGCCAGAGATCTTGCTGCAATACCCATTAAACTCCTGCGCCGCCGCCTTCTTCGGCAGCTTCATCCGGATGTGCTGCACCGGATTTCGAGAAAATCTCCGGCCCGACCAGATCCTCGACCAGATCGAGCAGCGGCTTGGGAGTTCGCCAGCATCGAAAACCGCCGGGCCGACGTGGATCGGCGTATCGGTCGAATGCCCGTCTGCGGCAGGCTGAAATCGAACTCCTGCGGGAAGTTGCGCCCGCTCTCCTCGCAGACCGCGATCAGCCGGTCGGCGAACGGCAACTCGTGCGTCGGGCAGCCCAGCTTCCCTTCCGCCACCAGCCCTTGCGCCAGGCCATCGAGCACGCCGTTGTACTCATCAGCACCAGTTGAATATCCCTGCTCGGGTCGAGCAACCCGCTAACCAGCAGATACCCCTCTTCCACCGTAGCCGGCTTCTCGCCGCCGTCTTGCACCATCGTCGCCTCCGTATTTGTGGACCGTAGACCGTGGACAGACTACGGCCCACGCTTCACGCTTCACGCTCTACGCCCTACTGCCCCACCATCAGAACGCCCGGCCGTCGCGCACGCCCTCGATCTCCGACAAACCGGTGCAAACATGCAGGCGCAGCGTCGTCTCGCGCCGCTCGCCCGGACGAAGCCGCAATTGCGTCGGTACGCTCCGCAATCGTCGCCAGGCCGTGCCCCATGCCCACGAGGTGCGAGGCTCAATCCACCACCCGCGCCCGGCAAACCACGGCGGCGACATGCTCGCCTCCAGCTCCTGCCAGAGCCACGCCGTCGGGAAGAGCGCGGCATCACGAGGCGCGATCCCGATGCTGCCATCGGTCCGCGTCAGCCCGGCCCACCCCTCGGCGAAATCCTGCAAATAGGCCATGCCGTGCCGCCCGAACAGCGGGTCGCGCAGGTCGAGCGTCTGCCCATCGCGACCGCGCGCCTGCGGCCAGTCGGAGACGCCGCCCGGCTCCAGCGCGTTCCCGCGCTCGTCCTCGGCATCGTCCGCCACCACCGCCGCCGCAGGCCAACCGCGCCGGACCCGCCAGCGGATCGCCCCCGAAGCCCGGATGGTGGCCCCAGACCAGTTCGACCGGGATCGGACCTTCGTTCACCAGTGTCTCATCGATCCGCAGCAAGTCGCCATCGAGCGACAGGCGGCGCGTCATCACCAGCGGCAGCGTGAAGAACGACAGGCGCAGCGTCAGCGCCTCGCCCTCGACCGACCACTCCCACGGGGCGAGCGCCGCCTCGCCGTGGAAGACGTGCCGCACCCCCTGGTGCGTGCAAGCGGTCCCGGCATTCGGCAGCATCAACTGCCAGCCGCCGCCATAAACATTCAGCCACGCCTCGACCTCGTCGCTGCCCGGCAGCATGTGCCCGCCCGGTCGCCCGCCCCACGGCGTGCGAAACAGCACCTCCTGCCCGGTCGGCCGATGCCTGATACCGGTAATGTCCCCGCCCTTCCCGGGCGTGACGCTGACTTCCAACGCCTCGGATCGCAGCACCACCAGCGGATCGCGCTCTCGCGCTGTCACCTCGATCACGGCCCCACCGATCGCTTCAAGCGCCACCCCACCACCGATGGCAGCATTATCGCAAACAACGCCGACCGGCGTTACGACTCGCCGCGCAACGCCCCCGGCAGCATCGCTACCCATCCAGCCTGCCGCCACACGATCGCCGGGAGTGCCGCCAGCGGTGCCCAGAAGAGACTGAACCGGTGCGTCTCATCGACGACGGTCCACCGCTCCGGCGTCGCCTCCGCGCACGAGAGGAGGAAGAAATGGCGACGCCCTGTGGCGGTGAGCGTCTCGTCGGGCACCCACCCCGTTATCTGGTAGGAGACGTAGGTGGGGTTCTCGACCTGATCCCACTCCTGATAGGTGATCAGGGTGAAGCCTTCGCTCTGACGCTCCCGGCGCACTCGGATGCCGCGCCGCAGCCGCGCCCAGTCGAAGCTCTCCACCGTCGGGCGGGCATAGACGGTGGTCGCACGGACGATCAGGCGTTCATCGTCCGGAAACTGTGTGTCCACGAAGCCGAGTTCCTGCTGAATGGCGACCGCTTGCAGCCCGGTCTCCTCGCGAGCTTCGCGCAGCACGGCATCGCGGGGCGCTTCCCCAGGTTCCACCGTGCCCGCCGGAATCTGAATACCCGCCGTCTCGTGCTGAAAGAGCAGCAGCTCGTGACCGGCAGCCGCTGGCCGCACAATCAACGCGGTCACCTTCTCCAGCACCTCCGCCATCGCGACCTCCCGAAGATGAAGCCTTCAGCGTGGCGCAGGCCCGCACGGCGTTACCGCGCGGGCCTGCCGGATATCGCTACTTACTCCACAATCGCAATTGCCGGGACCCCCGTCGCCGCGATCGCCCGGTTCAGCGCGCCGCCGTGCTCCGCGATGACCGATTCGAACCGCCCTTCCTGCTCGTTCAGTTTCGCGACCAACTCCTCGAATGCCGGGTAGGCGTTCGCCACCGGTCGATAGTCCGCGCTGTCCACCGACTCGTACAGCCCGCTCAGCTTCTCGTGCAGCCCATACTTGAAAAGCAGCGGACTCTTCGACCGCACGTCCACCAACTCCCTCTCGATCTGCCCCAATTCCTCGCGCAACCGTGTCGCCGCCTCGCGCACCCCCTGGCCGCGCTCCTGCACCGCCTGCCCCGCGAACCGGCCCTCCCACGCCTCCACCTGCCGCTTCAGCCCGCGAATCTGGTTCACCAGCGCGTTCGTCTCCGACAACCGGTCGCGAATCTGAATCAGCAGGTCGTATTGCGACTGCAAGTCGTCGCGGCTCGTCCCGATGCGCGGGTCGGGTCGCACCTCGATCTCCCGGCGCAACGCCCGCTCCCCGACACGCAACTCGACCGTATACCGGCCCGGCAGCACCATCGGACCCGACGGTCGTTCCACCGTCTCCAGGTCCGGCCCGTCGATCTCGTGCTCCACGCCGCGCGCCCGCAGATCCCACACGACGCGATGCACCCCGGCCACCTTCGGCACGTCCTTCAATTCGCGCAGCAGTTGCCCCGCTCCATCCAGGATGCGCAGCGTCGGGGCATCTTCCACCGTTTCGCCCAGCGCGAAGTGCAGGATCGCCCCCGCCGGTGGGTTCTCGCCCACGTCGTCGAGTTGCGTCACCAGTTTCCCATCCCGCCGCCGCTGGTGCCCCGAATAGATCACCGTGCTCGACATCCCGTAGGCATGCTGCCCCGGCTCCGCCTCCAGCGACCAACCCGCGCCCACGCGGAACCGCACCGCCGGGCGCGGCGAGAAGAGGTGCGCCCCCGTTGCACTCTCCCAGTCCCCCGCCCCCACTTCCCGCAGCGGCGACACGTCATCCAGGATCCAGAACGACCGACCGTGCGTCGCCACCACCAGATCGTCGTTCTTGATCACCAGGTCGTGGATCGGCACCACCGGCAGATTGCCTCCCAGCCGGTGCCACGCCCCGCCATCGTCGAACGAGACGTAGATCCCGGTCTCCGTCCCCGCGTAGAGCAGCCCCGCCCGCTCCGGGTCGGCGCGGATCACCCGCGTGAAGTCGTCGCCGGGGATACCATCGACAATCGGAACCCAGGTCTTGCCCCAATCGGTGGTTTTGAGCAGATAGGGCCTCGTGTCGTCGTGCTTGTAGCGCGTCGCGGCCAGGTAGGCAGTCGCCGGGTCGTGCGGCGACGCCTCGATGAACGAGATCAGCGCCCACTCGGGCAGCATTTCGGTTGGCGGCGTGATCTGTTCCCAATGCTTCCCGCCGTCGCGCGTCAGATGCACCAATCCGTCGTCCGAACCGGCCCAGAAGACCCCCGCCTCGTTCGGCGACTCCGCCAGCGCGAAGATCGTGCAATACACCTCCGCCCCGGTGTTGTCGCGCGTGATTGGCCCGCCCGACGCCCGCAACTTTTCCGGATCGTTGCGCGTCAGGTCGGGGCTCAGCGCTTCCCAGGTCGTCCCCAGATCGGTCGAGCGGAAGAGGATATTGCCCGCCACGTACAACTCGTCCGGGTTGTGCCTGGAGAAGAGGATCGGGAAGGTCCATTGGAAGCGATACTTCAGCATCTCCGCGCCCTGGCTCCAGCCGTGCAGCTCCGGCCAGACGGTGATGTTGCGCTTCTGCCCGGTGCGCCGGTCGAACAGCAGCATCCGGTCGTTGAACGCCCGCTTCGAGATCGGCCCCGACGCCACGATCAGGTCCGGATCGTCCGGCTTCACCGCGATGTAGCCGCTCTCGCCGCCCCCCGGCTCGAACCAGTCGCGCGTGTGAATGATCCCCTCGACCGTCGCACTCGGCACCGAGATTGCGGTGTTGTCCTGCTGCGAGCCGTAGACGCGATAGGGGAAACGATCGTCGGTCGTGACGTGGTAGAGCTGCGCCGTCGGCTGGTTGTAAGGGATCGTCCACGACTGCCCGCCGTTGAAGGTCACGCAGGCCCCGCCATCGTTGCCCCGGATCATCCGGCGCGGATTCTGCGGATCGATCCAGAGATCGTGGTTGTCGCCGTGCGGCGTGGAAACCTGCTTGAAGGTCGCGCCGCCGTCGATCGAGCGCCAGACGGAGAAATTCAGCACCCAGACGGTGTTCGCATCCTGCGGGTCGGCGATCAGGTGCATGTAGTACCAGGCCCGCGTCCGCAGATACATCTCGCTGTCGTTCATGCGCTGCCAGGTCTCGCCACCATCGTCCGAGCGAAAAACCGCGCCATCCTCCGCTTCCACAATCGCGTAGATGCGATCCTGGCGCGACGGCGAGATCGCCAGCCCGATCTTGCCGAGGATCCCCGTCGGCAGCCCCTCGTTGCGCGTGATCTCCTGCCAGGTATCGCCGCCATCGGTCGAGCGCCAGATCCCCGAATCCTCGCCGCCGCTGACCAGCGTGTGCGGGTGCCGCTGCGCGTGCCAGATCGCGGCATACAGGATGCGCGGGTTGTGCGGGTCCATCGTCAGGTCGATCGCGCCCGCGCGCTCCGATTTGTGCAGCACCAGCTCCCAGTGCTTGCCGCCGTCGGTCGTGCGATAGACGCCGCGCTCCGGATTCGGCCCCCAGGCATGACCGAACGCCGCGACATACGCGATATCCGGGTTGGTCGGGTGGATCCGAATCTTGGCGATGTGGCGCGTCTCCTTCAGCCCCACATTCCGCCAACTCTTGCCGCCATCGGTCGACTTGTAGACCCCATCGCCGTGCGACACGTTCCCCCGGATCGTCGCCTCGCCCGTTCCCACGTAGAGCACGTTCGGGTCCGACCACGACACCGTGACCGCCCCCACCGCCGCCGTGCCGAAATAGCCATCGGAAACGTTCGCCCAGGTCGTCCCGCCGTCCGTCGTCTTCCAGACGCCGCCCGCGACCGCCCCGAAGTAGAAGGTCATCGGATCGGTCACATCGGCCACCGCCACCACGCGCCCCGCCCGGTGCGGCCGATGCATCGCCAGGCCAACAGGTCGAGGCAACTGATCCACAGCGCCATCCCCACACCCTCCCTCACATCAGTTCCGGCAACGCCGTCACAACCACTCCAAATCCATCCCCGAAACGGCCGATCCCCCGCCCCGTGCCGATCGTGCCCCACGCCCCACCGCGACGGCCACACCAGCAGCTCCGCGCCCCGCGACATGCCCCGCGCAGCGACGACCAGGGCGCAGCATCGCCCCACCGCCAGAGGATGCCGCCCGGCCCCATCCGCCGTGAATCGCCAACTGCACCGCGAACGGCCGCCCCGGTGGCAACGCGGGACCGAGCCACAAACTCGGACTCCGCCCCGGTGCCGGGTTGATCAGCACCCCCAGGCGCTGCTCCTGGCCCAGCAAGCCCACCCACGGCGTTGCCAGACCAATACCGTCGCCCCACGCGGCCAGCAGCGTCTGTGCGTCGCCGCCCACCTCCGCCGCGACCCCGGAGAACTCCCACGCCACCAACTGCTCGTCACCCACTCCCGACACCGGGGCTTCTTGCCGCCCGGTGCCAGCGCCGCCCATTCCCCAGCGGGCGGCAGCGCGATCGGCCACGACAACCGCTCGCGCACCCGCGCCTCGGTATCGAGCACCTGGTAGCGCAACCCTTCCCTGTCGAGCGCCGCCTGGATGCTGGTGCAGGTACTCGACCCCTTCCGGCATCCGGTGCGCCGTCCCCGCCCCCGCCGTCGTGATCTGCAACACCCCCTCGCGCACCTGCGTCGAACGCGAGGATGTGGCTGCACCGGTAAGCCAGCACCCGTGCCGCACCAGCACCCGCCAGAAGCGCGCCGCATTCTCCGGCGCAAGTTCCCGCTGATACGCCCCGAGAACCCATTCACCGGCCACGCCGGGTGATGCCCGAAGACCAGCTTGTACCGCGCATCCGCGTGCGCCGCCAGCGTCCGGTCGAGCCAATCCGTCTCCACCCGACCCTCGCCACCCAGCCCCGACCAGAGCGTGTTCACGAAGACCAGCACCAGGTCGCCGCGCCGCACCCAGTAACTCAGCCCCTCCTGCCCCGCAGGGCCGTTGCGCGGCAGATGCCCCAACACCTCCCGAAGACCGCCTCACTCACCGCGTCGAACGTCGTGTGGTTCCCGGTCGTGTGGTACAGCGGGATCGCCCGGTCGACCAGGCCATCTCGCGCTCGAACCAATGCGCCCACTGCCGCCGCAACTCCCACGCTCCGCCACCAGCCCGATAATCTCGTCACCGGGAAAGCAAACAAACTCGGGCACTGGCCGAATCCGCGCCACCACCCCGTTCACCGCCGCGAACGTCCGCTCGTGCAGCGCCCGCCACCCCCGAACAGGAATCCCCGTAGCAGACAAACCGATGCCCCTCGCCGCGCGGCAAAGTGCCGCTGAATCGCCGCTTCCCCAGCACCATCCCCAACCTCACTCCTCGCACCCAAACCCAGGGGATATGTCGTACCGCCGCGCCTGCCACTAGCTTATCATTCCAAACGGTTGCAAGCGCTGTGTTTCAGAATTGCTTGTCGCGGTACCCCTTCCCCTCTCCTCGCGGGAGAGGTGCCCCGCAGGCGGCGGGGTGAGTATCCCGCAACACGACTAGCTTATCATTCCGGGCGGTTGCCGAGGAACACCCACCTCCGCTGCCTGTCAGGATCCCGTCAGGCCGCAACGGCCACCAGCGAGGCTCTAATGCCCACTCGCCGCCCGCAGCACACGCCGCTCACCAGCGCCCAACTCGCGCGCCGCCGCCCCACGCCCGCTGCCGCCCCGCCACCCGCGCAGATCACCCTCAACCACGGGCGGATCCACCTCCCGACCGGCGGCACCGTCAACCTCGTCGCCGTGGACGACCTGCCCGACACCTACCGCGTCGAAGTCACCCTCCCCGGCAGCCGGGTCGGTCAGCGCCACCACGAGACCATCCCCGTCGAAATCCTCCGCACTGCCGACCTCACCGGACTCGGCGACCGCCCCCACGGCCCCGGCCATCGCCCGCCGCACCTCGCCGTCGAATACACCCCTTCGCTCGGCAATGCCGCCCCACCCCGCCCGCGCGGTGACGCTGGTCACGGCATCCCCACCGCCATCTTCGGCTCCGACGAGCGCGAACTGATCGCCAGCGGCCACTTCCCCTGGTGTACTGTCGGCCGCCTCGACACCCCGTTCGGCACCGGCACCGCCTCCCTGATCGGCCCGCGCCACCTCCTCACCGCGAACCACCTGATCGCCTGGAATGCCGACGGCACCGCCGGGTGGGCGCGCTTCCGCCCCGCCTACGACCTCGGCGCGGCCCCCTTCGGCGAGGCCTGGGCCACGCGCGTCCTCGCCTGGTACCCCACCACCCCCGCCGACGGCATGACCGGCCGCGAAGTCGCCTTCGACTACGCCATCTGCATCCTCGACACCCCGCTCGGCAACGTCGTCGGCTATCCCGGCTATCGCACCTACGACCCCGCCTGGAACGGCACGCGCCACTGGCAACACCTCGGCTACCCCAGCGACCTCGCCGCCTCCCAGCGCCCCGCCTTTCAGGGCGATCTCCAGGTCAACTCCGCCGACAACCACCTCTTCGGCGGGCGCGTCGGCCACGTCCTCGGCCACTTCAGCGACATCGTCCCCGGCCACTCCGGCGGACCGCTCTGGGGCTGGTGGGGCGACGACCCCTGGCCCACCGTCGTCGGCGTCCAGAGCAGCCAGTCCCCCAACCCCGCCTTCACCCAGGCCGGCGACAACGAATGCGCCGCCGGTCCCGCCCTCGCCCTCCTGATCGCCCGCGCCCGCGCTCGTTACCCGTGATCTTCCTCCCCTCTCCCAGACGGTGGGCGAGGGGTGCCGCCCGCAGGCGGCGGGGTGCGGGCTCATCCCCTTACGACTTACGACTTACGACTTACGACTCTACTCAGCACTCAGCACTCAGCACTCAGCACTCAGCACTGACGACTGACGACTGACGACTCACCCCGGCTCCCCATCCCCCATATGCTATATTCCACCCCAGAACGCTGCCCGCCAGCACACGCGGGCCTTACACCGCGCAAGGAGGATCGAGTGGTCGCAGGGATGTCCGGCTCCCCCCAGAGTGCCTTCGTCGCCAAACTCCGCGAGCAAGTGTTGCCGCTCCGCGCCCGCGCCGAACTCCGCAACGAGTGGCTGAAAACGCGCCTCGACACCATCCTCCCCGAGGTCATGGGGCGCGAAGGCTTCGACATGTGGATCGTCGCCGCCCGCGAGTACAACGAGGACCCGGTCATCATGACCATGCTCCCCGAACCCTCGATGGCCGCGCGCCGACGCACCATCCTCGTCTTCACCCGTCGCCCCGATGGCACGGTGGAACGCCTCACCCTCGACCGCTACGGCTTTGGCAAGTTCTACGAGCGCGGCTGGGACGCCGACGGCAAGGAGAGCCAGGACGAGTGCCTCGCGCGCATCGTCGCCGAGCGCGATCCCCAGTCGATCGGCCTCAACGTCAGCGAAACCTTCGCCTTCGGCGACGGCCTCAGCCACCAGGAATGGGAGAGCGTCACCCGCAACATCGGCGAGAAGTACGCCGACCGCACCCTCGGTGCGGAACGCCTCGCCGTCGGCTGGCTGGAGCGCCGCATCCCCGCCGAACTCGCGATCTACCCGCAATTGATGGAGATCAACCACGCGATCATCGCCGAAGCCTACTCCCGCCGCACCATCCAGCCCGGCGTCACCACCACCGACGACGTCGTCTGGTGGATGCGCCAGACGATGCTCGACCTCGGCCTGCAAGCCTGGTTCCAGCCCTCGATCTCGATCCAGGCCCCCGGTCAGCGCTACGATGCCAAGGAGAACGTCCGCACCCGCATCCTCCCCGGCGACGTGCTCCACTGCGACGTTGGCTTCTACTACCTCGGCCTCGCCACCGACCACCAGCAGAACGCCTACGTCCTCAAGCCGGGCGAGACCGACGCCCCGGCCGGGCTGAAGGCCGCGCTCGCCGCCGGGAACCGCCTGCAAGACATCCACATGGAAGAGATGCAGGTCGGCCGCACCGGCAACCAGATCCTCGCCGCCGCGCTCGCCCGCGCCAAGGTCGAGGGCATCCTCCCGAGCATCTACAGCCACCCGCTCGGCTATCACGGCCACGCCGCCGGCCCCACCATCGGCCTCTGGGACAACCAGAACGGCGTCCCCGGCCGGGGCGACTACGAGCTCTTCGACGACACCTGCTACTCGATCGAGCTCAACGTCCGCTACGACCTCCCCGAATGGGATGGCCAGGAAGTCCGCATCGCCCTCGAAGAGGACGCCGTCGTCACCGGCGGCACATGCTCCTGGCTCTCCGGCCGCCAGACCGCGTGGCACCTGATTTAAGAGCGTAAGTCGTAAGTCGTAAGTCGTAAGAAAGATGGATCGTGCCGGAATTCCCCTACACGATCCACAAAGCGAAGGGCCGCTCCCTACTTTGGAGAGCGGCCCCTCTTACGACTTACGACTTACGACGTACGACTACCGCGAGATTTCCTTCACCGTCGTCGGCATCTTCCGCCCGTTCGGCATCGTGATGTCGAACTTGTCGCCGACCTTGTGGCCGATCAGCGCCTTGCCGACCGGCGACTCATTCGAGATGCGCCCCTCGCGCGGCTTGGCCTCGACCGGGCTGACGATCGTGAAGGTCTCCTCTTCGCCGCCCATCACGATCGTCACCGTCGCGCCGATCGTCACGACCGCCACGCGCCCGTGCGACGCGGGCTCGGCCATCACCACCGCCCGCTTGATGATGTCCTCAAGCTGGCGGATGCGCGCCTCCATCAGGCCCTGGTCATTCTTCGCGATGTCATACTCAGCATTCTCGCGCAGGTCACCGAGTTCGCGCGCCGCCTGGATACGCTGCGTCACCTCGCGCCGACCCACCCCGGTCAGATGCTCAAACTCTTCCCGGACCTTCTGCAAGCCCTCCGCCGTCATCGGAATCGGCGATCGATCTACCATTGCCGCACTCCTCTATCAGATGTCATCCGCCCGCACGAGCGAAAGACAAACCCACCCACGCGCCTCACGGCACCGGGTGGCTCCAACGACGTGTACGGCCAATTATAGCCCTTTGCCAGGCTATGACGCCAAGAAGCCACTAAGAGCCAAGAACGAGGGACGGTTTAACCGCAGAGGGCGCGGAGGACGGCGCAGAGGACGCAGAGACGGTAGAAAGACGAGGAGAGGAGGGACAAATTCTTCGCTGGCGCTCAAAATAACAGGGGGAAAGCATAGCCTCACATGTGTCATGCTGAGCGCAGCGCAGCATCCGTCCCCTCTCTCCTCTCTCCTCTCTCCTCTCTCCTCACTCCCCCTCGTCTCTGCGTCCTCTGCGTCCTCTGCGGTTAGATCGTCGTATTTTCGTCTTGGCGTCCTTGGCGTCTTGGCGGTTCAATCCGTCTCGCTATCCCGCGCGCAGCGCATCCGCCGGCGACACCCGCCCCGCCTGCCACGCCGCGACCACCAACGCCGCCAGCGTCCCGACCCAGGCGAGCGCCAACGTGATCGCGATCTGATCCCACGGCACGCCGTAGCGGATTTCCGGGTTGCGCACCGCCAGCAGCGCCACCAGACTGCGCGCCAGGATCAGCCCCAGCGCCGTCCCCAGGCTGATCCCCAGCGCCGCCGTCACCGCCGACTCGAACGTCAGCGTCGCCCGCGTCTCCCCGCGCGTGTAGCCGATCGCGCGCAGCGTCCCCAGCTGCTGCCGCCGCTCGATCACCGACTGGATGCCGAGGATGCCGAGCGCGGCCACGCCCGCCACCAGCCCCAGCCCCATGAACCCCTGCACCAGTTGCGTCAGCAGCGCCCGGATCGAGGTGCCGATCCGAATCGTGCTGCTCAGGTCGTTCACCGCCAGGCTGCGGTCCGCGAACGCGACCCGCAGCCCCTCGACCGCATCCGCCACCAC
>JAXLWN010000094.1:0-26901 GCA_046328475.1 Chloroflexia bacterium | reverse complement strand
ACGCCGAGCACTGGTACGGCACGACCGGCGGCATCATGGACCACTTTGCCATCGGCAACGCGCGGGCGGGCCACGCGCTGCTGCTCGACTGCCGCAGCCTCGACCACACCCACGTACCCATGCCCCCGGAGGTCGCGGTCGTCGTCGCCGACACCCTGACGCGCCACGACCAACTCACCTCCCCCTTCGCCCAGCGCCGCCGCGAGGCCGAAGCGGGACTCGCCGTTGTCCGCGCGCACCAACCGTCGGTCTCCACGCTGCGCGACCTCGACGAAGCCACCCTCGCCGACCTCCGCGACCCCCTCCTGGCCGCAGACCCGACCGGCCTGCTCTGGCGGCGCTGCCGCCACGTCGTGACCGAGAACGCGCGCGTGCAAGCCGCCGCCTCAGCCCTCGCCGCAGGCGACCTCGCCACGGTCGGCGCGCTGATGGCCGCCTCCCACGCTAGCCTGCGCGACGACTACGAAGTCTCCACCCCCGCGCTCGACGCGCTGGTCGCGGCGGCCGTCGCCAGCCCCGGCTGCCTCGGCACGCGCATGACCGGCGGCGGCTTCGGCGGCTGCACCGTCAGCCTGGTCGCGCGCGACGCCGTCGCCGACTTCTGCCGCGAGGTCGCGCAACGCCACCACGCGGCGACCGGCACCACGCCCACCGTCGTCGCCACCGCGCCCGCCGCCGGCGTCACCACCCTCTTCTCGGAGTGATGCCCCTCGTTCGAAGATGGCGCACTTGACGCATCCGAGGTGGGCGGGTACAACGAGCCTCGCTGGCATCGCGGCGGATCGATCCGCCGCCATCGCTCTGGAGGCACCCTGGATGAAGACGCTCCTCACCGCCTACCGCGTGCAGGACCTCGCTCGCTCGCTCGCCTGGTATGCGCAGGTCGGCTTCCGCGAGATCGGTCGGGTGTCGTTCGAGGATGGTTCCGTCCGGGCCATGCTCAACCTCCCGGGCGATGGCGACGTGGTGACGATCGAGCTGTTCGATGATGGCGGGCAGCAACCGGTCGCATTGGGCACGGGCTTCAGCCACATCGCGGTGCAGGTAGACGATCTCGCCGCCACCCTGGCCGATCTGGTCGCGCAAGGGGTCGCTTTCGAGGAACCTCAGCGCCCGGGCGGAGAAGACGGGCCGCGCACCTGCTTCCTGCGCGACCCGGACGGCTATCAATTCGAGCTGGTCCAGTGGCCGCCTGGCCACCCGGACGGCATGACCCGCGCCGACTTCCCCTGACCTCTGCCGTCCCCTCCCGCTCGCCCTACGTCCGAGCAAACGCGCTGTTGCAGGCGCTGAACACCACGCCGCCCAGCAGGATCAAGCCGAGCACGACCAGCGCGAACACAAACCCCCGCCACCACTCCGGCCGCTCGGGCGATTCCTCGGGCGATCCTGGCGCGTCAGGTACGCGGAACGGGTAGGATGGACCCGGCAACTGCCCCATCTGGCGCTCCTCGCCCGCGTCGCGCTACGCCTCGTCGCCAAAGACCTCGACGCGCAGCTTGCGCACGTCCACCGGCAACCCCGTCCGCTTCGACTCCTCGGCGGCCAGCCCGACGATCACCGCCTCCAGCCCCTCGCGAATCCCCGCCTTGATCGTCGTCGGCTCGCCCAGCGCGCCGCGCCAGAACGCCTCGTTGATCACCGAATCGGCCCCGTGGTGCCCACCCTCGCCGCCCGTGATCGCATACTCCTGCCGGGTGCTCTCCCGCCCATCCGCGCTCGGCTTGTCCACGGCCACAATCGACCGCTCGATATCCCCCTCCAGCGCGCCGTTCGAGCCGTAAATGCGCAAGCGGCGGTTGTTGTGCGGCTGCGCCAGGCAGACGGTGAAGGTGCTGAGGATGCCGTTGTCGAACTCGATGGTGACGAGCTGGTGATCCGGCATGTCGCTCTCCGCCTCGTAGAGCGAGTCGTCTTCGATGATGCGGAAGGTGCCCCGCAGCGGCGAGTCGCCGTAATCGATCGTGGCGTGGCGATTCGAGCCCGGCTCGAACCGGGCGTGGCGCTGCTCCTTCGGGCGCGGCGTCAGGTGCGTGCGCCGCGCCACCGAGTAGACCCGCTCCGCCTTCGCCCCGGTCAGCCAGTTCAAAATGTCGAGGTCGTGGCAGCACTTCTCGACGATGAAGCCGCCCGTCAAATGGTCGAACCGCCGCCAGCTGCCGCCCCCGAAGAAATAGGCGGTCAGCGCCGTCCCCAGACTCTCGTCGGCATCCACCGTCAGCAATTGCCCCAGGTCCGCCTCCTGCAGCAACTCCTTCACTTTGACGTAAAACGGCGCGTAGCGCAGCACGAAGCCGACCGTCACCTGCGGGCGACCCGCCGCCACGAAGCCCGCCCAGAGCTGCTTGCACTCCTCCAGCGAGATCGCGACCGGCTTCTCCAGCAGCAGGGGGATGCGGCGGGGCATCGCCAGCAGCGCGTCTGCGGTATGGGCGTGGTTCGGGCTGCCGATGATCAGCGCATCCAGCTCCTCGGCCGCGAGCAACTCCGCGCCGCTCTCGTATTGGCGCGGCCGGTGCCGGTCCGCGAAGAAGTCGTTGGCGAAGAAGCGCTCGAACTTGGCGCAATTCCCCTCGTCGGGATCGGCCAGCGCCACCACCCGCACCTGCGGGCGCAACTCCGGCGACAGGTTGTGCAGATAGGAAGCCGACCGCATCCCCGTGCCGATGATGCCAACGCGCAACTGCTTCACAGACCCCTCCTTCGCTCACCAAACGGCACCGCTGCCCTTCGGCCGCGCCATTGTACCCGCTGTTGCGGCCGGGCGATCGGCGAGTTGGGCACGCCACATGCCCTATGCAGGCAGATGATTCGCATCGCGCCCGGTGGCGGGTGCGGTGGTATGAAACGGAGGAAAGATCGATGGCGGAACTCGGTTTTGCGATGTCGAGCGAGGAGCACCGGCCCCTCGATTTGGTGCAACGGGGTACGGCAGGCGCATGGCGGAGGAAGCGGGCTTCCCTGCCTTCGCGCTCATCTCCGACCACTACCACCCCTGGTCGATAAGCAGGGACAGGCCCCGTTCGTCTGGGGCGTCCTCGGCGGCATCGCCCAGGCCACCCTGCAACTGCGCGTCGGCACCGGCGTCACCTGCCCGACCACGCGCATCCACCCGGCGATCATCGCCCAGGCGGCGGCCACCGCGCGATGC
The DNA here is from genome assembly GCA_046328475.1 of Chloroflexia bacterium. GTDB lineage: Bacteria > Chloroflexota > Chloroflexia > Thermomicrobiales > CADCWN01 > CADCWN01. The sequence continues at coordinate 23,750 of JAXLWN010000094.1, read as the reverse complement.
TGCCGGGGCGCTTCTTCCTCGGCGTCGGCACCGGCGAAAATCTCAACGAGCACATCCTGGGCGACCGCTGGCGCCGCACGATCTGCGCCTCGCGCGGCTCGAAGAAGCGGTCGCCGTCATCCGCCTGCTCTGGCAGGTGGCACCCAGACCCTGCGCGAGCACTACGGTCGAGAACGCCCGCATCTACACCCTGCCCGACGAACCGCCGCCGATCATGGTGGCCAGCGAGCGGCCCGCAGGCGGCCGAACTCGCCGGGCGTATCGGCGACAGCTTTGTGGCACCGCGCCCGACAAAGAAGTGCTCGGCGCATTCGCTTCGTCGGGTGGCAAAGGCAAACCACGCTACGGCCAACTCACCGTCTGCTACGCGGCCGACGAAGCGCAGGCAAAGCGCACCGCGCTGGAGTGGTGGCCAAACTCGGCCGTGCCGGGCAGACTCTCGCAAAAATGCCCACGCCCGCCTATTTCGCGCAGGCGCGCAACTCGTGGACGAAGAGACCATCGCCGAATCGATCACCTGCGGCTGACCCCGCGAAGCACCGCGACGCCATCCAGAAATACATCGACGCGGGCTACGGCCGATCTACATCCACCAGGTTAGCCCCGACCAGGCGGGCTTCTTCACCTTCTACCAGCGCGAAATCCTGCCCCACTTCCGCTAACCACCCGTTCATCTGGGGCGCGACGCACATCGCGGAACCCCGTCGTAGGGACGCGTCGTGACGCGCCCGGCGCGGGCTGGCAGTCGCCAGGGCAGCCGAGCGCTTCGCGAAGCGCCCTACAGCCTTCTCTCGACTCCTTGCTCTCTCGAACTGGTACAGGATTTGCAGCCCTTGATGCAGGCACCAAACGTGCCGTCGAAACGCGAAGGAGAAACCCATGCCGCGTGGCGATAAGTCCGCGTACACGGACAAGCAGAAGCGCAAAGCCGAGCACATCGAAGAAGTCTACGACAAGCGAGGCGTCTCGGAAGACGAAGCCGAACGTCGCGCCTGGGCCACGCGTCAACAAACAAGACGGCGGCGGCAAGCAAAAGCGGTTCCGGCCGCAAGCACCACGGCCACGACTAGCATCACTCGCCAATTTACATCTAGCACTGGTAGGGGCGGGTCTCGAACCCGCCCTGTATATGTGGCTTGCGCCATCACGATGGCTGCAAACCCTCGCCACGAATCCCAGTCCGCGCAGGAGGACTTCGCGGCGACCCGCAGGTCGCCTCCAGCCGCGACTTCAGTCGAACGGCATCTCCCCCAATGGCACCTCGTCCCAACTTCCCCCACAGAACACCCACATTCCATCCTTCACAAAATCCTGAAACTTGTGATATACTCCCCTCAGGAGAAACCGACTGACGGGTCGGTCGGATTCGTGAGGTGGCGGCGATGGTGCGCGAGCAGAGCCGGAGCAGGGATCGGCGGCAACGCGTCCTCGACGCCGCGCTCGACATTTTCACGCGCGATGGCTACAGCGACACCCTCGTCGATGAGATCGCGCGACGCTCCGATACCTCCAAGGGCGGCGTCTATTTCGCTTCCCGAGCAAGCAGGCCCTCTTCATCGCCCCCTGCTCGACAGTCAGGCCGATTGCTGACCCACCGCATCGAGCGCGCCATCGCGGCCGAAACCGACCCCCTCGCGCGCGGCATGGCCGCGCTCCGCGCCGTGCTCCACACCTTCGGCAGCCACCGCGCCCTGGCGCGACTGCTGCTGGTCGAGGCGCTCGGTGCCGGGCACCAGTTCAATCTCAAGATGGCCAGGAACTGCACGACCAGTTCGCGACCATCATCGCTCAACAGGTAGCAGACGCGGTGTTGCGGGAACTGATCCCGCCGCTCGATCCCGATCTCGTCGGGTGGCCTGGTTCGGCGCGGTGAACCAGGTCGTGACGCGCTGGGTGCTGACGGGGCAGCCGGAGCGCCTGGAGGATGCCTACCCGGCCCTCCGGCGCTTACTTCTTTCCGGCGTCGGCCTGCCGCGGAGGAGACTGGCCAATGATTGTCGTGGAACGCGCGACTACTGACACGATCGCTCCCGCACTTGAGGCGCGTTGCGTCGAGGCCGCTGAATTGGCCGCCAGGACCGGACAGGCCGTCCTCGCCGCCTGCTCGCTGCCGATCGACGCGCCCGCCGATCCGCCCGATTGGTTCGCGCGGGCGGGCAGCCGCGACGGCTATCGTGCCTATTGGGAGCGCCCGGAGTTGGGCACCCGTGCTCCTCGGCTCGGGCGTCGCGCGATTGGTCCGCTCCGACAGCCTCACCCCCCTTGCTGACGCCGCCGACCTCCTGCGCGCCGACCGTGCCGCGATCGTCGCCGACGATCTCACGCGCGCCGTCGGCGGGCCGCGCTACCTCGGCGGCTTCGCCTTCGACCCGACACAAACCGCCCCGCCCGAGTGGGACGACTTCCCGAACGGCCAACTGGTCCTGCCGCGCATCATGGTCAGATCGCCGATGGACAAGGCGACACTCACCGTTACCGTGCTTGTTGAACCCGGTGCCGACTGGTCGGTCATGACCGCCGCCACCCTGGCGGAATTGGCCGCCCTTGCAGGAGACGGCCCCCGTCGCCACCCACGCGGCGCAGGTCGATTCAATCGAGGAACTGCCCGCGCCGGACGTCTGGAAGGACGCGGTCGCCCGCACCGCCGCCGATGTCCGCGCCGGGCGCTACGCGAAGGTTGTCCTGGCCCGCCAGCAGCGCGTCCATCTCGCAGCGACGCCGATCTCGCCTCCGCCCTGCGCTACCTGCGCGAGCACTATCCCGGTGCCTACGTCTTCGCGCTCGGCACCCCCGGTGCGCTGCCTCCTGGGCGGCACGCCCGAGCGGCTGATTCGCCTCAATGGCTCCCGAGGTTGCCACGCGCTCTACCTCGCCGGGACCACCGCGCGCGGCGCAGCGCCGGAGGAGGACGCGCGCCTGGCCGATCGGCTTGTTCCCGCTGGCGCAAGAACCGCGAGGAGCACGCCATCGTCGTCAGCGCCATCCGCGACGCGCTCGAACCGGTCTGCGACGAGTGGCTGATGCCCGACACGCCCAGATCATGCAGATTCGCAACCTCCAGCACCTCGCCACGCCCGTGCGCGCCCGCCTGCGCGGCGACCGCTGCGTCCTCGACCTCGTCGCGCGCCTGCACCCGACCCCCGCCGTCGGCGGCATCCCGCGCGCCGAGGCCCTGGTGGCGATTCGCGAGCGCGAGGGGTTCGGGCGCGGCTGGTACGCCGGGGCGGTCGGCTGGGTCGATGGTTACGGCGGCGGCGAGTTCGCGGTCGCCCTCCGCTCCGCCCTGGTGGTGCCGGGCATGGCCGTCCTCTACGGCGGCGCGGGCATCATGGGCGACTGATCCCGACTCGGAGTACGCCGAGACCGCGCTGAAGCTGCGGCCGATGCGCGCCGCACTGGGGGTGGGCGCATGATCGGCGAGGGCATGAAGAACGCCGCGCTTTCCGCCGCGTTTGTGGCGGAACTGGGCCGTTCGGGCGTGCGCCACGCCGTGGTCTGCCCCGGCTCGCGCTCGACGCCCCTGGCGCTTGCGCTGGCCGATTCGCACGACATCCGCATCTGGCTGCACGTCGACGAGCGCTCCGCCGCTTTCTTTGCGCTCGGTATGGCGCGGTCGCTCGGTGAACCGGTCGCCGTGCTGTGCAGCTCCGGCACCGCCGCCGCCAACTTCCTCCCGGCGGTCGTGGAAGCCTCGCTCTCACGCATCCCCCTGCTCGTTCTCACCGCCGACCGCCCGCCCGAACTGCGCGACGTCGGCGCGGCGCAGACGATGGATCAGGTGCGCCTCTACGGCAGGCACGTCAAGTAGTTCCACGAACTGCCGGTGCGAAATCACCGCCGAACTGCTGCGGCAGGTCCGCTACCGCCGCCCGCGCCGTGGCGACCCATGGCTCGCCGCGCCGCGCGGCCCGGTCCACCTCAACTTCCCCACGCGCGAGCCCCTTGTCCCCGCGCCCGGCGAAACGGTGCCCGCGCTCGCCGACGAGATCGCGACGGCGGGTCGCGGCGAGCATCGCCCCTTCACCGCCGTCTCCACCGGCCCCGCGCTCCCCGACGCCGCGCTCGCCGCACTCGCGGCCGACCTCGCCTCCACCGAGCGCGGCCTGATCGTCTGCGGCCCGCAGGATGACCCGGCGCTCGCCCCGGCCGTCGCCCGGCTCGCCGCCGCGCTCGGCTACCCGCTCCTCGCCGACGGCCTCTCGCAAACACGCAGCGGCCCCCACGACCGCGCGCTCGTCATCGACACCTTCGACGCCTTCCTCCGCGACGACGCCACCTGCCGCGCCCTCGCGCCCGAGGTCGTGCTGCGCTTCGGCGCACCGCCGACCTCGAAGCCGCTCGCGCAATACCTCGCGCGCTACCCCGCCAGCCGCCACCTCCTGATCGACGGCGTCGCCGCCTGGCACCCTGACCCGCCTTCCTCACCTCCGACGTGCTGCACGCCGACCCCGTCGCCGTCTGCGACGCTCTGGCGGATCGTCTCGGCGCAGGCATCGCCTCGCGCAGCGTATGGACCGCCACCTGGCTCGATATCGCCGCGCGCTCGCGCTGCCATCGACGCCCGGCTCGCCGCCTCGGACGACTTCTCCGAGGGCGCGTCTTCGCCGAACTCGCCGCGCTCCTGCCGGACGGCGCGACCCTCTACGCCGGGAACAGCATGCCGGTGCGCGACCTCGACACCTTTCTCCCGGCGGGCGACCGCGCCGTGCGCTGCCTCTCGAACCGGGGCGCAGATAGCATCGACGGCGTCAACTCAGCGCGCTCGGCGTCGCGGCGGTCAGTCAGGGGCCGGTCGTGCTCGTCATTGGCGACCTATCCTTCTTCCACGACCTCAACGGCCTGCTCGCCGCGAAGCTGCACCACCTGCGCGCGGCCCGATCGTCGTCGTCAACAACGACGGCGGCGGCATCTTCTCCTTCCTGCCGCAGGCCAGCACCGTCAACGACCGCTTCGAGCAACTCTTCGGCACGCCGATCGGTCTCGACTACGCCGCCGCCGCCGCCTCTACGGTGCACCTTCCACCGCGCCAGCGACTGGTCCGATTTCACCGCCGTCGCCAACGGCATCGCGGCGGCAGCGCTCTCGATCGTCGAAGTCTGCACCGAGCGCGCGAGCAACGTCGCCCAACACCGCGCCGTCTGGAAGCGGTCTCACAGGCACTGGCGCAACCCGCCCACCGAACTCGTCGGCGCGAACGACCCAGCCGCTGCACTTCAGAATCGCTTGTCAGGTCATATCTCCCCCTCTCCTCGCGGGAGAAGGCCGCCGCAGGCGGCGGGGTGAGTCTCTCACGACTCACGACTCGCTCGACTCACAGGCAGGATGCAATGCCGCACCTGACGCTCAACGGCCTCGATTATCACTACACGGTGCACGGCGCTGGCCCTGCCCTGATCCTGCTGCACGGCTTCACCGGCAGCGCCGCCAACTGGACGCGCCACATCGAGCGCTTCGCTGGCGACTTCACCTGCATCGCGGTCGATCTCCCCGGCCACGGCGCAGCTGCCTCGCCCGCCGATCCGCCCGCTACGCGATGGAGCGCGTGGTGGCTGACCTCGCCGCCCTCTGCGCCCATCTCGGCCTCGACAATGCCGCCTGGCTCGGCTACTCGATGAGGCAGGCGCCTCGCGCTCGGCGTCGGCGTCCTGGCCCACCAGATCGTCGGCGCCCTCATCCTCGAAGGTGCCTCTCCGGCCTCGCCGACCCCGCCGAACGCGCCCGCCCGCGTCGCCAGCGACGAAGTTCTTGCCCAGCGCCTCGACCGCGACGGCCTGGTCCCCTTCATCGACTTCTGGGAGCGCATCCGCTCTTCGCCACCCAGGAACGCCTCCCCTCCGAGCGCCGCGAAGCCCTGCGCCGCCAGCGCCTGAACAGCAACCCCCTCGGCCTCGCCAACAGCCTGCGCGGCATGGGCCAGGGTTTTCGCAACCCTCGTTCCACACCCGCCTCGCCGCCATCAACGTCCCCACCTTGCTCCTCGCGGGCGAAGACGCCAAATTCCGCGCCCTCGCCCAGGAAATGTCCACCGCCATCCCCAACGCCCGCTTCGCCACCATCACAACGCCGGTCACGCCGCCACTTCGAGCAACCCGCCATCTTCGACGACATCGTGCTGACTTTTCTGCGGCAACACCTCGTAGGGGCGTTCAATTGAACGCCCTGCATGGGGTGGCCGCCGCGCTGCCATTCGCCGCCCGATAACGGCAGGTCATCAACCAGAAAGGACGAACCATGGTCAACTGGGAACGCAGCCGCAACTACGAAGACATCATCTACGAGAAGGCCGAAGGGATCGCGCGCGTCACGATCAACCGCCCGCAGGTCCGCAACGCCTTCCGCCCCAAGACCGTCAACGAGATGATCGACGCCTTCGCCGATGCCCGCGAGGACCAGAGCATCGGCGTCGTCCTGCTCACCGGTGCGGGCGACCTCGCCTTCTGCTCCGGCGGCGACCAGAAGGTGCGCGGCGACGCGGGCTACGTCGGCGACGATCAGGTCCCGCGCCTCAACGTCCTCGACCTCCAGCACATGATCCGCTACATCCCCAAGCCCGTCATCGCGGTCGTCGCGGGCTACGCCATCGGCGGCGGCCACGTCCTGCACCTGGTCTGCGACATCACCATCGCCGCCGACAACGCCCGCTTCGGCCAGACCGGCCCGCGCGTCGGCTCCTTCGACGGCGGCTACGGCTCCACGCTGCTGGCGCGCACGGTCGGCCACAAGAAGGCCGCCGAGATCTGGTACATGTGCCGCCAGTACGACGCGCAGCAGGCGCTCGACATGGGCCTCGTCAACGCCGTCGTCCCGCTGGCCCAGCTGCACGACGAGGCGGTCTCCTGGGCCAAGGAAATCCTCCAGCACAGCCCGACCGCGCTCCGCTTCCTCAAAGCCTCCTTCAACGCCGACACCGATGGCATGGCTGGCATCCAGCAGCTCGCGGGCGACGCCACCCGCCTCTTCTACATGAGCGAGGAAGGCCAGGAAGGGCGCAACGCCTACGTCGAGAAGCGCAAGCCCGACTTCTCGAAATACCCGCGCCTCCCGTGATCCCGGTGGGCGACACGCCGCGCCTCACCGCGCCACCTGGGTGCGCGTCCGCGTCCCCTTCGTGCGCCCATTCGCCACCTCGCACGGCGTGATGACCCACCGCGAGGGCCTGATCATCACCCTGGAGGCCAGAGGCGGGCTTTTTGGCGTCGGCGAAGCCACGCCCTGGCCTGCTTCGGCCTCGGCGCGACGCCACCGACGCCGCCCACATCCTCGCCGCCATCGCGCCGCGCCTCCCCCGGCCTCCCCGCCGACCACGCCACCGCTCCCTTCGCCAACCTCGACCTCGCCGCGCCCGGCATCGCCGCGCGCGCGCTCGACCTCGCCGCTTACGATCTGATCGGCAAAGCGCGCGGCTGCTCCGTCGCCACGCTCCTCGGCGCATCCGACGCGTCCGGCAGCATGGCCTCGGTACCCAGTCAACGCCGCATCGGTGCGCTCCGCCCGCAGACGCCGCCGAGGCCGCGCGCCGCGCCGTGTCGCTGCGGGCTTCACCTGCCTGAAAATCGAAGTCGCCGCCGGGCCACTCGCCGATGACGACGCGCGTGTCGCCGCAATCCGCGCCGCCGTCGGCCCCGCGATCCTGCTCCGCATCGACGCCAACGAGTGCCTGGACCGAACCCGAAGCAATCGCCGCCATCGCGCCTATCGCGCCACACCCTCGAACTGGTCGAGCAACCCGTCGCCGCCGACGACCTCGCCGCTCTCGCCCGCGTCCGCCGCGCCGCCTCGGTGCCCATCGCCGCCGACGAATCGGTCCGCACCATGGACGACGCCCGGCGCATCATCGCCCTCGGCGCAGCCGATGCCCTCGTTATCAAACCGATGGTCTGCGGCGGCCTCGCCCCCAGCCGCGCCATTCTCGGCCTCGCCGCCGGTCGACGCCGCCGCCTTCGTCACCACCACCATCGACTTCGCCCCTGGCATCGCTGGAGCCCTGGCCCTCAGCCGCGCCATGGCGCAATCACCAACCCTGCACAATGGTCTCGCCACCGCCACCCTGCTTGAATCAACCCTGTCACACGACACCCCTTTAGTCACCGACGATGCAATGGCCGTGCCACAGGCACCGGGACTCGGCGTCACGCTCGATCCAACCCTGGTCCAGCATTTTGCGTGAGATTCTTCCTGTGATGGCATGAGGAATGATGCTCCCAGCTGATACGCACACACCCGCCACCGGCGCACCTCCCCGACTGGCTCACCCGCCGCGCCGAAACCCACCCGACGCACCCTCCCTCCTCGTCGGCGACCTCGCCTGGACCTTCTGACCTCTCCGCGCGCGTTGCCGCCGCCGCCGGGCCCCTCGCTGCGCTCGGCGTCACGCCCGGACAGCGCGTGGCGCTCCTCGCCCGCAACAGCGCCGCCTTCGTCGTCACCGTTCACGCCATCGGACGACTTGGCGCGATCCTCGTCCCCCTCAACACGCGCCTCGCGATCGGCGAACTCGCCTGGCAACTGCGCGACTGCGCCGCGCCCCTCCTCCTGCACGACGCCGAGCACGCAGTCGCCGCCACCGCCATCCTCGCCGAATCGCCGGGCTGCCAGCTCCACGAACTCAGCTTGCACGGCCCCGTCGGCCCCGGCGTGCCCATACCCCCGCGCGAACGCCTCGACCTCACCGCCGTCCAGAGCATCGTCTACACCTCCGGCACCACCGGGCGACCGAAGGGCGCGCTCCTCACCTGGGGCAACCACTGGTGGAGCGCCATCGGCTCCTCCCTGCAACTCGGCCTCGACGCGAACGACCGCTGGCTCGCCCCGCTCCCGCTCTTCCACGTCGGCGGCCTCGCCATCCTGATGCGCAGCGTGATCTACGGCATCCCCGCGATCATCCACGACCACTTCGACCCGGCGCTCGCCAACCGTGCCATCGACGAGCAGGGCGCGACCATCGTCTCGGTCGTCGCCACCATGCTCACCCGCATGCTCGAACTGCGCGGTGATCGCCCCTACCCAGCCACCTTCCGCTGCGCCCTGCTTGGCGGCGGCCCCGCCCCGCGACCGCTACTGGAAGCCTGCGCCCGCCTCGGCGTCCCCGTCTCGCAAACCTACGGCCTGACCGAAGCCTCCTCCCAGGTCGCCACCCTCCCCCCGCAGGACGCCCTCCGCAAACTCGGCTCGGCCGGGAAGCCCCTGCTGCCGAACGAATTGCGCATCGAGCTCGACGGCTCCCCCGCGCCCCCCGGCGAAGTCGGCGAGATCGTCGTGCGCGGCCCCTCGCTCACCCCCGGCTACCTCGACCGCCCCGACGCCACCGCCCACGCCTGGCGCGGCGGCTGGTTCCACACCGGCGACCTCGGCCGCCTCGACGACGAGGGCTATCTCTACGTCCTCGACCGCCGCGACGACCTGATCGTCTCCGGCGGCGAGAACATCTACCCCGCCGAAGTCGAAGCCACCCTGCTCGCCCACCCCGCCGTCGCCGACGCGGGTGTCGTCGGCCTACCTCACGAAACCTGGGGCCAGGTCCCCGTCGCCATCGTCCAGCTCCGCCCCGGCACCACCGCCGACCTCATCGCCCACTGTTCCGCGCGCCTCGCCAGCTACAAAGTCCCCAAGGCCATCCACTACCGCGACACCCTTCCCCGCAACGCCGCCGGCAAACTCCTCCGCCGCGTCCTCCGCGAGAGCTTGGAAGGCTGATTGCACCCATCCAGGGCACGCCACCCATCGTAGGGGCGGTTCGCGACCCGCCCTGCCCCCCCACGTAGCTCGCGGTTGCCAATCAAAGGAGGGCGTTCAATCGAACGCCCCCACACCAATGAATTTCATTACCCAATCGCCTATCTCACCCCGCGCCCCGCGCTCCGCACCCGCCGTGCCCTGATCCGCCCCTTCCCTTTCTGATACTTCCCCTTCACCCGCAGCAGATCGCCCTCGGTCAGCCCATCGAGGAACGACGCCCACGGCTGCTTCACCCCCGCCGCATCGCGGCTCACCGTCTCCGGCTCCCGCACGATGGTCACCACCCGCCCATCCTTCAGCCGCGCCGCCGTGATCGCATCCGCCCCGACCGCCACAACCCGCACCAGGCGCTTCTGCTCCTTCTTCGTCGCCGCGACCGCCTGACCGGCGCTGTTCGCCCCGCCCCGGAAGAGTGCCCCCTCATACGTGCGCGGCACCAGCACCGTCAGCGCACCGGCGAGCGTCGAGAAGGTGTAGGTCACGCCCGCCGCCTCGTCTGCCGGATCGTTCTGGTGGACCACACCACCGTCCAGTTGCAGCGGCAGCGGGCCGGGAGCCTCGATCGCCAGCCGCGCCACCCGGTACGTCTCGGCGCTCGCCGCGCTCGGGTGCTGCTCGAAGACGAGCGCCCCCAATTGCCGCCCCGCGTCGAGCAAGCCCCCCGCCGTGATCAGGCAGGCATCGAGCATCCCGTTGTCGGCGACCGCATCCGGCGTGACGCGCGTGAAGCCCCCGTAGCGGCGGATATTGCTCACGATCACCTGCGCGACGCGCCCCTCCCACGGCACATCATCCAGCGTCGCGCGCACCGGGACGGCACTGAACGACGGCAGGGCGCGCAGCGCCGCCAGCCCGACCGCGAGCGGCCCGAGGCGGCGCTTGAGCGGCTTGGAGACCCGCTCCATCACCGCCCCATCCAGCCCCAGGCCCGCGACGAGCAGAAAATAGCGCCGATCCTCGCCATCGATCTCGACGCACCCGACATCCACCTTCTGCCGCGCCGCCCCGACCAGCTGCGTCGCCGCGACCCGCAGGCGCTTATCGACGCCCAGCTCCTTGGCCCAGAGATTGGCCGTCCCGCCCGGCAGCACCCCCACCGCCACATCGGTCCCCACCAGGCCCGCCGCGATCTCGTTGAGCGTCCCGTCCCCCGCGCAATCGACCACGACCGCGCAGCCATCCTCGGCGGCGGCGCGAGCGAGCGCCATCGCCTCGCCCCCGCCGGTCTTCTGCCGCACCATCACGTCCCACCCCGCCGCCCGCAACACCGGCAGCACCTCGGTGAGATCGAGCGCCCCGCGCCCGCCGCGCGGATTCGTGATCAGGCAAGCACGGATCGTGGGATCGGCCATCGCTCACTCCTCGAATAGTGCCGAGATGTAGCAGCGCGCAAGCGAAACCGGGCGCATCCCCGCGCCCCCAGCGGCATTCGACTGCTCTCGGCAAAATGCAAGGGAAATGCCAACCCGCAGCCGCTCAGGTTGCTTTTTCGGCGATGGCATCGCGAATTCGCCCCACCGCCTCCCGAAAGATTCGCGCCTGCTCCCGGTCACCAAACACCTTCGCGCCACCAAAGAGCTGCAACCCCCAACTCGGCGTCGCCGCTTTCGCCGTCTCCTCCAGGCTATCGGGAAAATCGAGCGCATCGAGGATCAACTGCACCTTGCGCACCTGCGGCACGAACGCGCTCGACCGATCCAGGAACTCCCGCCCCCAATCGGCCGCGCGCCCGCTCTTCTCCCCATAGATCAGCGGAGTAAACACATCGATCGATGGCCCGAGCAGCCCATAATCCTGCGCGAAGATCCGCGTCAGCGCCCCGTCGAACTCCCCCGGCAACCAGGGGCACATGTACGCCCCGACCACGCACCCCGGCAACGCCGCCCGAATCATCGCCGCATACCGCGCCGCGAACGCCGCGATCCGCTCGCACTTGTGCCGCGTCCAGGCGGCGGCGTGCCGCGCCAGAATCTCCTGCGGACTCGTCGCATCGATCCCCGTCGCCGCGCAGAACTCGGCGATGCACTCCGGGCAGAAGCAACTCTCCTGCAAATCCGGCTCCGGCGTCTCGAACCACCCGCCATAGGTCAGATAATCGAGCCAGATCCCGACTGGGCGAAAATCTCGCAATCCCTCGCCCAGCGCCGCCTCGATCTGCTCCACGAACGCGCGCTTGGAAAGGCAGACCCCCTGCACCAGCCTCCCGTAGCGAATCGGTCGCCCATTCACCCCGATCGGGATCAGCTCCGGCGACGCGCCAAAATCGGCCCGAAAGGTCTTGAACTCCACGCACGCCGCGATCCCCTGCCGCTCGCACACCTCGAACGCCGCCGCGTCGAAGCCATGAAACCAGCACGCATTTGCCCCCAACTCCGCAAATCGCCCAACATGCTCCAGCGCCCCCCGCCCATACGGCCCGAACAACACCGGCACCGCCATCGCGCCTCCTCCTCCCTCCGTTCATCCCAGTCCGCGCAGGCGGACTTCGCGGCGACCAACGGGAGCCTTCAGCCGGGACTTCAGTCCAACGGCACTCAACGAGGCGCAACGATACCCCACCCCGCCCCGATCGGCGATAATGCCTCACCATCGTAAGCATGCCCTGCATCACCGAGGAGGCCGCGCATGATCCAGGAAGCGGACGTTGTCGTCATCGGTTCCGGCGCGCTCGGCGCGAGCACCGCCTACCACCTCGCTCGCAAATCAGGCGTGCGCGTCGCCCTGGTCGAGCGCCATGCGGTCGCCTCGCAGACCTCGCCCCGCGCCGCCGGACTCACCTCCAAGGCGCGCGGCACCGACCTGATGATGCGCCTCGCCGACCTCGCCGTGCGCAAAATCGAACGCTTCACCGACGAAACCGGCGAACCGCTCGTCTACCACCAGACCGGCGCGCTCAAGATCGCGCGCCTCCCGGAGCACGTCGAGCAGCTGCACCGCGAAGTCGCCCGGGCGCGCGAGACCGGCGTCGAACTCGACTTCATCTCCCCCGCCGAGGCCCAGCGCCTCACCCCCTTCTTGCAAGATCGCGGCATCCTCGCCATGATCTACTCCCCCACCGACCTCTACCTCGAACCGGTCCAGATCCCGCTCGGCTACGCCCGCGCCGCCCAGCGTCTCGGCGCGGAGCTCATCGAGCAGACCAGCGTCACGGCGATCGCCACCCGCGACGGCGCGGTCACCGGCGTCGTCACCGACCAGGGCGAGATCCGCACCCCCGTCGTCGTGGACGCGGGCGGTGCCTGGACCCGCGTCGTCGGCCAGTTGATCGGCGTCGATATCCCGCTCGTCCCCACCCGCCACCAACTCGTCATCACCGAGCCGATCGCCGGTGTCGAACCTGGGCAGCCGATCGCCCGCGTGATCGACGTGAACGTCTACATCCGCCCCGAGCAAGGCGGCCTGATGCTCGGCGGCTATGAGCCCGATCCCCTGCAATTCGACGCCAGCACCCTCCCACCCGGCTTCCAGATCAAAGACCTCCCGCTCGACCTCGGCGTCCTGCGCCGCTTCGCCGCCAGCGTCGCCGACCAATTCCCCATCCTGCAAGACTTCAAGGTGCGCGAACATCGCGGCGGCCTCCCCACGATGACCCCCGACGGCCAGCACATCGTCGGCCCCGTGCCCGGCGTGCGGGGCTTCTTCGTCGCCAGCGGCTGCAACGTCGGCGGCCTCTCGATCGCCCCCGCCATCGGCGATGTCCTCGCCGCCTGGATCACCGACGGCACCCCGCCGCTCGATCTCACCCCTCTCAGCCCCGCCCGCTTCGGCCCCGCCCGCCTCCCCGAAGACCACCTGCGCGGCAACTGCCTCTGGCAATACGCCCACCACTACTCCGGCGATCATGGTAGGGGCGACGCACCGCTTGATGTCGCTCCGCGTCAACGGCACCCGCAACCAGGATCCCCCCGCCTCCCCCCGTATCCCCACCCTCTCTTCAGGCCGGGAAGGCGACCCTCGACGATGGCGATGTAATCTGCACAGCGCTCGGTCAGTCTCTGAACGAGGCCAACCTGGCCCCGGTCGAGCGTTCGGACCGCCAGGCCCTCAACTGCGAACACCTCCTCGGATCGATTCATCGTATCCTCTACAACAGAAACAATCCACACTATCGCTGTAGGTGGAGGGGACCCCTGGATCATTTCAGAAACGAAGAGACCGGTGGAGCACCCACCGGTCTCGTTGCCGCTTACCGTTCTGCCGCGTCCTGCCCTACTTCTCCATCGCCGCCAGCGCCGTGTACGCCGGGCGCGGCGAGTAATCCGAGTTGAGGATGCAGTAGTGCGCCGGACCGGTCCACGGCGCGTCAATGGTGGACCAGTTGAGGTTCCACAGGAACGTCACGCCCATCCAGGGGTAGCGTGCGCGCATCATGCGGATGGCATCCACCTCGTACTGCGCCCGCATCTCCTCGGTAACCGTGTTGAACTCCTGGTAGCCATCCGGGCGGAAGTCGCTCCCCCAGCCCCATTCGGTCAGCCACATCTGCTTGTCCCCCTCACCGTGCGCCACCATGATCTTGCGCAGCGCCTCGATGCGGCGGAAGTAGAAGCTATCGTGCGTATTAAACTTGTCGCCGGGACCCGGCTTCCCCTCCGACCAGAGCGTGTCGGGCGGGTTCGCCATCGGGTAGATGTGCGCCCCGAGTACGTCGAAGCTCTGATGCACGCCCGGCATCCCCAGCAGCGCGTCGAGATAGACCGTGTCGTCCACCGCCGCCTTGTAATCGACCACGCCCGTCGGCGCGAGGCCGCCCAGCACGACGATCACGTTCGGGTCGCCCGCCTTGGCCCCGGCATAGCCCGACTGGAGCATCTTGGCGTAGTGCGCCGGATCGATCCGCCCGCCCGTCTCCCCGCCGTGGTTCTCCTCGTTCCAGATCTCGACCGCCGCGACCCGCCCGCGATAGCGCGAGGTCAGCGCCTGCACGAAGCGCCCCATCGTCGCCGGATCCTGCGGCGTGCCGTCGTCGCCGTTCGCCGTCGCCCACGCCGGGCTCTTCACCACCGTCAGCAGCAACTTGATGTTCGCCGCATTCGTGTCCGCGACGATCGAGTCCAACTCGCCCCAGGCATACTGCCCCGGCTGCGGCTCGATATCCTTCCAGATCGCCTGCTGCTTCGTCCAGGTGAAACCGAGACCGTTGATCAGGCCGATCAGGCGGCTGTGCGACTGCCCGTACCAGTGCGCCTGGATGCCGAGCCCGACGTGCGGCCCGCTCAGGAAGTCGGGATTGCTCGGCGTCGTCCCCGGCGGCGAGGTCTCGGCGGCGGTGGCCGACGCCGGCACCCCGGCGCGCACCAGGCGCTCGCGACCCAGCAGGCCCAGCAGCACCTCGTACGGCGTGTTGAGATTTTCCGGGTGATACTCGAAGCGCCCGCGCTCGAAATACTGCGTCAGATAGACCTTGCCGTCGGCCTCGTTGATCTCGTTGACCGCCTCGCCGAGCGGGCGACCGAAGTTCTGCAGCCCGCCGTAGCGGTTCCACCAGGTCTGGAACGCGGCCGGGACATTGTGCCCCGTCACCGTGTCGTAGCCGCCGCCCGGCAGATTCGCATTCGGCACGGCCGGGGTGATCCCGCCCCGGTTCGTGGCGATCTCCGTCCCGACCAGCGTCAGCAGCACGTCATACGGGGCATTGTTCTCCGGGTGCAGCTCGAACACCGCCCGCTCGAAGAACTGCATCTGATAGACCTTGCCATCGGTGCTCGTGAACGCGAACTGGCTCGTCAGCGGCAGACCGAAGACGAACAGGCCCCCCCGCCCCTCCCAGAACTCGCGGAAGCGGCCGGAGACATAGTGCTTCGTTTCCGAGAAGTAGCGCGGCTCCGTCGCCGCGCTCACCGACGCAGGGTGGACCAGCGAAGGCAACAAACCCGTGCAAAGAACCAGAATCGCCATCAGGCCCAGGAATCGCCCCAAACCGCGCTTACCTGCCATGACCATCGGATTGACCACCCTCCATCGCCGCGCCGACCTGCGCCGGGCAGATCGCACCACCGACCGCCGCCTCCCAATTCAACGGCGGCAGCAACCGATCGCTCTCTGATCGTGTGCTGACAGTATAACGGAGGGAAGCCCCGCTGGTTAGGGGCCGCTCGCAAAGATAACCTATTGGTACCCCCACCCCATCAAGAACGTCGCGACAACGTCACCGCCCACCCCAGCACGTCCCAAAAAGCGCCCCGAAAACCGGCAGGCCAGGACCACCACCCTCACCCAACCCCCCGGCCCCGCCCCTCCCACGTCACCACCCCGAACCCCCGAACACCCACACCCACTCCATGGGCAGGGCGCGGAAATGGCCATTCTGGACATTCCCAGCAACAATGGTTACCTCCAAGACCAACAGCATCTCCTGGCAATGTGATCGGGCCTCGGAAACGGCCCGCTAACTAGCACAATGGGTTACTCGTTACTTCTATCCGACTACCCGACTACCCGACTACCCGACTGACGCACTGACGCACCGACGCACAACCCCGTCACCACGTCATCCGCCGCAACGCCTCGTCCACATCGATCTCCCCCGCCGCCAGCTGCCGGAGGATCGCCCGTCGCGCGCCCCCCACCGCCGCACGCCGCGCCTCGGCCTCCGCCGCTTCCAGCGCGGCGACGATCTCATCCAGGCGACTCCGCGCCGTGTTATAGGCCACGCCCAGGTCCGCCGCCAGCCGCTGCACATTCCCCCGTTGCCGGAGCAACTGCCCCGCGAAGGCCAGTTGCTCCGGCGACAGGTGGGCGATCCAGCCGAGACTGAACCGCCCCTCGAACACCACCGCGCCATCGGCCGATTCCAGGCGCGTGACGAAGAGTTCGCCGCCGCCCACCGGGTCGCGCGTGATCAGCGGTTGCACCGGCGGCTTCCGGTCAGCGGACATCCAGCAGCCCCAGGTCGCGCATCTCGCGCACATAGTCCGGCTTCAGGCCCCGATTGCGGAATTCGGCGATCTGCCCCACCGAGAGCATGTCGAAACCGAGCTCGTGCAACTCGCGCACATAATCCGGCTTCACGCCACTCTCGTACAACTGGATCAAGTCCTGCGGCGTCAGATCGTCCAGCCCAGCCTTCCACATCCCGCGCACATAGTCCGGCTTCACCCCGTGCTCGCTGAACTCGATCACCGTGTCGAGCCCCATGTCAGCGAAGCCATAGTTGCGCAGCTCGCCCAGATACTCGGGCTTCACGCCATGCTCGCGCAGCTCGATCAGCTGCTGCACCGTCAGATCATCCAGCCCCAGCTTGTGCATCGCGCGAATATAGTTCGGCTTGATGTCGTGGTCCATCAACTCCACGATGTCCTGGAGACTGAGATCGATGTAGCCGCATTCGCGCAACTCGCGCAGGAAACCCGGCTTGACGTTGTGCTGCACCAGTTCCACGACCTCGTCGGGGGAGAGGCCGGCAAACCCGCACTCGCGCAACTCGCGCAGGAAATTCGCCTTCACCCCCTCGTTATAGAGATCCACGATCTCATTGAGTCGCAGATCGGTGAACCCGTAGTCGCGCAGTTCGCGCACGTAATCCGGCTTCACCCCCGCCTCGCGCAGCTCGATCAATTCGTTCGGCGAGTACCCGGCCGCACCCACCCCCCGGCCACCTCGCCCACCGGCCATCCGCTGCGAGCCGCCGCGCCCCGCGCCCTCCGGCGGGGCCGGGAACCACTCCTCGCTCGCCAGCGTGGCGGTGACATGCAGCCGCTCCAACGCCTCCAGCAGCCGGTCCGCCTCATCCGCCGTGAGGGTCCCAGCCGCCACCATCTCCAGGATCTTCCGCCGCTCGTTGTTCACGATTCCACCTCCCGGCATCAGCCACCGCCGCAGCCGGCGACGAGGCCCAGCCTTTCACACACCAGCCTCAACTGTCGAGTTACTGTCGAATCAGGGTTGCCTTGCTCGTCGGCCGACGAATCATGAATCCTTGTGGTAGAAATTACCAGTAAATATAAACTTTGTCAAGATGTAGGTTGGGGCGAGCCGGAGTTTCTGTTTGAGGGAGAACTGCGAAGGCTGGTGGCTGACCCATCCTGGCTACTCAACGTCGGGCACCTCACAGCACCACTACCCCACCCTCGTCGCCCGTATCCCAGTCCGCGTGAGCGGACTTCGTGGCCCGCAGGCCCCTAGCCGGGACTTCAGTCCCGGAGTACCCGCCCGCCCTCCCCTCCAAAGCTGGATTGCTCCGGCGCATCTCGTAGCCCCGAGACTCCATCTCCGGGCGGATCGAACACCCCCTCCCCACCACCCCACTCCTTTCTCCTTCACGCCCTCACGCCCTCACGCCCCCACGTCCCCGCCTTGACTCCCGCAATCCCCCCACTACAATGCGCGCATCAGATCGTCACACCCCGAGGAGCAACATGAGCACAGCGTCCTACATCTCCACCCGCCGCATCGGCGACGCCACCATCACCGTGATCAACGAGGCCACCGTCCGCATCCCGCTGAATACCGTCTTCCCGCCGTCCGAAGTCGAGTGGCTGCGCGCCAACGGCGAGGCCGACGCCGAAGATTGCCTCACCAGCTACCAGGCCGTCATCCTCGTGCAGCTCGGCGACGCCACCATCCTGATCGACCCCGCCTTCGACGACCCCGGCACCCCCTGGGATCAGCACTTCGCCACCACCTGGCCCGAGGTGCGCCGCACCCCCGGCATGCAGGCCGCCCTCGCATCCCTCGGCGTCGCTCCCGAGTCTGTCACCCACGTCGTCATCACCCACGCCCACGACGACCACTTCGCCGGGGCGATCCAGGGCGACCACGCCCGTTTCCCCAACGCCCGCCACTTGATCGGCCGCGCCGACTGGGACGGCAACCCCCGCCGCGCGCAGCCCGAGAGCGACCTCGTCACCCGCCTCGGCCGCATCGCCGATCTCGGCCTGCTCGATCTGGTCGATGGCGACCGCGAGATCGTCCCCGGCGTGGCGCTGCTCCACTACCCCGGCGAGACCCCCGGCCACTCGATCGTCCGCGTCGAATCGGGCGGCCAAACCTTCTACGCCCTCGGCGACCTCTTCCACCACGCCTGCGAAGTCGCCTACCTCGATTGGGTCTCCCCCTGGGTCGATCTCCCCACCATGCGCGTCTCGCGCGACCGCCTGATCGCCGAAGCCCTGCCGCGCGACGCCACCATCGTCTTCACCCACGACACCTTCACCCCCTGGGGCCACATCCTCCCCGACGGCTCCGGCTATCGCTGGCAGCGCGACGAATAACCGTTGAATTGTCCGCACAGGGGCGTCGGTTATCTGAGACTCCGAACGAGCAGCGGGGCTCTGTCAACGTTGCTCCTTCTCGGTGCGGCGACCCCGCACGACGGCAACCATCTACGCCCATCACCCCTCTAGCCGGATTGATCCGGCGCATCTCATAGCCCGGAGACTTCATCTCCGGGCGAGCGTCGAGAGGTTGTAGTTGACATAACAATAAAGTCGGCAGCGCAACATCACGCCGCGCCAACGAACTCCACCAATAACTCGCTCACCCGCCCAGGCTGCTCCTGCTGAACCCAGTGCCCCGCCCCCTCGATCAGATGAGCACCCCTGAATTGCGTACACGCCGTCGCCTGCATCGCCTCGAAGCTACCCGGCGCGCTGATGCACGCCCCAGTCGCTCGCCCCGCCGATGAAGCAGGCGGGCACGTCGATCGTGCGCCCGGAGAACAGCGCCAGCTCGGCCGCGCACGCCGGGTCGGTGCCCACCCGGTACGACTGCAAGCCCCCCTGGAACCCGGTGCGGGCGTACTCCGCGCTGTACACGCGCAACTCCTCGTCGGGCAGCCACCCGCACGCCGCGATCTCCGCCGGGGAGGGCATCTCGGGCGCGACCGTCGCCGCCATGTCCCGGTCCAGGTCCATCACATAGTAGCGCGGCAGCTTCGCCAGCTCCTCCGCGCTCCACGCAGCCAGCGGGAACGGCCGGTTCTGCTCCCAGTCGGCGCTCTTCATGTGGTAGTAGGCGCGCAGGAAATCATGCACCCCCTGCGGCGCGTGCCACAGCTCCTCGTTCGCCCCGCGCGTGGCGTAATACCACTGATAGTGCTTGCGCGGCGGGCGCAGCGCCGCCAACGCCTCATGAATGCTCGGCCCTGCCGCCCCAACCGGCGGCACTTCGCCATCAGCCGTACCGAACGGCAGCACCGGCGGTCCCGCGAACGGCGCGCTCATCATCACCACCGACCGAAAAACATCCGGTCGCACCAGCGCGCACCAGGCCGCGACGGGCGAGCCATAATCGTGCCCCACCACCGCCGCCACCCTGCGATGACCCAGCGCGAAGACCAGCCCGAGCGCATCCCTGACCCGGTTCAGCATCCCGAACGGCCGCAGATCGTCGTCGAACGCCACGTCCGCGCCATCGCTCCGCCCGTACCCCCGCAGATCCGGCGCAACGACATGGAACCCCGCCGCCGCGAGCGGCAACAGCACCTTGCGCCAGCTATACGCCAGCTCGGGAAAGCCTGCAGCAGCAGCACGCACGGCCGGTCCGTCCCCGCGAACCCCGCCTCAAGCACATGCATCCTGATGCCATTGCCATTCGCCACGAAGCGCGAACGGATCCCCGCAGGCAGCGTCGTCTCGCCGTAGGCAACGTCAGCATTCCTCGCCATCAGGCCCCTCCGAGCCAGGTATGCCACCCGGCGCAAGGCGTCTTGGATCGCGTCATCCTGGCGACAGCGATAACGCCTCAGAACAGCCGCCCCTCCGCCGACATCCCCGCGTGCGACGGCCAGCGCCCCTGCTCCACCAGCGTCAGGAAATCGAGCACCAGCGCATTGAACTTCTCCGGCTCCTCCAGATTCAGCGTGTGCCCTGTCATCGGCAGCATCGCCAGCCCCGCCGTCCGAATGTGCCGCTTCATGAACAACCCCGGCAGCACGCACCCCTCGTCCTCATCCCCCACGATCACCAGCGTCGGCACCGTCGAGCGCCGCATCTGCTCCTCGAACGCATAGATCGGTGCCCGCTTGCGCTGCACATTGTCGAAAATCAGGATCGCCCCCTCGTCCGAGTGCTCCGCCAGATTGTCCCGGAACTGCGCCCAGCCGTGCGGGTCCTTGGCGATGAACTGCCGCCGGTTCGGCCCGCGCGCATAGGTATCCGCGAACGTCGCCATCCCCTGCTCGCGGATCGCCGCGATCACCTGCGCCCCGTTCGCCCGGAACGTCTCCGGATCGTCCGAGCCGCTCCCCGCCCCCGCCACGACCGCGCTCCGGCACCGCTCCGGGTACATCAGCGAGAAGATCAGCGCCACCGCGCCCCCCATCGACAACCCGCCGATGTGCGCCCGCTCGATCCCCAGATGATCCAGCAACCCCCGCAAATCCTCGACCAACTGCTCCTGCGAATACGCCCCCGGATCGCTCGGCACCCCCGACGGCAGATACCCCCGGTTGCTATACGTGATCACCCGGTACCGCCGTGCCAGCGCCCGCACCTGCGGTGCCCAACTCCGGTAATCCCCCGCATACTCATGCGACCAAACCAGCGGCTCCCCCGCCCCATGCTCCTCGTAATACAACTCGACCCCATTCACCATCGCCCTCGGCATCGCCCCCTCCCCACTCGCAACCACCCACCACCCCACCCACCCCTCTCCTCGCGGGAGAGGGGTCGCCGCCGCAGCGGCGGGGGGAGGTCATCGCCCGTTCGCCCGTTCGCCCGTTCGTCCTCACTCAGCACTCAGCACTCAGCACTCAGCACTATCCGCGCCCCGCCCCGTCGCCACCTTCCGCTCCGGGTCCACGATCCACTCGCTCCACGACCCCGGATAGAGCTTCGCATCCCCCAGCCCCGCGTGCGCCACCGCCAGGATATTGTGCGCCGCCGACACCCCCGACCCGCAGTAGAACACCGCCTGATCCGCCGGCGTCTCCCAGCAGCGCCTCGAACCGCGCCCGCAACTCCTCCGCCGACTTGAACTTGCCATCCGCGCCCAGATTCTCCCCGAACGGCCCCGAGTACGCCCCCGGAATATGCCCACCCACCGGGTCCATCGTCTCATTCTCGCCTCGGTAGCGGTCCGCCGCGCGCGAATCGACCACCTTGTACGCCGGGTCCCCGGCCAGCTGCCCCACCTCGGCCGCGTCCACCGCGAACCCCTCGCGCACCTGCGGCACGAACTCGGCCGCCAGCCGCGTCTCCTCGCCGCTGCGCGTCGCATACCCCGCCGCCTGCCACGCCTGCCAGCCACCATCGAGCACCGCCACCGCCTTGTGCCCCAGCCAGCGCAGCATCCACCAGAGTCGCCCCGACGACATCCCCCCCCGGTCATCGTATGCCACCACCTGCACCCCGTCGGCAATCCCGAGCCGCGAGAACACCTCCGCCGCCCGCTCCACGCTCGGCAGCGGGTGCCGCCCCGTCACCCCCTTGACGATCGGCCCCGACAGATCCTCATCCAGGTGCGCATAGACCGCGCCCGGAATGTGCTCCTGCACGTAATCCTTGCGCCCCTGCTCGTGGTCGGCCAGATTGAACTTGCAATCCACCACCACCCAATCCGCATCCTGCAAATGCTCGTTCAACTCCTCAACAGAAATCAGCGTCCCGTAAGCCATCGCTCGCCTCCCTCGGCTCTCATTTCACGCATATTGCCGCGCCACCCGGCGCATAGCCGCTATGGTATCAGACCGCCCCCAGGCAAGCCGTCACCGCCGCGCCCTCTTCCTAACCGGCGAAGGCCGGTTTCGTGGCCGTGAGGCCCCCAGCCGCGGTTTCAACCGCCGATGCACTCCCCCCCTCCGCCCACACACGAACGCCCTCACGCCCTCACGCCCTCACGCCCTCACATCCCCACGCCCCCACCGTCTGCTACACTGCGCGCCGGGGCAGCATCGGCCACCCTGCCAACACAGTCACCATCCGGCGACGCACACAGGAGAGACCCCGTGGATCCCGAGCCATATCCCGGCCCCTGGCAGCTGCTCCGCATCTGGTCCAACATCGGCTTCCAATCCTTCGGCGGCGGCTCCTCGACCCAATACCTCATCCAGCGCGAATTCACCGAAACCCATACCTGGCTCACCCAGGAAGAACTGCTGCACTACCTCGCCCTCTGCACCCTCACCCCCGGCATCAACCTGATCGCCCTCACCATCCTGATCGGCCGCAAACTGGCCGGGTGGCGGGGGATCGCCGCCTCCCTCGCCGGGATGCTCCTCCCCAGCACCGCCGTCACCTGCCTCCTCGCCGCACTCGCCACTCAGGTCGCCACCCAGCCCGGCGTCCAGGCCGCGCTGCGCGGCGTCGTCCCCGCCACCGCCGGGGCGATGCTCTTCGTCGGCCTGAACTTCGCCCGCCCGCTCGCCCGTTCGGCCCTGCGCGATCGCGGCCGGGCCCTGGTCGTCAGCCTGCTCCTCGTCGCCGCCTCCGTCGCCACCATCGTCGTCGCCCGCCTCCCGGTCGCGATCATCGTCATCGCGGCGCTGGCGCTCGGCGGCCTCCTCTTCCCGGTCCAGCCACCCCCCGCGCCCGGCGACGGGCAAGGCCAGGCCCGGTGATCGATCCGCTGCTCTACTTCTGGTACTTCCTCAAAGCCTCCCTCTTCTCCACCGGCGGCCTCAGCAACCTCCCCAGCCTCCACCAGGACCTCATCGCCGCAGGCTGGGCCGAGGACGCCGATTTCGGCCGCTCCGTCGTCCTCGGGCAACTCAGCCCCGGCCCCACCGGCCTCTGGGTCGTCGGCCTCGGCTACTTCACCTACGGCGTCACCGGTGGCATCATCGCGATGGTCGCCGCCACCATCCCCTCCTTCGTCGTCCTCGCCGTCTCCGCAGGCTACGCCCGCATCGCCCGCGCCCGCTGGCTCACCGGCGCCATGCGCGGCGTCGCCCTCGCCATCGTCGGCGTCCAGCTCAGCGTCGTCTGGACCATCCTCCACCAACCCGGCGTCGATTGGCGCGGCTTCCTGATCGCCCTCGGCTCCTTCGGACTCTTCTCCACCCGCAAAATCCGCCTCCCCCTCATCCTCGCCCTCGCCGCCATCGTCGGCTACTTGGTGTACCAGTCGTAAGTCGT
>JAXLWN010000093.1:0-27427 GCA_046328475.1 Chloroflexia bacterium | reverse complement strand
TACTCGGGCGCTGCCGCTGGTGACGAGTGAGTATGTGGCGTTGCTAAATCCTGATACGGTGGTGGAGGATCGGGCGCTGGAGCGGCTGGTGGCGTTCCTCGATGGGCATCCGGCGGCGGGGGCGGTGGGGCCGCGTTTGCGGCACCCGGCGGGGCGGTACGCGATCGAGAATGGGGGCTGGCAGCCGACGATCGGGACGGTTTTTGCGCACTACAGCGGGTTGTCGCGGCTGCTGCCGGGGCGGGTGCGCGGGTTGCATGTGATCGGCGCGGAGCGGCGGCGCGTGGGGTGGTTGTCGGGGGCGTGCCTGGTGGTGCGGGGCGCGGCGGCGCGGGCGGCGGGGCCGCTCTTGGAAGAGTGGTTCATGTACGCCGAGGATGTGGAGTGGTGCGACCGGCTGGCGGCGCGCGGCTGGGAACTCTGGTTCGAGCCGGGGGCGTCGGTGTTGCACCTCGACCGGCAGGCGACGGGGCAGCGCGGGGCGACCTTCTCGACGCTCTGGGCGCAGGGGTTGCACCGGCATTATGTGCGCCGCGCGCGGCCCGGGCGACTGCGCGTGCTGCTGTTCGATGCGATTCTGTGCGGCGGGCTGCTGTCGCGCGCGGCGGTGTATGGGGTGCGGGCGATCCGGCGACCGGGGGAGGCGCACTGGCGCGCGGAGGCGCGGTCGTTCGTGCGGGCGGCCGGGGAGATCGCGCGGCTGGGGCTGGGGCGATGACGCGCCGGATCGCGATCGACGCGCACATGGTCGGCACCGGCGAGACCGGGAATGAGACCTATGTGCGGGGGCTGGTCGGGGGGCTGCGCGAGCTGGGCGCGGGGCACGAGTACCTGCTCTATACGCCCGATCCGGCGCTGCTGCCGCAGGCGTTGCTTGGTGGCGGGGTGCGGGCGCGGCGGGTGGTGCCGGGCGACAATTTGCGGCGGGTCGGGTGGGCGATGCCGCGCGCGGCGCGTCAGGACCGGCTCGATCTGCTGCACGCCACCTATACCCTGCCGCCCTGGCTCTACTGCCCGGCGGTGGTGACGGTCCACGACATCTCCTATCGCACGCACCCGGAGACCTTTTCGGCGCGGGACCGGCTGCTGCTGTCGCTGGCGGTGCCGATCTCGATGCGGCGCGCGGCGCGGGTGATCACGGTGAGCGAGGCGGCGCGGCGCGACATCATCCGGCACTACCGGGTGCCCGCCGCGAAGGTGGTGGCGATTCATAACGGGGTGGAGCCGGGCTTTCGCCCGGTCGTCGATCCGGCGGCGCTGGCGGCGGTGCGGGCGCGGTATGGGCTGCCGGAGCGGTACATCCTGGCGGTCGGGAACTTGCAGCCGCGCAAGAATGTGCGGCGGCTGATCGAGGCGTTTGCCGCGCTGCGGGCGGCGCGCGGCGACGATTGCCGGTTGGTGCTGGTCGGGCAGCCGTTCTGGCGGCACGAGGAATTGGGGCGGGTGATCGCGGCGCGCGGGTTGGGCGAGGTGGTGGTCGCCACCGGCTATGTGCCCGCCGGGGATTTGCCCGCGATCTACAGCGCGGCGACGGTGTTCGCCTATCCCTCGCTCTACGAGGGGTTTGGGCTGCCGCCGCTGGAGGCGATGGCGTGCGGCACGCCGGTGGTGGCGGGCAACACGTCGGCATTGCCCGAGGTGGTGGGCGAGGCCGGGCTGCTGGTCGATCCGCTCGATGCCGGCGCGATCGCCGCCGCGCTCGGGCGTTTGTGGGACGACGCGGCGTTGCGCGAGCGGCTGCGCAGGGCGGGGTTCGCGCGGGCGGCGGGTTTCACCTGGCGCGAGGCGGCGCGGCGCACGCTCGGGGTGTATGAGGCGGCGATGGGTGGAAAATGAGCAGCCGTAAGTTGGTACTTTGCGGTGGGATCAGACCCTGTGCAAGCCCGCCCGGTGTCGCCTATACTCTCTCGCACATCGACACTGAGTGCGGCGGGGATGGAGGTGGCGGGCAATCATGGAAAACCTGTTTGATTGGAATATGCTGACCAGGGTGCCCTTCCAGGACGAGGTGCAGGGGCCGGTGTGGATCGGTTTCCTGATCTTTTTCGCGGTGGGATTCCTGATTTCGGCCGGGCTCTATCTTCGCCCGCCGGCGGCGATCAAGAATCACGAGGTGAAGCGGCGGGCGACGCAGAAGTATGCCAACTGGTTCATGTGGGCCTTCGGCACCGCGCTCGTCTTCTTCGCCTTCCAGGTGATGGGGTTGCAGTATATCGGTGTCCGGCTCTGGCTCTGGATCACCACCGCGATCATTCTGGTCGTCGCCATCCTCACGATTGCCTATCTCGTGCGCCAATATCCCGGCGAGCTGGCGGCGTATGAGGAGCGGCAGACGAAGCGCGCCTACCTGCGCCAGACCCGCCAGCGCCCGACTGGCGACGATGGTCGCCCGACGCCGCGCTCGTCGCGCGCCGAGAAGCGCCGCCAGCGCGCGGGTGGCGCGGGAGCGCGGGGGCGATAGCGAGTGATGTGTAACGAGTGATGAGTAACGAGTAACGAGGAGGGACGAACCCCGCTCATCACTCATCACTGACGACTCATTTCCAGGCAAACCAATAGGGCGGGGCATATGCCCCGCCCTATTTGATACCGAGAGGCCGTGCACCCAACTTCGATCGGCAGCCCTCCAGCTTTCCACGAGCGATCAGCTCAAGCCCGGCTACCCCGTAACACCCGGAGACATCGTCTTAAGGCTGCTTCCTTCCGGACCTGACCTGGTTCGTCGCGCTCCGCCGCACAGGACCTTGCTCTCAACACATCATGCTCGCGGCAGTCCTACAGGGCCGGACCTCGGGAGGGCTTCGATCCCGGTATAGCGAGTGCCGGGTTACAAGGTATCGCTAGTCCCCCATCTAGCACGGCCTTCGTGTAAGTGTAGTGAGGGAGGGGGCGCGTGTCAAACGTGGGGATGTGGGGATGTGAGGGCGTGAGGGCGTGGGGGCGATATTAGGTGCGCTGCTGCGGGGCGATTTCCTCGATGGCGCGGGCGGTGACGTTGAGGGCTTCGGGATCGCAGCGGGCGGCGAGGTCGCGGCAGCGCGCGAGGGTGGTTTCTGAGCGGAGGAGTTGGTCGAGAACAGCGGCGACGCGCGGGCCGGTAAATTTGGCAGGCGGGAGCGCCGCGCCGACGCCGAGCTGGCGCAGGCGCAGGGCGTTGTCGGGCTGGTCGTGGCTCATCGGCATGACCAGTTGGGGGATGCCGGCGGCGAGGCCCTGCGCGGTCGTGCCGATGCCGCCGTGGTGGATGAGCGCGGCGGCGCGCGGCAGGATGTCGTTGAGGGGGACGTAGGGGCGGTGGATGATGCCGGGTGGGAGGTGATCCGGTAACTGGGCGGGGTCGCGGGTGAGCAGGATGGCGGGGCGTCCGAGTTGCTGGCTCGCGGCGACGGCGGCGGCGAAGAACCTGCGCGCCTGGAGATTGGCGGAGCCGGGGAAAACGAGCGGGGCACGGTCGGTGTCCTTGCACCTGGCAACGCTTCGCCCTGATGGTCGGGGTTGGGCGGGTCGAAGCGGGGAAGCCGGTCAGGCGAGTTTACCGGCCAGTCGGGCTGGATCGGGCCGTACCAGTCGGGGAAGAGGCCGAGCACGCGGTCGGGCGAATTGTTCCAGTCGAACAGGAGGTTGCGGACCGGGGCGAGACCGAGGCGGCGGCGGAAGGCGTTGACCGGCGGGCGCGCGCGGTCGGCGATGGCGACGGTCAGGCGGTGGAAGGCGGTCAGCAGCGGCCGGGCAGGTAGTCGAGTACGCCGAGCGCGGGCGTGGGCGATGTGCTTGCTCCAGAGCAGGGCCGGGGAGAGGTGGCGCGCGCGTCACCAGCCGGAAGCCGAGGTGTTCCTGGGCGATGCGCGCACCGAAGCAAGTGCCGGCCTTCGGCGAAGACGACAGTGCCGGGGTTGTGCCGCGCGGCGAACTCGTAGAGGGGTCGACGTCGGCAGCAGCATCCGTTGGGCGATGACGTGGAAGCCGCGCGGCCGGGTGCCAGAGTTCGGGGTCGGACTGGACGCGGGCGTAGTCGGCGGTGCCGAGCGGGCGAAATCGAGGCCGTGGTCGCGCGCCAGTCGCTCGAAGACGGGGTTGGTGATGATGGCGCCGTGGCCGCGCGTCGCGTGCGCCTCGACGCCGATGACGGGTGGACATCCCCGGCGCTGCCGATTGTGGCGAGTAGGACGCGCACTTGCTCTGTTCCCTCCGGTGTTTGTGGTGCTCCTCTGGAGGTCCCTGCGCTCTGGGATGATGGTGGGGGTGGGTGGCGGGTGGAGAGCGCCCGGAGATGAAGTCTCCGGGCTACGAAATGCGCCGGATGAATCCGGCTCGGGGGCGGGAGAGCAGCATTGCGCCTGTGGAATGCTGCGTGTCAGCCATGACCGCGCGCCGCTGCCGCACGAGGCGGGAGTATAGCAAGAAGCGGCGGAGGGCTAGCCCTCCGCCGAACTTTGAACTTTGAACCTTGAACTGCGCTTCACCTCACCCCGTTCAGAGCGGATCCGCAGCCAGCTTGACGTAGCGGGCGACGCTGAGGCGGTTGCGGGGATCGTCGGCGAGGCCAAGTAGGGTCAGGAGCTGGGTTTCGTCGGCACCCTGGCGGGCTTTTTCGACGGCGTAGGTGTCGCGCAGGGTTTGCGGCGTGACATCGAGGCGACCGATCCCGGCGGCGGCGACGACGCGCTCGACGATCTTGTTCACCGACTGGGGCAGGATGGCGAAGAGTTTGCCTTCGGGGGCGTACTCGTCGAGGAACTTCTGGTAGATTGCCGCGAACTCGGCGTCGGCGGCGAAGTGGCGCTCCTTGTTGGCCCAGCGCGGGTTCTCGTAGTAGACGTAGACGACCGGGTGCTCCGGGTCGGAGCGATCGATGTGGTCGGTGCGGAGGCCGAGCAGTTCGCTGCGGCCGATGCCGAGCCGCAGCATCAGCCAGATGGCGGCGTGGGTGCGGGAGCTGTCGGCGGCGGCGGCGGCGAGCAGTTTTTCCTGCTCGGCGGCGAAGAGGGGGCGCGGCGTTTTGAGCGGAATGGGGTCAGGGTAGAAGTTTTCGGTCGGGTCGACGGTCAGCAGCTTGGCCGAGCCGACGAGATAGCGGAAGAAGCCGCCGAGCGAGGTGAGGCGGCGCTTGCGCGTGGAGCGGGTCTCGCTGTCGCCGAGGAAGCGGGCGACTTCGCGCGGGGTGATCTTGTCGATCCGCTTGGTGGTCGATTGCCCCTCGAAGATCGCGAGGTCGTAGCAGTAGGACTCGATGGTGTTGCGCGTGTGCCCGCCTTGCTCCAGGTGGCGGCGGTACCAGTGGATCGCGACCTGGATGGTCGAGTCGATCGCGAGGGCGGGGAGCGCGGCGACCCCCGGTTGGAACCGGCCACCCCGGCCGACATCGAAGAGGCGCGGCTGCTCCGCGCGCTCGCGCGATCCGTTCTCGTCCAGGTCTTCCGTCACTTCCCGCGTCTGCTCGGTCATCGCTCATCCCCCACGTAACATAATGACCGTACAGGTTGTAGCATACGGACATTTGTTCGCGGCGTCAAGTGTGCGAGACGTGAGACGTGAGACGTGAGACGTGAGACGTGAGTAGTCGGTAGCCAGTAGTCGGTAGCCAGTGGGGAGGATCGCACCTTCTCGGCTCCCTCGCCACGAGGAGAGGGGGTGCCTTGTTGTGGGAGATGGGGCGTGTGGAGGTTTGAGACGGATCTGCCGCGCTCAGGATGACAGGGGAGATAGTGCCCCCTGTCATCCTGAGCGCAGCGAAGGATCCGTCCCCTCTCACGACTCACGACTCACGCCTAAGCTCTCGTAGAGCGCGAGCGTGCGGCGGGCGATGGCGGACCAGGCGAAGTTGTTCGACGCGGCGGCGGCCGGCGGCGGCCATGCGGGCGCGGAGGTCGGGGTCGGCGAGGAGGCGGTTGATGGCGGCGGCGAGGTCGCGGCTGAAGGCGGCGGGATCGACCGGTTCGAAGGGGGCGACGGTCTGCTGCTCAGACGGGGACGAGGAGGCCGGTCTCGCCGTCGGCGATGGCTTCGGGGATGCCGCCGACCGCGCTGGCGACGACGGGGGTGCCGCAGGCCATCGCCTCCAGGTTGATGATGCCGAAGGGTTCGTAGATCGAGGGGCAGCAGAAGACGGCGGCGTGGGCGTAGAGCTGCACGACCGAGGCGCGATCGACCATCTCGCGGACCCAGATCACGCCGTTGTGCTGCGCCCGCACCGCCGCGACCGCCGCCTCCATCTCCGCCGCGATCTCCGGGGTGTCGGGCGCTCCGGCGCAGAGGACGATCTGCACATCTGGGTCGATCTGGGGGATGGCGCGGACGAGGTGGACGATGCCTTTCTGGCGCGTGATGCGGCCGACGAAGAGGACGTAGGGGCGCGACGGGTCGATGCCGAAGCGGTCGAGGGCGTCGTGGGCTTTGGTGGATGGTAGAGGTCGGTGTCGATGCCGTTGTGGATGACGTGGACGCTGCTCGGGGCGGGCGTCGGAGACGCGCAGGATGTCGTCGCGCGTCCCCTGCGAGACGGCGATCACGGCGTCGGCCTCGCGCAGCGCGGTCTGCTCGATCCAGGTGGAGAGGTCGTAGCCGCCGCGCAATTGCTCGCGCTTCCAGGGGCGGAGCGGTTCGAGCGAGTGGGTGGTCAGCACGAGCGGGATGCCGTAGGCCTGTTTGATCAGCACCCCGGCCATGTTGGTGTACCAGGTGTGGACGTGGACCACG
Organism: Chloroflexia bacterium; assembly: GCA_046328475.1. Lineage (GTDB taxonomy): Bacteria > Chloroflexota > Chloroflexia > Thermomicrobiales > CADCWN01 > CADCWN01. The sequence continues at coordinate 20,731 of JAXLWN010000093.1, read as the reverse complement.
TCGGCGTCCACGTCGGTGGCGGCGAAGGCGACGTTGCGCGAGAGCGCGCCGAAGACCGGGCGCAAATAGGACGGCGCGGTGAAGCCGCTGTCGTCCAGGCCGTAGCCGCGCACGCGCAGGCGCTCCTCGTCGGCGTGTTGGTCGCCGAACGAGCGCACTTCCACGTCCATCAACTTCGCCAGCTCGCGGCTCAGGAACTCGACATGCACCCCCGCGCCGCCGTAGATGTGCGGCGGGTATTCGTTGGTCAGGATCAGCGTCTTCATCGCTCCCTCCAGCTGTGGCGCGGTCTGCCGCTGGGGGCATCGTAACATGGACTCCGCTTAGGGCGCTTTCTAACCCCTCCCCCGCCGCCTGCGGGCGGCACCCCCTCCCCCTTCAGGAGAGGGGAAGGTCGCATTGTGGAGCCGTAACCTCTCTGCATAGCTCACCCTCTCCCGCGCACGGGGGAGGGTCGCCGCCGCAGCGGCGGGGAGGCGTCTGCCTGATACAATCCGCCGCAAAGCGTGGATCGGACGTCGGTATGTCGGAGCGAGGAGGGGATGATGGGACGCGCGCGATCGGCCGAGCGGACGGGGTTGGTCTACCACGACCGCTATTTGCAGCACAATACGGGGCTCGCGCGCACCGGGTCGCCGATGCGCCCGTACCCGTTCTCCGAGCCGGAGCCGCACGTCTCCAGCCCGCGCACGGTGGGGCGGGCGAAGCATCTGATCGATCTGTCTGGGCTGGGCGAGCAACTGGTGGCGATCCCGGCGCGTTACGCGACCGATGAGGATCTGCACCTCGTCCACACCGCCGACTACATCGCGCATGTGCGCGCGGTGGCCGAGGAGGGCGGGGGGGACGCGGGGGTGAACGCGCCGCTCGGGGCCGACGGCTACGATATCGCGCGGCTGGCGGTCGGCGGGGCGCTGGCGGGCGTGGATGCGGTGCTGACGGGCGCGGTGCAGAGCGCCTATGTGCTGGTGCGACCACCGGGGCACCACGCCACGCCCGACCGGGGGATGGGGTTCTGCATCTTCAACAACATCGCGGTTGCTGCGCGGCACGCGCAACGGGCGCACGGCCTGCGCCGGGTCGCGATCCTCGATTGGGATGTGCATCATGGCAACGGGACGCATGATGCGTTCTACGCCGACCCGGATGTGCTGTTCATCTCGCTGCACCAGGAGGGGCTGTTCCCGGTCGATCAGGGGCTGGTGGATCAGGTCGGGGTGGATGCCGGGCGGGGCGCGACGGTGAATATCCCGCTGCCGCCGGGGTGCGGCGATGCGACCTATGCGGCGGTGCTGGAGCGCGTGGTCGCGCCGATCGTTCGCCAGTTCGATCCCGAGTTGCTGCTCGTCTCCTGCGGCCTCGATGCGAGCGCGTATGACCCGCTGGGCCGGATGAATCTCTCCTCGGCCGCGTACCGCGAGATGACCGAGGTGGCCGAGGCGCTGGCCGATGAGTGCTGCGACGGACGCCTGGTGATCGTCCACGAGGGGGGCTATTCGCAGACCTACGTCCCCGCCTGCACGCTGGCCGTGATCGAAGCCCTCGCCGATGTGGACACGCCCTATCCCGACAGCGCACTCTCGCGCCTGCTCGTCGCGCGCACGCGCCACGAGGTCGGGCTCGACGCCGAGCGCGCCATCAAGGCGGCGATTGCCGTGCAGCGGGAGTTCTGGAAGCTATAGCCCTATTCGGCGACGCGAGTGCTGCTTGAGCGCAAAGAAGCGGTGCCGGGCTAGCCCGGCACCGCTTCGCGTCTCTTGCTCGAACTCGGTCAGGGGGTGCCGCCAATTGCGCTGAAGTGGCGTGCGAACTGCGCTCGCAGTTCGGAGTGGAGCGCATATTCTGGGGGCGTCTCTGCCCCAAGTGTGCCGGTCGCCGGATCGGGCACGAGCGCCGCCGCGTTGAGCGTGATCGAGCCGCCGATGCCGTCGAAGGTCGGGGCGATGCCCTGGGAAGTCGGCTGGATAGCTGTCGCAGTAGAGCGTCGCGAACAGGCTACCGGCGATGAAATAGATCTGCTGCTCTTGCAAGGTCACGCCGCCACCGATCGTGTAGCTGACGACGCGGCGGTAGGCCGGCTGCCCGCGCACCACGACCTTGTCCTTTGTGAGCGGCTGGTAATTGGGGAGCTTGCTATTCGACAACTCCATGATCTGGTCGAGGATCGTCAGCGTCCCGTCGGTCGGGACCGTGCCCGCCTCGGCGGAACAGAACACCTGGGGCGTCTCCGCGCCGAAGGAGACCATCTCCTGGTCGGTATCCATGATCACCCAGTTGGTTGGGAAACTGAGGGTGAAGCGCCCGTTGGGATGGGTGTAGGTTCGCCCGCCTGCGAGCGGCGCGAGGGTCGGCCCCCAGGCTCCGGGTGCGGAGGGGCTCGGCGACGGCGACGCCCCTCCGGGGATCCCGTTCGGGTACTTCGCCAGGAATTGCTCGCGGCCGAGCAGACCGAGGAGGACGACGTAGGGCGTGCCCTTGTATTCGGCGTGGTACTCGAAGCGGGCGCGCTCGAAATACTGCGTCGGGTATTGCTTGCCGTCGGTGGGATTGGTCTCCATGAAGATGTCGGTGAGCGGGAAGCCCTGCTGCGCCAGCCCGCCGTGCGCCGCCCAGTAGTCGAGGAAGTCGCCGCAGACCTGCTTGCCGGTCTGCCCGAAGGTGGAGCAGGGGGCACCGAGCGGGTTCGGCGAGGCCGGGGCGGGGATGTTGCCGCCGTACTTCGCCTGCAATTGCTCGCGGCCGAGCAAGCCGAGCAGCACGTCGTAGGGCGGATTGTTCTCAGGGTGATACTCGAAGCGGGCACGCTCGAAGTACTGCGTCTTGTAGGTCTTGCCGTCGGTCGGGTTCACCTCATCGAACTCGTCGGTGATGGGGAAGCCCTGCTGCGCGAGGCCACCATTCGCCGCCCAGTACTGCGCGAAGCGCCCCTTGATGCACTTGCCCGTCTCCTGGAAACAGGTCTGCGACGGCGTGCCGACGGTGACAGCCCAGCCGATGTCGGCGAGGATGCCAAGGGCGATCGGCCCCGGATCGTAGACCGTCTCGCCGGTTGCCAGGGTGGGGGTCATCAGCGAGTTCTCCGACCCGGCGGGGTAGGTGCGCTCGTCGAGATGCGCGTAGCTCGATCCCTGCTGCCAGACGGACGGGGCGAAGAGTTTCGGGCGATTGCCGCCGTTTGCCGCGACGCCGCTCGCGCCGTTCCAGAAGAGGTTGTCGCCCTGGAGCTGCTGCGCCAGATCGGCTGAGGGGTTCGGGAACTGGCCGGTGTCGACGATGCTCGCGCCGCCGCCGTTGACCACGTTGCGGTCGTAGGCGCGCGGCAGGCCCTGGGAGCCCCACTGCCCCGCGCCATTCTTGACCTGTGCCGTCCCGATGAAGCCGAGGCCGTGCCCCAGTTCGTGGACGACCGTGCTGACGAAGTTCAATTCGTTCCTGGGGGTCTGCCCGGTGCCGAAATACCAGTTGGTCACCAGGCTGTTGAAGGTGGCCCGGATGTCCGGTTCGTCGGGCCTGAGATCGCTCCCCGCCAGCTTGTTCGCCAGCGCACTGGGGTAGAGGGTGTTGGGCTGGGGCGCTCCCTCGAAGTTGGCGATGTCGTTGACCGCGTTGGCACCGCCCAGATAGCCGCTCTCCAGCGGCTGCCAGTAGGCGACCACCGCGATCGGCACCGGCGAAGCGATCAGCCCCTGCCAGATCTCCACGGCGGCCTGGAATGCGGCTCGCGCCTCGGGCGGGAAGCTGACGTACTCGACCGAGATCGTCGCCGTCTGCGCGCGGAGGTGGGACGACGGGGCGGGCGGGGCAACGGAGGTCTCGACCGCTTCATCGCTGCGGTAGAGGTAGGCAAGGTCGTTGGGGTCGCTGCGCACGACCAGGAGCGGGGCCGATTCCCGCGCCGCTCGCGCCGCCGGCGTGGCGGCGAAGAGGCCGAGGACCCAGGAACCGAGCAGCAGGCCGACGATCGAACAAACGAGAGAACGGCGAACTCGCATGCAACTCCCCTTCTCGCACCACGCTGCCCGGCGTGGCGGCTACCCCTGACGTGCCGAATTGGTTGACTCCTCCCTGCACCGGCAAAGGCTTCACCACTTGAACGCTGCAATGGCACGAGCGTCGCGCGACAATGGCGCGACCGGGCGATGTGACGGCATGATGGCGGCGGGAATGGCGGTGCTCGTTTCGCTTCGCGACACGGCTTGTGGGGGGTGGATGCGCTTACTCACTGGTTGTTAGGCCGACCATATTTCGGGGGCAGTGTAGCAGCCAATGGCACCGTTGTGCAGGCCCCGGCGCTGATTGCGGCGGAGATTCGAGGCAGCCGCCCCTAGTGGATGAGGGCGAGGGCGGCGGTGTGGAGCGGTTCGCCGGTGGAGTAGAGCATCGTGTTCATGACCGGGGGCGGCTGATCGGCGACGCGCGCGAACGCGCCGCCCGCCTCGGTCACAATCAGCGCGAGCGCGGCGTAATCCCAGCGCGAGCCGCCGACCTGCACGGCGAGGTCGAGTTCCCCGGCGGCGACGAGCAGCGCGGCGTGCGCCCACCAGGGATGCTCGTTCGCGCTCGCGCGAAGTAGTGCGATCACGCGCAGATAGGGTTCGGGCAACGCTTCAACCAGCGGGACGATCCCCAGTCTGCTCGCAGTAAGGTCCGTCACCGGGCGCACCGCGAGGCGACGCGCGTTGGCGATGGATGACCCGCTGAACTCGCCGACGAAGGCACCGTGGCCGCGCGCGGCCCACCAGATCTGGCCCTGCGCCGGGAGGATCGCCACGCCGACCGCGACCTCACCCGCCGCTTCGAGCGCGATCAGGATCTGCCAGCGGTCGTCGCCCACCACGAAGACGGCGGTGCCGTCGATGCCGTCGAGGACCCAGCGGCGCGGGCCGCTCCCGGTCTCGCCGGTCTCCTCGCCGAGGCAGGCGTCGCCCGGGCGCGCGGCGAGGAGGACGCGCCGCACCTCGGTCTCCACCGCGCGGTCGGCTTCCGTGCCGATGCTGCCGTCGGCCTTCAACTCCTGGGCGAGCGAGCGCACACGACCCCAGTAGCCCAGCGCAACCGCCGCGCCCCGGAGCGCCGCCCGCTGCGCCAGGGCGAGATCGTCGGCCAGGGGATGGCGTGACTGTTGCTGCATCGCTCGCCTCCGTGTCGGCCTGGATGTTCGCGGGCGGTTATCTTGTAGGGGCGGCTCGTGAGCCGCCCGGCGTGGTGTGGCAATCGTGATGACAATCGCCACACCACGCGGGCGCGTCACGACGCGCCCCTACGAGCGGCGTGTGCGATCAGTCCTCCTTCGGCATCGTCGTTTCGGACGATTCGGGGTAGAGGACCTTCCAGAAATCGGGCAGTTCGCCGACCGGGACCTCGATCAGCGAGGGACCGTCGGTGGCCAGCATCTCGCGCAGCGCGCCGCCGAGTTCGTCCGGGGTGCGGGCGCGCGTGGCGGAGACGCCGAAGGAGGCGGCGAGCGCGACGAAGTCGGGGTTGAGCAGTTCGGAGCCGATCACCTTGCCGCCGAGCACGTTCTTCTGGATGCGCTTGACGTTGCCGAAGGCGTTGTCGGTGAAGACGACCGCCACGACCGGGATGTTGTGCAGCTTGGCGGTGGCGAGTTCCTGGATGGTGTACATGAAGCCGCCGTCGCCGCAGATGGCGAGCACCTTGCGGTCGGGGCGACCCACCTGCGCGCCGAGCGCGGTGGTGTAGCCGTAGCCGAGCGTGCCCTGGTAGCTCGGGGTGATGAAGGTGCGCGGCTCGTAGATCGGGAGGCCGACGTAGGCGTAGTAGCCGAGTTGGGTCATCTCGGTGACGACGATGCCGTCGTCGGGCAGGGTCTCGCGCATCACCTTGGTGTAGGCGTGCTGCGGCTGGGCGTGCTCGAAGAGGAAATCGTCATGCTGCGCCTTCAGCGCCGTCAGCTCCGCCTCGCGCGAGGCGCGCTTGGGACCACCGTCCACCCCGGCCAGCACTGCCGCCAGGCCGAGCTTTGCATCCCCGACGATCGCGACCGTCTGCTCGCCGAAGCGGGCGATCTCCTCGGGGTCGATGTCGAGGCGGATCGTCCTGGTCCCCGGCTTGATCGCGCCGTAGCCCAGGTCGGTGAAGCGGGTACCGACCGCCAGGACGACGTCGGCATCCGACAGGAGGTGGCTGCTCGACATCATGGTGTGCGCGAGGTGGCTGCGCTCGGAGATCGCGCCGCGCCCATTCGCCGAGAAGACGACCGGCGCTTCGAGAGTCTCTGCCAGTTGCCGCAGTTCGTTCCAGGCCCCGGCCTGCAAGACGCCGGAGCTGGCGAAGATCACCGGCTTCGACGCGCCTTGCAGCAACTCGGCGGCCTGGCGCAGCAGGTCGGGGTCGCCAGCCGTGCGCGCGGCGCGCGTCGGGTCGGGCAGCACCATCTCGGCCTTGTTCGCCAGCACGTCGGGCGGGATTTCGAGGCCGACCGGGCGCGGCCGACCGCTGCGCAATTGGAGGAAGGCGTCGTGGACGAGGCCGGGAACCTCGGCGGGGGCCATCGCGCGCCCCGACCACTTCGCCACGGTGCCCCAGAGCGTCTCCTGCTGCGGGATCTCGTGGAGCATGCCCCAGCCTTTGCCGATCATGTCGGAGACGATCTGGCCGCTGATGCAGAGGACCGGCGAGGAGCAGGCGTAGGCCGTCGAGAGGCCCGCCATCGCGTTCAGCAGCCCCGGTCCGGGCACGACGAGGCAGGTGCCGACCTTGCCGGTCACGCGGGCGTAGCCGTCGGCCATGTAGGAGGTCGCCTGCTCGTGGCGCGTGTGGTAGACCTTGATGCTGTCTTGCGCGTCGTAGAGCGCCGCGAAGGCCCAGTCGAGTTGAACCCCCGGCAGGCCGAAAATGGTGTCGACCCCTTCCCGTTTGAGCGATTCCACCAGTGCTTGCCCACCGCTCAGTCGCACCATCTGTTCTTCCCACCCTCATCACACATCTGGCGCGGGCCCACATGCCCGCGCGGTGACGATAGCGTATGTGGGGGGTGGTGTGCCAGTGGAGGAGGCTCAGGGGGCGGGTTTGTGCGTCGGCGGTGCCCCTCACCCTCGCCGAGCGACGAGGGTGAGGGGTGGCGATGGGTGTTCGCAGGGTCGGCTACTTCACGGTCATCGTGCCGGGGTCGTAGCGGATGTCGCTTGGCGTCGGTGGGCGGGGCAAGGTCCGCGAGTAGCGCAGGGTAGATTGGCTCGGTCATGAAACGGTGGAGGGTGGTGAATGGGGAGGCTTTGGCGAGTAGTGGGGCCAGCAGGCGCGGGCCGTGACTGTAGGTGAAGACATAGAGCGCTACAGGGGAGGTCGTGCAGGAGTCCGACAAAATGCGCCGCCGCTCGCGATGGGAGAGCAACCAATGCGCCAGATAGGCGGCGACCTCATCCGGCGGGAGGTTGTCTTCGTGCAGGAGCAAGGCGGCGTCGCCCTGGGCGGCGTCGAGTACCCGTTTCGCTGCCCAGATGCGCGCATCGCGCGTGGGTTCGATTGGTAAGTTGAATGGCGGTAGGACGTCGGCCGCGAGCCAGGCGACACCTTCGTCCGGGCCGAAGATCAGGTTGGGGGCGGTGGTGGCGATGGCTTCCCAGATCAGCGCGGCGGGCGTCGGGCTGAGTTGATCGCGTACTCGCCCTGTGCATGGTGCCGATATTGGTATACCCCTCGCGCATGGAATGTTCGGTGTGGTGGCCCGGGTAGGCTTCGTGCGCGAGATAATCGATCAGCTGCGCGGCGTGGATCGGGACGCGCGTATTGATCTCGATGCGCGAGCGCGCCCGCCCCAGGTAGCGGGTATAGGCGCTATAGGGCAGATCGGGGCCGAGCAGGAATTTGATGCCCTCCCCGTCCGGCAGGCAGGTGCTGCCGGGTCCGCGCCCGGCACCTCGGCGGCGACGCGTTCGAGGATCGCGCGCGGGAGATGAACAACCGGATCGCCTCGGCCCGCTGCCACTGGTCGAACCGTTCGCCAGCGTCCGCTCGGCAGCAGCGCATCGAGTTCGCATGTGCCGCCGCCAGCAGCGCCTGGGGCGTGCGCTCGGGGTGGATATCGCAGTGTTCGACCTGCTCGGTAAGTGCGAGCGCCGCCCCGCCCGCGAGGCGCGCGACCGTGCCGCCGAGTGCGATCAATTCGGCGCGTGAGGTGGCGACGCGAACAGGCCCATAGCCCATTCCCGGTAGCCGGATCGAGCAGCGCGCCTGACGCTTCTTGCAGGTTGATGGACGTTGGATGGGGAGATGCGAGGACGCTGCTCGCCAGGAGGGTGGGCCGAGCCAGGCGAGCACGGTGCCGGGGACGAGGCGGTCGAGTTGGAGTCCGAGGCGCGCATAGTCGCGCGTCCAGGACCGAACAGGGCAGCGTCTTGCTCTCCCGCAGCTTCGTTCCGTCACGCGCGGACCTCATCCCACCGTCAGTCGTCGGTACAAATCGGGCAGCGCCAGGCAAAGCGTGGCACGTTCGAGAGGGTGACATAATCGGAGCCGAAGAGGCGCGGCATGTACTCGCGCGCCTCGGCGTCGATGGTGAGGCAGAAGGTGCGCAGGCCGCGCCCGCGCGCTTCAGCAGCGCCTTGCGGGTGTCGGTGTTGGCGATGCCATACTCGCCGCCGTAGGCGTCGAAGTCGTTGGGGCGACCGTCGCTGAAGATCATCAGCAGGCGCACGCGCGCGGGATGGCTTGCAGCAGGGTCGGCGTGGCGGATCGGCGGGCCGAGGCGCGTAGAGGGGATCAGCCCGGCGAGGCGGCGCTTCGCTTCGTCGTCCCAGGCGTCGGTGAAATCCTTGACGGTGTAGAACTCGCAGCCCTTGCGGGTCGAGCCGGAGAAGCCGTAGATGGCGTGGCGGTCGTCGAGCGTGGAGAGCGCCTCGCAGAGCAGGACGAGCACCCCTGGCGACATCGATCACGCGCTCGCCCCCGCCGGGACCGGCCACGGTGCCGCCGGTGGAGCCGCTGGAGGTCGATCAGAAGGCGACCGCGATGTCGCGCTTGTCCTCGCGCGTGCGGGCGTAAGGACGCTCGCCGGGGGGAGGCCGAGGCGACGATCGACGTGCGCCTCGACGATCGCGTCGATAGTCGAAATCCTCGCCGTCCTCCTTGCCGCCGCAGCCGCTGGCGCTCGGGGCGCAGCGTCTCGAATTGCCGCTTTCCAGCGCCTGCACCTGGGCGTGGCGGCGGCGCAGCACGCGATCCACCCACTCCGTGCTCGACTGGCGCAGGCGGCGCGGGCGCAGTGCGACCCATTCCGGGCGGTAGGCGTTGATCGTCACGTCCCATTCGGGGTAGATGAAGGCCCCGCGCTTTCCTCGGTCAGCGGCACGAGGCGAGAAGTGAATTGCGGCGCGCTGTCGGCGTAGGACGGCCACCTGCCGCCTGCCCGCGTTGTCCACCCGCTGCTCGTCGTTCGCCAGCGGGGGCGGCTGGCCCTTGCCCTCCACCACCAGCGTCGGGCCGGGCCGAGGCGCTTCCATCGGCGTAACCTTCGGGCGCTCCACCGGGCGTTTGCAGCGGCCGGGTCGGCGTTGGCAGCGGCGGGTCGCGCCGGATGCGGTCGAGGCGCGGATGCGGCTGCGACCGGGGAGCGCGCGGCACCTCGCCGAGCGCGGCGATCCGCTCGTAGAGGGCGCGCGTCAGATCGACGCTGTCGCGACGTTCGAGCGTGCTCCACTCGCCGCGCGCCGGCGTCGCGCCAGCAGGCGGCGCACTTGCTCGCCCTGGCGCGAGCGCAGTCCTCGGTGGGGTCGGCCGCGCCAGCGAGCGTGTGCGGCGGACGATCGCTTGAGCGCTTGGCCGCGCCCCGGAAGCGGCGAGCGGCGGGCGTCCTGCAGCGCGGCAGCGCCCAGCCCGGTAGGAGGTCGCGCCCGATGCCGGGGAAATCGCCCGCCAGCCGCGCGGCGAGGCGTGCGCTCGACCACGTCGAAGATCGCGTTCGCCAGCGCCACGTCGGGTGCGGCGCGCAGCGGCTCCAGGCCGCCGTCGGCGGCGAGGGTGCCGTAGAAGACCGCGCCGCCGCGTGGCCGATGGTCGCGCGGTAGACGGTCAGGTTCTCGCCGCGCGTGGTCGCTGCGCGCCACCTGCGGCGGCAGGTAGAGGGTGCGGCCGTCGGTGTACGCCTCAAGGCGCTCCGCCGCTTCCAGGTTTCGGCTCGGCACCAGCGCCGTCGGTCAGCCCGGCGACGAAGAGGGCCAGGGTGCGCTCGACCGAGCGGAAGGTGAGCGGCGGATTGGTGCAGGTCGGGGCCGCTTCCGGCGCTCGGCGGACTGGCAGGCGGGTGCGGAACCAGCCGCTCATGGGAATTGCGGATTGCGGATTGCGGATTGCGGATTGACGATGGCTGGTGACGTTGTCACCGCCCGAGCCTGCACACAACACCTCATGTATACCTCACAATCCGCAATCCGCAATCTGAAATCCGCAATCAGACGACGGTCTGGATCAGGCCGATCAGCGCCTCCAGCACGGCGGGGTCGTCGCTGAGGGGGGCGGCGATGGCGAGTTCGCAGGCGCGGCGCAGGTCGAGGCCGCCTTTCACCAGCAGTCCGGCGTAGATCAGCAGGCGGGTCGAGGCGGGCTCTTCCAGGCCCGCTTCTTTCAGATTGCGGATCAGCTCGCCGATGCGCACGATCCGCTCGGCGGTGGCGCGATCCAGGCCGGTTTCGTGCGTCACGATCGCGATCTCGGCGTCGCGCGGCGGGAAGGTGAATTCGAGCGCGACGAAGCGCTGCCGGGTGCTCTGCTTCAGATTCTTCAGCAGGCTCTGGTAGCCGGGGTTGTAGGAGATCGCGAGCATGAACTCGGGCGGGGCCTGCAAGACCTCGCCGGTCTTGTCGATGCGGATGCGGCGGCGGTCATCGGTCAGTGGGTGGATGACGACGGTGGTGTCCTTGCGCGCCTCCACGATCTCGTCCAGGTAGCAGATCGCGCCCGAGCGCACCGCCTGGGTCAGCGGGCCGTCCACCCAGACCGTCTCGTCCCCCCGGATGAGGAAGCGCCCGACGAGATCGGAGGCGGTGAGGTCGTCGTGGCAGGCGACCGTGACGAGCGGGCGACCGAGCCGGTGCGCCATGTAGCGCACGAAGCGGGTCTTGCCGACGCCGGTCGGCCCTTTCAGCATCACCGGCAGGCGGTTGGCGTAGGCCGCCTCGAACGCGGCAACCTCGTCGCCGTGCGGCAGATAGTAGGGTTGGGCCTCGTATTCGAGCGTCTGGTGGCTGACGGTGCCTTCCCAGTGCTCCTCGTGCTGCGCTGCCAGCGCGTCGTCGTTCATCGGTGCGCCTGTGCGGCGGGCAGGGTTGGGTGGTCGCTCATCATCGGTGTCCTCGTTGCTCGTCTTTTCAGGTGCGGGGCAGATCGCCGGGTTACTATGCCATGCGCCGCGTGTTGCTGGCAACGTTCCAGCTTATTCAATATGGACCAACACCCCGCTGTGCCGGGGCGCACCGGCCAGTTTGCCTGCGTGGAACTTTCCGCGTGCGCGGGGCATTGTTCAGGCTGTGCGGCGTGCGCCTGCGCGCGGACTGCGCACGCCGCACGGACTCCTGTGTGGAACCCGCTGGCAGGACGCAGCGTCTGAACCTTACTGATACGGAAGTAAGGATGCAGAGCATGAAGCAGTTGCCCGCGAGGGCGCCCGTTTCCACCCGTCGCCAGATGCTGACGCGCGTCGCTCCCGGCCTCGTGCTGGCCCTGCTCTTGCCCGCCTGCGGACGGCCCGATGCGCCGACCTCGTCGCCCGCGCTCCGCCCGCAGGCGGCATCCCCCGGTACGCCTGCCACGCCAGTGACCGCAACGCCGGCATCGGGGACGCCGGTGGGCAGCCCGGTCGCGGCGACGCCGGTGGTGCCGACGCCGACGCTCTGGACGGCGCAGCCATCGCTGCTCGGCCGGGGGCCGTGCCCTGGCTTCGGATCGTCATCCAGCGCCGAGCCGAGCGCCCCCTATAACCGTAGCACGGCCTTTGACCAGGACGCCTCACCGTTCGCGGAGAAAGTGCGCCGGTTCGCGCAGCTCATCCTGATTGGCACCGTGCGCGACATCCTCCCGGCACGGTGGACAACACCGGACGGGCAGCGCCCCGTGAATCCGCACAGCGGCCAGGTTGCCACGATCTACACGCCGATTCGCGTGCAGATCGAGCAGCTGGCCAAGGGAACCTACGCGCTCCCCGATCTCTACTTCGCCGAGTTCGGCGGGCGGGTTGGGCAGGATTGCGAGTCCTACTCCGGCTCCCGAGCCGAGTTTCGCTTCGGTCAGCGTTACCTCTACCTCGTCAACTCGTACGCGATAACCCAGCCGCCGGTGCCCGGCGACGACCGTTATGGCTTTCACCGCGCGCTCGCCAGCTATGCCATCAATCCCGATGGCACTCTGACAATCGGCCCCGAGCATGACGCCGGTGGCCGGATATTCGACAATCCGCCGCGCACGCTGACCGTCGACGAGGTGTTGCGCGAGATTGCCGAGTTGCTGGCCGCTCCCTCCGCGACGCCCACGCGCTGATTCACCCTGCGGACTGGGCACGCTCTTCCGCCAGCGTCGTTCAGAAGCAGGGACGATTGGCCGTGCCGAGGCGTGATGGTACGATGTGAACAGCGGCATGTATCTTGCACAGATGCGAACGTTCGAGCATGGTGCGATGGGCCGCAGCGGTCCGTCGCCGGCAGCGCAACCCGTCTTCGTCGAGGAGAGGATGCGATGACCGCGCGCCACGTCCTGGCTTCGCTCGTGTTCCCTCCCCTGGACTCGTCCCCGACGATCCCCTTCGATGCGCTCTTCACCTTCCTGATGGTCGGCGCGTTCCTGGTGTCGATCCTGATCGCCGTCCTGGTGGTGACGGCGTTGCTGCGCGCCCGGCGGCAGGCGGGGATCCCCGTGCAGGACCAGGGCAACACGCGCCTGGAGATGACCTGGACGATCGTCCCCGCGTTCATCGTGGTCTTCATCTTCGGCTTCATGTTCTACGAGATGCGGCGCGGCCCGACGCCCGGCACCGGCATCCCCGAGGGGCAGCAGCCCGATGTCGTGGCGATCGGCCACCAGTGGTGGTGGGAGTTCCGCTACCCGAAACTCGGCAACGTGGCCACCGCGAACGAGTTGCACATCCCGACCGGGCAGCGGATGCTCGTCGCGCTCACCTCGGACGATGTGCAGCACGATTTCTGGGTGCCCGAACTCAGCCAGAAGATGGACCTCTATCCGGGCAAGCTGAATTATCTCTACCTCGAACCGGGGGAGGCGCGCACCTACCTCGGCGTCTGCGCCGAATTCTGCGGCACGCAGCACGCCTGGATGCGGATCCGGGTGGTCGCCCAGCCGCAGGCCGAGTTCGATGCGTGGGCGGCGCAGCTGCGCGCCGCGCCCGCGCCGTTGGGGGAGCAGGCGACGCGCGGCGCGCAACTCTTCACCCAGTACGCCTGCGGCAGTTGCCACCTGATCGCGGGGACGGAGCACCGGGGCTCCACCGACCCGTCGTCCGCGCGCATCGGTGCCCCGCCCCTCACCAACTTCGCCACGCGCCAGACGATCTCGGCCGGGGTGCTGACCAATACCCCGGAACATCTCGCCCAATATCTGCACGATCCCCAGGCGGTGAAGCCGGGGGTGCTGATGCCGAACTTCCGCCTCTCCGACGACGAGGTCGCGGCGCTCGTGGCCTACCTGTCCGGCATGAAGTGAGACGAGGGAGCCGATGAGCACGACGATGCGCCCGCCAGAGATCCCCTTCGTTCCCGAGTCCACCGTGCCGCTGCCGTCGCTGCGCGCGACCAATGGCCGATTGCTCTGGCTCTCCTCGGTCGATCACAAGCAAATCGCGATCATGTACATCGTGTCGGCGATCCTGTTCTTCGTGATCGGTGGGATCGAGGCGCTGCTGCTGCGCGTGCAGCTGATCAAGCCGGACAACGACTTCCTCTCCCCGAAGTTGTACAACCAGCTCTTCACGATGCATGGCACGACGATGGTCTTCCTGGTGGGGATGCCGCTGATCGCCGGGTTCATGAACTACCTGATCCCGCTGCAAATCGGCGCGCGAGATGTCGCCTTCCCCCGCCTGAACGCCTTCAGCTTCTGGGTCTTCCTCTTCGGCGGGCTGCTGCTCCACTTCAGCTTCATCGCGGGGGGCGCGCCCGATGGCGGCTGGTTCGCCTACCCGCCCCTGACGCTGCGCGAGTTCTCCACCGGGCCGGGGGACGACTACTGGTGCATCGCGCTCTTCATCACCGGCCTCGGCTCGATCGGGGGGGCGATCAACTTCATCGTGACGGCGCTGACCCTGCGCGCACCGGGGATGACGCTGCGCCGGGTGCCCGCGTTCGTCTGGACGAGCATCGCCTCGTCGCTGATCATGCTCTTCGCGATCCCGTTCCTCAACGTCACGCTGGCCTCGCTCTTCTTCGATCGGCAACTGGGCGCGAATTTCTATCGCCCGCTGGCCGGGGGCTCGCCGGTGCTCTTCCAGCATTATTTCTGGTCCTTCGGCCACCCGGAGGTCTACATCCTGATCCTCCCCTTCTTCGGGGCGATCTCGGAGGTGATCCCGACCTTCTCGCGCAAGCCCCTCTTCGGCTACTCGTTCGTCGTCGGGTCGTCGCTGGCGATCGTCTTCCTCAGCGCCCTGACCTGGGGGCACCACATGTGGGCGGCGGGGATGGGCTTCTGGCTCGACATCTTCTTCGTCTTCGCCACGCTGCTGATCGCGGTGCCGACCGGCGTGAAGATTTTTAACTGGCTGGCGACGATGTGGGGCGGGCAGGTGCGCTACACCACGCCGATGCTCTTCGCCATCGCCTTCCTGATCCAGTTCGTGATGGGCGGGGTCACCGGGGTCCAATTCGCGGTCATCCCCTTCAACCGCCAGATCACCGACAGCTACTACGTCGTCGCCCACTTCCACTATGTGCTCTACGGCGGGTTGGTCTTCGCCTTCTTCTCCGGGTTCTACTACTGGTTCCCGAAGGTAACGGGGCGAATGTTCGACGAACGGCTTGGCAAGCTGACGTTCTGGCTGATGACGGTCGGCTTCAACACCACCTTCTTCATTCAGCATGTGCTCGGGTGGCAGGGGATGCCCCGGCGCGTCTACACCTACCCCGACCTGCCCGGCTACGCCGCGATGAACCTGATCTCGACGATCGGCTCCTTCGTCCTCGCCCTCTCCATCCTCGTCTTCGTCGTCAACGTCCTCCACGCGCTCCTGCGCGGTGCGCCCGCGGGGGATAACCCCTGGGATGCGCAGACGCTGGAGTGGGCGACGACCTCGCCGCCGCCGGTCCACAACTTCGACCAGGTGCCGCCGATCCGCAGCCGCCGCCCGGTCTGGGACCTGAACCACCCGGAGCACGCCGATTACCTGCAGAAGGGGCATTGAGCGATGGCGACGAACGTAACGACGGTGCCCGCCCGCGCGGGGCGCATCGACCCCGAGCGGCTCGACCCGAACAAGGTTGGGATGATCATCTTCCTGATCGGCGAGGTGGTCTTCTTCGGCTCGTTCATCTTCGCCTATGCGAACTATCGCGGGCGGCAGGCCGCGACCGGCCCGACCGCCGAAGTGCTGAACATCGGCCTCACCGGGATCTTCACGGTGCTGCTCCTCTCCAGCAGCTTCACGATCTGGCTGGCCGAGCGCAACCAGCGCGCCGGGAATCGCGCCGGGGTGGCCCTCTGGCTCGCCGCGACGATCGCGCTCGGCGCGGCCTTCCTGGTCGGCCAGGCGTTCGAGTGGCGGGAGTTGATCGATGAGGGGATCACGATCCGCTCGGGCCTCTTCGGCACGACCTTCTTCACGCTGACCGGCTTCCACGGCTTCCACGTCTTCGGCGGGCTGGTGCTGCTGTCGATCCTGCTCTGGTCGTCGCTGGCGGGGTGGCTGCGGGGGCGGCATTCGTCGGCGCTGGAGGCGATTTCGCTCTACTGGCACTTCGTGGATGTCGTCTGGATCGTGGTCTTCAGCGTGGTCTATCTCTGGGAGCTGATCGCATGACCTTCGGGCAGTTCCTGCTCGCCGTCTGGCAGCCCCGCCCGGCCGTGGTGCTCGGGGTGGGGGTGTTGCTGGTCGCCTACCTGCTCGGGGCGCGACCGCACACGCGGCGATTGCTCTGGTTCTGCCTCGCGCTGGTCTGCCTGCTGGCGGCGCTGGCCTCGCCGCTCGAAGGGTTGGCCGATGGCTACCTCTTCAGCGCGCACATGCTCCAGCACATGCTGCTGCTGCTGGCCCCGCCGCTGCTGCTGCTGGGGTTGCCGTCGCTGTGGGTCGGCGCGGTGCTGCGGCAACCGGCGATCGGTCCCATGATGCGCGTGCTGACCCACCCGGCGCTCGCCTGGCCGCTGGCGGCGCTGGCGCTCCTCGGCTGGCACTTGCCCGGGGCGTATCAGGCGGCGCTGCGGTCGCTCCCGCTGCACCAGGTCGAGCACTTCACCTTCCTGGTGACGGCCGGACTCTTCTGGTGGCCGGTGGTCAGCCCCGATGGGGGCGAGTTCACGCCTTCGCTCGCGCCCTGGTCGGCGACGCTCTACCTCTTCGCCGCGATGATCGCGAGCAGCGTGCTCGGCATCATCCTGGCGCTCTCGAACGGGGTGCTCTACCCGATCTACGACCAGTTGCCCGATCCCCACGGCATGCGCCCGACGCTGCGCGGCGCGTGGGGGCTGACCGCGCTGGGCGACCAGCAACTGGGCGGCGCGCTGATGTGGATCATCGGCGGACTGCCTTACATGGCGGCGATTGTCGTGGTGATCGCGCGCTGGCTCGGGGCACCGGACGACGAGGACGAGGCGGTGCCCGACGCGGCGCTCCCCGCGTTGGTGCGACCGGTCGGGACAGGAGGTCGGTGATGGACGAGCAGGAACCGCACGAGGCGGGCGAGTTGCGCACGGGTTGGGGCCGCGCGCGGCCCGATCACATCCCGCGCCCGACCTACTGGCCCGCCGTGCTGGCGCTGGGCGTGACCTTCGCCTTCTGGGGGCTGATCACGACCTGGATCATCTCGGTCATCGGCGTGGCCTTGATGGTGATCGCCGTGGTCGGCTGGATGGCCGAGTGGCGGCACGAGCAGTCCGACGACACCCACGCCGATCACTGACGCCTGGCATCCGACGACCGACGACTGACGACTGACGACTATTTTCGACGCGTGGGGGAAGGCATGGCGACTGAGACCGGCGCGATCGACGCCCACGAACCCCGCCACGACAGCCCGGAGACGCTGCGCAGGCGACAGTTTCTCAACCGCCTGAGCCTCAGCCTGGGTGGTGTGGTCGGCTTGATTATCAGCGTTCCCGTCATCAGCTTCCTGCTCGCGCCGCTGCTGCGCCGCCCGACGGAGGTGTGGCGAGGGGTTGGCCCGGTGGATCAGTACAAGGTCGGCGAAACGGTCAAGGTGGAGGTGGACGACCCCTCGCCCCTGCCCTGGGCCGGTGTGGTGACGAAGACGGCGGCCTGGCTCCGGCGCGATTCCGACACGCAGTTCTTCGCGTTCGCGGTGAATTGCACCCACCTCGGCTGCCCGGTGCGCTGGCTGCCCGACGCGAGCCTCTTCATGTGCCCCTGCCACGGCGGCGTCTTCTACAAGAACGGCACCGTCGCGGGCGGCCCGCCCCCGAAGCCGCTGCCGCAGTATCAGGTGCGCATCAACGGCAACCAGGTGGAGATTCTGGCCGGTTCCAGCCCGCTCGCCGGGCACGACTGACGAAGTGATGAGTAACGAGTAACGAGTAACGAGTAACGAGGAAAGACACTCATCACTCATCACTCGTTACTCGTTACTCGTTACTTTCGCGGAGCGATGCGATGAATCGTCTGCGCCGCCTCTGGGAAGTCTTCGATGACCGCACGGGGACATCGAAGCTGTTTGGCCCGGTGATCGCGCACCCGGTGCCGGATGCGAAGGGCTGGGTCGGCTGGTCCTACGCGCTCGGCAGCGCCGTGCTCTTCAGTTTCGTCCTCCAGGTGGTGACGGGAATCGCGCTGGCGTCGGCCTACATCCCCTCGACCGGCGATGCCTACGAGAGCCTGCGCTTCATCACCGAGGATGCGACGCTCGGCGGGTTGCTGCGCGGGATGCACAACTACGGCGCGACCCTGATGATCATCACCATCGGCCTGCACATGATCCAGACCTACCTGGTCGGGGCGTACAAGTTCCCGCGCGAGGTGAACTGGCTGAGCGGCGTGGCGCTGCTCGGCATCACGCTGGGGCTGGCGTTCACCGGCCAGTTGCTGCGCTGGGATCAGACCGCCTACTGGTCGGTCTTCGTGCTTGCCAGCCAGGCGGCGCGCACGCCGGTCGTGGGCGAGCAGGTCGCCCAGTTGGTGCTGGCCGGGAACACGGTGGGCGGCGCGACATTGACGCGCTTCTACGCCTTCCACGTCTTCTTCCTCCCGGCGCTGATCTTCGGGCTGCTGGCGCTGCACCTCTGGTTGGTGATCCACAACGGCGTCTCCGAGCCGCCCGAGGCCGGTCGCCCGGTCGATCCGAAGACCTATCGCAGCTGGTATCAGAATCTGCTACATCGCGAGGGGGTGCCCTTCTGGCCCGACGCGCTCTGGCGCGACGTGGTGCTCGGGCTGGTCGTCCTGGTGATCATCATCGGGTTGGCGGTGATCGTCGGGCCGCCGAAGGTCGATATCCCGCCCGACCCGACCGTGCTGGAGGCCTACCCGCGCCCCGACTGGTATTTCCTCTGGATCTTCGCGGCGCTGGCGCTGGTGCCGCCGGGGATCGAGGATCTGGTGATCCTGGGGATGCCGCTGCTGATCGGCACCCTGCTGATCGCGCTCCCCTTCATCTCCAGCAAGGGTGAGCGCAGCCCGAAGCGCCGCCCCTGGGCGCTCGCCTTCACCCTGGTGGCCGTGATCATGATCGGCACGCTCTACGTCGCGGGCGAGCGCGCCCCCTGGTCGCCCGAGTTCAATCCGGCACCGCTCGATGCGGCGGTGCTCGGCCCGGCGAATCAGGATGTGACTGCTGGCGCGCAGTTGTTCAATCAGAAGGGCTGCCAGTCGTGCCACGCGGTCGCCGGGGACGGCGGCAAGCGCGGCCCCGACCTCACCTTCGCCGCCGATCGCCTGACGCGCGAGCAGATCATCATCCGCATCCTCAACGGCGGCGGCGGCATGCCCGCCTACGCCGGCACCCTCTCGCCGGAAGAACTCCAGCACCTCACCGCGTTCATGGAGACGCGCCGCGCGCCGCCGGTGGCGGAGAAATAAGCTTTCGGGGCGTCTGGCTAGCGGATAATCTCATCCACGGCGAAGGTGAGGCCGGGGATCATTGTGGAGGGGATCGCTTCGCCGCTGCGGGCAATCAGCACGTGGCGATAGCCGCCGGGGCGTGGCTCGGTGTAGCGTTCGATGCGCCGTTCGACCAGATCGACAAGCCACGATTCGGGAATGCCCGCCGCGCCATAGCGCGGGATCTTCACGTCGCGATCCTGGTCCACGGAGGTGTCACCGATCTCGGCAACCAGGAGAACGTCCGCAGCGGTGAGCGGTGCGTCACCATACTCCCGATCGCGGAAGACGATCAGATCAGGTTCAGGCTTCCAGAGGTCGGTGAGGAGAATTGGGACCTGTTGCACGACAAGGACGCCAGGGCCGACTACCGGAACAACAATGTGATTCATTCGCGTCAGTGACATGATGTGCGGCGTGCCCATCGCGCTCATGACGACAATCTTCCCATCGAGCAGTTCGACATGCTCATCCTCGTGCAGAATACCGACCGCCGCCATCCGATCAAATTCGGCTGCCGTGAAGCGTCGTTCTGACTGCAATGTTTCCATCGTGATACACATCCTATCCGGTGTCGATTGCACCCTTTGTGGCATTGTACATTGCGCTTGTTCACCGCGTCTCCCCTCGCCCTTGTGTGCGAGGCTTCATCATCAGACGTGTTGACGGAGGTGCCCCACCATGCCGAGATCACCGATGCGCGACGCAATCTGTCAACTCTTGCGAGAGGGGAAGTCGTACAACGCCATCGCGCGCGAATTCGACTGCGCGAAAGCGACGGTTGCCTATCATGCCCGTCGCTCCCGCGACGCGGGTAGTCGCCAGAATCCTGCGGCGGCGAATCGCTACGACTGGGCCGCGATCCGGGCTTTTCACGACGAGGGGCATTCGTTTGTCGAGTGCCGCGAGCGCTTCGGGTTCAGCGGGGGGAGCTGGTGGAAGGCGATCGAGCGCGGCGATATCGTGCCGCGCGCGAAGGAACTCGCCGACTACTCCACGCGCAAGGCATTCAAGCGTCGCCTGATGCGCGATGGGGTGCTTGCCGAATGCTGCGCCATTTGTGGCATTCGCGAGTGGCAAGGTCGTCCGATTGTGTTAGAATTGCATCATCTGAACGGGCGGCGGGACGATCATCGACCCGAGAACGTGGTGTTGCTCTGCCCGAACTGCCATAGTCAGACTGGTAGCTACCGTACCAGGAATCGCACGCGCTCGGGGGTGGCGTAATGGTAGCGCGTCACACTTTGGATGTGAAAGTTGGGGTTCGAGTCCCTGCCCCCGAACCAGAATGAGTAGTCAGTAGTCAGTAGTCAGTAGTCAGTGTCTCGCACGAGGCGCATAGACTACTCGGTAGGGCAATTGCTCGGGACAAAGAACTGACTACTGACTACTGACTACTCGTCCTCGTCACGATCGCCCGCTCGGCGACAGGAAAATCTCGCTGCCGCAGAAGGGGCACTGGACGAGGCCCTTCCCGGCGAGTTCGAGTTGGCCGCCACAATTGGG
>JAXLWN010000092.1:0-27530 GCA_046328475.1 Chloroflexia bacterium | reverse complement strand
GCGAGTCGGGCGGCAACTCGGCCGATTTTCATCCCTATCGTCGGCCCGCAGGGCCATCACGCTTCTCTCCACTCTCCACTCTCCTCATCCCAAACAGGAGGCACAACGCGCATGACACCACCACCCAGCACCGCCACCGTCACCTGGGCCGACTACGCCCGCGCCGAGCAATTCCTGCCCGTGAACGCGACGAAGCGCATCTTCAACGCCGAGGTCAAGCCGAACTGGCTCGGTGAGACCGACCGCTTCTGGTATCGCCGCACCGCGCGCGACGGCGCGAGCTTCGTGCTCGTCGATCCCGCTTCGGGCGAGCGCAAGCCCGCGTTCGACCATGTGCGCCTCGCCGCCGCCCTCTCTGCGGCGACCGGGACGCCGCAGACCCACACACGACTGCCCTTCGAGAAGTTCAAGTTCACCGATGGCGAGGCCGCGATCGAGTTCGACGCGGCGGGGAAGCGCTGGCGCTGCGATCTCACCACGTATGAATGTACCGAAATCGCGAAGGAGGAGAAGTCCGAGACCGAGGTGCGCTCGCCGGATGGCAAGTGGGCCGCCTTCCTGCGCGACCACAACCTCTTCCTGCGCGAGATCGCCAGCGGCGAGGAGAAGCAACTGACGACCGATGGTGCGCCCTTCTACTCCTACGCCGCGCGGTCGGGCGCGACCTTGATGGCCGTCACCGACAAGGTGATCGAGCGGCCAGTCACGCCCGCCCTCTCCTGGTCGCCCGACTCCACCCGGTTCGTCACCTACCGCCTGGACGAGCGCGAGGTGCGCGACATGCACCTCCTGCAAGCGGTCCCGACCGACGGCTCGGACCGCCCGGTCGATCATCCCTACCGGATGCCGCTCGTCGGCGACGCGCAGCTCGCCACCGGCGACCTCTTCATCATCGAGGCGGCGTCGGGGCAGGTCATCCCGCTCCAGGTGCCCGCCGTGACGCGCTTCACGCGCTCGCCGTTCGAGGGGCGCGCGATCTGGTGGGAAGGGAAGGGGGCGCGGCTCTACGCGCTCGACCACGAGCGCGGCGGGCGCGCGGCGACCCTCTACCTGGCCGACCCCGCGACCGGCACCGCGAAGAAGGTGGTGGAGGAGCGGGGCGCGTCGCTGGTCTACCCCCACCACGTCCCGTTCGACAACAGCAACATCCGCGAGGTCGGCGACGGCGAGGCGGTGCTCTGGTTCTCGCAGCGCGACGGCTGGGGCCACCTCTATCGCTACGACACCGCCACCGGCGAGCGCACGGCGCAACTGACCAGCGGTGCCTGGACGGTGCGCGAGACGCCGCGCGTCGATAGCGCCGGGGGCTGGATCTACTTCACGGCGGGCGGGCGCGAGGCCGGGCGCGACCCCTACTATCGCCACCTCTACCGCGTGCCGCTCGACGGCGGCGAGCCGGTGCTGCTGACCCCCGAGGACGCCGAGCACGGCATCACTTTCTCGCCGACCGGTGCCTACTTCGTGGACACCTACTCGCGCGTGGATTTGCCACCCGTCTCGGTGCTGCGTCGCGCCGACGGCTCGTTTGTTCTGCAACTGGAGGAGGCCGACGTCTCGGCGCTGACCGAACTGGGCTGGCGCTTCCCCGAGCGCTTCAGCGTCAAGGCGCGCGACGGCGTGACCGACATCTACGGCGTCATCTTCCGCCCCACCACCTATGATCCGAGCCGGCGCTACCCGGTGCTGGACGGCATCTATCCCGGCCCGCAGACGATCCGCGCGCCGAAAGCCTTCGGCGGCGGCGAGGGTGGCGGGCGCAATTTCTGGCAGGACCAGGCGCTGGCCGAACTCGGCTTCGTCGTGATCAACATCGACGGCTTCGGCACGCCCTACCGCTCGAAAGCCTTCATCGACGTCGCCTACGGCAAGAACTTCGGCGAAGCGGGCGGCCTGGAAGATCACATCGTCGGCTTCCGGCAACTGGCTGCGCGCGACGCCTCGCTCGACCTGGAGCGCGTCGGCATCTACGGCCACTCCGGTGGCGGCTACGCCTCGGCGCGGGCGATGCTGCTCTTCCCCGACTTCTTCAAGGTCGCCGTCTCCTCGGCCGGCAACCACGACCAGCGCGGCTACTCCGCCGACTGGGGCGAGCGCTACATCGGCATGCCGGAGGGCGACAACTACGACCACCAGGGCAATTTCGACATCGCCAAAAACCTGCGCGGCAAACTCCTGCTCGTCCACGGCGAACTGGACGACAATGTCCACCCCGGACTCACGCTGCGCCTCGCCGACGCGCTGATCGCCGCGAACAAAGACTTCGACCTGCTGATCATCCCCTTCACCAACCACGGCTTCTTCGACATGCGCTGGGGACGCCAAGCGGCCGACCGCTACATCTCGCTCAGCCACCCCTACTTCGTCCGCAAGCGCTGGGACTACTTCGTCACGCACCTGCTCGGCGCGACCCCGCCCGCAGGCTACGCCATCCAATCGCCGCTGAGTTGAGCATCAAGGATTTCTGCCACATGGCCCCCTCTCCCAGACGGTGGGAGAGGGGTGCCGCCCGCTGGCGGCGGGGTGCGGGCCATCTCTCCTGACACACTGACGCCTGACGCCTGACGCACTGACCCACTCAGCGCCGCTCACCGCAGCGGCACCCGCCAGACACGGAGCGCGCGGAACTCCGCCTCGTCCGCTTCGTCGCCGCGCAGCACGATCTCCAGGGCCAGCGTCTCAGCCGGGCAGAGCGCGGCCAGTTGCAGCGTGCCCGGTGCTGTTTCCATGCCCGGGAAGGTTGCCAGGACGGCATTGCCCTGGCCGAGGCAGCGGAGCGTCGCCTGTCCCGCGCCCGCATCGGCCAGCCCCGCACCGAGCAGGTAGACCCCCTCGCCGCCGACCGGGACGATCAGCGACGCCGTGGCATTCCCGGTGAGGCGTACCGCGCCGTCCGCACCCCGGCTGGCCCCGGCTGGCAGTTGCCAGCCGCCGCCCTGCGTAGCCAGATCGACCGGCACCGCGCCCGCCGGGAGCGCACCGGGACGCGCGTAGTAGTCGAGGTAGAGGATCGGGGCATACTGCCGGTGCATCAACCGCACGTAGCCGAGTTGCGCATACCCGGCGCGCTGCCCGGCGATATCATCCCAGGCATAGTCGCCATACGCCCACCAGAATTGCTCGACTTCGCCGACGATCTGCATCTGAATTGACTGCCAGTCCAGGGTGGTAGGCGGTGACCGCTGCCTCCAGCCAACCATCCACGATGACGGGTATGTTCGCCCGCGTGCCCTTGCGCGGCGGCAGCGGCGAGCGCGCGATTATTCTTGGTCGCTCCCCGGTAGATCGCCCGCAGCGATCCGCCCGAGGCGATCAGCGTCAGCGCGATGCCGACAATCGCCACGGCGTTGTACCAGCGCGGCAGCCGTCGCGGCGCATCGCCCGCCCCCCAGGTGGCGCAGGCCGCGACGCCGAGCAGCATCGCCCAGCCGAGCGCGGCGGCGAGCACCGTCCGCTCGGCGAAGCCGGGGCTGATCAGGCTGACCAGGATCGAGCCATCGCGAACGTGCCGAGCAGCAGCCCGAGCGCGGTCGCCAGCCCGAGCCGCGACCGCCGCGCCAGCAGCGCCGCGCCGATCAGCGCCGCCGCGACCATGCCGACCAGCAGGAGCGCCAGGAGCGCGGGCGACCGCTCCCAGAAGGTGCGGATCGGCCCCCAGAGATAGTTCCGCTCGTTCTTCAGCCCCACCAGGGAGAGCGCGACGGAGGCGACCTTGTCGGGCGAGGAGCCGAGAAACTCTCGCGGTTGCGACCGTGGCTATCGATCGAGGTCAGGATGTTCGGCACCCACGGCAGGAAGCAGCAGACCGCGCCGAACCCGGTCCCCCAGATCGGCAGCGCCCGCCGCCGCCAGCGCCAGGCGATCATCACGAGCGCAACTGCTTGCGGCGCGAGGGCGTAGATCGCGCTGTAGTCGAGATAGAGCGACAGCACCACACTCGCGCCATAGGCGACCGCCCAGGCGCGGTCGGGGTGCTGCGCGAACGCGACGAGCGCGAGATAGGACAGGTCACGGTCAGCACGACCGGCGTGTACATCCGCGCTTCCTGCGAATACCAGACGTGGAGCGGCGAGACCGCCAGGACCAGCGCGGCGACCAGCCCCGCGCGCCAGTTGACCAGCCGCGCGACGAGCGCGGCGAGCACCGGCAGCGTCGCCACCCCGGCGATCATGCTCATCACGCGCCCGGCCTCAACCTCCGGGACAACCAGGGAGACGAGCTTGATCAGCGCGAAGTAGAGCGGCGGGTGATCGTCGTACCACCCTTGCAACCCGAGGATGTGCGGCCAGGTGAAGCGCGCGAAGTAGATCGTCGAGGTCTCGTCGAGCCACAGGCTGAGGCGCTGCAACTGGTAGAGTCGCAGCCCCAGCCCGAGCGCCATGATGCTCCCCAGCGCGGCCAGGACCGCGCCCCGCTCGCGGGTCAGCCGCAGGCCCCCCACCCGCTCCCCCGGTCGCTGGCGCAGCCCCCGCGAAGCGCGTCGTCCCCGCCCCGCCCAGCAGCGGCAGGCCGACCATGCCCGCCAGCAGGGCGAGGAACGCGAGCGGCTGCGTGACCGGGCGAAAGGCGAGCGCGAGCGCGGCGCTGCGGTCGGACAGCGCGGCGATTCCAGCCTGCCATGCCAAGTCCGACGAACCCGGCGGCGTAGGCAGGGCGCAGTTCCAGCAATCGCAGCAGCGCGTACAATCCGGCCAGCAGCACCAGTGCCGCGCCCAGCACGATCGGCCAGACCGTGCCGCCGCCCACCGGCGCGACCGCGATCTGCGCGACGATCGGCCCGAGCGGGCGCGGATCGCCGGGCGGCAGGTAGGCGGCACTCGTCTCGATGTTCAGCATCCGCTTCGGATCGTCGCCCCACTGACCCACGCCGAACGGCGCGACGAAGCGATACTCCTGCGGCGCTGCGCCCAACGTGGCGGTGCCGACCGCGCGCCTGCTGGCGTAGACCGTCACGCGCGCGGCGCGTGTACCGCCGGGCTATCCTGCATCGTCAGCGTGATCGCGTAGGTCGCCGGGGCGGCCACCGGGATCGAGATCGACGCCCCCGGCTTGGCCCAGCGGAACGCCCCCGGCGTTGCGCTCGGCGCCGTAGTAGTTGCGGAGTACGACGCTATCGGGCGCATCGGCGACGCCGAAGGCCACCTCGGGCGGCGTCGCCGCGACGTAGCCGAGGATCACAGCCAGGGGAGCGCGAGGCAGAGCAGGACCAGCAGATCGACCGCCAGCCAGCGCGGGAGGGGGCGCCAGTATCCCCTGACCGCGCGGCGCGGCGCGGGCGCGACGCGACGGCCTGGCCGCCGGGCGGGGTTGCGACTGCTTCGCCATACCTTCCCCGAATAGGGTGGTCCGGTCGGTGTTACCATGTGCCGGGGCGATCGTCGCTCCGCCACACGGGATCGTACCACGAGCGAGGCGCAAGCGTGATCTCCCCCATCATCGACGCGCACACTCCATCTCTTCCCGCCTGGTTCGCGCGCGACCGGGCGCGGCTGGCGGCGACCGATCCCTGGTTCGCCCTCACCTAGGCGACGGCCGGGCGCGCATGGCGACCGCCGAGGAGTTGATCGCCAGCCCGATACCGCCGGGATCGACGCGGCGGTCGTCTGCGGCTGGCCCTGGCGCGACTCGCCATCTGCCGCATGCACAACGACTACCTGCTCGACGCGGCGCGGCGTTTTCCCGGCCGCATCTGGCCGCTGGCGATCGTGCCCTGGCGGCGCGGCGGCGCTGGCCGAAGCGACCGCGCGCTCGGCGCGGGCGCGGTCGGCGTCGGCGAACTGAACGCCGACGCGCAGGGCTTCGATTTCGCCGCGCCCGGCGCGCTCGCCCCGCTGCGCTGCTGACCGAGCGCGCCGCGCCCCTCCTCATCCACACCAGCGAACCGCTCGGCCACCAGTACCCCGGCAAGGGGACCGCCACGCCCGACCGCCTGATCCCCTTCCTGCAAGCCAACCCGGATCTGCGCGTCGTCATGGCCCACTGGGGCGGCGGCCTCCCCTTCTACGAGCTGATGCCCGAGATCGCCACCATCGCCCGCAACGTCTGGTACGACTCGGCCGCCAGCACCTACCTCTACGATTTCGCCATCTTCGCCCGCGTCGCCCCCATCGTCGGCCCCGAGCGCATCCTCTGGGGCACCGACTACCCCCTCCTCCGCCACCCCCCCTTCCTCCGCCACACCCGCGCCGCTGGCCTCGACGCCACCGCGCTCGCCGCCGTGCTCGGCGAGAACGCGCGGCGGGTGTATGGGCGACAGGGGCGAGTGACGAGTGACAAGTAACGAGGGACGAGAGGGCCTACTCCTTCAAAACACCTGTTCAGCCGGATTGATCCGGCGCACCTCGTAGCCCGGAGACTTCATCTCCGGGCGGGCGCCGCGACGCCACCTACCTCCACAACATACTCACGGCGTGCCGGTGAAGTCCTCCCCTTGCACCGCACCACTCCAATTTCCTATCCTCCCCCACCAGGCCGCACCGCCGTGACCGGCAGAAACGGAAGGATGCACCATGGGCAAGCTGATTTACTCGATGATCGCGTCGCTCGACGGCTACATCGCGGACGAGAAAGGGAACTTCGACTGGTCGGTGCCGGACGAGGAAGTCCACGCCTTCATCAACGACTTCGCGCGCCCGATCGCCACCTATTTATATGGCCGACGAATGTACGAGGTGATGGTCGGTTGGGAGACCATGCCCACCGGCCCCGATCAACCGTCCGAAATCCGCGACTTCGCGGCGATCTGGCGCGCGGCCGATAAAATCGTCTACTCCACGACTCTGGACACGGTCTCCAGCGCCAGGACGCGCATCGAGCGCCGGTTCGATCCTGGGGCGATCCGGCGGCTGAAAGCGCGCTCGGCGTCCGATATCAGCATCGGCGGACCCGATCTCGCCGCTCACGCCCTCCGGGCCGGCCTGGTGGACGAATGCCACCTCTACATCAACCCGATCATCGTCGGGGGCGGCAACCCCGTCTTCCCCACCGGCCTCCGCCTCCCCCTCGCACTGCTCGACGAATGCCGCTTCGGCAACGGCGTCACTTTCCTCCGCTACCGCACGAAGCCGTGAACTTGCCTCTCCCTCGCGCCCTACGCCTCGTGCTCGTGGCCGAACTCGGCGCGCGGGTGGCTCCCACCTGATGGCGACGATGCCGCATCCAGAGGGTCGGCAGATCCAGGGGCGATACACGCCGCCCCTGGCAGCGAAATGTACACATGCTACGCCCGGTGCCACCCGGCGGATGTCCCGGTTCAGGACGAGGAAAAATTCCCCCGACTGCCAGGAAATTCGTCCCCAAATAGCACCCTTTTGGCCCGAAATCTCCACGTCCTCTCAACACCGCGCGCCTATCCTCGCTAGTGGGGTAGTAGCAGGGAGGCCGTCCCGATGGCGGCCGAAAGTAGAGGGTAGCATGTCCACCATTGCAACCATCGAAGCCATCACCGTGGCGATTCCAACCTACAATCGCGCGGACCTTCTGCCGCGCGCGATCGATTCGGCGCTGGCGGCTATCGCGCCGGGCGACGAGGTGCTGGTGGTGGACGACGGTTCGACCGACGACACCGCCAGCGTCATGGCGCGCTATGGGGAACCGGTCCACTATCTGCCGGTCGCGCACGGCGGACTCGCCGCCGCGCGCAACGCCGGGCTCGCCAACGCCGGGTCGCCGCTGGTCGCCTTCCTCGATTCCGACGACGAGTACCTGCCCGACAAGCTGTCCATGCAGCGCGCGGTGCTGGCGCGGCATCCCGACGTGGTGATGGCGCTCAGCGACTTCGGCCACCGCTCCTGGCGCGGCTACGAGCGGCACAACGAACTGGCGCGCTGGACCAATGACTCGCGCGACTGGGGCGCGATCCTCGGCCCCGGCGAGCCGTTCCTGGCCTATGCGCCGCTGCCGGCGGGCTACGAGCCCTTCCTCGTCCACGTCGGCGATCTCTATCCGCCGCTGGTGTCGCAGCCCTACGCCGCGCCGCTCACCACCGTCGTGCGGCGCGCGTTGCTCGGCGACGGCCCCTGGTTCCCGCCGGATCTCACCTTCCATTGCGACTGGGAGGGGCTGGCACGTTTCGCCCGGCGCGGCCCGGTCGCCTACCTCGCCACCGAGACGGCCTGGAACTGGTCGCATCGCGGCCCGCGCCTGACCGACCTCGATCAGGGCGGCTTCTGGTCCGAGTACCTGACGATGGCGCAGCGGCTCTGGGGCGCGGACGAGGCGTTCCTGGCGCAGCACGGCGAGCGCTACCGCGCGGCGCTGGCGCGGGCGTACCGGCGGCGGGCGCGCTGGTTGATCAAGGAAGGGCGCACCGCCGAGGCGCGGGCCGATCTGCGCGCGGCCGGAGAGATCGCGCCGGTCGAGCGCCTGCTGGCGACGCTCCCCGGCCGCGCCATCCCCGTGCCGCTCGTCCGGCACCTGCGCTTCACCTGGCGACGCTGGCGGCGTGGCCGCGCGCTCGCGCCCGTCCCGGTCGGTGCCACGCGCTGACGGGCGGTTGCGGAGATGAACCAGCGGCGGGCGGGGAAATTCCCGCCCGCCGCTTTTCGCCTCGCTTCGCCAGCCCGCGTCGCTGTCAGTTCGCGACCGCGAGCGGTTCGCCGGTCTCCAGACGTCTTCAGCCCCGAGACGATCCTGGCCCAGCCATCCCGGACGCTCAGGCCCAGCTCGCTGGCCGGATCGAGCCCTTCGTGGGTCAGCGTCAGCTTGCAGATCGCCCCCTCCGGCGCGATCTCCCAGGTCACGGTCGAGGGCGCGTCCTGGCTCCACGACGCGCGGAACGTCGTCACCAGGCGGCGCGGCGGGTCGCTCTCCAGCACCTCGCCGTCGATGATCGCGGCACCCGACTGGTCGCGGAGCGCGTAGGGCGACCCCGGTTGCCAGTCCGAATCGGCCCGGCAGTTGTAGTAATACTGCTGCGTGAGGTCGCCGTCCGTGAGCGCCTGCCAGAGTCGCTCCGGGGTGGTGCGGATGAAGATCTCGAAGACATGCGCCTGCTTGCCGGTCATGCCAGTCTCCTCCAGGGCATACTTCAGCCCGGTCAGGGTCCGTGTCCAGGCCCGGGCATATTTGCCGACCCAGCGGTCGTAGACGAGCTGGATCGGGACGGGATTCAGGTAGTGCAGCTTCTCGCGTCCGACCTTGCGCGTGGTGATCAGCCCCGCGTCTTCCAGGACCTGGAGATGCTTCATGCAGCCGAAGCGCGTCATGGGCAGGTGGACCATGAGTTCGGACAGCGTTTGTCCGTCCCGCTCGAAGAGCAGGTCCAGCAGCGTGCGTCGGCTGGCGTCGGCCAGCGCTTTGAAGACATCGTCCCGAGTCGACCGGTCGGTCTCGCCCATGCGGAGAGTATAGGTGACTAAAAGGTCACAAGTCAAGGCGGATCCTTCGCCTTACCTGGCCGGGCGCGATGGCGGATTGGTCGTCGCGCCCGGCCAGGCCGATTGAATCGCGGATTGCGGAATACACCCGGCGCGAGGCGCACAGCGATGCTGGCACTTCGCCAGGCGACCTTCCCCGATAGGCTATACTCACTCGCACAATCCGCAATCCGCAATCTGAAATCCGCAATCGGAGGGCAACATGAGCGAGCGCAAGGCGACCCTGCGCGCAGGGCTGGATCGCGACCGGCAATTCCTGCTCGATGCCGTGGCGGCGCTGTCCGAGGAGGACCTGGCCCGCTCGTGCGGGCATGAGAGCGACTGGACCGTCAAGGACCTGATCGGCCACATCGCCTACGCCGAGGGAAGCATGATCCCCCTGGCGCAGGGGGGCGCGGCGGGCGAGGCCCACAAGCAGCCGCCCGACTTCGACATCGACCGCTGGAACGACAGCCGCATCCGCCGCGCCCGCGCCCAGACCGTTCCCCAACTGCTCGAACGGCTCGCCACCTCGCGCGAGCAGTTGCTCGCCCTGCTCGACACCCTCGGCGATGCCGACCTCGACCGCCCGGTCTACCACCCCACCCAGCAGGAGACCACCGTCGAAGGCATCTTCCGCATCATCGCCGCGCACGAGCGCCTGCACGCGGAGGAACTGCGCGCCGCGACCGCCTAATGCGCGCGTGGGCCACCGCCTTCTGGTAGGGGCGGTTCGCGAACCGCCCTGGCCTCCCGGCAACCGCGGCCACACCGCGCAGGGCGCTTCACGAAGCGCCCCTACGACTGCCACTGACGTGTTATCGAAAACCAGCGGCCCCGGCTGATGGTTCAGCCAGGGCCGCCGCTTGTGCATTCGCCGTGTTCCTGGGCGCTACTTGTCGCCGAGGGTCAGTTGGTATCCTTCCGGGCGGCTGATCCGCGCCGCCGCCGTGGACGCAGTGATGACCTGTACCTGCCCGGGCGAGGTCACCGGCGGCGGTGAGCCGAAGGTCGTGGTGACGCTGAAGGTGCCCGGCTGCGCGTCGGTGTGGATCACCCCGACCCGGCCCGCCGCCCCGACGCACGCCGGCGCGGCCGTGGTGGCGGAGAGCGTTGTCACGCCGAAGAAGTTCAGCACCGCGTTGCCCTCGACCGGCTGCGTGTTGAAGGCCAGTGTATACCCCTCCGGGCAGCTCATCTGCATCGCCTGCGCCGTGGCCACGCCGTTCGGCAACTCCTGGCCGTCCACCCCCACGATCGTGAACTGCCCGGCTCGACCGGCGTGAAGATCGATCCGCCTTGCCGCCGTTCGGGCCGACGCAACTCGGCCTGCCCGGTGCCATGCTGATCGGCTGGAGGCCGAACACGCCCAGCGCGTTGGCCGCCGCGCTCGTCCCCGCCGGTGTGAGCGCCCCCAGCGCGAGCACCAGCATCACCGCCTCCGCCGCGAGCAGCGCGCGCCCGTCGCCGTGGCGTGACGATCGACCCGGCGCACCTTCTACTTTCCGACCCGCGCCCGCAACGAATGTTCGGCAACACGGACGAACGTCTTCAGTCGCTATCAGATTCCTGGGCATGATTGGCCGCCGCCTGCCGGTCGCTCTGCGAGGTCCGCTCAGGCGAAGCGGGCGAGGCATATTCGAGCGGGGAAGGCGAACGTGCCAACAGACCGCGATCCGCCGGGGCTGGAAACGAGAAAGCCGACGGGGGGCGACTCTAGCCCCCCGTCGGCCTGGACGATGCGGTTGGCCGCGCTGTCCGCCCGCAGCGCGACTCCCCAGCGCGGCAATTCTTACTTGTCTAGACATATTTGGGTATGGGCCGATCATCCCATCGCGCCCGGTACTTTCGTACTTTCACCTCGGCATGCTGCGTCCCCAGTCCGGCACGCTTCTCCCGGCGTCACCGCCCCGTCAACGCCGCCACCGGCGTCAGCGCCACATCCACCTTCCCCTGCACCGTCGTCGTGTAGACCACCCAGGTGTCGCGCGGCGAGAACTGCGGGTGCGGATCGATGTGGTAGGGGTGGCGCGGGTAGGGCGGCAGCGGCAGGCCGCTGGCGATGTTGATCTCCCGCTCCCGCTCGCGGTCGTAGAACCGGACCTGGCAGCCGGTGCGCGCCCAGCTGTAGGGCGACTGATCGGCGCACCAGTAGCGCCGCGTCGAGTCGCAGTGCGCGTGGCAGAGCGGCCCCTGCCAGACCTTGCGCGTCTCGCGCGTGCTCGGGTCGTACTCGAACGCCCCCTCGGCGTAATCGACCCAGCAGACCAGCCCATCGGCCGACCACCACTCGTGCGACGCCGCCGTGCCGTGGCGATACCAGTCCTGCGGCCGGATCGGCTCGAAGCGCGTCTGCGCCGTGTCCATCAGCCAGGTCCGGTGGTCGTAGTCGAAGCGTTGCCCGCTGACCGGGTCGTGCCACCAGTCCTGCGCGATCAGGAAGAGCGACGGGTCGTGCGGCGAGAACTGCGCGTGGTTGAAATGGTGCCCGAACTCCTTCAGGATCGTCACCGTGCCCGATGCCCGGTCGCCCAGCCCCACGAACCAGTGCCCGCCGATCGCGCCATCGAGCAAGAACTGCTGCCCATCCGCCGAGAGCGTCAGGTGCGTCGCCAGCTTCGCCAGCGGCCGGTGATTCACCCAGCCCTCGTCGATCTGGCAGATCAACTCCGCCTCGCCCTCGATCGGCTGCCGCCAGACTCCCGTCCCCAGGCAGAAATAGGCCGCATCCCCCTCCGGCGCGACCATCGGTGACGCATCCGTGAACGCCGCGCCCGGGAACTGCCGGATCAGCGGTCGCGCCGGATCGAGGCTCACCACCCCCAGCATCCGGTGCGGATTCGGCGGGAACGCCGTATAAAACCAGAGCCACCGCTCATCCGCCGACACACTCACGTTCGTGAAATAGAACGACTGCTGCACCGGTGCCACCCGCTCCGTCAGCACATAACTCACCACCTCGCTCACCGGATCGGCCCACGGCGTGAAAAACGGATGCCCCGCCAACCGCTCACCCGCCAACGTCCCCGC
Source organism: Chloroflexia bacterium (assembly GCA_046328475.1). GTDB lineage: Bacteria > Chloroflexota > Chloroflexia > Thermomicrobiales > CADCWN01 > CADCWN01. Next base: position 15,147 of record JAXLWN010000092.1, on the reverse strand, counting down.
CTCAATCGTGCTCACGCCGCTCCACCCTCCCCTCATCACTCATCACTCGTTACTCGTTACTCGTTACTCGTTACTCCCACCACCCCATTCCCCTCCGCCGACCGCAGCGCCGCCTCGATAATCCGCAGTTGCAGCACAACCTCATCCGGCGCGATCGGCGACGGCTCGCCATCGCGCAGCGCGTCGCGGACCGCCTCGTAGACCGCCCGGGACTTGCCGGGGATGGTCGCGATCTGCCCCGCGAACGTGAGCCCCGCCGCAGCTGTCGCCCGCAGGTGGCCCCACGCGGCGGGCGCATCGGCCCCCCAGGTCTCCCCCACCGGCGGCTACCCCGCGCGCAACAGCGCCTCCTGCGGGTCAAGCCCCTCCTTCACGAACGCGCCGCGCGTGCCGCGCACCGCAAAGCGCGGACTCGGCAGCGCGCCGAGCATGTCGGCCGTCAGGATCGCCGTCAGCCCCGAGGCGTAGCGCAGCGTCAGCCGGAACTGGTCGATCGTCCGCGCCCTCGGCCGCCGCGCCGCGACCTGCGCATACACCGTCTCCGGCGCACCGAACAGTTGGATCGTCTGGTCGATCAGATGCGGCGCGATGTCGTAGAGCAGCCCGCCCATCTCGGTAGGGTCCTCGCGCCAGACCCCGCGCAGCGCCGGGCGATGGACCGGCCAGTGGTTCTCGAAGTGGTAGACCTCGCCGAGCGTGCCGCCCGCGATCAGCCGCCGCACCGTCTGGAAATCGCCGTCCCAGCGCCGGTTCTGGTAGACGATGCAGCGCCGCCCCGCCTCGCGCGCCCGCGCAAAGACCGCCTCGGCCTCGGCAGCGGTCGCCGCGAGCGGCTTCTACACCACCACCTCCTTGCCTGCCGCCAGCGCCGCGACCGCGTGCTGCGGGTGGAACCGGTGCGGCGACGCGATCACCACCAGATCGATCCGCCCATCGCCCAGTAGTTCATCGAACGAATCGTACATCGTCACCCGCGGCAACTGCGCCTCGGCTACCGCCCGCCGACTCGTCGCCACCGCGCGCAACTCCAGCCCCGGCACCAGCGGAATGAACGGCGCATGAAACGTCCGCGCCGACCCACCCCACCCCAAAATCCCGACCCCCAAAACCTCCCCCGCCATACCCTACCCCCGCACCGCACCCATCCCCGATGCAACCTACTCTGCCAGAGCCACCACCCCCGGTCAAGGCATAGCCGACATACCGGATCACCCCAGCGTGCGGTCCGTGGGGCACGCGCAGGCGCAGGCGCGGGTGTGAGCTGGCGATCGGGCTGCCAGGTTTCGCGACAGACGAGTGACTGCGGCAGGATACGGCGACTGCCTACCAGATCGGGTAGGGGGTCGCCCCACCTATCTTGCGTTGCATGCGCCGTGCGTTCCGGCGGTGTGCGGCGTTCGGCAACGGCGTACTCTTATTCACAGGCGAATCACGATGACGCCGGGGCGAAATGGACCAGGAGGGACACAAGAATGAGTGGTACGGAAATCGGGGGCGGGCTGTTGCAGCGCCTCTCGGACGAATTGGCGAATGCGGTGCAGGGTGCCGGGGCGGCGACGGTGCGCGTGAATGCGCGGCGACGCTTGCCCGCGACGGGGATTGTCTGGGCCAGCGATGAGCAGGGCGCGACGATCGTCAGCGCGAACCATGTGGTCGAGCGGGATGATGAGATCACGGTCGTGACGCACGACGGCAAGGAATTGGCCGCGAAGCTGGTCGGGCGCGACGCGAGCAGCGACCTGGCGGTGCTGCGCGTGGAGGGGGCCGCGTTGGCCCCGGCGACGCGGGCGAATGCGGGCGAGGCGAAGGTCGGCGCGCTGGTGCTGGCCCTCGGGCGCGCGGGCGAGCTGGCGGCGACGATCGGCATCGTCAGCGCGATCGGCGGGCCGTGGGAGGGCGGGCGCGGCAGGCGCTTCGCCAGCCTGCTGAGCAGCGACGCGCCGATGTTCCCGGGCTTCTCGGGCGGGCCGCTGGTGGATGCTTCGGGCCGGGTGCTCGGGTTGCTCTCGTCGCACCTGGGGCGCGGGCAGACGCTGGCGATCCCGAACGACGAGGTGGAGAAGATCGTGACCGCGCTCAGCACGCACGGGCGCGTCTCGCGCGGCTATCTCGGCATCGGCGCGCAGACGGTGGCGCTCCCGGCCGCCCTGAAGGCGAGCGTGGGGCAGGAGCATGGCCTGCTGCTGGTGACGGTGGAGGACGAGGGTCCGGCGGCGCAGGCGGGGCTGACGATCGGCGACATCATCGTCGCGATCGCCGGGCAGCCGGTGCAGGGTCTCGACGACCTGCGCGGCAGCCTGACGCCCGACCGCGTCGGCCAGGCAGTGACGATTCGCGTGCTGCGCGGCGGCACCCCGCAGGAGATCGCGGTGACGCCGGGCGAGGCGAAGAACTAACGAAGTGCCAAGTGCCAGGTGCTCAGTGAGTCGCCTAGAGGGTTCGGCACTGAGCACCTGGCACTGAGCACTGAGCACTACAATGGAGCGAAGCGAAATGACGGCGACGTTGAGCGCGGCGGCGGTCGGTGGACCGCTGGCGGCGGAGGTAAATGCGCTCGCGGAGCGGGTGCGCGCGGGGGTGGTGCGGATCAGCAACGGGCGGGGGTCGGGATCGGGGACGATCTGGCACCCCGACGGGCTGATCGTGACCAACTACCACGTCGTGCCCGGCGAGCGGGCGAAGGTTGGGCTGGCGGATGGGCGCGAGTTCGCGGCGACGGTGGTGTCGAATCTGCCGGAGCGCGACCTGGCGGTGATCCGCGTCGAGGCGAAGGAGTTGCCCGCGCTGCCGGTCGGCGATTCGGCAGCGCTGCGCGTCGGCGAGGTGGTGGTCGCGGTGGGACACCCGCTGGGGGTGCCGGGCGCGGCGACGCTCGGCATATTCAGCGGCTTCGGCACGATCGAGGGTGGCGAGCGGAACGGGCGGCACTTCCGCGAGGCGCTGCTGGCCGATATCGAGCTGCGGCCGGGCAACTCGGGCGGTCCGCTGGTGAACGCGCGCGGCGAGGTCGTGGGCATCAACGCGATGGTGATGGGGCCGCGCACGGCGCTGGCCGTGCCGAGCGCGACGGTGCTGCGGCTGATCGGCGGGCGGGCGCGGCGGGTGCTGGGGGTGCGGGTTGAGTTGATCGCCACCCCGCGCACGCTGGCGGCGCGTCACAACCTGGCGCAGGAGTCGGCGCTGATCCTGGTGGACATCACCCCGGAGAGCCCCGCCGACCGCGCCGGGTTGCTCCCCGGCGACATCATCCTGGCGATCGACGGGCACGCGATCGAGGAGCCGGGCGACCTCGCCTGGGGGCTGACCGAGGCGGCCGAGGGTGCGGCGGTGCGGCTGCACCTGGTGCGCGGCGGCGTGATGCGGGAGATCGCGGTGCTGCCGGAGGCGGCGGGGGCAGTAACGAGTGATGAGTGATGAGGAGGGATACGGTTTGAAGGTTTGAAGGTTCGAAAGTTCACTGGCCCGAGCTTTGAACTCTCGAACTCGTGAAACTGCGAACTTCTCCTCCCTGTTGAGCGGCTTCCGGGTGTTGCCCTTGTCTTGATTGGGCACGCCGCAACCAGATATGCGGTCCAATAGACCGACGGCCCCGGCGGTAGGGCGCACCGCCGGGGCCGTTCTTTGCCAGACGTGAGTCGTGAGTCGTGAGAATCTTGCTTCTGGCTGGTTGCCTCCGAATTGGCACTAGCTCCGCAAAACCCTCTCACGACTCACGACTCACGACTCATCACTCGTTATGGCGCTGACGAGGTGAATTCGGCGGCGACCCAGCCTTCCTTGCCGTCGTTGTCGCCGCCCTGGACTTTCACATGGAGCCAGTCGCGGCCATCGGCGTTGCGGCCGGGGCCGATTTCGACGAGGCGGGTGCCATCGGGCAAGATGACGACCTCGGAGGCGCTGGTGGAGGGTTCGGAGCGCATCCGGACGCCCTCACCGTCGGTGTTCGCGACGACGTAGGCCTTGGCGGACGCGCTGGCCGAGGGCTGCGCCGACGCGGAGGCTGGCGCGCTCGCCGCCGCCGACGGCCCAGCGGACGGCGGCACGGAGACGGCGACCGTCGGGGGACGCGACGAAGGCGCGGCCGAGGCGACAATCGGCGAGGCCGTCCGCGCCGGGGTGCGCTGCGGGGGTGGCCGTTGCGTCGCCGCTGCCTCCTCGGCTGCGCACGATCGCCACGACGATCAGGATGAGCAAGAGGACCACGAACGCCACGCCAGCGATCAGGGCAATCCTGAGATAGCGCTGCCGGTTGTCACCGTCGAAGCCGCTGCCAATGTCCATGCGCCATACCTCCATCCACTCGCGATCAGGGTCCGTGCCGTTGGTTTCCTAGCCCCCTCCACTTGCTCCGGGATTTCCACGATTCGCGTCCGAGTTGTGCGCCCGGCGACCGATTATCGCCCCCCAGCGATCGGCCCGCGCGCTGCCCCCCGAGAATCTGGAACTCCTTAAGCAAGAGTTGTTCCGTTGTCTAGTTCGGTTGCGAGGCCCTCGGGCGGGTAGGCCGCTTCAAGTTCCCCCAGAATCTCGCCGAAGACGTCGAAGTGCCAGATGTCGGGGCGGCGCGGGCGGGGTGGTTCGATCCAGGCGGCCCGCAGGCCGAACTGCGCCCCGAAGGCGACAAGCGCCGCGCGATCGGCCGAGAGCATGTGGCAAGCCGGGTCGGAGGGGCCGAGCCCGAAGCGGCGCAGGTCGTGCCGGAAGCGGTGGAGTGCGATCCCGCCCTCCCGTCCGTGTGCCAGCGCCGCCCGAACATCCCGCCACGCGAACCAGCGCACATCGAAGCCTCGCTTGCTCGCCTCGCCGCTGCCCACCATCTACCCCGTTGCGCGGGGTGCCGACTGTGCCCCCCAACGACCCTGCATCATGTTACCACAGAATTGAGAAAAAAATATAGTACGTTCGCACCTTTTTGCGCACATTCCTCGCCCTCACCTGTCGCCACTGCACGGACGTATGATAGCATTTGTCGCGCTTCGCGCGAAGGAACGAGTGATGAGTAACGAGTAACGAGTGACGAGGACTCTAGAGATGGGCAGGCGAGGGGAATGAGGCCGCACAGCTCTCATCACTCGTTACTCGTTCCTCGTTACTAGACAGGGGTGACGTGCGGTTCGATTGGTTCGGCATCCTGGTCTTCATCATCCTGGTCGGCGCGGCGATCTGGCCGGTCGCGCAGGCGCGACTGTTGCAATTACGACGCACCGGGAGCCTGGAACGGTTCGCCCGGTCGCGCAGTTCGCGCGCGATCACGCTGATCGCGCGGCGCGAGACCTACCGGTTTTTCGGGCTGCCGCTGCTGCGCCGCGACGAGCTTGACACGCCCGAGGGGGTGCTGCGGCAGATCGCGCGCACCCCGCCGCGCACGACGATCGACCTGATCCTGCACGCCGGGGCGGGGCAGGCGCTCGCCGCCGAGCAGATCGCGCACGCGCTGATCCGCCACCCGGCGCGCGTGACCGTCTTCGTGCCGCACTACGCGATCGGGGATGCGCTGCTGATCGCGATCGCGGCGGATAAGCTGGTGCTCGACCCGAACGCGGTGATCGGCCCGGTGATGCCGTATGCCGGACCGTACCCGGCGGTGTCGGTGCTGACGGCTGTGCGCGACAAGGGTCCGGCGCAGGTGGACGACCGGACGCTGATTTTGGCCGACCAGGCACGCAAGGCGCGGGCGCAGGTGCAGACGCTGATCGGCGAGTTGCTGACCGCGCGCAATCCCGAGATGGAGAATATCCCCGACCTCGCCGCGCTACTGTCGGGCGATGGGTGGACGCCGCACTACCCGATCCTGGTTGAGGAGGCGCGGCGGCTGGGGCTGCGGGTGAGCGACGAGTTCCCGACCGAACTCTACGCGCTGCTCGACCTCTACGACACCGCGACGGCGGAACGTCCGACCTGCTCCGTCGCGCCGATGCGCCCCACCGATTGACCATGGCCGCCAGGACTGCCGCCGCGCGACCGCCGCGAGAAGACGCCGCGCAGGCAACGGCGGAGACGGTCGCCCCGGCGCATGGCGGGGTGCGGGGCTGGCTGGCGCGGCACTGGTGGGCGCTGCTGCTGCTGATTGGGGCGACGTGGGGCTTCCTCTGGCCCTTCAGCCGCCGGCCGTGGAGCGGGCTGGCCTCCTGGGGCGACCCGGTGCAGCAATATTGGAGCATGGCCTGGACGGTCCACGCGCTCCGCACCGACCCGATGCAGCTCTGGAACGGCAACATTTTCTACCCCTACCCCAACACGCTCGCCTACGCCGACCACCTGCTCGGCGCGACCATCCCGGTGCTGCCGGTTATCCTGATCACCGGGAATCTGGTGCTGGCCTTCAACCTGGCGGTGATCTTCGCCTGTTTCCTCTCCGCGCTCTCGGCCTACCTGCTGATCGCCGACCTGACGGGGAGCAGGCTGGCGGGGATGGCGGCGGCGCTGCCGTTCGGCTTCGCGCCCTACCTGCTGGGGCAGATGAATCACCTGAACGTGCTCTTCGCCGGGCCGATCGCGCTGGCGTGCTGGGCGACGCTGCGGCTCTGGCGCGGGGGCGGCTGGGGTTGGGCCGCGCTGCTGGCGCTGGCGATCCCGTGGGAAGCGGCGGTGAGCGCCTATTTCTTCTACGCGCAGCTCATCGGCATCGGGACGGCGCTGCTCTATCTGCTGATCGCCGAGCGGCGGGGGATCACGCGGCGGATGCTGCCGCGCCTCGGCGTGGGGCTGATCGTGGGGCTGCTGGCGGCGGTGCCGGTGCTCTGGCCCTACTTGCAGATCACGCGCGAGTTCGGGTCGGTGCGCACGTTCGATGAGGTGCTCCAGTGGTCGGGGCTGCCGCGCCAGTATTTGGGGGTGACGAACAATAATCTCACCTGGTACAGCCTGCTGAAACAGTGGTCGGGCGGCAACCCCGAGCGTTTTCTCTTCCCCGGCCTCGTCGCGCCGGTGCTGGCGCTGGTCGGGCTGATCCTCTCGCGCCGCCGCGAACGCTGGCTCTTCGCCGCGCTGATCGCCGTGGGCTTCACGCTGACGATGGGGCCGTACCAGGAGATCGGCGACTGGCGCGTGCCACTGCCTTATTTGCTGCTCTACAGGACCGTGCCGGGCTTCTCCGGGATGCGGGTGACGACGCGGTTTGTCATTCTGGTGATCCTGGGTCTCGCGGGGTTGGCCGGGCTGGGGGTTGAGGCACTGATCCGGCGCTGGCAAGGGCGGGGCGTGCCGCGACGGCGCAAGGGTGGCAAGGCTCGCGCGGGGATGTTGTCGGTGCCGATCCTTCCGGCGGACGGGATGCGCCGTGAGGTGCAGCCGCTGCTTGGTGTGGCGGTGCTGGTCGTGCTGCTCGGGGCCTATGGCGTCGATTACCGCACCCACTCGGGGATGACGAGCCCGCCCGGTGGGGCAATCGAGGCCCCGGCCTACGGCTGGCTGGCGGCGAACGGGCAGGGGCCGGTCGCGGAATTGCCCTACCCGCTGGTGGGTCAGCCGCCGGCGCTGCCCGATTTGATCGCGACGGCGCACTGGCGGCCGATCATCGGCGGGTTCAGCGGCTTCGAGCCGCCCGCGTTCAACGAACTGGTCGGGGTGCTCAACCAGTTCCCCGCACCGGCGGCGGTCGAGTTGCTGCAAGGGCTGGCGGTGGAGCACATTTTGGTCCACCGCGCCGACCTGTCGGATGAGCGGCTGGCGGCATTCGACCGGGCGCTGGCGAGTGAAACGCGCGTGCGCGAAGTCGCGCGCTTCGGCGACGACGCGATTTATGCGCTAGTGTCGGATCCCTGGTTGGCGCGGATCGTGGCGGCGGTGCCTGCGGGCGAGGCGGTGGTGCTGCCGGACATCGCGGGGGACGGGCTGCGGCAGGAGTTGCTGACCGTCTTCCTGCGCGAGGCGGGGCACACGGTCTGGGGGAGCGGGGCGGTCGACTACCACCGTTTCAGCCTGCCGGATGATGGCCAGCTCCCGGCCAGCGCGGTGCTCCCGGCGAGCGCCGATCCCTATCTGCACGGCTGGCTGCCCGAGGAGAAGATGCTGAGCGTCGGCGGGCTGACGCTCTACCGCCACGCGCCGGGGACGCGCGCGGCGACCTTGCTGAACGACCAGGCATTGCCGCGCACCACCTGTCCCAACTGCCCCGCGCTCGGCTTCCGGCTGACGGAGAGCGGCATCGCGACGATCGGTGCCGACCAGGCCAGCGGGGCGGTCGGTGGCGGGGCGGGGCGCGCGGCGCTGCTCGCTTTTGTGAATACCGTTCCGGGCGAGATCACGATTCGCGCGGGGGGCGCGGAGCGGCGCGTGCAGGTGCCCGCCGGGTTGGTGGTCTATCGCACCGGCGTGCTGGCGACTGATGCGACGGTGCGGATCGACGCGCCGAGTGGCGGGGCGCTGACACCGCGCTGGGTGCGGCTCGACGACGGGGCGAGCGGGCAGGCGGGGGTGATCGCGACGCGGCCGGTGGTGATGGTCACGGCGACGGTGCGGGAGCAGGGGGCGGGGAAGGTGGCGCTGAGCGCGGCGGTCTTCGCCGGCGCGGGCGGCGACCAGGGGGCATACGCCCTCTCGCTCGATATTTACCAGCGCCCCTACGGCACGCACCCGGATGGGCACTACGGCTACTGGACGATCGGCGTCCCGGCGGATGATCGCGCCCACCGGGCTGAGATGAGCTTCGACATCGCCACGCGCGCCGCCGACGCGACGCTCGATGGCGCGTGGACGCCGATCTCGTCCTGGAGCGGCCCGCCCACCTCGGGGCCGTTCCGCGCCTCGCTGGTGGTGGCGCGCGGCGAGGCGATTGTCGGCAGCCTCCCGCTGTTCGAGTTCGAGTTGCGGGCGTGGCAGGCGCGCTACGTCGAGTACACGCTGCCGGGCGATCGCGTATACTTCTTCGCATCCGAACGCTGACCAGCGACGCACCGGCGAGCCCCCGCCAGGGCTTGGTGCGCTACCCGCTCGCGGTCCGCCGCGCGCACTCGCCCAAGTGAGCACCATGGACCAGCCCCCGGCAGAACTTGCTGCCCCGGCCGGTAGTGCGCCGTGCACCGACGCTGCATCGCGCCGTCCGGTCGAAGGGCGGCGGGCGACGCGGGTGATGCGCCAGTCGCTCGCGCTCTTCCTCGCCTTCCTCGGCTTCTACCTGCTCACCGCCAGCGGGCACTTCTACACGGTGGACGAGGAGACGCTCTACCTGATGACCGAGCGGCTGGTCGAGCATGGCGATCTGGCGCTCTCGGCCGACAACTGGGGCATCGTCGGTGACTGGGGGCTGACGGTCGCGCAGGGTTCGACCAGCGAGCCGGTCTATGCGATCTTCTCGCCGGGGCAGCCGATCGCGGCGGTGCCGCTCTATCTGGTCGGCAAGGGGGTCGCGGCGTTCTTTCCGGCGAACGAGGCGGGTTACGTCACCCGCTTCTTCGTGTCGCTGTTCGGCGCGTTCGCCACGGCGGCGACGGTGGCGCTGCTGTATCGCTTCGCGCGGCACCTCGGCTACGGCGGCGGGGCGGCGCTGGGGCTGGCGGCGATCTACGGGCTGGCGACGACCGCCTGGCCCCACGGGCGCACCTTCCTGGCCGAACCGCTGACGGCGCTCTGCCTGCTGACCGCCTGCTACGGCATTCGCCGGGGCACCGAGGCAGGGCCGCACCGCGCCTGGTTGGCGTTTTCCGGCGCGGCGGCGGTTGCGGCGGTCGTCACGAAACCGCACGCGCTGATCGCGGTGGCACTGCTCGGTCCCTATCTGCTCTGGCGTGCGGCTGCGCCGGGGCGCGCGGCGGGGCGCTGGCGGCTTGCGCTGCGCGGCGTTGTGCGTGCCTGCGCGATCTGGGGCGGCGGGGCCGGGGTGGTGGCGGGGGCATATCTGCTCTTCAATCTGGCGATGTACGGCACGCTGCTCCGCTCGGGATATGGCGACTGGCCGCTGGCGCTCTTCAACTATCCGCTGCTGAAGGGGCTGTACGGGTTAACACTCTCCAGCGGCAAGGGGATCGTCTGGTACGCGCCGCCGGTGGTGCTGGCGACCGTCGCGCTGCGCCCCTTCTGGCGGCGGCACCCGGCCGAGGCGGCGCTGTGCGTCGCGATTGCCCTGGCGCATCTGCTCTTCTACGGCCGCCTCCGCTTCTGGCACGGCGACTGGATCTGGGGGCCGCGCTTCCTGCTGATCGCGCTGCCGTTCGCCATGCTGCCGCTCGCCGCGCTGCTGGAAGGGCTGCGCGTACGGCGCTGGCGGCTGGCGGCGGTCGCGACCGTCGTGGTCGCGGGACTCGGGGTGCAGTTGCTCGGCACCAGCGTCAACTTCGCCTGGTACATCGCGCGGGAGACTGACCAGGAGGCGCGCTGGTTCGCCCCCTCGGCGTCGCCGATCCTGGCGCACGCCCGGCAGGCGCGGGCGCGAGTCGCGCTGTGGGCCGCGCAGTTCGCGCACCAGCCCGATACGGTGGTGCTGACCACCGGTTTTGCGGGCGGAGAGGAGGGGGACGATGCGATCTTCCCGCGCTGGACGACCGGTTCGGGCACGATCGCGCGCTGCGCCCGGCCGGGCGCACGCCGATGACCGCGAAGGTTACGTTTTTCGACCACCGCCCGGCCGAACTCCGCACCGAGCCACCATCGATCTTGCTGGACGAGGTGCCGTTGCCGGAGCAGGAACTCACCCGCCACGATTTCAGCGGGACGGGCGAGGGTTGGACCTATAGCTTCGTCGTCCCGGTCGAGATGATCGGCCCGCGCGGCGCGACGATGACGTTGCAGAGCGGCACCTGGAACCCGAAGCAGGCCGGGCAGGGCGACCGGGACGAGTCACTGGGGATTTACCTGCACAATGTCGAGGTCTGGCAGGAGGATCGCCCGTTCACGGTGGCCCGGGAGCGCGAGATTCCGCCGCTGCCGACGACGATGCCAGCGCGCCACTGGTGGTTCAACGACGACCGCGCGTCCGACCGCACCTCGCTTGATGCGCCCGCGCCGCACCTCGTCGATTGGTGGGGCTGGTACGCGGCGACGGCGGGCTTCCCGACCGCCACCGCTCGGACCTGGATCGCCGCGTATGGCGCGATGACGGTGTTCGTCGCGCTTGGTGGCCTTGTGCTCGGGCGATCCGCCATGCCGCGCAGGCGCATCAGGCGCAGGCGACGCTCGTAGGGGCGACGCGGTGCGTCGCCCGCGTTGGGTGGTACTCGGCCGCAGGAATTTCTATGGGTGGCGGGTGGCGATCTGCTATGGGATAGCCGCCCCCACGCGGGCGACGCACCGCGTCGCCCCTACAATGATGATCGGGTAGCAACCAAAAGCTTGTTCGTCCGTCATCTTGCGTGGATTGCAATGGACGGGTGGAGCATTGTGCGGCGCTCCTGCCGTTGAGTAGAATGTGCCCGTTACGTCGAGATGAACCGGGCGGTCGCGTCATCGCGGCGGCGCGGCGTGTGGTGGGGAAGGGTCGGGTCGCGCGGGCATGGGCCGGGAAATCGCCGCTACCAACGAGTCGCAGAGCGCCGCGTCCGACGATGCGGACGGCGAATCTGCACGCCCGCGCTCCGCAGCCCCTCATTACTCGTCACTCGCTACTCGCCATGCCCTCGCGCTGTTCCTCGCCTTCCTCGGCTTCTACCTGCTCACGCTCAGCGGCCACTTCTACGCGGTGGACGAGGAGACGCTCTACGTGCAGACGGAGAGCATCGTGGAGCGAGGGACGATCGCCCTGCCGCGCGGGGCCTGGGGCATGGTGCTGAGTCCGGGGAGCATCGATAGCGACGGCCCGGCCTACTCGATCTTCCCGCCCGGGCAATCGGTCGCCGCCGTGCCGTTCTACCTGCTCGGGCGGGCGCTGACGCCGTTGTTCCCGGCGGGCCAGCGCGGCTACATCTTGCGCTTCGCGGTGGGGCTGCTCAATCCATTCGTCACCGCCATGACCGTGGCGCTGCTCTACCCGCTGGCGCGGCGGCTCGGCTACCGGGGCGCGGTGGCGGCGGGGCTGGCGATCTGCTACGGCGTGGCGACCCTCGGCTGGCCCTACAGTCGCACCTTCTTCGCCGAACCGCTGACCGCGCTGCTGCTGCTGGCGAGTTTCTACGCCCTGCGGCGCGCGACCGAGGCCGAACGGCCGGAGTGGTGCTGGCTGGTCGGGGCGGGCGCGCTGGCGGCGCTGTCGATCCCGGTGAAGCCGCACGCGGCGGTGGCGTTGCCGGTGCTGGGGTTGTACCTGCTCGGCCGGACCTTCGCGCGGCGCGAGTGGCGCAGCATGGTTGCGCCCGCGCTGCTCTGGGGCGCGGGGATGGCGGCGGTGCTGCTCCCCTACGTGGCGGTGAACCTGTGGGTGTTTGGCAGCCCGGTCGGGGGTATAGCAGCGGGCCGATCAGCAACTTCACCAATCCGTTCCTGAAAGGGCTGTATGGGCCGACGCTCGCCGGGCGCGGGCCTGCTCTGGTACGCCGCCGCTCGGGGCTGGCGGCTCGCCGGGTGGTGGCCCTTCTTCCGGCGGCACCGGGCGGAGGCGCTGAGCCCGTGGTCGGCGTGCTGCTGCGCACCTCGCCTACTACAGCGGACACCACGAGTGGGCGGGGGTTGGTGCCTGGGGGCCGCGCTACCTGCTGATCGCGCTGCCGTTCGCGCCGCTGTCGCTCGCCGCCTGGCTGGAGGGGCTGCGCGCCCGCCCGCTGCGCGCGACGCTGACCGTGGCGGTTGTCGCCTGCGGCATCGGCGTGCAGTTGGTCGGCAACTCCGTGAATTACGCCTATTACCTCGGCGGGCCGGTCGCTGAGGATACGCGCTACTTCTCGCCGAGCCATTCTCCGATTGTCTGGCACGCGCAAACATTGGGCTCGCGCGTGGCGGAGTGGCGCGATTGGGCCTTCCCGCCGCCCGATACGGCGACGCTGACCGGCGGCTTCGCCGAGCGGGAATCGGAGGGGCACGCCACCGTCTTCCCGCGCTGGACGACCGGGGCGGGGGAGATCGCCGTCAAACTGGCCGCTGCCGCCGCGCTGACGGTGAAGCTGACCGTCTTCGACCACCGCCCCGCCGCCCTGCGCGACCGCCCGGTGATCCTGGTCAACGATGTGGCCCTGCCCGAGGCCGCCGGCGCGGCAGACGATCACCGCCGATGGTGAGGGGCAGACGCTGGAGTTCACGGTCGCCGCCGACGCGATCCGCGACGGGCGGGCGCTGGTCACGCTGCGCAGTGCTACCTGGAACTGAGCGCGGTCGGGCAGGGAGACCGCAATGAGACACTGGGGCTCTTCGTCCACAACGTGGAGATCTGGCGCGACGGCACGCCGCTGGTCGTGCGCGACAAACCAGCCGATTTGCGGATCGATCCGATGCCAGACACGCCGCACTGGCGCTTCTGGTGGTTCAATAGCGACTTCAACCGCCACCACCTTGTCGATCACTGGGCCTGGTACACGGCGGTGGCCGATTTCGGGACGCAGGCAACGCAGCGCTGGATCGCCAGCTACGCCGCAATCTCGGGCGCGATCCTGCTCGCCGGGCTGACGCTCGGCTGGCGCGCGTGCTGCCGCCCGGGTTGCTCAGTCGCCCACCGCGCCGCCGCAAGCGCCGCCAGGCCCGACCGCACACGGCAACCGCGGCGCTCACGGCCACCTCCCGCCGCGCCGAGACCGAGCCATGAGCGCCGCCACCGCCACCCGCACCAAAAAACGCCCTCACGCCCCTCACGCCCTCACGCCCCACACTCCCGACGCTCGCGCTCTTCTCGCCTTCCTCGGCTTCTACCTGCTCACGGCCAGCGGCCACCTCTACGCCGTGGACGAGGAGACGCTGTTCAGGATCACCGAGGGATTGTCGAGCGGCATCGGTCGCGCTGCCCAACGACGCCTGGGGCATGGTGGGAAATCGCAGCGGGCCGATGGTCCGCTCTACGCCCAGTACACGCCGGGGCAGCCGCTCGCGGCGGTGCCACTCTATCTGGCGGGCAAAGTCCTGGCGACGCGCTTCCCGCCCGACGCGAGCATCTACATCCTGCGCTTCTGCGTCTCGCTGCTCGGGGCGTTCGTCACGGCGGCGACGGTGGCGCTGCTCTACCGCTTCGCCAGAAGTCTTGGTTATGGCGGCAGGGTGGCGCTGGGGCTGGCGATGATCTACGGGCTGGCGACGACCGCCTGGCCCCACGGGCGCACCTTCTTCGCCGAGCCGCTCACCGCGCTCTGCCTGCTCGTCGCTTTCTACTGGCTGCGGGTTGGTACCGAGACGCGGCACGGCGGCTGGCTGATCGCTGCCGGGATCGCCACCGCCGCCGCCTGCCTTGTCAAGCCTCACGCGGCGATTGCGGTCCCGGTGTTGGGGCTGTACCTGCTCGCGCGGGTTGTGCGAACGGGCGAAGGGGCGAACGGGCGTGGGGTGGACCTCACCCCCCGGCCCCCTCTCCCGCGAGGAGAGGGGGTGACTCGCTCGATGGTCAGTGGTAATGAGGGGAGATTTCGCCCGTTCGCCCGTTCGCCCCTTCGCCCCTGCTTGGCGTACGTCTTTGGCGGAGTGCTCGGCGCGCTCCCATTCGCCATCTACAACGCGCGCATCTACGGCAATCCGCTCAGCACCGGTTACGTGGCGGTGGGGGATCTCTTCACGACGCCGTTCTTGACGGGGCTGTACGGGCTGACGGTTTCTTCGGGGAAGGGGATCCTCTGGTATTCGCCGCCGATTCTGCTGGCGATTATCGGCTGGTGGGGGTTCTGGCGGCGGCATGGGGCGGAAGCGCTGGCGTGTCTCGGACTTGGGCTGGTCCACCTGGCGTTTTATAGCCGGGTGGCGTTCTGGCATGGGGATGGATCGTGGGGGCCGCGCTACCTGACGATTGCGCTCCCGTTCCTGATGCTCCCGGCGCTCGGGATGCTTGGCGCACAGGGGTGGCGCACGGCGCGGCTGGTCGCGATCGCGGTGCTGGTGACGCTCGGCGTCGGGGTGCAGCTGCTCGGGGTGCTGGTGAACTTCGACTGGTATCTGCAACGCTCGGACGAGCAGGCGCGGCACTTCACACCGAGCGCGTCGCCGATCCTGGCCCACGCGCGCATCCTGAAGTCGCGGGCCGACGAGTGGCTGGCGCGTCGCTTGCCGCCGCCCGATGTCGTCTTCCTGCGCGCCGGGTTCTCGTACGCCGAATCGGAGCAGGCGGGCGCGCTCTTCCCGCGCTGGACGATTGGCGCGGGGACCATTGCCATC
>JAXLWN010000091.1:0-27926 GCA_046328475.1 Chloroflexia bacterium | reverse complement strand
CTCGGCCTGGGCGGCGGCGATGACGCGGCGGGTGGTGTCGTCGTCGCCGAAGGAGACGAGCACCTGGTTGAGGACGACATCGTTGAGCACGTCGAACCCGGCGGAGCGGAGTCCGGCGGCGAAGCGCGCGGCGTAGCGACAGTTGCGCTCGATCAGGTCGGCGAGACCGGCGCGGCCGAGCGAGCGGAGCGCGGCCCAGATCTCGACGCCGCGCGCCCGTCGCGACGATTCGGGGGTCTGGTGCATCGGCTCGCGCTCCGCGCCGTCGATCAGGTAGGCCGCGCCCTGCACGAAGGCACCGCGCAGGGCGGCGGGGTCGCGCACGAAGGCGAGGCCGCTGTCGTAGGGGACGTTCAGCCACTTGTGGGCGTCGACCGCCCAGGAGTCGGCCAGGGCCGCGCCCGCGACGAGGTCGGCGCGTGCGGGGGCGGCGGCGGCCCAGAGGCCGAACGCGCCATCCACATGCACCCAGGCACCGGATGGCCGCGCTGCGGCGCAGATTTCTTCCAGCGGGTCGAAGGCACCGGTGTTCACGTTGCCAGCCTGAGCGCATACAATCGTGGGGCCGTCGAGCGCGGGGATTGACTCGGGACGCAGGCGGCCCTGGTCGTCGGCGGGCACGGTGAGCACGCGGTTGCGGCCGAGGCCGAGCATGCCGAGCGCCTTGTGGAGCGTGACGTGCGCCTCCGCACCGACGACCACGGTGATCGGTGGCGCGCCGAAGAGGCCATCCGCCTCGACATCCCAGCCGACGCGCGCGAGGACGGCGTGTCGCGCCGCCGCCAGGGCGGTGAAGTTCGCCATCGTGGCACCGGTGACGAAGGCACCGCCGCTGCCGGGGGGCAGGCCGAGGGCTTCGATCAGCCAGCCGAGGGCGATATCTTCCAGGGCGCTCGCGACCGGGGACATGACGCGCAGGCCGGAATTCTGGTCCCAGGACGAGGCGAGCCAGGTGGCGGCGAGGGCGGCGGGGAGGGTGCCGCCGGTCACGAAGCCGAAGTAGCGCCCGCCCGCCGACGCGACCGTGGCGGGCGACCCGAGCTCGTCCAGTAAGGCCAGCACCTCGGCGGGGTCGCTCTCGCGGTCGGGCCAGGGGCCGCCCAAGCCGGCGAGGCGCGCGATGGCCTCGGGGGTTGGCACGACGCTGCGCTCGTCCAGGCCCGCCAGGTAGCGCGCGGCCCGCGCGGCCGTCGCCGTTAGAAGTTCCTCCACGTCTCCCCACCTTTCTCGGCGTTGCTGCGTTGCTCCCAGGTCTTGCGGGCGCGAATGACTCCGCGCGCCTATTATCCACGCCACCGGCGCGGAATGGACCATGCATTCGGATGTATTTTCGGGTACTGGAGCAAGGTCGAGGGGAGTGGTGCCCCAGACTGCTACGAAGAATTCTCCCAGGCAACCCTCGTATTCGCGATACGGATGGAAGATTTGCGCCGGGTCATTGGGGGCTGTCGCGATCAATGGACACCGGCGAGAGGGGTCGCACCGAGCGCGTGGCGGGGGTGCCGCAGGGCGCTGGATGCTCGTCCGTACGCCTTGCCCATACTTCCGGCTCTTGTCCGGGCATCGCCCCTTTGTTATGCTTGTTTCGATAGGACGGTACCGCACTCTGGACGCGATGAGTGCCGTTCACCCCTGATACCCGCATCCGCGCCGTTGGTGCGGATCTGCCCACATAACAAGAGTGAGTTTTTCGATGACGACACAAGAAACCCCAGTGCGCCCGACCCGGACCAAACGGACCAGGGCGAAGCGGCGCGTGCCGAATCTGATCACTTTGCCGGTCATCGTCATGGACGAGACGGTGTTGATGCCCCACATGTCGCTGCCGCTGCCGATCGAGGATGACGAGACGGCCGCCGCGATCTCCGCCGCGCCGGTCTATAACCGCCTGGTGCTGATGCTGACCGAGCGGGCGATCCCGCCCGATGAGCGGCAACCAGACCCGGTGACCGGGGTTCCCGGGCTGGACCAGGAGTATGAGCTGTGCGAGATCGGCGTGATCGCCGAGGTGGGGCAGCAGATCACGCGGCCGGGCGGGCCGACGACGGTGATCGTGCAGGGGCAGGCGCGCGGCAAGGTGCTGGATTTTGCCGCCGGGCCGGGCTGCCCGCTGGCGACGATCGAGCGCTACGACGATGTGCCGGGGCGCAGTTCCGAGGCCGAGATCGCGATGACGGCGGTGCTCGAACAGGTCGAGAGCTATCTGGCGATGATGCCGAACATCCCCGAGGAAGTGCTGGCGATGGTGAAGGGGGTGGAGGAGCCGGGTTGGCTGGCCGACCTGATCGCCTTCTCGCCCGAATTCTCGTCCGACCAGCGCCAGGCGTTGCTCGAAGAACTCGATCCGATTGCCCGCCTGAAGGCGGTGTCGCTGCTGGTGCAGCGGCGGCTCGACGTGATGACGCTGCGGCAGCAGATCCAGGCCGAGGCGCAGTCGGGCATGGACAAGCAGCAGCGCGAATATTACCTGCGCGAGCAGCTGCGCGCGATCCAGAAGGAACTGGGCGAGGGGACGCCGGAGCAGACGATCGCCGCCGAGATGCGCGAGAAGATCGACGCCGCCGGGATGCCGGAGGCGGTGCAGAAGAAGGCGCTGGCCCAGGCCGAGCGACTGGAGCAGCAGCCGTCGCACTCGCCCGAGGTCGGGATTATTCGCACCTATCTGGAGTGGCTGACCGAGCTGCCCTGGGCGGTCGAGACGATCGATAACCTCTCGCTGGCGAACGCGGCGCGGGTATTGGACGAGGATCACTACGGGCTGGAGAAGGTCAAAGAGCGCATCCTGGAGTACATGGCGGTGCGCAAGCTGGCCGGGCCGAAGCTGAAGGCGCCGATCCTCTGCTTCGTTGGCCCGCCGGGCGTCGGGAAGACGAGCCTGGGTAAGTCGATCGCGCGGGCGCTCGGGCGCAAGTACGGGCGGATGGCGCTCGGCGGCGTCCATGACGAGGCGGAGATTCGCGGCCATCGGCGCACCTATGTCGGCGCGATGCCGGGGCGGATCATCAAGGCGCTGCGCGACGCCGGGAGCCACAACCCGGTGCTGGTGCTGGACGAGATCGACAAGCTGGGGGCCGACTGGCGCGGCGATCCGTCGTCGGCGCTGCTGGAAGTGTTGGACCCGGAGCAGAATACGACCTTCTCGGATCACTACCTGGAGGTGCCGTTCGACCTCTCGGGCGTGCTCTTCATCACGACGGCGAACCAGTTGGAGCCGATCCCGGCACCGCTGCGCGACCGGATGGAGATCATCGAGGTCAGCGGCTACACCGAGCTGGAGAAGCTGCACATCGCGCGCGACTTCCTCCGCCCGAAGCAGCTGGAGGCGAACGGGCTGACGGACGAGCGGCTGGTGTTCACCGACGAGGCGTTCCTGGGGATCATCCGCAACTACACCCGCGAGTCGGGCGTGCGCGGCCTGGAGCGCGAGATCGGCTCGATCTGCCGCAAGGTCGCGCGGCGCGTGGTGGAGAGCGAGGAGGAGTCGGGCGACAACGCGGCGGCGTCCGTGGTGGACAGCGCCGATGTGGGCACCTATCTCGGCGTGCCGCGCTATGAGTTCGACGAGGCGGAGGAGCGGGACGAGATCGGCGTCGCCACCGGCGCGGCTTACACGGGCATGGGCGGCGAGTTGCTGGCGATCGAGGTGCTACTGACGGAGGGGAAGGGCGATATCGTCCTGACCGGGAAGCTGGGCGACGTGATGCAGGAGTCGGCGCGAGCGGCGGTGAGCTACGCCCGGTCGCGCGCGGCGGCGCTGGGCATCGAGCCGGGCTTCTTCGATAAGCACCAGATCCACATCCACGTGCCGGATGGCGCGACGCCGAAGGATGGGCCGTCGGCGGGGATCACGATCGCGACGGCGCTGATCTCGGCGCTGACCGGCGTGCGCGTCCGCAAGGATGTGGCGATGACGGGCGAGGTGACGCTGCGCGGCAAGGTGCTGCCGATCGGTGGGCTGAAGGAGAAGACGCTGGCCGCGCACCGCGCGGGGCTGCGCGAGTTCATTCTGCCGCGCCGCAACGCGAAGGATCTGAGCGAGCTGCCGGACCTGGTGCGCCAGGGGCTCAATTTTATCCAGGTGGATCATCTGGATGAGGTGTTGAGCGTGGCGCTGGTGGAGAATCCGACGCAGGTTGCACGTAGCGTAAGGTGCCATGGTTCAGGGGGCGCAGGACTGGTTACGCACTATTTTGTTTGGGAGCACCGGGACTGAAGTCCCGGCGAAGGGCCTGCGGCCACGAAGTCCGCCTTCGCGGACTGGGGCAGGAAGAGATCGAGGCGGAGGGGTAGGGTGCGCATTCGGTAGAGGGTTACGGATTCTTCGCTGCGCTCAGAATGAAGCACCTGATCAAGGCGCAGCCCTCCGGTGGTGTCATTCTGAGCGCGGCGAAGAATCCGTTCACATACCTGCGTTCATTTCACGCTTTGGGATCGGAAATCGCCAAGTCTTTGACGAGCAGGTACGGTGTTCGGCCCAGTGTTTGTGGCCGTCTTTGCCGGGGTATTGCCAGCGGACGATGACGATGCCGCAGTTGGCGTCGGTGAAGCCGACGCGTTCGTAGGGGCGCGGGCGCGGGGGTTGTCGAGACCGACGGAGAGGCCGAGGCGGTGGAGGCCGTGTTCGCGGGCGAGAGCGGCGGCGTGGTCGAGGGCGCGGCTACCGATGCCCTGGGAGCGTAGGGCGGGGACGACGACGAAGTCTTCGATCTCGGCGCAGTCGGTGATTTTGGCGGCGACCTGGGGGTCGTGGGGGCGGACCACTTGGGCGGGGAAGAAGGTAGCCGATAGAAGTGTCGCCGTGCCAGAAGATGAGGTAAAGGCAGCTTCGCCTTCGCGCTGGCGCAGGTGGCGCAGCCGGTGCTTTTCCTTCAGGCCGGACGACCAGGGGGCGCGTTCGAGTTGCGCGATCTCGGCGGCCAGGAGGGGCCGGATGGCGATATCAGTCGGATCCATCCTGGTCCTCCCGGCTCAGGTATGAGGGTGGCACGGCGTCCGTGAGCCAGACGCCGTTGGCGGAGCGATAGAAGAGGTGGCCGTCGCGGCGCATGGTAGCGGCGGCGATGCGCAGCACGATCGGTTCGCCGTGGCGCTGGCCGACGATGCGGGCGGTGGCGGGATCGGCGGAGAGGTGGACGATGGTGTCGCTGGCCGCGCCGGAGGCCTTCGCGCTCGATGCGACGGAGGTTGCGAGGTGGCGGTGCCGTGGTAGAGGGTTTCGGGCGGCTCCTGCGGTTCGAGCGCCAGGTCGACGGTGACAGGTGGCCTGGTTGGCGCGGATGCGGCTGCCGTCGGCGCTGAGGGCGAAGCGCTGCTTGTCGTTTTCGGCGGCGGCGCGAGGGCGATCAGGTCGTCCAGATCGGCCCAGCCCTGGGCGTCGAGGGTCAGGCCGATCGTTTCGGGGCGGTGGCGGAGCGCGAGGCTGAGGAATTTGCTTGTCTTGACCAAGGTTGCTGTCCATTTCCTGTTTCCATTTTGCGCGTGATCGATTGCCTGCGATGAGGATAGCGGATGAAGGTGGTCGCACCATCGATCGAAGGATCAGGGAAGGAAGTGCTGCTGCTGGATCGGAAGTGAATGGCGTCCCGCAGATCGCCCGGAGATGAAATCTCGGGCTACGAAATGCCGAATGGTCGGCTTTGTTGAGCATATCCCCGGCTGGAACCTACACTGGCGGGACGAAGGGGTGGCGTTCGCGGTATTCGTCTTCGGTGATCGACATGATGATGGAGTCGTAGTAGCGACCGCCGAGGAAGGTGTGGTCGCGGAAGACGCCGTCGCGCCGGAAGCCGCATTTTTCGTAGGCGCGTTGGGCGCGGGCGTTGTACTCCTCGACGCGCAGGTAGACCTTGTGCAGGTTGAATTCGTGGAAGAGGTAGGCGAGGTAGGCGGTGACGGCGTCGGTGCCGTAGCCGCGACTCCAGTAGGCGCGCTCGCCGATCATCAGGGCGATCTCGGCGTGGCGGTGGCGGCGATCGAGTTCGACGTAGCCGATGCGGCCGATCGGTTCGCCGGGCTGGTCCGGCGCGTCTTCATCGCGGGCGGTGATCAGGAGCCAATGGCTATGTCCGCCGGGGCCGCTGAGGCCGTCGTAGCGCATGTCGAGCTCGGCGCGCGACATGACTTTGTAGGGCTCGGTCCAGAAGTACATGACGGCGGGGTCGTTGTACCAGCGCCAGATGGCGTCGAGGTCCTCGCGCTCGATGGCACGGAGGATGGTGCGTTGGCCGTGGATCATGGGTGCCTCCGGCAAAGTGGGAAGTGGGAAGTCGGAAGTGGGAAATAACTCACACTTGGACCGATAACCTGTCTGATAGACATCGCCTAACGAGCGGCCTTCCCCACTTCCACTTCCCACTTCTAACTTCGTACTTGCTCCATGACGCGCTCCATCACTTCGGCGGCGGGGCCGCGCAGGATGAGTTGGGCGATGTTGTCGAGCGGGGTGGGGGTCTGGTTGAGGATGGCGACGTAGGCTCCGGCGCTGGCGGCGGTGCGGCAGTTGGGCAGCGGGATAGACGACGAGTGATGAGCCGATGATCAGGAAGAGGTCGGCGCGGCGGGCGGCTGCGGCGGCGCGGTGCAGCGGTTCCTGGGGCAACCTTGCTGCGGTTCGCCGAAGGCGACGGTGGCGGCGCGCAGGATGCCGCCGCAGACGCGGCAGGCGGGGATCTCCTCGCCCGCGTCGAGGCGCGCGGCGATGGAGTCGCGCGTTTCCTCGGTGCCGCAGGTCATGCAGTAGACCGTGTGTGCGGTGCCGTGGAGTTCGATCGTGCGCTCGGGGGAGGAGCCGGCGGCGGTGTGGAGGCCGTCGATGTTCTGGGTGATGAGCAGATTGAGTTTGTCGCGCCGTTCGAGTTCGGCGAGGGCGAGGTGGGCGGCGTTGGGGCGCGCGTCGCGGATGACGGCGTAGGTGTTGCGACCGCGCCGCCAGTATTCGCGCCGGGCATCCTCGGAGGCGAGGAAGGACTGGTAGTCGATCGGCTTGTAGCGGTTCCAGATGCCGCCGGGTGAGCGGAAATCGGGGATGCCCGATTCGGTGCTGATGCCCGCGCCGGTGAAGGCGACCAGCGCCTCGGAATCGGCGATCAGCGCCGCGAGTTGGGCGATGGCGTCGTCGGGGGTCGCTGGCGGGGCTGCGCTGGTTGGTTCGATCACGTAGGTCCTCGTTCATGGTTTGTGGGCACAAGCGCCCAATGAGAGAGAGGATAGCAGAGAGCGGGTTGCGCTTCCGTTTTCCTCCGGTTGGTCAGGGTCTTGCATGATCGCGGCCAGCGGTATTCTTGGTGCCGGATGGGAAGTGCCCGGATGGCGGTCGCCGATGGGGCTTGATCCCGAGATGGAACTTGGATGAGGCTTGGGCAGCCGTTAGGTTTCTTGAGGGGCGCTGTTGCGCACTACGCCGGGGGCGGGATTGGCCTATACTCTCTCTGGTGAAACGAACGATTGTGCGCGGATGGACCGTATGCCACTCGAAGTCTTCATGGATGACGTCGTACAACTCCGCAAGTCGCACCCATGCGGGAACGATCAGTGGCGTGTGGTGCGCCTCGGGGCGGATATCGGGCTGCGCTGCCTCGGCTGCGACCGCAAGGTCCTCCTCCCGCGCAGCGTCCTCGAGAAGCGCCTGAAGCGGTTCGTCAGTCGCGGCCCGGCGTCGCAGGTTGCCGACGCGACACCGCCGACCGTTGCCCCGCCAGGGCAGGGACGATGAGCCGCGAGGGGACCGTTTCGCCACAACCCGAGACTCGACAAGCGGAGCGTCCGCAGCCGAAGCGGAGCGGGTTCGTCGGGGTGCTGGCGAATCCGGCATTTTTGCGCCTGTGGATGGCGCAGGCGCTCTCGCAGACAGCCCAGCAGACAATCAACTACACGCTGCTGATCCAGGTCCGGCGGATCATCGAGGGGCAGGGACAAACGTCGCTCGCCAACACGGCGACGGCGACGATGGTGCTGATGTTCGCCACGCCGCCGATCTTCTTCAGCGCGATCGCCGGGGTGATCGTCGATCGTTCGGACAAGCGGCGGATCATGGCCGGGGTGAACCTGGGCCGGGCGTTGTGCATCGCGGGCTATTTGCTGCTGCGGCCAGGTTGGCCGCTGCTCGCGATGCTAGGCTACATCTATCTGCTCTGCTTCCTTTTCTCCTCGATCGGGCAGTTCTTCGGCCCCGCCGAGGGATCGACGATCCCACTGCTGGTGAGCCGCGATCAGCTCCTCAGCGCCAATTCGCTCTTCAGTCTCACCTTTATCGGCTCGCAGTTGCTCGGGTTCATCACGCTGGGGCCGCTCCTCACCAGTTACCTGGGGCTGGAGACGGTCTACCGGGTGGTGGTGGTCCTCTATCTCTTCTGCGCGATATTGATCTTCACGTTGCCGAAGATCGTCGCGGAGCGCGACGAAGCGGCGGCGGCGCGACGGACGATGCTGAGCGATCTGCGCGAGGTGCTGGTCTACATCCGCAACGATCGCCTGCTGCGGAAGGGGATCACGTACCTGACGATCGCCAACTCGGCCTTCCTGATGCTGGTGACGCTGGCACCGGAGTTCGTCATCATCGCCCTGCGGCTGACGGCGGATCGCTTGCCGACGATTATCGGCCCGGCTGGTCTGGGGATGGTGATCGGGGTGATCACGATCGGGAGGATCGGGCGGCGGCTGAACCGAGAGTTGCTGCTCGACCGGGCGCTGATCGTCGTCAGCACCCTGCTGCTGTGCTTCGCGCTGCTGCCGGGGGTGCTCGACTTCGCTTGCGTCGGTCTCGATCAGCGCGGCCAGATCAATGTGCCGGTTTTTGTGGCGATGCTCGCCATCGGGCTGGGCATCGGGAACGCGTTCATTATTGTCCCGAGTCAGACGCTGTTGCAGGAGCGATCCCAACGAGCAAATCCGCGCTCGCGTCCTCGGCGTTCTTCACCACTTCTAACGCGGTGGCGCTGATCCCGATCCTCTTTGCCGGGGTGCTCGGCGACGTCTTCGGCGTCGTGCATGTCCTCACAATGGTCGCGATTCTGATACTGGCGATTGGCCCCGCCGCCGAGTCGCGGCGATGGCGGAAGGGGCGCGGCGTTGAACAGGAGAACAGGGGATAAGGAGAACAGAAGAAGGGGCGAACGGGCGAACGGGCGTGGTTGGAGCGAGACGGGGTAAGGTACCGCCATTCAGGGGAGAAGGGGAATTAGCCTCAGCGGTGAGGATCGGGGTGGGGATGGGTGGCAGTTTCGGCGGGGGTGGGTGATTCGGCGGTGACGGGCGCGGCGCTGCTGGTTTCGTAGCGCCAGAAGGCGAGCGCGAGCAGGCCGACGCCGAGGACGATCGAGGAGTCGGCGACGTTGAAGACGTACCAGCGCAGGGTGTCGCTGAGCCGCAGGTCGACAAAGTCCACCACGTAGCCGAGCCGCGCGCGGTCGATCAGGTTGCCGGTCGCCCCGCCGATGATCATGCCGAAGGCGATTTGCTGCATCAGGTGTCCCGATGCCAGCGAGCGATACCAGAGCCAGAAGACGGCGCTCGCCGCGATCAGCACCGGCAGCCAGACGATCGGCGAATCGCGGAAGCGGCTGAAGGCGGTCCCGGTGTTGCAGACATAGGAGAAGCCGGCGAAGTTCCCGATGACGGGATGGAATTCGGGGCTGCCGCACGGGCCGTAGCGCGGGGTGATCCAGGCTTTGGTGACCTGATCGGAGACGATCAGCACGCTCGCGAGCGCCAGGACGATGGCCACCGATCGTCGCGGTTCCAGTTGTCGCCCGGGAGTTCCCGCGCCAGTCTCTACCTGCATGAACTGTGGCCCCTCCCGCGTTTGCGCCGCCCCTGGCGGCGGGTGCGACGGCGTATCGATCTCGCTCTTGTTGGCGCAACCGGCGTCAGATCATCGCCTCGACCTGGGCGACGAGTTGCGCCAGCTCGAACGGCTTATAGAGGATCGGCACGCCCTTCTGGTCGAGCACTTCCTGCCAGGGTTCCATCTCGCCCGCCGAGACGGCGGTACACATCAGCACCGGGATTTGGCGCGTCTGGGGGTCGGTCGAGAGGAGATAGAGTACCCCCAGCCCGCCGATCTCGGCCATGCGCACATCAAGGATGATCAAATCTGGCAGGAGGCCGCGAATGAAGTTGAAGGCCTGATCCCCTTGCGAGCAGACTTCTACGGCGTAGCCTTCTTCCAGCAAAAACTCGCGCATCAAGTCGGCCAATTGCTGGTCGTCGTCAACAACGATAATGCGTTTCTGATCCTGCGCCGCCTGGCTTTCCTGGTCGGCGCGCTGCGGCTGGACTCCGCTCGATGTAGCACTCATCGAAAAGCGACCCCCCGAATCACCCGGCCACCCGTCACAATCCGCGATCGTCGGCGATACACCCGTCGGTTCGATTCCTGCCCAATTGATTTGCCCTATTCTACCAAGTGCAGTCCACAGGAGCAGTCCTCTTCACCAATAATACGCGCGAACGACCTCTGCCGCTACGTCTGCCGCCGACTTGCCCGCCCTGCGAGATTGCCCGGCGCAAATCCTTGACATGGGCGCACCGGTGCGGTAGGATCTCCTTTGCCTCCGGAAACGGGGGTGATGTTTCGCCCGGCGGAGACGCTGCGGCAAACGCACACAACCGAAGCCCCCAGCACCGAACCGGGTCCCGCTCTCGCGTCAGAGGCGCGAAAAGTGGTCCGGTTCACGCATCCGTGATGGATGGCGCGTTGGGCATGGCGCGGTGGGTTCATTGAGAAGGTGGGGCGTGGGGCGGGCGCGCGGCAGGGCGCGTCCGCGGGCGAGCTTGTGAAGAGTTCGCGCACATGCCATCCATGGGTCCGGCGGTGGCCTCCCCCGACAGGCGGGAGTCGCCCCGGCGGTGCGCCCCGTGGCATGGTGTATATCTGGTGGAGAGTTTGATCCTGGCTCAGGATCAACGCTGGCGGCGTGCCTAACGCATGCAAGTCGGACGGCTCGTCATTTCGGTGGCGGGTAGTGGCGGACGGGTGCGGAGCGCGTGACCGACCTGCCCCTCGGCGGGGGATACCGGCGGGAAACCGCCGACAAGACCGCGTAGGCTCGCTCCCTGGTGGGGGGGGTGAGGAAAACCCATTTCGGTGGGTGCCGGGGGAGGGGGTTGCGTCCGATTAGCTGGTTGGTGAGGTGACGGCTTACCAAGGCGACGATCGGTCGCGGGTCTGAGAGGACGGCCCGCCACAGGGGACTCAGATGGGCTCCCACACCTGCGGGTGGCAGCAGCGAGAGGGATTTTCGGCAATGGGCGCAAGCCTGACCGAGCAACGCCGCGTGCGGACGACGCCTCTTCGGGGTGTAAACCGCTTTTTCTCGAGGACGACACTGACGGTACCGGGGGAATCAGCCCCGGCTAACTACGTGCCAGCAGCCGCGGTAAGACGTAGGGGGCGAGCGTTGTCCGGAGTTACTGGCGTAAAGGCGCGCAGGCGGCCGCGCGCGCCGGGCCGTGAAAGCCCCGGCTCAACCGGGCGGAAGCGGCGGGACGGCGCGGCTGGAGGGTGGCAGAGGCGGGCGGAATTCCCGGTGTAGTGGTGAAATGCGTAGAGATCGGGAGGAACACCCGTATGGCAGGCGGCCCGCTGGGCTACCCCTGACGCTGAGGCGCGCGAAGGCCCGGGGAGCGAACGGGATTAGATACTCCCGGTAGTCCGGGCAGTAAACGATGTCGACCAGGCGGCGGGCTTGACCCCGTGCGTGCCGGAGCCAACGCGGTAAGTCGACCGCCTGGGGAGTACGGCCGCAAGGCTAAAACCTAAAGGAATTGACGGGGGCCCGCACAAGCAGCGGAGCGGCGGTTTTAATTGACGCAACGCGCAGAACCTTTACCAGGCCTTGACATGCCGCTGCGAGCGCACGGAAACGTGACCTTCGAGGGTGGCACAGGTGCCGTAGCGTGGTTGCCGTCAGCTTCTCTGTGCCGTGAGGTGTTGGTTAAGTCCCGCAACGAGCGCAACCCCTGCGGCCAGTTAGAGCGTCACTGGTTGACCGCCGCCGCAAGCGGAGGAAGGCGATGACGTCAAGTCCGCATTGGCCCCGACGGCCTGGGCGACACGCACGCTACAATGGCCGGGACAGCGGCGGCCACGCCGCGAGGCGGCGCCAATCCCCAAACCCGGCCCCAGTTCGGATCGGGGCTGCAACTCGCCTCCGTGAAGGCGGAGTTGCTAGTAACCGCGGGTCAGCCATACCGCGGTGAATCTGTTCCCGGGCCTTGTACACACCGCCCGTCACGTCACGGGAGCCGGCGACGCCTGAAGTCCGTGGGCCAACCGCGAGGGGGCAGCGGCCGAGGGCGGGGTTGGTGACTGGGACGAAGTCGTAACAAGGTAGCCGTAGCGGAAGCTGCGGCTGGATCACCTCCTTTCTAGGGAGCCCCGCCGCCGGATGGGAACATCGCGGGGGCGGGCGACCAGGTCAAGGTCGGTGCGCGATGAGGGCGCGCCGCCCGATTCCCCCTCCCGGACCGTGCGGCGCCATCACCGGCGTCGGCCGGCGGCACGAGGGGGCGGCGGCGGGCCGGAGCGGCCGGCAACGCAGCGAGCGGACCCGCGCGGCGAGGGTTGTCGCCGCGCCCCCCCACGCCCCACCTGCCTCGACGGGCCCCGCGCGCGGCGGGGGCGGGGGCGCGTAGCTCAGGCGGTCAGAGCGCGGCCCTGATAAGGCCGAGGCCCCTGGTTCGAGTCCAGGCGCGCCCACCACCACCGGGCGGGACCACCCCGACAGGGGATGCACCGCCCGGCGGGGACGCACGCCGGGACACCGACCACGGGGGGCCATAGCTCAACCGGGAGAGCGCCGCCCTTGCACGGCGGAGGTTCGGGGTTCGAACCCCCGTGGCTCCATCCGCAACTCTGTGGTATACTGATTCAGGTTGAGGTTCTTTCACAATCGAGCGACGACACACGATGGCGCATCCACCGGATGCCTATCGAGGTGAGTGATCTGAAGGGGGCGGGCGCGAGTTGCCCGTGGCCGAGGGCGACACGGGCCCACCCGGTCCCATCCCGAACCCGGTCGTGAAACGTGTCAGCGCTGACGGGTACTGCGGCTCCAACGCCGTGGGAGACGTGGCTGCTGCGGGCAGCTCACGCCCTGACCCCTTCCTGAACTCACTGGTGTGTTCGCTCGATTGCAGCGCCTTGGCGCGACGCGGGTGGAGCAGCGGCGCTTGTCGGCCTATAACCCGAAGGTCGGCGGTTCGAATCCGTCCCCCGCTACCAATGAGCAGACCCGGCGGCGACATTTCTGCTGGGTCTCCTTCTTGTTGCTATGCGCCGTGGTTGCCCGCGTCGAATGGCGAACCAGCAGGGCTGGCGAATCTGGCCAGTAGTCGGGCAGATCGCGGGCATCAAAGAAACCGTTGGCACGATAGAAGGCGCTGTCCAAGGCAGCTTATCAGGCGCTCCGCTTCCTGTAGAGTGCGGAGAGTGTCATCACGAGCAGCAGGCGGCAGCCCTCGGCGTGCAGATCGGCGCAGAGGTGCGCGATTAAGCGCCCGCCGATGCCCTGGCGGCGCTGATCCGAGCGCACCGCCATCCAGGTGATCTCGCCGAGGCCGGGAAGTGTCGGCGACGGTGAGAAAGCCGAGTACCTCGCCGCCGCCAACCGCGACCAGGCCGGGATCGCGGCGCACGGCGCGGGCGCGCACTCCTCGCGACCGCCCGATCGCCGAAGTGATGGGGCAAGGTGCGGATGATCGCATCGCAGGACTCGGCGTCTTGGGGGGTGAGGGCACGAATCGTGAGGGATATGTCTCCAGATTGCGGCATGGCTGCCTTCCTCCGGCAGAATCGCCCGTGCTAAAAGAGGGCGAGTTGCTTGGTCAGCGGGCGTGCCCGCTGCGCGGCGAGATCGCTGGTGGCGACCAGGGGCGGGAAGGCGTGGTCGAAGGCGGTGGTATCTTCGTAGAGATCGGTGAAGCGCGCGGCGACCTCGCGCAGGCGGCGCAGCAGGTAGGTGACATCCTCGTCGTTGTGCCAGTCGGTGGCCTGGCCGAGCGTGCCATCCCGGCGCTGGTAGACCTCCACGCGCTCGCCGATGCGCTGCCCCTGCACGGCGGCGGCGAGGCGGCGGTTCGAATCGCTGCGGAACGTTTTCTCCGTCACTGTCTCCCAGCGCGAGAAGTCTTTCAGCGGCAGCGCGTGGTTCTGCAATTGATGCGCCGTGGCGAAGTAGCGCTCGCGCACGGCGTCGTGTGAACCGGCGATGAAGAGTTCGGCGGCTTCGCGCAGGAAGCGGCGTAGGTAGGGTTCCTCGCGCCGACTGCGGAGGCTGCTCCCCTTCATCGTGATCGCGCCACCTTCTTCCATGAGTATATAGTTCTTGGTTTTGAGTGAGATCATCCCCTGGTAGCGGCCGTCGAAGGCGAGATTGATGCCGGGTGGCAGCGTCGCGCCGACCCCGGCCACGTAGGCCCTCCGGCGTCGCGCCCGGCGACGGTGGAGGTATGGCACGAAGTAGACGCCGTCGGTGTCTACTTCGATCACCCGCGCGCTGGTCCGCTCAGCTTGGCGACGATGCTGCGGAGCAGCGCCTGACCGCGCAGGGTGATTCGCTCGGCGGCGGCGTAATCGTTGAAAGTGGCCTGGTTGAAGCCGAGGTAGCCGTAGAAGGAGTTGATCAGCAGCTTGAACGAGCTTTGCAGGCCCTGCCAGTAGGCATGCTCGGAGCCGGTGGTGACGCGCGCCTGCCCCTTCGCGTGCAGCCGCCTGCTGGTCAGTTCCCGCAGCATGGGAAGCATCACGCCCAGGTCGTCGCTCGCGGACACGATCCCCTCGGTGAGCATGATCGCCGGGTAGAGGCTCTCCACGTCGCATTTGACCACGGGGCGGAAGACGCCGACCTCGCGGACCTCGCTCCAACCGCCCGGATAGGGTTGCGACGGGGCGGGTGCGGGGATCGCGCGGCGCTGCGAGAGGTAGGCGCGCAGCAGCAGGGTGTTGATTTTGCCCCCGGTGCCGGCGGTCGCCACCCGCTGGAAGGAGCGCGGCAGCATTTGCGTCTGGTAGAACTCGGTCGGGACGGCCAGTTCGCTGAGCACGCCCACATCGCGGATATCGTCCAGGGCGTAGGCCACCACGCGATCCCGGTCGGTCTCCCAGGTCTCGGCCAGGGCCTCGCCGCGCACGAAGGTCCGCTCGGGGCGCGTCAGTCCCAGCGCGGCGATCGACTCCTTCAGCCCGTAGCTGTTCATCGTCCCGGCGGTGTCGTAGCGCTGGATTTGCTGGTAGGTATCGAGGAAGTGTCGGCCGAAGGCGTAGTGCGGCGTGAAGGGGAGGCTGCGTGCGCCCACCTTGCAGCGCTGCGTGCCGCCGACCGCGAGGCGCGAGTTGTCCCGACCCCAGCTGAGGGGCACGCCGACCGCCTCCGCCCGCGCCAGGAGGTAGGGGAGGTCGAAATTGAAGATGTTGTGGCCTTCGATAATGTCCGGGTCGATCGCGGCGATCGCCTCGTTCAGTTGCAGGAGGATGGTCCGCTCGTCCTCGCCATTCCGGCCGAACGCCTCCTCGGCGCCCCGGTTGCTGCTGACGGTGACGAGCAGGGCCCTGGCCTGGGGCAGCGTCGCGTCAAGGGTGGTCGTCTCGATGTCGAGTTGGAGCCGCACGAGGTCGTCATAGACCATGCCTTTGAAGAGGGTGCGCCCCGACAGCGCCAGATATTGCTCCACCGGCGAGCGGAAGCCTTCGAGGGGTGCCGGAATCCTCCAGCAGCGTGCGCGCCGTGTTGTGGGCCGACCAGGAGCGGAAGGTGACGAGCCAGCGATAGTCGGCGTCGCCCGCCAGGCGCTCGCTGCGGTACTCGCCGCGCAGGCGCGGCCAGGAGGGTTCGTCGCGGAGCAGCACCCAGGGTTCGAAGGGTTCCGTGGTGTAGAGCACGCGCCCGGCGTCATCGCGCTGGTAGAGTCCGATCGTCTGGGCGTTCGCCAGCTCGACCGCGACGATGCGGGGGGTTGGATCCGCCCCATAGAGCAACTGTTCCACTCGCGCCGCGTCATCGTGCATCGTACTCGCCTCCCACCGTACCCGGGCAGCACCGAGGCCGCGTACCGACCTCTGGAGTGATGGTACTACCCTGGCGTCTATGTTCGCCACTCGGCGTTTTTTGTTGCTATTACTGGAAAAACAGCGCCGTAGTACCCACAGTTGCACTTGCCGGTCACTGATTGGCCCCCATAGACCGGGACCATTGGACTATTGTTGGGGCCGATCAGCCCCCCCTAGAATGGGCATAGGAAAGGCGGACATGTGGCGTGACGGGTACCGGCACTCCGGCCCCGTCCCCGCCGACAGCCAACCAAGCGCGGCGGAGTTTCCGCCGCGTCTGCTATCCCCATGTGCGCGTTGCCCGGTGCGCGGGCAGGCATGATTCGTAACCGCTTCAGGGAGGGGCCAGCCAATGCGGAAGAACGGTCGACTCTTCATAGTCCTGGGGGTGGGACTCGCCTGTTTGGCGGTGGCACTCGCCTTCCTGATGTTCCAAAACGCCGGTAAGAGCCAGGCGGTAGAGAAGGCTCCGGTACCGGTCAAGATTGTCGTTTCGGCGAAGGTGGTCAACCCGCACACGGTGCTGACCGAGGCCGACCTGACCGAGGAGACGATCGATAGCGACCTGCTGGCCGGGAACGACTACGTCTCCAGCAAGGGCGAGGTCCTCGGTCTGGCTCCGAAGGCGGGGTTGGTCAAGGGGCAGCGCATTCGCAAGGCCGACCTGGAAGTCGCCGGCCTGACCAACGACATCGCCCCCGGCAAGCGCGCCGTGACGCTGAGCGTCGATAAGCTCCAGTCGGCGGGTGGCCTGCTGCGCGAGGCGGACTATATCGACCTGATCTTCTCCACCAAGGTGAACCTCAGCTATGTGCTGCCGACACGGCCGCTCGAGGTTGTGACTTCTACTGCGGGCGACTCGGGCGTGGGCGAGGATAACCCGGCCATCCTCCCGGCGCAGGCCCCGACCGATCCGTCGGCCTACGTCCTCCCCGGCGAGCCGGGTTCGCGCTTCAAGGTATCGGGCGAGAAGGGTGGCGACCCGCTGGCGAAGGTCGTGCTGCAGGATATCAAGGTGCTGCGCGTCGTCGCCGCCGCCCCGCCGGCGCAGGGCCAGCAGCAGCAACAGCAGCAGGCGGCGCAGTCCGACCTGATCGTCCTGGAGATGACCGCCGATCAGGCCGAGGTGATGAAGTTCATCCTCGACAACGGCGCGAGCTTCTCCTTCGCCCTGCGCGGTAAGGAAGACCACGAGCCGGTCGAGACCAAGGGCATCACCTACGACCTGTTCGTCACCAACTATTCGCTGCCGATGCCGAAGTCGGTGCGCCTGCCGGGAGAGAAGCAGCCATGACCGGTGCTGCGCGGATACGTGTCGTCATCGTCGATGATGTCCCGGAGGCCCGGGACAACGTCCAGAAACTCCTCCAGTTCGCCGGCGATGTGCAGGTGATCGGGCAGGGCGGGACCGGGCGCGAGGCGATCGAGCTGGCCCGTAAGCTCCATCCGGACGTCATCCTGATGGATGTGTCGATGCCGGAGATGGACGGCATCAGCGCCACCCAGGCGATCACCGGGCAGTTCCCGGGCGTGGCGGTGATCATGTGCTCGGTGCAGACCGACACGGACACGCTGCGCCGATCGCTCCAGGCCGGTGCGCGCGACTTCCTCTTCAAGCCCTTCGGGCTGGAGGAGTTGAGCAACTCCATCCGCAACGCCCACCAGTCGAGCCGTGCCCAGTTGAACGCGACGGCGGGGCTGGCCGCCTCGACGGCGCTGATGGGCCAGGAGGAGCAGACCCGGGCGAAGATGTTCGCCGTCTTCAGCCCCAAGGGGGGCGTGGGGCGCTCGACGCTGATCAGCAACCTGGCGGTGGCGACGAAGCTCGCCACCGACAAGCGGGTGCTGCTGATCGACGGCAATCTGCCCTTCGGGGATCTGGCCGTCATGCTGAACCTGACGACGCCGAAGACGATTTTCGAACTGGCCGCCAACGTCAACCACCTGGATAACGATTTCGTCTCCGAGGTGCTGGTGGCCCACTCGTCGGGCGTCCGCGTGCTGCTGGCTCCGGCCTCGCCGCAGGATGCGGAGGGGATCACGGCCGACCAGTTGCGGACGATCGTCGGGCACCTCCTGCCGATGTTCGACTATGTCTTCGTGGACACGCGGTCGTCGTTCGACGAGTCGCAGCTCGCGCTGCTCGACATGGCCGATCAGGTCATGCTGACGCTGACGATGGAGATGACGGCGATCAAGGCGGCGAAGCAGTACCTCGAAGTGGCGGAACTGCTGGGCTACCCCACCGAGAAGACGATGCTCGTCCTCAATCGCTTCTCTACCCAGTCGCAGATCTCGGTTGAAGATATCGAGACGCACTTGAAGGGGACGCTCAAGGGGCGCATCCCGGACGAGCCGAACCTGGTCCTGCGCAGCATCAACGAGGGCGTGCCGATCGCGCTCAGCGACCCGGATACGCGCTACACCCGCGCGGTGAACAACCTCGCCAGCATCCTCACCGAGGGGCTCGTGCCGGCGGAGGAGGAGCGGGAGCAGCGGCGCGGTCTGGGCGGCATCTTCCGGCGTGGTGGCGCACCGCGCGGCGCGAAGACGGCGCTGGCGGGTGCCGAGGGCTGAGCGACATGGGGGTCGGGGTTGCGGTTCGATGGTTTGAAGGTTCGAATGTTCGGCCTCTACCCCGCAAACCTTTCAACCTTCGAACTTTCGAACCTTGAACCGGGAACCGCACCGAGGAGTTGACCGATGTCCCTGATGCGACGGCTGAATAATAACCAGGCGACAACCGGGACCCCCGCCACGCCGCCGACTCCCGGGTCATCGGGCGGCGGTCTTGGCTCGTCTGGCCTGCCGCCGCAGCGCGAGCCGGGGCAGCAGTCGCCCGGCAGCAGTGTCCTGAGCGGCGGCAACGCGACCACGGCGCTCAAGCGCCCGCAACTGGGCAAGGAAGCGGCGGCGAGCGCGCCGCGCAGCGAGCGCAACGATTCGTTCACCGAGTTGAAGACGCGGGTCCAGAACCGCCTGATCTCCGAACTCGACCCCCGGATGGACCTCGCCAATGCGGAGGAGGTCCGGCGGACGGTCGAGGAGACCTTCAACAAGGTCCTGGAGCAGGAGCAGATCGTCCTCACGCGCGTCGAGCGCTTGCGCCTGTTCGAGGCGATCGCGGCGGAAATCCTCGGCTTCGGGCCGATCGAGCCGCTGCTGAAGGACGAGACGGTCTCTGAAGTCATGGTCAACGGCCCGAAGCAGATCTACGTTGAGCGGCGCGGCAAGCTCGAATTGACCGACGTGAAGTTCAACGACGACGAGCACGTCATGCGCGTGATCGACCGCATCGTCTCCCCGCTCGGCCGGCGTATCGATGAGAGTTCGCCGACCGTCGACGCGCGTCTCCCCGACGGCTCTCGTATCAACGCGGTCATCCCGCCGATCTCGCTGGTCGGCCCGGTGCTGACGATTCGTAAGTTCTCCAAGGACCCGCTGACGGTCGAGGATCTGGTCCGCTTCGGGACCTTCACCCCGGAGATGGTCACGTTCATCAAGGCGTGTGTCGAGGCGCGGCTCAACATCGTCGTCTCCGGCGGCACGGGCTCTGGCAAGACGACGACGCTGAACGTGCTGTCGTCCTTCATCCCGGAGGACGAGCGGATCATCACGATCGAGAACGCGGCGGAACTCCAGCTGCGCCAGGAGCACGTGGTCACGCTGGAATCGCGCCCGGCCAACATCGAGGGGAAGGGCGAAGTCACCATCCGCGACCTCGTCATCAACTCCCTCCGTATGCGCCCCGAGCGGATTGTGGTCGGGGAGTGCCGCGGCGGCGAGGCGCTGGACATGCTCCAGGCGATGAACACGGGCCACGACGGATCGATGACGACGGCCCACGCCAACACCCCGCGCGATACGCTCTCCCGTCTGGAGACGATGTGCCTGATGTCGGGCGTCGATTTGCCGGTGCGCGCGATCCGCGAGCAGATCGCCGCCGCCGTGGACGTGATCGTGCAGCAGACCCGCATGAAGGATGGCTCGCGCCGCATCACCGCCGTCACCGAAGTGCAGGGCATGGAAGGCGACGTGATCGTCATGCAGGACATCTTCGTCTTCGAGCAGACGGGCATCGAGAACGGCAAGATCATCGGGCGGATGAAGCCGACCGGGATCCGGCCGAAGTTCATCGAGAAGTTCGAGGTCGCCAATATCTACCTGCCGCCGAATATCTTCGGCGCGCTAGACCGGTTCTTCTAGTCGTGAGTCGTGAGTCGTGAGTCGTGAGAGGACTGCACGAAGCACGAGACGATCCGGGAAAAGCTAAACCTTTCGGGCGAGATTCTCACGACTCACGACTCACGACTCACGACTCATCGAGGGAACCATGCTGCTGAACGTGATTATCGTCCTGATCGCCGTCGGTGCTGCCGGGGGGTTGATCATCTTCGGGATCAATGCTACGCGGGACACCTCGTCGGACCAGCTGGGCGAGCGACTGGAGCGTTATACCAGCCGCGACTACCAGCCGACCAGCCCCGACCTCAGCAGGCGCAAGCCGCCCGGCCGCCTCGCGCAGGCGGTGGACCGCGCCGTCGCCGAGCGGA
Organism: Chloroflexia bacterium; assembly: GCA_046328475.1. Taxonomy (GTDB): domain Bacteria; phylum Chloroflexota; class Chloroflexia; order Thermomicrobiales; family CADCWN01; genus CADCWN01. Next base: position 7,328 of record JAXLWN010000091.1, on the reverse strand, counting down.
GTTTCACCGGCAATATCCGCACCGAACTCGCCCGTGCCGACCTGCGACTGACCGTTGGTGAGTGGCTGGTGGCGCGCGTCACCTTCGTCGTCCTGGGGACGGCGGTGGGTCTCTTCCTGGGGCGGATGACCGCCGGTCTCGTCCTGATCGTCGCCATTGTCGGGGCGGTGGCGGGCTTCTTCGGACCTTCCATCTACATGCGGATGCGCATCAAGGGGCGCGTGAAGAAGTTCGTCAACCAACTCGGCGACACGATCACGCTGATGGCGAACTCTCTCCGCGCCGGGTATAGCTTGCTGCAGACGATGGAGATGGTGGCGAAGGAGACGCCGCCGCCGATCTCCGAGGAGTTCCAGCGCGTCGTCCACGAGGTTGGTCTGGGTATCAACCAGCAGGAGGCGATGGCCCACCTGATGCGCCGCATCCCCAGCGACGACCTCGACCTGCTGATCTCGGCGATCAATATCCAGCACGAGGTCGGCGGCAACCTCTCGCAGATTCTCGACATCATCGGCCACACCATCCGCGAGCGGGTCCGAATCAAGGGTGAGATCGGCGTCCTCACCGCGCAGCAGACGATCTCGGGCTATGTCATCAGCGCCTTGCCGGCGGTGCTCGGCGGCGTCATCTTCATCATCGCGCCGAGCTACATCATGCGGATGTTCGCGTTCCCGTGGATCTGTATGCCGATTGGCAGCGCGATCATGATCATCGCGGGCTTCTTTGCGATGAAGAAGATCACCGCTATCGAGGTCTGAGACGAGGTTGCAGGTTGGCAAGTTGCAAGTTACATGTTCGCGGAACCTGCAACCTGAAACCTGCGAACTTGCAACTGCGGAAGGGGGAACGATGATCATTCCGATCCTGTTGGTGCTGATCGTGGGCATGGCGCTGGCCCTGATTGTCGTCGGGGTTCGCATGCCGGCGAAGGAAGTGACGATCGAGGAGCGCCTGGCGACGTTCGCCGAGCGCCCGATCCCCCTGGAGCAACTCGAGCTCCAGCGCCCGTTCAGCGATCGGGTGATCAAGCCGCTGCTGGTCGGCTGGGCGCGCAAGCTGGCGCGCTTCACGCCGAGGCAGAATGCCGAGCGCCTGCGGATCTCCCTGCTGGAGGCCGGCAGCCCCAGCGGCATCGGCGTGGTGGAGTTCATGGGCCTGCGCGCGGTGATGCTGGTGCTGCTCGGCGGGTCGGCCCTCTTCCTGACGGTCTTCACCGGCGCGACGTTCAAGCCGATCAACCTGCAACTCGTCAAGATTCCCGGCATCTTGCTCTTCCCCGGGCCGCTCGCCATGCTGGGCTACACCATCCCCGGCATCTGGCTGAACCAGCGCATTCGCAAGCGGAAGAAGGATATCCTGCGCTCGCTGCCCGACGCGATCGACCTGCTGACGATCAGCGTGGAGGCGGGCCTCGGCTTCGACCCGGCCCTGGCGCGCGTGGCGGAGAAGTGGGACAACGAGCTCTGCCGCGAGTTCCGCCGCCTCTTGCAGGATATGCGCATCGGCAAGCCGCGCCGCGACGCGCTGCGCGAGACCTCGATACGCTGCGGCGTGGACGATCTGCGGGTCTTCATCTCCTCGATCATCCAGGCCGACCAGCTCGGTGTGAGCATCACGCAGGTCTTGCGCGTGCAGTCGCAGCAGATGCGCATCAAGCGACGCCAGCGCGCGGAGGAGTTGGCCCAGAAGGCCCCGATCAAGATGCTCTTCCCGATGGTCTTCCTGATCTTCCCGGCGATGTACGTCATCATCCTTGGCCCCGCGATCCCGACGGTGTACAACTCGTTCGTCGGGCGGTAAGCAACTACAGAGAACAAGAGACGTACCTGAAGCCCGGCGCGATCTGGAGATCGCGCCGGGTTTTCGTCGGGTAAGGATGGCGAAGCGGCGAGACGTCCTTTCCAGAATCGGATGTCTGGCGCTTCGGGGGATTTACCGGCGCCGGACTCTGCCTCCTGTCCCTGTGGCTCAGGTCGCTGCATGGCTTTTACCCGGGGCGTATTCTTCGCACGCTTGCCTTACTGCTTGCTGTCGCGATCACCGCATACTAGTTGAGGAAGCGCGGTGCCGCGTAACCTTTTCCCAGGTGGGTAGTTATTCTGGCCCTCGTCTTGGGTTGCTGGGGACGATGCGCGGCCATAATCTCGCGACGCATGAAAGGGAACTTACGCGTAATACCATTTGTGCCAATCATGTGGTGGACTACTGCTGGCCATTCGGCATACCTCCTTGCAGGAAACGAATCAGTCCGTGGGTTTTCGATCTGGGAAACGAGACGTGCGTTCCCTTCATTGCATGGTGTTCCATCACTGGAGGAGGGGGCGTGGCGCACGCCTTGAGTAGCAGTGGCGATATCGCGTACGCCAGGGGAGTATGCCGACCGGTGTACCGAAGGTGGTGGTGGTGATTTGAGGAATTTGGTACCACCGGGTGATTGTTTCGACGTGGGCGGCAACGTACCCTCGTGGAGGGCCGTCATCGGGCAGTAGGGCCAGCGGGAATATGCAGGAGTTGGGCATGACAGCGGTCGCAGCGCCGATCGCCAAACCGAGACGGATGCCGCGTTGGCTGGTCGCGCTCCTGGTCGCGGTGGGGGTGATCGCTGTTGCCTGCATGCTGGGCGGGTTCGCAGTCGCCAGGTATGTCACCACGCCGCGCTTCCGCAACAATGGGATCAGTATGACCCCTTGCTTCGCCGATGGGGCGACAGTCACCACGAACAAACTGGATGATGGCGAGCGTCAGGCGTTGCGCCGTGGCGACATCGTCATCTACCGTCCTCCGATCAACACGGAGAGTTCATACATCAAGCGGATCATCGCGGTGGGTGGCGACCAGATCGCAGTTCATGATGGGAAGGTGTTCCTGAATGGCGCGGCGTTGGATGAGCGCTATGTGGCACAACCGGCGCTCTATCGCTATCCGCTGGGTGGGGACGCGCCGTACACGGTGCCGGATGGGGCGGTTTTTGCCCTGGGCGACAACCGCAACAATAGTGCGGATTCCCACGTGCATGGCGCGGTGACGCTCGATCGTGTCACTCACAAGGTCACCAGTTCATGCGCGGGACGGCCGTAGCGGCGCGATCCCTTGCGCATCACGTCACGGAGGGTAGAATGGCGCGCGTGATCAATCGGACTCGCAATGTGACGTTGGCCGAAGCGGCGGATATCGCCAACAATTTCTGGACGCGCGGGAGGGGGCTGCTCGGGCGGCGGGGGTTGCCGGAGGGGGGCGGGCTGGTGATCGAGCCGACCTCCAGCATCCACACGTTTTTCATGGCGTTCCCGATCGATGTCGCCTTCGTCGCGAAGGATGGCCGGGTCGTGGCGACGGCGCACACGCTGAAGCCCTGGCGGCTCGGGCCGTTCGCCCGCAAGGTCCATTACGTGGTCGAGTTGCCGGCGGGGACGCTGGAGCGGAGCGGCACGGTGCCGAATGACTACCTCGATGTCGTCACCGCCGAGGCGGGAGCGCCTGCGCCGCGCCCGTAGGGCACTGCTCGATTTCCTCTTTCCGCCGCGCTGCGCCGGATGCGGGCAGCGCGGCACCTGGCTCTGCCCCGCCTGCCTCGCCGCCGTCCCGCCGCTCGGTGCGCCACTGCACCGCGACGACGCCAGCGCGCTCGATTGGATCGGCGCGGGGTATGTCTTCACCGGGGCGATCCGCCGCGCCATCCACCGCTTCAAATATGAACGCGAGCGCGCCCGCGCCGAGCATCTCGGGGCGTTGATCGTGCCGCTCCTGGGCCAGTTGCCGCCGCAGATTACCGCGCCGCATTTAACGTCCGTGCCGCTCGCCGCCGCTGCGGCGCGGCTACAACCAGGCGGCAGAACTCGCCGCGTGATCGCGGCCAGCGGTGGCCTGCCGCTCGATGCCGGGTCCTCCGCACGCGCGCCACCCGACCCGCAGGTGGGCTGAATCGCGTCGCGCGGCGCGAATGTGCGCGACGCCGCCTGGGAGTGGTACGCCCCTCCCCGCGACGGCTTTCTGCTGATCGACGACGTTCTGACCACGGAGGCGACCGCCAACGAGTGCGCCGCTGTCCTGAAGGCGGCGGGGGCCGAGTGGGTGGGGTTGCTGGCGGTGGCGCGGGCGGCGGACCACCACAGCGATCAGTAACGGTAACGAGTAACGAGTGACGGGGAGTGGAGAGGAGAAGAAGTGGAGGATGGGGTGGTGAGTGGGGGTGATGGATAGACGGTGGGGATGGGGCGGGCGGGCGGATGGTGGATCAGGGGTATTTGCGCGGGGAGCAGTATCGGGATTCGGGGAATTTGCGGGCGCGGATGGGGCTGCACGAGCGCTTCAGCATCAATCCGCAGGGCTGGCACAGCTGGGTGTTTTGAGCAGATCGCGCTGCCACCGGAGTGGGCGGTTGCTCAGATTGGGGGTGCGGCGGGTGGCCTGTGGCGGGCGAATGCGCGAGCGGATTCAGGCGACTGGCACGGCATTGACCGATTACTCTGCCGGGATGGTGCGCGGGCGAGCGACGGGCTTGCGCGCCTGCTGCCGGGCGCGTGATCGTCGCCGCCAACGTCGATGCGCAGGCGCTGCCGTTGCCGATGAGGAGTTTCGATGCGGTGGTCACCAACCACGTACTTTATCACGTCCCGGATCAGCGCGCGCGTTTCGGGGAGATCGGCGCGTCGATCCTGGCGGGCGCTTCTATGCCGCGACGAATGGTGGAAGCACATGCAAGAACTGGGTGATCTGGCGGCGGGGGCAGAACCGTCGCCGCGCGCATTCGGGGAACTGGCTTCAGCGGTGATGCGCTGACGAACTCGCCGTTCTTCGCCAGGTCGCGCTGGAACACGACGATGCGCTGGTTGTCACCGAGGCCGAGCCGTTGCTGCCCTATTCGCTCGATGTCGCCCCGGCGCGACAACACGCATCTCGCGGCCAGGGTTGCCGGCTGCTGGCGCGCGACGGGGCGTTCCGGATCACGAAGGATACACGGGGATGTTGCAAGTGGGAAGTCGGAAGTCGGAGGTAGGAAATGGCCTCGTAGCGTGAGCCTATCCTGGCAGGCACCGCCTCACGGGCGACGCTTCCACTTCCCACTTCCCACTTCCACTTCATTCAGGTTGTGCGGGACGACTTCGCCCGCGCCCGGGTGATGTGGGGGCCGGGAAGTAGGCGCGGACGGCGTGGAGAAGGCGATGCCGTCGTGGCCGTTCATGCGGACGCCGCCGCGACCGACGCTTGTTACCGCGCACGGTATCGTAGAAGGCTGGGTGTCGACGTGGACGTTGCCGTCGCGGTCGGTGAAGGTCGCGAGGATCTCGAGGTTGTCGTCGTCCTCGAAGCCCTGGAAGATACAGACTTTCATGGGACGAGATTGGCTTCAGTGATGCAGGTCGTTCGGGTCATGGTTCCCACCTCCAGGCGGTTGGTTGGCGCCGCTGGCACAGATGGGAAGCCTGGCCTCCAGCACCCAGCGCGGCTCGTGGTCGGCCGAGCGTCCGGCCCGGCAATTGTAGCAGCCGCGTTGCGTCGCCCTCCCCCGCGCAACGCGGCAGACGCCACGAAGCAGCGCGACGATGAGTCCTTCGTCGGGGCGCAGGACGATGTTGTCGCTTCAGCGAGGGCCGCCTTCGCGGTCGAGGTGGGTGGTGAGGGCGATCCGGCCGCCGCTGGCAGAGGGTGTGCAGGGTTTGCGGCTGGTGGCCGAGGTTGAGGGCGATCAGGTAGCGACCGCCCGCGCCTTCGCGGAGGTAGGCGAGGAGGTCGCCTGCGGCGGGGATGGCGGTGTAGGAGCCGGTGGCGAGGGCGGGCGCGGCGCGGCGCAGGGCGATCAGGCGGCGGACGAGGGTGAGATCGGAGGAGGGAGCGTCGCGCTGGGCGGCGATATTGACCTGCAGATAGTCGTCGGCGACGGGGAGCCAGGGGGTGCCGGTGGTGAAGCCGGCCTGGGGGCTGGCGTCCCACTGCATCGGCGTGCGCTCGGGATCGCGGCTGAAGGCGGGGCCGAGGTTGCGGCCCTGCGGGTCGTGCATCAGTTCGGGGGCGATCGGCACGTTGGTCATGCCGATCTCGTCGCCGTAGTAGAGGGTGGGGGTGCCGCGCAGGGTCAGCAGGAGCATCGCGGCGACGCGCGCCTGCGCCGCGCCGACCCGGCTGGCGATGCGCGGCTGGTCGTGTTGCCGAGCACCCAGTTCGGCCAGCCGCCGAGGAGCCGTTGCGCGGCCTCGTAGGCGTCGATGGCGGCGGCGATGGTGCAGGCTTCCGGGAGGATGAGCTGGAAGTTGTAGGGGAGTTGGACGCCCCCGCCGCCGACGCCATAGTAGGTCACCAGGCGCTCGAGCGGCAGGTAGATCTCGCCGATCAGGACGCGCTCGTCGTAGGCGTCGGTGACGCCGCGCATCATGGCGATGATGTCGAAGATCTCGGGCTGGTCGGCGTTGTACACCGGGAGGATGCTGTCGCGGGGGAAGTCGATGCCGGGGCGGTAGGCGGGGTTCGGCGGGTTGTCGCGCAGTTGCTGGTCCTTGATCAGCAGCCAGATCACGTCGATGCGGAAGCCGTCCACGCCCCGGTCGAGCCAGAAGCGGAGCACGTCGAGCATGGCGCGCTGCACTTCGGGGTTGCGCCAGTTGAGGTCGGGCTGGCGGCGGTCGAAGAGGTGGAGGTAGTACTGGCCGGTCGTCTCGTCCAGTTCCCAGGCGATGCCGCCGAAGAAACTGAGCCAGTTGTTCGGCGGACCGCCGTCGGACGCGGGGTCGCGCCAGATGTACCAGTCGCGCTGCGGGTTGTCGCGCGAGGAGCGCGATTCTTCGAACCAGGGGTGCGCGTCGGAGGTGTGGTTGGGCACGAAGTCGAGGATGACCTTCATGTCGCGCCGGTGCGCCCCGGCGAGCAGCTCGTCGAAGTCTTCGAGCGTGCCGAACGGGGGGTGAATGCCGACATAGTCGGAGACATCGTAGCCGAAGTCGGCCATCGGCGAGGGGAAGATCGGCGAGAGCCAGACGGCGTCGGCACCGAGCCACTGGAGGTAGTCGAGTTTGGCGGTGATGCCGGGGAGGTCCCCAACGCCGTCGCCGTTGCTGTCGAGGAAGGAGCGGGGATAGACCTGGTAGATGATCCCCCGTTGCCACCAGTGCGCCCCGGACGCTGGCTGCGTCGTGCTCGTCATCTGTCCGTCCCTCCCGGTAGGCCCGGTCGAGCGACCGGGCGCGATACCGGGGGGCGATGCAAAATGCGTGCCGCTGCCCGGCGCGCTAGCGGGGCGCGACGACCCCGGCGAGCGCGGCGACAAAGGCTTCGGGCGCGACCACGGGCGGGCGACCATCGGGCAGTTGCAGCTGGTTGACCTGGAGGTAGTAGCC
>JAXLWN010000090.1:0-27961 GCA_046328475.1 Chloroflexia bacterium | reverse complement strand
ATACGTTTCCACGAGTACTCCCTGGCGTGAGTCGTGAGTCGTGAGTGGACGAGTGCTGGGTGGCCCTTACCCGGCCGCCTGCGGGCGGCACCCCTCTCCCACCGTCTGGGAGAGGGGTGGACGGCACCGATACTAGCGGACGGTGTTGACGAGGAGGCCGAGTTTTTCGATCTCGGCCTCTACAAGGTCGCCGGGTTGGAGGTAGGTCTGCGTTGTTTCGCCGACGCCACCGGGCGTGCCCATGCAGATGATGTCGCCGGGTTCGAGGGTGATGAATTGCGAGATGAAGGCGATGCTCTCGGGCACGGTGAAGATCATCTCGCCGGCGGCAGAGTGCTGCTTGAGGGTGCCGTTGACGCGCAGCGACATCTCCAGGTCGCGCGGGTCGCCGATCTCGTCGCGCGTGACGAGGTATGGCCCGAGCGAGGAGAAGGTGTCGCACCACTTGCCGTTGAGCCAGTCGAAGAAATCGTCCATGTGGCGGGTCTTGCGCCCCTTGGCGATCGTCAGGTGGCGGGCGGAGATGTCGTTGTAGACGGCGTAGCCCGCAACGTAGCCTTCGGCCTCGGCGAGCGGGATCGACTTGCCGCGCCGCCCGATCACCGCCGCGATCTCCAGCTCGTAGTCCACGGTCGAGGAGACCGAGGGGATCTCGATGGCGTCGCCGGTGCCGATCATGGCGGTGCGCGGCTTGATGAAGAAGCGCGGGGTGATCGCACTCTTGTCGAGCGGCGCGGCACCGCTCTCAGTGATATGGGATTGGTAGTTGCCCGCCAGCAGCAGGATGGTCGGCGGCTGCGGGATTGCTGCCTTCAGTTGCGCGCCCTCCAGGGCCACGCCGGGCAGGTCGTTGCTCGCGGCCTGCGCCAGCACTTCGCTGGCGATCGCGAGACCGGCCTCTTCCAGGGTCAGCAGGCCGACGATGTCGCTGGGGAGGGACTTGCCGATGGCAGCAGCACCCTGTGCCAGGTCGATGATCCGCTCGCCGCTGACGACGCCGCTGCGCGCCTCGCCCGCCTCGTTCAGATAGGTTACCAGTCGCATCCTGGGCCTCCCTTCTCACCACCACTCCGCCGGGGAACATCGCGCGCTACCGATAGCGCACGCCGGGCCACTGGTCTTCGCTCGCCGTGACATCGACGACGATCTGGTCGGGATCGACCACCTTGAAGGACTCCGACGGTGGCGAGGCGGGATCGTAGGGTTGTCCCTGATCCACGCCATCCCAGATGATCTCGACCCCCGCCTGCTGGCAGCGCGCGATGGCATCCTGCAGGTTATCGACGCGGACCCCGATGTGCAGGTAGTCGAGCATGCCGGAGAGGTGGGGCGGGCGTGCCGGACCGCGATGCTGGAAGAGCCGGAAGTTGTGCCAGCCGTCGGTCAGGTCGTAGCAGTCTTCCATTGTGGAGAAGACTTGCAGCCCCAGGACGTCGCGCCAGAAGACGACCGACTTCTCCAGGTCGGAGGCGCGGATGCCAACGTGGACTAGTTGTGCCATCGTACACTCCTCGCGTTACTGCGACCGCCCACGCGCGGTCGCTCGCCAGACTGCCTCGACTTGATCGTTGCGGACTGCGTAGACAAAGTCGTGGAGATTCGCTGCCGCGCAGCAGTGGCCGGGATGGACCTTGACCGTATCGCCGATCGCCAGATCGGTGTGCTCGCCGTCGCGCACGAGGAAATTCCCGTGTTCTTCCGAGAGACCCCGGAAGTTCAGTTCGGGATGCCCGTTCACGGCGGGTTTGCCGTCGCTGTGCAGCACCTGGAGCCCGCCATCGGTGATCACCTTCTCGGGTAGCGGGCGGCTAATCACGGTGCAGAGCAGGCTGAAGGCGAGGCCGAATTCGGGGAGCTTCTGCTGGTAGCCGGGGTCCATGTAGACGTAGGAGCCCGACTGGTGCTCGGTGACGCCCGGATAGGCACCGGAGATGGCGTAGGTGCCGGTGCCGCCGCAGGTGAACCGGGGGACTTCCAGGCCGTGTTGCTGCAAGAGGTCGCTGCTCTCCAGCGCGCGATCGAGCATCTTCTCGGTCTCGATGCGCCGGTGCTCCGGGTCGGGGTGCTGCACGACGTGGCCCTCGTAGACGTGCACACCGGCGAACTTGAGGCCGGGAGACTTCGCGATCAGGAGCGCGAGATCGAGCGTCGGCTTGCCGGGTTGGGTGCCGCAGCGGCCCATCCCCGCATCGACTTCGACCAGCACCGACAGGGTGACGCCATGCGCCTGTGCGGCGGCGCTGAGGTCGGCCACGTTGCCCGCGTCGTCGGCGATGAAGCTCACTTTGGCGCGCTGCGACAGGCGGCAGAGTCGCTCGATTGCCTCGCGCGGCACGACCTGATTGGCGATGAAGACATCTTCGATGCCGCCATCGACCATCGCCTCGGCCATGCTGACCTTGGCGCAGGTGACGCCGTGCGAACCGGCGGCGATCTGTCGCCGGGCCACGGCGGGGGCGCGGTGGGTCTTGGCGTGCGGGCGCAGCGTCGCGGGGCGGTCGGCGAAGAACGCCGCCATCGTGGCGATGTTCTTTTCGAGCACGTCGAGATCGACGAGCGGCGCGGGGGTGGGCAGTTCGGTGATCGGGCGACCTACCAGTGGGTGGTCGAGCAGTTCGTCGGCGTACTGTGGCATCGGGCCTCCTGGTGTGAGTCGTGAGTCGTGAGTCGTGAGAGGACCTCACCCCCGCCGCTGCGGTGGCACCCCCTCTCCCGCGAGGAGAGGGGAAGACTGTACCCGGCAAGCGCTTGCGAAACGCAGCGCTTAGGCGAGGACGCGTCCGGGCAGTGCTCCGGTTGGTTCGCCGTTCAGGATGACTGTGGTGCCGTTGACGATGACGCGATCGATGCCGACGGGCAGGCGGAAGGGATCGGTCCAGGTGGCCTGATCGGCGACGGTTGCGGCGTCGAAGATGACGATGTCTGCGCCGTAGTTGGGGCGCAGCAGGCCACGATCCTTGATGCGGAAGCGCTCGGCGGGGAAGCCGCTCATCTTGTGGACCGCTTCTTCGAGGCTGATCGCCCCCATCTCGCGGACGCAGAGGCGCAGGACGCGCGCGAAGCAGCCGTAGCCGCGCGGATGCCCGCTCGGGCCGTGGTAGACGCCGTCGCTCGCGACCATCATCTTCGGGTGGCGCGCGGTATCGCGGACGATAGTGGCTTTGGCTTCGTCGGTGCCACCCCGATGATAGACCATCAGGGCGTAGGGTTCTTCTTCGCCCATCACGCGCAGCGCGAAGTCGCCGATGCTCTCGCCCGCTTCGCGCGCGGCTTCGTCCAGCGTTTGGCCGATGTAGCGGCCGGTCTGGTTCGCGACGAAGACCGCGCGTGCGCCCGACGCGACCGCCTCAGTCAGCGTCGTTTGCAGGTGCTGGCGCATCCGCTCGCGGTCGGCGGGGCGCTGCATGCGTTCGTGGAGGGCGGCGGTACCGCCCGCCTGATCGGCGATGGGGAGCATCATCGCGAGGTGGGTGCAACCGGCGGGGTACATGTAGGACTCGAACGTGAGGTCGCAGATGTCGGCCGACTCGTCGAGGAGTTGCTTGCTGAGCGCGTCCACCGACTCGTGCGAGACGTGGACGGGGATGCCGGTGGTGCGCCCGAGTTCCATGATCTCGCGCCAGGCACCTTCGCGGCCGTAGTCGGTGTAGCGGAGGTGCGCGGCGTAGATGGCGTCGTATTCGCGCGCGACGGTGCAGAGCCTGGCGAGTTCGCGGAAGTCGGCGTAGGCGCTCGGTTGGTAGTCGAGGCCGAGGTTGAGGCAGACCGCGCCCGCCTCCAGCCACTCGCGCGTCAGGGTCTCCATGTGTGCCAGTTCGGCGTCGGTCGCGGGGCGCGCATCCCAGCCCATCGCGGCGAGGCGGACGGCGCAGTGGGGCACCTGGGGCACGACGTTGGCCGGGGTGTTCCCCTTGAAGATGGAGAGATAGGACTGCGGCGTCGGCCAGTCGAGCGCGAGATCGACGGAGCCGTAGGCGAAGCTGGTGTACTCCCAGAGTTCGCGGGCGCGGTCGGGCGGCAGTTGCGCCCAGCCGAAGCCGTCGGGGGCGAGAAGCTGCGTCGTCACCCCTTGCGCGAGCGCGCCGTAGCGGTGCGGGCCGCCGAGCAGTGCCGTCTCGGAGTGGACATGCACGTCGATGAAGCCGGGGGCGACGATCTTCCCGGTGGCATCGATAGTCTCACCGGCGGTTGCCCCGTCGAGCGTATCGACGGCGACGATGCGGTCGCCGATTAGTCCCACGTCGGCGCGTCGCGCCGGTGCTTGCCCGGAGCCATCTACTACCAGACCGCCCCGGATAATCTTGTCGAATTCCACCTGCCCCCCTCCCTATTCAGTGGCGATGCCCTCGGCCCCGCGTTTGGCGAGCGAGGAGGCTATGCTTGCGCGCCGAGCTTCACGGCGCTGCCGCTGCGGGACGATTCGTAGACGGCCTCGATCACTTCGAGCACCTGGATGGCTTCTTCGACCCGATACATCGGTTCAGCCACCCCGGCGATGGCGTCGAGGAAGTTGAGCATCGCCAGCCGCGCGGCGTGGCCGTAGCCTTCGGCGGCCGGAGTGTTGAAGCGGCGGTGCTGCCAGGGGGACGCGGCCCAGCGGGGATCGTTGCTGAAGGCGCGGGCTTCGTCGGTGCCGCTGTTCCAGCGGACCCAGCCATTCTGGCCGTAGAGCGCGGGTTCGGGAGAATCGTCAACGAAGGGCGACGACTCGCGGGTCGGCAAGAGATAGGCGTAGTTGAGCGAGGCGAGCCAGCCGGAGGGGAAGCGCAGCACCGCCGACGCCACGTCCTCAACCTCAACCTTTTCAACGCCGACCGTGCCGGTAAAGGCGGTGACTTCCGCCGGGCGCTCGCCGACGATGTGGAGCAGCAAATCGACCATGTGGCAGCCGAGCCAGTGGAAGATGCCGCCGCCGCTGATCGCCTCATCGAAGATGTAGCCGGTCGGCCCCTGCGGGTTGCGAATGTGCGTGGTGGTGGTCGTGGTTGTCATGTGCGAGAAGGTGAGCGGCCCGAGCAGCCCTTCCTGGACAAGGTTGCGGGCGAACTCGGTCGTGGGATAGAAGCGCGACTGGAAGCCTTCGGTGAAGATCAGCTTCTTCTGGTTGATGATGTCGCGCGCCGCGTGCAGATCGGCGGCCTTGCGCGCCTCGGGCTTCTCGGCCCAGAGGTGGATCCCTTCCCCGGCCAGTTTCGCCAGGGTGGTGCCCATCTCGTTGTTGCGCAGCATGACCTGGGCGGCGTCGGGCTTGGTGGCGGTGAGCAGATCATCGAGCGAGTGGAAGACGGGCACACCGGCGAGCGCGCCGTCGATCTGCGTGGTGTCGCCCTCGCGCGCGAGGAAACCGACGACCTCGATGCGGTCGCGCAGCGACCAGAGGGTGCCGCGATAGGCCTTCGCGTGCGGGTGATCGACCCCGATCTGTACCATCCGAATCATCGTTGATTCTCTCCAGTGCTTGCGTCGTAGAAGTGGACGAGGGGTAACGTACCCGCCGCCAGCGCCTCAGATGATCAGTTCGCCGCCGTGAATGTCCACCGCCGCCCCGGTGATGTAGGACGAGGCTTCCGACGAGAGGAAGACGATCAGATCGGCCACCTCCTCCGGCGTGCCCAGGCGGCCCCAGGGAATGCTCGCCAGGACGCGCTCCATCCGCTCCGGTGGGGTGTTTGCCTGGACCATCGGCGTGTCGATGATGCCAGGGTTGATCGCGTTGACGTTGATGGTATAGGGGGCGAGTTCGCGCGCGAGGTGGCGGCTGAGGCCGAGCACCCCGGCCTTGGAGGCGGTGTAGTGCGCGCCGCCGAGCGTGCTCGTGGCGCGGCCCGCCAGCGAGGCGAGGATGACGATCTTGCCGTAGCGCCGCTCCTTCATCGAGGGGATAACGGCCTGGGCGCAGAGGAAGACCCCTTTGAGGTTGACATCAAGAACGAGGTCCCACTCGTCCTCGCTGATCTTCTCGGCCCCGGTGGTGGTGCGGAGCACCCCGGCGATGCAGGCGAGGATGTCCACCGGGCCGAAGTTTGCTTCGGCGGCGGCGACCATCTGCTGCACATCGGCGGGGCGGGCGACGTTGCCGCCGATGGCGACGGCCTCGCCGCCCGACGCGACGATCTGTGCCACCGTCGCTTCCGCCGCCGCCAGGGCGATGTCGGCGGCGACGACGCGAGCGCCGTTGGCCGCGAGCGCCACGGCGGCTGCCGCGCCCATGCCGGAACCGGCCCCGGTGACCAGCGCGACCTTGCCCGCGAGTTGTTTGTCTGTCATCCCGGCCATTCCCTCCCCACAATTCGTTCCAGGTACGCTATCCGATGATACCGAGTTCGCGCCCCGCCTGCGCGAAGGTTTCGAGGCAGAAGGCGAGGTCGTCGCGCGAGTGTCCAGCGGTGACGATAGCACGCAGGCGGGCATTGCCGCGCGCGACCATCGGGAAGATGATCGGCTGCGCGAAGACGCCCGCGTCGAAGAGGCGGGCACTGAGCGAGGCCGCCAGTACCTCGTCGCCGACCATGACCGGGGTGATCGGGGTCGCGGTGCGCCCGGTGTCGAAACCGAGATCGCGCAGACCCGACTGGAAGAAGCGCGTGTTCTCCCAGAGGCGTTCGAGCAGTTGCGGTTCGTCCTCCAGCACGTCGAGCGCCGCCAGGCAGGTCGCGGCGACGCTCGGCGGCAGCGCGGTGGTGAAGAGGTAGGCGCGCGACCGCTGGATCATCAGATTGCGCACGGCGACGCTGCCGGCGACATAGCCGCCGACCGCGCCGATCGCCTTCGAGAGGGTGCCGACCTGGAGGGCGACGCGCCCGTGCAGGTCGAAGTGATCGACCGTGCCGCGCCCGTTGCGTCCGAGCACACCGCTGGAGTGGGCGTCGTCCACCATCACCGCCGCGCCGTACTGCTCGGCGAGCGCGACGATGCCGGGGAGCGGCGCGATGTCGCCGTCCATGCTGAAGACGCCGTCGGTGATGACGAGCATCAGGCGGGGGTTCAGTTCGCGAGCTTCGCGCAGGCGCGTTTCGAGCGCGTCGAGGTCGCAGTGCGCGTAGATCAACCGCTTCGCCGGGGAGAGACGGAGACCGTCGATGATCGAGGCATGGTTGAGTTCATCGCTGACGACGACGTCCCGGTCGGTCAGCAACGCGGAGAGCAGGCCGAGGTTGGTGGCATAGCCCGACTGGTAGGTGAGCGCGGCCGGGGCGTGCTTGAAGGCCGCCAGTCGGACCTCCAGCTGCTCGTGCAGGCTCATCGTCCCGGCGATCGTGCGGACGGAGCCCGCGCCGACGCCATACTCGTCGATGGCCGCCTTCGCCGCCGCTTTCAGGCGCGGGTGGGTGGTCAGGCCGAGGTAGTTGTTCGTGGAGAGCGTGACCAGGGGCTTATCGTCCATGACCACGCGCGCGGCCTGCTCGGTCTCGAGCACGCGCTGGGTGCGATAGAGGCCCGCATCATTCAATGCTTGCAGGTCGTCGTCCAGGAACGCGAGGGGATCGTGCTGCATACCGAGACTCCTCCACCCGCCGCCGAAGCGGGGGGTTCACCCTCACACTTGTCCTTGCTCGGCATCAGCCGGGAGCCAGCGTGTGTAGAAGCGATGCCAGTTCCCGTACAGGATGTTGTCTATGTCGTCCCCGCTATACCCCCGGCGCGCGAGAATCGCCGCCAGGCGTTGGTAGTCGGCGACGGTATCGATGTCGGCCGGTGCCCCTGCGGCGCCGCCCTGGCCGTCGGTATCGCCACCGATGGCCGCGTGGAGCGTGTCACCGGCCAGAGTGCAGAGATGATCGATGTGGTCCGCGACGTGTTCCAAGGTGACCGCCTCGCGCGGAAAGACATCGCGCCGATCGCGCCCGCCAATGGTATGCCAGTCGCTTTGCTGGCCGGGTAGCAGCATCCAGGTATCCATCGCCACGCCGATCACGGCGTCGCGCGCCAGGAGCGCCCGGAGCTGCTCGTCGCTGAACTGGCGCTCGCCCGGGACCAGGGCGCGACAATTCTGATGGCTGGCGAGGACCGGGCCACCGAAGTGATCGAGCGCCGCCCAGAACGCATCTTCGGCGAGATGGGTCAGATCGAGGATCAGGCCGACCTCCTCCATCACGCGCAACAGCGGCAGCGCCGCTGGCAGCAACCCACCCGGGGTGCCCGTGCCGTGGGCGTAGGTACTCACCCCATAGTGGGTCAGGCTGACGACGCGCAGGCCCTGTGCCCACCAGTCGCGAGCATGTTCCGGCCAGAGGATCGGGTCGGCCCCCTCCATGCCGAGGATCGCGCCGACCGGGAGCGTTGCCGTCTCGGGGGATGCGGCCCATAACTGCCGATGGTCCTCCAGCGCGGCTCCGGTCGTCAGCAGGCGCAGTTCGCCGCGCTGCTCAAGGATGCGGTAGTACGCAAGGTGGCTCTGCGCCGTGGCATAGGCCACCTCGGGAGTTCGACTGCCGGGCAGAGGATTGCCGACGCGAGCGATTCGGCCGACCACTTTGACCAGCGCCACGGCGATGCCGCCCCGGCGCAGTTCCGGCAGGCTCGCCATGGCGCTATTCGCCGGGTCCAGTTCGGCGGCGCGCACGGCGGCGATTGGCCGCGTGAGATCGCGCCCCAGATCGATGGCTCCGTAGGCCATCGGATAGTCCCCGTCGAAGATCAGCATCAATCCGGCTCCTCTGCGGGCCGGGCGACGAAGTAGCGCGGCGTTCCTGCGCCAGCTCGCCGCCGCGACCCTGGGAATGCATCGCGGATCAGTCGCGCGGCAGCGGGAAGTGGACCTTCACGTTGTCCCGCGATTGCGACTGCAAGGCGGCGAACATGATCTCCATCACGTCGCGCGCCCGCTGCGGGGGCGAGCTGCTCGGCGCGTCGTGCAGGACCATCTGGGCCAGCTCCTGCACCGCCGGGATCAGGTTGTCGCCGAGGTCGCCGACACCACCGCTGGCCCACGGTGCCTCAATCTCGATTGGCGGCCCTTCGGGGGCGTCGGTGCGCCAGGCCTGGCCGCGGAGTCCTTCAGCCAGTAGCGCCCGCCCGGGCCGAGGAGTTCGATTTCGTAGATGGTCGGGGTGAGCTTGGCGCCGTTGAGGATGCCGCGCACGCCGTTGGTGTACTCGATGATCAGGGTCGAGCCGGGATCGAGCATCGGGTCCTTGCCGCCCTCGCCCTTGTAGGCGGTGCCGTAGTCCTCGAAGCCGCGCTCGTGGACG
Source organism: Chloroflexia bacterium (assembly GCA_046328475.1). GTDB lineage: Bacteria > Chloroflexota > Chloroflexia > Thermomicrobiales > CADCWN01 > CADCWN01. The sequence goes on along the minus strand of JAXLWN010000090.1, from coordinate 18,770 downwards.
GCGATGACCCAGGCCGGGGTGGCGTCGGCGAAGTAGCCGAGATCGCATCGACGACGTGGGTGCCGTTGCGGAAGAGCATCGCGCGGCGACCACCCATAGGCGACGATCGGGTCAGGCCGCCGAACGAGCCGTCGCGGATCGAGTTGCGGGCGCTCTGGTAGTTGGGATACCAGCTGCGGGTGTGGTCAACCGACACCTTCGTGCCGTTGCGCTCGATGGTAGCGATCATCCGGTCACGGCGTCGGCGAGGCTGCTCGCCAGCGGCTTCTCGCAGAGGATGCCCTTGATGCCTGCGTTCGAGGCGGCGCGAACGGCTTCGGTGTGGAAGTCGTCCGGCGTGGCGACGCGCTGACAACATCGAGGTTTTCCTGCGCGATCATGTCGCCGTCGGTGTGTTGTTTGACGCTGCCAGGCTGGACGCCAGTGCGCTGGGCAAGCGGGCGAACGAGGCGGGTTGGATGTCGCAGATGGCGACGAGTTCGGACTCCGGGCAGCGCGCGCGGGCATAGCCGTGCGACGCCTTGCGACGCCTGGCCGATCACCAGCGCGCAATTTCACGATCGAACGCGCTACCCCTTCTCCGTGAACGACTCGCTACGATGAAGCAGTCAACCGCCGTCGATTAGCGCGACGGCAGGTCCACCCGCCGACCCGTTGCCGACGATTCGTAGGCCGCATCAATGATCGCCAGCGCGCTCATCGCGTCTCCGATGGTCGCCAGCGGCGGGCCACCGGCGCGGAACGCCCTGATCCAGTGGCGCAGCAGTTCGATCCCGATGGCTCCCCCGTAGCCTTCGACTTGATCGACGGTGTAGCGCAACTGCCGCGTGGCCGCCGGTGCCCAATCTGGGTGCAGGCTGGTGACGCTCGCCTCCAAGGTGAAAAGGGGCCATTCGACCCAGCCGAGCGTGCCCCGCAGGCCGAGGTAGGCGTCGTCGGCCTGGCGTGGCTGGACGTAGCCGCAGTTCAGCGTGCCGAGCATGCCGTTGTCGAAGCGGAAGGCGACCGCTGCGGCCGACTCGACGTCGATCGCCTCGCCGCTAAGGTTTTCGGTGAAGGCCATCACACTGGTGACCTCGTGGGAGGTGATGAAGCGAGAGAGATCGAACCAGTGGCAGGCGAGCCAGTTGAGGAAGCCGCCGCCCGACTGTTCTTTCGAGAAGAGATAGTGCTGCGGGTCGCGCAGTGTGACGCTGCTGGTGACGTAGCGGAACTCGATCAGCGTCAGGTCGCCCAGGAGGCCCTTGTCCACGATTTCCTTGATGGTGCGGACGAGGGGGTGCAGCCGCCACTGGTAGCCGGGATAGAAGACCACGCCGTTGCGGGCGATGGTGTCGGCGGTGGCGGCGAGGGCACCGGCGGAAGCCGCGACGGGCTTCTCGCCGAAGAGATGGATGCCCGCATCGGCGAGCTGGCTCAGCACGCCGGGCCGAACGTTGTTGGGCAGGAAGACCATCGCGGCTTCGGGGTGCTGTTCGCTGATCAGCGCGGCGAGGTCGTCGTAGATGGGGATGTCGCGCTGCGACGGGTGGAGCAAGTCGCGCGACTTCGCCGGGCTGGGGTCGTAGAAGGCGACGATCTCGACTTCGCCGGGGATGGCCCGGACGGTGTCGCGATAGCGCGCGTGGGGATAGTCGATGCCGATCATGGCGAGGCGAACGGGCGTCATGTCAGGCTTCCTCCTCAGCGTCGAGGGTGCCGATGCGGCGGCTGGCCGCTGTTCAAGGCCCGGTGGATGGCGATCAGTCGGCGCTCAGCGGCAGGGATACCAGCCGGTTGCCCTGCTGCTGCGAGGCGAGCATGGCGACGAGGATTTCTACCGTCATGCGGGCATCGCGCGCGGTCGAGCGGGTGGTGCCGCCGTGCTCCAGGACGTGGATCAGTTCTTCGAGCGCGCCCTGGATCGCGCCGGTCATGATCAGCGTGGCGGGGAAGGGGCGGCTGACCTGATCGCCGGTGGCCTGCTCCGTGGTCCACAGTTCCGCGACGGTGCCGCTGATGCGGATGCGGCCGGTGGAGCCGACGATGTCCCATTCGCCGTTCGCGAAGGTGCCCTTGGTGCCGTTGTAGAAGCCGCGGACGCCGTTGGCGTAGGTGATGAAGGCGCTCGCCCCCGGCTCCGACTCCGGCGCGTGGCCACCATCGCCGCGATATTCGGTGAAATCCTCGAAGCCTTCTTCGAGTTTGGCGAAGACGGCGGTCGGCGCGGCCCCGGCGTAGTAGTTCATCAGGTCGACGATGTGGGTGCCATTGCGGAAGATCATCGCGCGCGGGCCGTGCAGCGTGCCGGTGACGGTGCGGACCTCGCCGATCACCCCGGCGTCGATCAGCTCCTTGGCGCGGTGGAAGAAGGGGTCCCAGCGGCGGGTGTGCTCGACGGCGAAGACGGTCTTGTTGCGCTCGACCGCCTCGATCATGCGATCGGCATCGCGCAGGGTGGTGGCGAGGGGTTTCTCGCAGAGGATCGCGGGGATGCCCTGGTCGGAGGCTGCGATCACGATGTCGGCGTGCTTGTCGTCGGGCGTGCAGACGCTGAGGATGTCGATCTCCTCGTTCGCCAGCATCTCGCGATAGTCGCTGTAGACGTGGATGTCGTCCCAGGTGCCGCCCCACTGCGCCAGGAATTTTCCGGCCAGCGCGGGCACCAGTTCGCAGATGGCGACGACCTTCGTGTTCGGGATGCGGGCCAGCGCCGAGGCGTGGGAGTAGGGCAGGGCGTGGCGCCCGCCGCTCAGGCTCGGGGTGGCCGGGGAGGCCGCGATGTTCGTCAGGCCGATGATCGCGCAACGATAGGTCTTCAAACACACCTCCTTTGGGTGGTGGATCGCACGTCGCGAACGTTTCGGGATGGTGAAGGGCGCAATGAAGGATGACACGTGGTCGGCGGTGGCCGCGTGTGCCTGCGATTTCAGTGCGCCCGGTGGTTCCAGACCTCGTGCTTCTGCACTACTCTCGCGGTGGGGTCCCCCTTCACGAATGCTGCGAAAGAGCCGTCACACCTAGCGACGGCTCTGGCGAGATTGAGCGCATCGGCTGTCCGGCGACACCGTCGCCGAAGAAATTGAAGCCGAGGATCAGGGCGTCAGGACTCCACCGGGCACGAGCACCAGGTGGGGGTAGTAGCGCCACTGATCGAGGTTGGAGAAGATCATCTGGCCCCAACTGGGGGGTGGGGGGCTACACCGACGCCGAGGTAGCTCAACGCCGACTCGGCCAGGATGGCATTGCCGAAGTTGACGCTGACGGCGACGATGATCAGGGCGATGCTGTTGGGCAGGATGTGCCGGAAGAGGATCGTGGTCGGGCGAGCGCCCATCGCCCGCGCCGCCTCGACAAACTCGCGCTCGCGGAGGGAGAGGACCTGGCTGCGGATGAGGCGCGCGTAGCCGGACCAGCTGACGAAGGCGAGCGCCCCGAAGACCACGATGAAGTCGATCACCTCTTTGCTGCCGATCGCCTTGATCCCGGTCGCGGTCGCGAGTCCGCCGAGGCGGCGCGCGATCGGTGGCCGCAGGGTGGCGTTGAGGAAGGCCGCCAGGAGAAAGGTGGGGAAGGCCAGCAGGACATCGGCGGTGCGCATCAGGAGGCTATCGGCCCAGCCGCGCGCGTAGGCGCTGACCAGGCCAACCAGCACGCCCATCCCGGCGGCGATCAGCGTAACCAGTGTGGCCACCAGGAGGGCCGTGCGCGCCCCGGCCATGATTCGACTGAAGAAGTCGCGGCCCAGCTTCGTCGGTGCCGAACCAGTGATCGCGGCTGGGTGGTTCCGAGATCCGGGCGGGATCCTGGAGGAGCGCGTTCAGGGCGAGCGCTTGCCCGAGATCGCCAGGAAGATGAAGAGGACGATGGATACGCCGACGAGCGCCATGCGATTGGCGATCAGGCGGCGAACCGCGTCGCGGCCAGGGCTGCGCATTTTGCCTTGCGCGAGGCCGGCCGACCTGGAACTACGGATTGACCTCGTTGCTGCGTCGTCTCGCTGCTCATGGCTAGTACCGCACGCGAGGATCGAGCGCCCCGTAGAAGGAGGTCGATCAGCAGATTCAGGAGCACTTGATCCAGAAGGCGCTGACGATGGTCGCGGCGGTCAGCACCGAGATGGTCAGCTCGTGCGCAGCGCCGAGAAGTAGAGCTGCCCGAGGCCGGGGATGGCGAAGGCGCTCTCGACGAAGATCGAGCCACCCAGCAGGAAGCCGAAGGTGAGGCCCAGGCTGGTGAGGACCGGGGCCAGGGCGTTGCGCAGGACGTGGAAGAAGATGACGTTGCGCTCGGCGAGGCCTTGGCCCGCGCGGTGCGGACGTAGTCCTGCCCGAGGACCTCGACGCTGGTCCGGGTCTGCCGGATGATGCCGAGGAGCGGCGAGGCGCTGAGGATCGCGGCGGCGATGAAGGTCTGGTAGCTGAAGATGCCGTGCCAGCCGGTCGGGGTCTTGATGATCCCAAGTTTGAGGACGAGTGTGACCAGCACGATCGGGGCGATGACGAAGGCGGGGATGCTGTGGGTGATCACGCCGAAGAGGCTGATCAGCGTGTCGGGCCAGCGGTGGTGCCCAGGCGCGGCCAGGATACCGAGGCCGATGCCGACGATCACGATCAGGAAGGTCGCAGCGAGGGCCAGTTGCGCACTGACCGGCAGGGCCTTGCCGATCATCTCGCTCACCCGGACGCGTTGGACCAGCGAGCGCCCGAAGTCCCCCCTGACGCCTTTCCAGAGGTAGTCGGCGAACTGGACGATGACGGGACGGTCGAAGCCATACTGGTGGCGCAGGTTCTGGTAGACCTCCTCGCTGGACCAGTTCTCGCCCATGATCAGCCGCAGTGCGTCGCCCGGGCCGTAGAAGCTCAACAGGTACGTGAAGAAGGCCACGAGGAGCAGCATCGGGATGAGGGCGAGGATACGGCGGATGACATACTGCAGCATGGGGACCTCGGGGACAAGAGGTCGGGGGTCAGAGGTCAGATGCCAGAAGGGACGGAAGCCCTCTGATCTCTGGCATCTGACCTCTGACCTCTCGTCAACTGCACCCCGGTGATGTACATCTGGTGGAGGCTATTCCAGATGCGCCCCTGGACAACCTTCATACCGCGCACCTTGGGCTTGAAGAACCAGGTCGAGGTGCCCTGGAACGCGGCCAGGAAGACGGCTTCCTCGGAGGCGGTCTTGTCGACTGACTCGTAGAGGGCGTAGCGCTTGGTCTGGTCGGTCTCGGCTTCGGCCTGGTCGAGCATCTGGTCGACCTGGTGTTCTTGTACTTGATGGCGTTGCCGCCGGCGGTGCTGTAGAAGAGGTTGCGAACCCAGGACGGGTCCTGGACCCAGGCGGGCCGACGCTGAGGCGGAACGCGAGGCGCCGTCGGTCTTGGCCATGAAGTCCTGCCGCTCGGCCTCGAGGGCGAAAAGATCTGGCGGAGGACTTCCACCGTGACCCCGAGGTTCTGCTGCAACTGCTGCTGGATGGCGGTGGCGACCTTGCCCCAGGTGCCGGCGCCGTGGCGTTCGCCGACTCGGCGACGATGATCGTCTGGGCAGCTTGTCGATGCTGCCATACTTCGACTCGGTGATCAGCTTCTTGGCGCGGGCCACGTCGAAGGTCGGCTGGAACTGCTGGTCGCCGCCGGCGGGGAAGCCAGCCGGGAGGTTGCGCTTCTGCGCGGGGTAGATGCCGTTCAGCGCGGCGGCGGAGAGGAGGTTCGCATCGACTGCGCTGGAGAAGGCCTGCCGCACCTTGACGTCGTCGAAGGGGGCCTTGGCGCAGAAGAAGCCGAAGTACCAGGTCGCGACGGCAACGTCCCAGAAGAGTTCCGCGCTGCGCGGCCCGTTCGGCTTCGTCGCCTGGGCGAACTCGGCGGGCTGACAGACGATGCCCTCGACTTCGTTGTTGTCGTACTGCACCAACTGGGTCTGTGGGTCGGCCACCAGCTTCATCGTGAACTTCGAGAGCTTGGCCGGCTCGCGCCACCAGTTCTCGTTGCGCTCGAGGGTCATCGTCGCCTGGTCGCCGGGGGTGTATTCGGTCACCTTGAAGAAGCCCGAGGTGACCGGCTTGCGCCACCACTCGTCGCCGCCGCTGAGGACGTTGTCCTTCTTCAGTGTGGCGGTGTTGTAGGAAGCGGCGAGCGCGGCGAAGAAGGGCACCGGGGAGGTCAGGGTGAAGACGACGGTGGCCGCATCCTTCGCCACGACCCCCTCGAGCGATTCGGACGAGCCGTTGCGCACCTTGTCGTAGCCGACGATGCGACCGGCAGCGGAGTCGGGGGTGGTGGACTTCGACTTCGGATTGCAGATCCAGTCCCAGCTCCACTTGACGTCGGCGGCGGTGATCGGGCTGCCGTCGGAGAACTTCGCCTTCGGGTTGAGCGTGAAGGTCCAGGTCTTCGCGTCGGCCGAGCTTTCCCACTTGTCGGCTACGCCGCCGACCAGCTTGCCGTCGGTCTCGATGCGCGTCAGGCACTGGAAGACGATCATCTGCATCTGCCAGAGGTCGCCACCGTAGCTGGGTGGCTCCATGCGGAAGGGGGAGGTCGTCGTCATCCGGATGATCTGCTCGGCATCCGGGGCCAGCGGGCCATCAGGGCGCGACACGGTCGGCTTCGGGCCGGTGGTCGTCGAGGCGGCGGCCGAGGCGGCCGGGGCTGACGACGCGGCGGGTGCCGACGACGCGGCGGCCGATGCCGCCGGGGCAGACGAGGCGGTCGAAGCGGCGGCAGAGGCGGCCGGGGCGGCACTCGGGGCGGTTCCACCCGCCGAGGCCGCAGGCTTCGCGGTCGTTGCGGTCGCGGCAGTGCCACCGCAGGCGGCCAGGAAGGCGGCGACGGCGCCGCCACCGAGGGCAAGGGCTCCACCCCGGACAAAGACGCGACGGGTCAAGCGGAATGCGTTCCTGGGCTGTGCTCGTTCCTCGGATCCAGAGTCGATGGCCATCCTACTCCCTCCATAGTGTCCTGAAGTGTCCCGTGCATGCAGACGCACCACGACCGGGCGCTGCACCAACCCACACTCAGCCCGGCTCCCTTTCCCCACTCACGGAGCATAGCGCGACGCGGCGTGTCACCTCCCGTTGGTCTCGGTTGTCTTGCTTGCGTTCGCCCTTATGGTCCAGTAGTATACCATCCTACCATACTTCCGGGGGAACGCAAGAGCGTCGGCAAGGAGGTTTCGGGAGCACCTGGGGAGTCGATCCGGGGTTCATATCGGCGGGGAAGTCGGGGCACGCGAGGCTACAATCGTACCGATCGTGTACTATTTTGGCTTGTGTGTCCGATCCGGCCGTTTGCGGGGGCAAAGAACTGCCGGATCGGCGCTGCGGGGCAGCAGAGATGGGGTTAGGCACAGATGAGTCAGCAACGTGAATCGCTCGAATTTCTCAGCCTGCCGATGCTTCAGCGACAGAACCTCTCCGAGCGTGTCGTTACCACTCTGAAGGGGTACCTCCTCCAAGATGGTGTGCAGGCTGGCGACCGCCTGCCGCCGGAGCGACAGTTGGCGGAGGCGTTGAACGTCAGCCGCACGGTGCTGCGCGAGGCGTTGAGCCAACTGATCGGGGCGGGGCTGGTGCGCCGGGAGTCGCCGCGCAAGTTGCAGGTGACCGACTTCGACCGGGCGCAGCTGCGGGTCGAGCTGGCGCAGCTTCAGGAGATCGACACCTCGCTTCAAGACTTGATCGAGTTGCGCGTCTTCGTGGAAATCGGCGCGCTGGAGGTGATCGTCCAGCGGCTCAACGACGAGCACCTGGCGAATATCGAGTACTGGGTGAGACAGGGCGAGGAGCGATTGGCGGCGCGCGAGCCGCTGATCCTGGTGGATGCCCATTTCCACGCCGCGCTCCTGGCGGTGGCCGATAATCAGGCGATGGCCGCGATCCTCCCCTTGATCGAGGAGAACTTGCGGCAGAGCCTGATCGCCTCGCCGCGCCAGTTCGCGGGCAGCGGCCGACCGGACGACTATCGGTCGATCACGGAGCATCGCCAGATATTCGAGGCGCTGAAGCGGCGCGATGTCAACGCCGCGCGGATGCTGATGTCGGCCCACCTGAGCTTCTACCTGCACCGCGATTGGCGGCGCTCCATCGGCAGCAGGTGGAGGGAAAGCGGCGCGATGGGCCAAGTCGAGGTGCCGTCCGATCCGGTGGAGACGCAGAACGACTGAGGCCCGGCGGGAACTCGCGGGTGCGGCGACAGAGCGACGAGGATGGCATGGCCAGGTTGCGCTTTGCTCAGGCCGGGGTCTCCGCGATTCACGCCAACCACTACCGCGACACGATCGGGTTACTCGCCGACGAGATCGAACTGGTTGGGTTCTACGATCCCGACCCGGCGGCGGTGCGCGCGAACCTGAAGCCGGCGGTGGCAGATGTGCCCTTCTTCGAGAGCATCGGCGAATTGATCGAGCGGGCGCGTCCCGATGCGGTGCTCGTCTCGGGCTACTGCCGGGACATGCCGGGCTGGATGGTGCAAGTCGCGGAGGCGGGGGTCCACCTCTGGGCGGCGAAGCCATTCGCGGTCCACTCGCGCCAGCTTGCGCCGGTCGCGGAGGCGCTGGCGCGCAACAGCCTGCACTTCTCGTGCGGCTATTCGTGGCGCTTCGATCCGATCGCGCGGCTGATCAAGGAGACCTACGACGCGGGGCTGCTGGGCAAGCCTTTCTCCATCGAAATCCGCCACCTGAGTAATAGCGTGAAGCACCGTGGCGCGGATCACTGGATGTTCGATCCCGCGCTGAGCGGCGGCGGCTACCTGAACTGGGAGGGCTGCCACTGGTTCGACCTGATGCGCCACATCACGGGAGCCGAGGTCGCGAAGGTGACGGCGATCGAGGCGAATGTGAGTGGCGAGCCGGTGGTGGTCGAGGATGCCGCGACGGTCGCGCTGCAATTCACCAATGGCATGATCGGCAGCCTACACGCCGGTTTTTTCACCTCGGGCGATGGGGAGGTTGCCATTGGCTTGCGCGGCGCGACCGGCTGGGTGAAGTGGAATGTCGAGGAACAGCGCTGCACGATAAAGAGCACGCATCCGGCGTGGGCGACCGCGCCGGTGCGGACCTTCGAGTTGCCGAGCGTCGCCCTCCCCGGCTATGGCGCGACCGGGCTGGCGCTGATCAAGGCGTTCGCGGCGGCGATTCGCGGCGAGGGGTCGAGCGGCTACACCATCGACGACGCGATCAAGTCCTTGCAGATCATCGAGGCGGCGCACGAGGCGGCGCGGACCGGCCGGACGGTGGTGCTGAACGCGCCGCAGGCGGGCTGATCGCACCGGGCAACACGTTGGAGCAGCAACATTGCGAGCATTGATCGCGACACAGCCAGGGGTGCTGGAAATCGGCGAGGTAGCCATCCCAGAGTTCGGCGCGCGACAGTTGCTGATCGAGACGCGGGTCTCGGCGGTGAGTCCGGGGAGCGAGTTGCGGGGACTCTTCGAGGGGACGCGCTTCCCGCGCGTCGGCGGCACCGGCTACATGGCGTCCGGTGTGGTGCGGCAGGTCGGGGTCGAGACGACAGGTTTCGCGCCGGGCGATGCGGTGCAGTTTACCTGTAGCGAGCCAGTCGGGCCGCACAGCGAGTTTTGTGTCGCAGCCTACGAGAACGCCGCGCACCTGCCCGAGGGGGTGGGGTTTGTCGCCGGGGCCTGTGCGTACTGGGGGGTGCCGCCCTATCGCGCATCCTGGCGGGCGAGGTCCGGTATTACGACGACCTGGCGGTGATCGGGCTGGGGCCGCTGGGGCAGTGCGCGATCCAGATGTTGCGGCCGATCGCGCGACGGCTGGTGGCGATCGATCTGGTGCCGTCGCGGCGCGCACTCGCCCTTGAGTTCGGCGCGGACCTCGCGCTGGATCCGCAGGAGGATGGCTTTGCCGAGGCGGTGGGTGGGCTGATGCCGCGCGGCCCGCGCGTGGTGATCGAGCTGTCGGGGAGTCAGCCGGGGCTGGAATTGGCGCTGCGCCTCTGCGCGCCGCGCGGGACGGTGGTGGTGATCGGCGTCTTGCCGCCGTTGAACGGCTTCCAGCTGTTCCGGCCGTTGCAGGACAAGGGGATACGGCTGGTGCCGATCGCGCGGCGCGGCGACAGCCTCGATCCGGCCATCGACCGCAATGGGGAGTACATGGCGACGGTGCTCGACATGATCCAGCGGGGGAAGCTGGATGTCGAGCGCCTGGCGACCTGGGTTGAGCCGTGGACGAGGGGGCCGGAGGTGATCCCGCGCCTGCGCACGGCGCGCGACGAGGCGCAGGGGGTGGCGCTTACCTGGGAGTAGGATGCCGCGCGCGATCGACGGCGCGATGCTGATAGGACAGCCCGCACGCGTGTGCAATGAAAGGAATGTCGGCGTGAGCAGCTCGAGCAATGCACTGATCTCGACCATGCAGTATCACAATGGGCTGAATTCTGGGGCATTGAGCTTGCTCGATGTTGTTGCTGCTGCGAGTCGGCTGAATTCGGCCGGGGTGGAGATTCGGCCGGATTACTGGCGGGACAAGGAGAACGACATCGTGGCTGTCCGCAGGGCGGCGAGCGAGCAGGGGCTGCAGGTCGTCTACGCAACGATGACGACACTCTTTGCCCCGGATGCGGCGGGCGAGGAGCGCCTGCGCCAGGACATTGACGACGCGGTCGCGCTCGGTTCGCCGCTGCTGCGCATCTTCCAGGGTGCGGCCCCCGACGACACCGACGATCCAGCCTGGGATCGAGCGCGGCAGGCGGTGGCCTATGCGGCGGAGCGCGGTATCATCCTGGCGCTGGAAAACTTCGCCCGCGCGCCCGGTTGCCGCGTCGCCGAGATCGCGCGCGTGCTGGATGTGATCGACTCGCCGACCTTGCGGACCAACGTTGACATCGGCAACTACGCGGCGAATGACGAGGATCTGATCGCGGCGGTGCAGAGGCTTGGTCCGTGGGTGGTCATGTCGCACCTCAAAGACTTGAATGGCACGGATGCGACCTATCTCGGGGGTGGGTCGTTGCCGCTCCCGGCGATCCTCGCCGAATTTGACGCCTTGCCGCAGCCGATCATCCACTGCTTCGAGTATGGTGGCGGCGACAACCCCGACGAGCGGATCGCCGCGAGCCTGGCGTATCTGCGGGCGGGGCGCGCGTAGGGCGACGAACGCCGCTATTCCTCAACAGGAAGCCTGAACGCCAGGGCTTCGGCGATTGCCGACGAGAGGGGCAGCGCGGCACCGGCGGCGTGGGCAGCTGCCGCGCCCTGGCCGAGCGCCGCGTGGACGCCGCGCGTGGTGGCCTCGACGTCGGCGCGGTCGCTCGGCATGCCAGGCACGCCGATGGCCGCGCGCAGGGTCGCTGCCGCGCCGAGGAGGCGACCCGCGAGGTTGGGATCGCCGCAGGCCAGGGCGACGGCGGCGAGGCTTTCGAGGCAACGGGCGATGCCGCGCCGATCGCCCTGGTCCTGGCGGAGCGTCAGGGCTTCGCCGAGGAAGGCGAGGGCGCGCGGGTAGTCGCCCTGCCGCCGGGCAACGTCGCCGCTGGTGTGGAGCGAGTTGGTCAGGACGACCCGGTCGTCCAGGGCGCGGCGGATGGCCACGCTCTCGGCCAGGAAGGCCGAGGCGCGATCGATCTCCCCTTCGGCGAGCAGGAGCATGCTGAAGTTGTTGAGGGTGGAGGCGAGGATCGGGCGATCCTGGCTGCGCCGGGCGAGGGCGATGCCGGTCTCGAACTGGTCGCCCGCCTCGGCCCGGTCGCCCGATTGGAACGCGACGACGCCCAGCAAATTGGCGGTCATCGCGAGGCCGGGCGTGTCGGCGACGGACTGCTGCAACTGGCGGGCTTCGGCGAGGAGTTGCCGCGCCCGCGCCCAGTCGTCTTGCTGAATGGCGACCCAGGAGAGGCTGCCGAGGATATCGGCCGTGGCGGAGGGCGAGCCGAGTGACCGGGTGAGCGCAAGGCTCGCCTCGTAGTGCTCGGCGGCAACCGGGAACTCGCCTTGCGCCGTGGCGAAGACGGCGATTTCGCGATGGCCGCGCGCCTGGAGGGCGGTCGGTGCGCCCCCCGGCAACGCCAGCATCGTTTCCAGCCAGCGGCGACCTTCGCGCAGTGAGCCGCGCGCCCACCAGAACGGGGCGAGGCCGATCGCCAGCCGCAAGCCGGCCTCGGCATCGCCATGTGCGCTGGTCCAGTCCAGCGCGGCCCGGAAGTTGTCCTGCTCGCGCTGCACCAGTGCGCGCCACTCCGCCGATCCGGCTTGCTCGCGGCCGATCTGTGCGCGCCACCCGCCGACTTCGACCCACGCGCCGCCGCCTGGGCTCTGTTCGAGCAAGGTCAGGTAGTAGTTGAGGTGGGCGCGGTGCACCGCGTCGCTTTCGCCGCTCTCGGCGAGTCGCTCGACGGCGTACTCGCGGATCGTCTCCAGGAGCGTGAAGCGCGGCTCGCTGCTCGCCTCCGCGTCGCGCTGGATCAGGCTCTTGTCGAGCAGCGAGGTCACGCCGTCGATCGCGTCGAGCGGTAGGTCGTGCGCGGCGTCGCAGATCTGGACCAGGGCCTCCAGGGTGCCTCCACCCGAGAAGACGGCCAGGCGACGGAAGAGCTGGCGCTCGCCGGTATCGAGCAGATCGTGGCTCCATTCGAGCGCGGCGCGGAGGGTGCGGTGGCGCGGCGGCTGGTCCCGCGCGCCGCTGGTGAGGAGCGTGAGGCGCGTTTCCAGTCGGGCCAGCAGCATCGCGGGGGAGAGGAGGCGCACGCGCGCCGCCGCCAGTTCGATCGCCAGAGGCAAGCCATCGAGGCGTCGGCAGATCGCCGCCACGGTTTCGGCGTTGTCGTCGGTGAGCGCGAAGTCGGGCAGGACGGCCTGGGCACGGTCGACGAAGAGACGGACTGCGGCGAAGTGGCGGAGGCGCGCGGCCACCGGTGCCTCGCGTGGAGCGGGCAAAGAGAGCGGGGCGACGGGGAGGATCTGCTCGCCGGCGATCTGCAACCGTTCCTGGCTGGTGACGAGCAGGGTGGGGCCGTGGGTCGCCGCGAGCAGCGCGGCCAGGTGGGGGGCCGCCGCGACGACTTGCTCGAAGTTGTCCAGCAGGAGCAGGAGGCGTCGGCCGCGCAGGGCGTCGGCGAGCCGGTCGATCGGCCGCTGATCGCGGTTCTCGCGCACGCCGAGTGTCTGGGCGATGGTGGCGATGACCAGCGAGGGGTCGCTGAGTGGGGCGAGCGCGACGAAAGCGATTTCCGCGTAGGCGGCGCGCTGTTGCGCCGCCGCCTCCAGGGCCAGGCGGGTCTTGCCGACGCCGCCGGGACCGGTGAGGGTGAGGACGCGACAGGCGGGATTCGCCAGATGGGACGCGATCCGCGCGAGTTCGGCGTCGCGGCCGAGGAGCGGCGTGGGCGGAATCGGCGGGGCGCTCGACGGGGGTAGGGTTCTGACGAGGGGCGGGGCGGGCGGTGATGAAGCTGGAGTGGGCGCGACGGGCGCGGGATCGAAGGTGCCCGCCCGGATGCGCTCGGCCAATTCGCTGGTCTCGGCTTCCGGCTCGACGCCGAGTTCGGCGGCGAGTTGGCGGCGGGTTGTCGCGAATTGGGCCAGGGCGGCGTTGCGCTGCCCGCTGCGCGCGAGCAGGAGCATGAGCTGGCGCAGGGCCTCTTCGCGCCAGGGATCGAGGGCGAGGAGGCGGGCGAGCGCGTCGCTCGCGGCCGGGTTGTCCCCGCGCGCGGCGTAGGCGTTGGCCAGGATGGACCAGGCCCGCGCGGCCAGTTGCTTCAGGCGCTCTTGCTGGACGACCACCCACTCGTCAAAAGCGGGGGCGTCGCGCACGGCGAAGCCTGCCAGGAAGTCGCCGCGATAGAGTTCGACCGCCGTGCGAAGTTGCCCGAGGTCGGCGGCCGACTCTGGTTGGCGAAGCGCCGCCTCGAAGGCGACGACATCGACCCAGTACGGCACGTCCGAGCGAAGTCCGACGAATGCGCGGGTGCTGATCAGGATATCGCCGAGGACACGGCGCAGGTGGGCGATGGCCTGGCGCAAGCTGGTGCGCGCCGCCTCGTCCGACTGCTCGCCCCAGAGCAGGCCAGCGAGCGCTTCGCGCGCGTGATACTGGTCGGTCACCGCGAGGTAGACCAGCAATGCCTGCGCTTTGGCTGAGATTAACCCGCTCACGGGACCGTCGCGCCGCGTGACGCGAAGTCCGCCGAGGCATTCCAGTCGCAAGTCGTCGGCCATTTCACGCTCGCGAGAGTGGGACGATGGCGGCAACCCGCGGCAGATTCACGCGGGATTCACGCTGGCGGCACGCTGGATTCACGAACATGCCGTACTGTGGGGGCAGTATAGCAGGCCGAGTTCGGTAGGAAGGATACGGTTTATGGGCGACAGGAAGCAGCGGACGAGTCACCGGCATTATCGCGCCTGGTTGCTGCGCAGTTGGTCGGCACAGGAGCAGAGCGAGGCGGCGGGTGGGGACCGGCGCTATAGCCTGGAGGATCCGTACACCGGGGCGCGGCGCGGTTTCGCGAGCCTGGATGCCCTGGTGGTCTATCTTCAGGCCGAACCGGGAATGGATGATTTTACGCCGCACGCCACCGGTGAGTAACCGGGTGGCCGGGGTAGCCGAAGAGATTGGCCGAAGCGTGGCGGCAATTCGGGGGTGTTGCCTTCTGCGGCCGGCATTCACCGGGCGGCGAACTATGGGGTGCGGCCGGCGTGGTCGGTCCACCTGTATGGGTCGCGCCTCGGGGAGTGTGATGGGCGTGATTACGATCCGGCGCGGGACTTTGTGTGCGACCGCCGGGAGCGATAGATGGGGCGGGGTAATCTGCCTGTGTTGATGAAGTGTGGCAAGGGCGGCGAGATGTGTGTCTCGCCGCCCTTGTGTTGTGGTGTGGAGGTTGTGGCCGATCAGAGGCCAGTAGCCGCCGCCACGCGGGCGGGTCGCTGACCCGCCCCTACCGGAATGGTCGCAGCGGATCAGCGGGGGACTTCTTCTTCGGCGCGGCGCTGGAGGGCGCGCATGTAGCCGATGGTGTAGGCGGTGCCGAGGCGGGGGTCGTCGGCCATCTGCGGGATGTGATCGGGGATGACGACGCCACGGAAGCCGACTTCTTGCAGCACCTTCATGATCTGGTACATGTCCTGGTAGCCATCGTCGATGAAGGTTTCCACGAAGTGGGGCAGGGGGGCATCGACGTTGCGGAAGTGGACTTTGAAGAGCTTGTCCTGGGAGGCGAAGTGGCGGATCGCCTCGATGGCGGTCGCGCCCCAGAGGTCGCCGCCCTCAAGCCAGCAGCCGACGCAGAGGCAGACGCCGACGTTGGGGCTGTCGGCGATCGCCAGGGCGCGCTGGTAGTTGGCGAAGGTGCTGAAGATGCGGGGGACGCCGCCGAGTCGCGAGATCGGCGGGTCGTCGGGGTGGATGCCGATGTAGACGCCTTCCTGCTCGGCGACGCGCGCGGCCTGGCGGATGAAGTGCGCGAAGTGCTCCCAGACTTCTTCGTCGCTGTACTCGCGCTCGTTGGTGAGCGGGAGGTTGTAGGCGCGGCCGTCCCAGTGGCCAGCCTGGGCTTTGGCTTCGTCGAAGCCGCGCGCGGACGCGCCGCCGCGCGTCTCCTCGCGCTCGGTGCTCCAGATGCCGTTGGGCATGTGGGCATAGGTGGTGTAGGGGATGCCGGCGGCCCCGAGTGAGCGGAGGTGGCGCAGGTATTCCTCGACCTTGGCGTCGCGGTCGGGGAGGCCGAGGACGATGGAGGGCTGGTTGTGGACGTCGCGGTTGCCGAAGCCGTAGACATCGATGCCATGGGAGGCGAAGTAGGCTTTGCGATCGGCGTAGTAGGCGGCGCTGGATTTGGAGGCGTCGGTCCAGAGGACGACGTGCTCGACGCCCATCTGGCGGATGAAGTGGACGTCTTGCTCGGCGGGTTCGGGGGAGATCTGGGCGGCGATCTTGAGGCCGGGGGCGATCCGGTCGGCGTGGCGGGTCGGGGTGGCGGGGGTGCTGGTGGTTGACATGGGTAGGGCCTCCTTTGGTGTTATGTCGAATGCTTGATGCGGGCGGGCTGGGGCGGTGTCGCCGGGAGCAGCCGATGGCGAGTCGCTGCCGACGGGGCAGAACGGGGTCTCTCGCCGCGCGTGCATGCCGTGCTGGAAGGGCGGCTGATGCAGCTTTCGCCGCGCGCTCGCTCGCGGCTGGCGGCTGCCGTTGGTCGAGAATTCACGCTCGATCTTGATCGCGGCGAATGGCCAGGCCGACGATGCGGCGGGCGCGCTGGACGAGTTGTGGCAGAAGCGGATCGTGCGCGAGCAGAAGCGCGAGCGGCTACGACTTCGCCCGACACATTGCGCGAACGGCCTATGCGGAAGTCAGCCCGCCGCAGCGCCAGATGCTGCATCGCCGGATCGCGCAGGCGCTGGAGTCGCGCCATGCCCGGGATCTCGATCCGGTCAGGGGCCAGATCGCGGCACATCTGGAGCGGGCGGGGCTGCCGGGGCAGGCGATCTCGCACTACCGGGCGGCGGCGCTGGTGGCCCAGCGGGTCTATGCAACGGACGATGCGACTGCGATGCTGATACGCTGCCTGACTTTGCTCGGTCAACTGCCGAGCAGCGCGGTAACGACGCACAGGAACTGGACGTGCAACTTGCGCTGGCGGCGATTTGTCGCGTTTCCAGGGCTGGACCGCGCCGGAGTTGGGCGATGCGCTCGACCGCGCGCTCGCCCTGTCATGACCGATCGGCGACGACGCGCAGCGCCTGCAACTGCTCTTTGGCTTGCAGTCGCTCTCCGTGGTGCAGGCGGGCTCGACCGGGTGGGGCGGATCGACGACGAGATCGCGGCGCTGCACCCGCGCCAGAAAGGGAGGTTCCGCCGCTCTCGGCGATGATCGCGATCGGAGCAGAGTTGCACCGTGGTCGCCCGGCAGCCGCGCAGGAGGTTTTTGCACGGATGCTGGCGCGGCGCACGATCCGCGTCAGCAGCGGCAGATGCTGGAGTCGCAGGGGTGGCACTCGGAGATCCACGCGCGGGCGTGGGGGCGCCGCACGCTGCTGGTTCTGGGTATGTGGACGCGGCGCGCGACCGTACCGCCGCCGCCCTGCAACAGGCCCGCACCGCCGGTCGGCATTTCAACGAGACGCTGGCGGCGGTCTGTCTGGCGACGTTGCACCAGTTCGGCGCGGATGACATGACGGCGTGTGAGGCAGCCGTGGCGGCGCTCGCGCTGGCAAATGAGCATCGCGCGCCGTACTACCGCGCGTGGGCGATGATCCTGGTCCGGCGGGCGCTGGCTGGGCGCGGCCGGAGGAGCGGATCGCGCAGCTGCGCGGGCCATCGCCGATTTTTCGGGCGACGGGCGCGCGGTTGCGCATGCCCTATTTTCTGGCGCTGCTGGCGCAGGTGTGCGGGAAAGCCGGGCGGGTGGAAGAGGGGCTCACGGTTCTTGACGAGGCGATGGTGGAAGCGGAAGCCCACGACGAGCACTGGTGGGACGCCGAGCTGCATCGCCTGCGGGGCGAGCTTCTGCTTGTGCAGGGGATTGATGCGGGCGAGGTGGAAGTGGTGTTTTGCCGCGCGATCGAGATGGCGCGCGGCCAGCAGGCGCGGGCGCTCGAATTGCGCGCCGCGACAAGCCTGGCGCGGTTGCGGATCGCGCAGGGGCGAGCCGACGACGCCAGGGAAGTGTTGCAGCCGGTACACGGCTGGTTCACGGAGGGGTTTGAGACGCCTGATATGCAGGCAGCCAGTGCGCTGCTCGCGCAACTGGCCTAACGCTTTGCTAACGGTTTTTCGCCGCGCGAATCTCGCCGGGTGCCCGCGCGGCGAACGCTTCGCTAACGCCACGGTTGCTATTGTGGTCTCAGGTTCCGGTGGTGAGCGCAGCGTGAGGCGCAGGGGCCACCTGGCCGCAGCGGAGTCTCCCGCACGAGGAAGGGGGTTGTGGCAACGGGAAGGACGCGTTGCGGCGGACGCGCCGGGGGCGATTTGAGGATGCGCAGAACGCAACCAAGGCCCTGGTGAAGCCGATGAGGTTTTGCAGCTCGGAATCTGCGGAGTCACCCCGGAATCCGGTTTAGGTGAATCAGGAGGACCCACTTAATGGATGAATTGCAGTTCGCGACGGCAACGGTTTCCGACACTGAGATGCGAGAGTTGCGTGCGCGCCTGCGCGGCGAGCTTCTCCGGCCGGGTGACGATGGCTACGAGGCCGCGCGCCAGCTTTACAACGGGATGATCGACAAGCGACCGGCGCTGATCGCGCGCTGCGTCGATGTCGCCGACGTGGTCGCGTCGGTCCACTTCGCGCGCATCACCGGGCTGCCGCTGGCGGTGCGCGGCGGCGGGCACAGCGGGCCGGGACTCGGCAGTGTCGATGGCGGGCTGGTGATCGATCTTTCGCGCATGAAGGGCATCCAGGTTGACCCGGAGAACCGGCGGGTGCGGGTGGAGGGGGGCTGCCTCTGGAGCGAGGTGGACGCGGCGACGCATCCGTTCGGCCTGGCGACGCCGAGCGGCTTCATCTCTTCCACGGGTGTCGGCGGGTTGACGCTCGGCGGCGGCATCGGCTACCTCGCGCGCAGCCACGGCCTGACGATCGACAACCTGATCAGCGCGGACATGGTGCTGGCCGATGGCAGCGTGGTGACGGCGAGCGAGGCCGAGCATCCCGACCTCTTCTGGGCGATTCGCGGTGGTGGCGGTAACTTTGGGGTCGTCACCTCGTTCGTCTTCCGGCTGCACCCGATCCACACCGTCTACGGCGGCCCGATGCTGTGGCCGCTGGAGGCGGCGGGGGAGGTGCTGACGTTCTGGCGCGATTTCATGTCGGATGCGCCCGAGGATATCAAC
>JAXLWN010000009.1:0-136563 GCA_046328475.1 Chloroflexia bacterium | reverse complement strand
AACCCCACCCACCCACAACGCAAGGGCGGGGAAGCACCCACTTCCCCGCCCTTGCCGCCTTGCCAGAATCCAGCCGCTATCTATCGCTCCCGGCGGTCGCACACAAAGTCCCGCGCCGGATCGTAATCACGCCCATCGAACTCCCCGAGACGCGGCCCATACAGATGTACCGACCACGCCGGCCGCACCCCGTAATTCGCGACCCGGTGAATCCCACCCGCATACGGCAGCAACCCCGAACTCTCGCCCTGCTTCCACCACCGCCGCCAGCGCAGTCGCAGATGCGCCCGATTCGGCTGCGCCCCATCGTCGAGCCGCCGGTACCGCTCCTCCAGAATCGTCCCGCCCGCACACGAGTAAATCCCCCAACTCGTATGGTCGTGAATCTGCGTCGCCGCTCCCGGCAGCCACAGGAAGTACCCGAGCCACCAGCGATCCGCGCGCCCTTCCAGGTGCTGCACGATCTGCGGCCCACCACCCGTGCCCGCCGCCGCATCGGGCATCCCCGCATTCAACCTCTTGCCGAACTCCCCCGCCAACCGCCGGACCACCGAGATCGCCTGCCGGAGCACCAGCCTGGCCGAAACCCCGGCCAACCGGTCCAGTTCGCGAATGTCTTGCATCGAGACCAGAGACTGCATCGTCCCCAGTTCTCCGATACTTGCTTCTGTCATGGGAACCTCTTCGCTACGCCAAAAGATGACGAAAAGTGCTTCGCGCGCCCCGCGCATAACCGCCAGTCGATCCGTCGTAGAGTCTGAGAACCGTTCGGACTTCGGTGTGGTGGTGGCCCGCCGCCCCCCCCCGCCCCCCCCGGCACCCCCCCCCACCGAGGCAGGGCCACCCCCCCCCCCCCCCGGCCGGGGGCCCCCCCCCCGGGGGGGGGGGCCCCCCCCCCCCCCCACAAAGGTGAGCGCCATCCTTGAAGGAGGTTCCATGTCCTCACGCACCTACGGCTTCGCCATCGTCGGCTGCGGCGTGATCGCGCCGATGCACGCCGAGGCGATCAAATCGCTCCCGAATGCCGAACTGCGCGCCCTGGTCGATGTCGTCCCCGAGCAGGCGCGGAAGCGCGCCGAGGAGTTCGGCGGGACCCCCCACAGCAACCTCGCCGAGGCGCTGGCGCGGCCGGATATCGACATCGTCTGCGTCTGCGTGCCGAGCGGGCTGCACGCCGAGGTCGGCGTCCAGGCGGCGCAAGCCGGGAAGCATGTGCTGGTCGAGAAGCCGATCGACATCACCCTGGAGGCCGCCGACCGCCTGATCACCGCCTGCCGCGAGAACAACGTGAAGCTGGCGGTCATCTCGCAGCACCGCTTCGGCCCGGCGATGCAACAACTGCGCGCCGCGATCGACGCCGGGAAGTTCGGTCGCCTGCTCGTCGGCGACGCCGTGATCAAGTGGTACCGCTCGCAGGGCTACTACAACAGCGGCGCGTGGCGCGGCACCTGGGAGTTGGACGGCGGCGGCGCGTTGATGAACCAGGGCGTCCACTACATCGACCAGTTGCAGTGGATGATGGGGCCGGTCACGTCGATTCTCGCGCGCACCGGCACGCTCAACCACGACATCGCCGTCGAGG
Organism: Chloroflexia bacterium; assembly: GCA_046328475.1. Classification (GTDB taxonomy): domain Bacteria; phylum Chloroflexota; class Chloroflexia; order Thermomicrobiales; family CADCWN01; genus CADCWN01. The sequence goes on along the minus strand of JAXLWN010000009.1, from coordinate 134,981 downwards.
ACGTCGGCCTCGGCCTGATCACCTTCGCCAACGGCGCGCTCGGCACGATCCAGGGCAGCACCGCCGTCTATCCCGGCCTGCCCGAACGGCTGGAGATCAGCGGCACCGAGGGGACGGCGATCGTCGAGGCGGGCAAGATCAAGGTCTGGGAGTTCAAGGACGAGAAGGGCGAGGTCGGGGCCTACGGCGCGAAGCTCAAGTCCGACGACGCGCCTGCGGGAGCCACCGGCGCGGCCGATCCCGCCGCAATCTCCTGGGCCGGGCACCGCGACCAGATGCTCGATCTGATCGCGGCGATCGAGGAGGATCGCGCCCCGGCGATCGCCGGCGAAGACGCCCGCAAGCCGCTCGAAATCATCCTCGCCATCTACGAATCGGCGCGAACCGGGCAAGAGGTGAAGCTGCCGCTCGGCGGATGAGTCCCAGCGCGAGCTGGCTGATCGCGACCGGAGGCAACGATGTGGACTCAACGCAGAAGATGGACCGCGTGTGCCACGATCCTGCTGCTGGCGTGGCGCTGACGGCCGGTCCGCTCTCCCTGGCATCGGTAGCCGCCGCGTCGCTCGTCGTCACGTCGGGTGCAACGATAGCGGACCAGGCACGTTGCGCGCGGTGATCGCCGCCGCCCCATCAGGGGCGACGATCACGTTCGCGCCCGGCGTGACGACCGTGACGCTCACCAGCGGGGAGCTCGCCATCACCAGGAACCTCACGATCGTCGCCGGGTTGGCGAGGGTAACGATTACGCGCAGCGCAGCACCGGAAACCCCGCAATTCCGCGTGCTGCGCATCGACGAAGGCGCGATCGTGACGCTCCAGCGCCTGACCATCGCCAATGGCAACAATGCGACTTTCAGCGGCGGGGGGATCGCGAACATCAACAGCACCCTGACGCTGCTGAGCTGCGTCGTCAGCGACAACACCGCCGGTGCGGGCGGCGGGATCGTCAACTACGCCGACACGAGTGACGCCACGCTAACCGTGATCGGAACGGCAATCAGCGACAACTCGGCATATGAAGCGGGCGGCATTTACAACGACTCCCGCAATGGCCAGGCGAGTGTCTTTCTTATCAACAGTCGTGTAAGCGGCAATGCGGCGACTTCGGGCGGTGGCGGCATCGTCAACCGTCGCGTCGTGGCAGCCGCGGACCAATCGGGTGCTGCTGCGCTGGCGATCACGAACAGTGTCGTCAGCGGTAACGTCGCGGGCAAAGATGGTGGAGGCATCGCGAATGTCGCCAGCGGTGGCACGGCAACCCTGACGATCGATAGGAGCACGATCGCGAACAATTCGGCGGCGACAAACGGCGGGGGAATCGACAACGGCGCAAGCAGCGATGGGTTCGCCAACGTATCGATCACGAGAAGCACGATCAGCGGCAATTCCGCGCATTCGGGCGGCGGTTTGTACAATGTGATCCTGTCGGCAACGGTGAACGCGTTCATCCTCAACAGCACGATCAGCGGCAATCGCGCGCTGCATTCCGGCGGGGGCATTGGCAATAACGCCGCTGTCGGCGATCTCGCCCTCATCCTCGATTCGGTGACGATGGTCGATAATATCGCGGATAGCGACCATGATGGGATGGGGCTCGGCCATCAGCTGTACATCTCCGCTTATACCAATGGCCGGGCCAGGACGACGGTCGGCAAGTCGGTGTTCGGCCATGCCGATGCCGCGCTCACCAACTACTTCGCCGCCATCGCCGGGGGCACGGGCAGCATCACGCAGGTGTCGTTCGGCTTCAACATTAGTCAGCGCGACCTGCCCTTCGCGTGGGAACGGCGATCTTGCAGATACCGATCCCCTGCTCGGCCCACTGGTGGATAATGGCGGATTGACCTTCACCCACGCACTCCTCCCCGGCAGTCCGGCAATCGACCACCTGCCCCCGAACGATGCCAAGTGCTTCGTCACCGACCAGCGCGGCGTCGCGCGCCCGCAGGGACCAACGTGCGACAGCGGTGCCTATGAAGCAGGCGGGACGCCGCCACCGGCCTGCGACCAATGGTTCAGGGACGTGGCGGCAAGCAATCCCACTTGCCGGGCAATCACCGACTTGTTCGAGCAGGGGATCATCCAGGGCTACTTCGGGTGATTGCGCCAGGCGCGGCTTTATCGGCCCCTGCTTCGGTCCCGACGACCTGGTGCAGCGTGCCCAGGTGGCCGCGATGATCGTCCGCGCCTTCGCCTGGCAGAATGAGCCCGTCGCGGCCACCCCGTTCGACGATCTCGACGGCCTCGCCCCCGGACTGGCGCAGGCGATCCTGATCCTCAACGAGAAAGGCATCTTCCAGGGCTACGATAGCGACTCGGCGGGGCCGAACGACCGGTTGAGCGTGGCCCAGGCGATCAGCATCGTCGCGCGCAGCTTCGTGATCGCGGGCTACTGGGAGGAGCAACCGGGCACGTCCGTGCCCTACACCGGCGTCCCGGCAATCCACGCCGCCGACATCGCCACCGCGCACCACTATCTGGGGACGATCCCCAATGCGCCAGTTGACGCCGACAGCTGGAACGCCCCGACATCGCGCGCCTGGGTCGCCTGGCTGCTCGCGCTCGCCCTCGAAACCGCCACGTCGCGATAGCAGGAGCGCGCCACCATGCCCCACCAACTGCCGCCCGACGCCTACCCCCGCGTCGCGCCCCTCTTCGCGGGCTTCGATTGGCACCTCTGCGCCGCCGCCGTGCTGGCGGGCACCTGCCCAGGTCAGGTCTACGCAGACGATGCGATCAACCCGCGTGCAGCGTTCATTTTCTCGCCCGAGGGTGAGTTTCTGGCCGGGGAGCCGGGCGCGGATTTCGCCGACAACCTGCGGAACCTGATCGCCAGCAACCCGGAGGAGCACGACAACCTGCACGTCGTCTGCTCAGAAGACGGCTGGTTGCCGCACCTGGCGACGATTATGGGTGGCCTCGAACCGCTCGCGGAGGAGCGACGCTATTACGAGTTCACCGCGCCGTCGGTCGCGGTGCCGGTGGTGCCGGAGGGTTTCGCGGTTGTCCCGGTGGACGCGACGCTGCTGGCGCGGCGCGAGCTGCGGAATCACGCGGCGGTGGCCGAGTGGGGGATGGTCAACTGGGGCGGTCCCGAGAACTTCCTGGCGCGCGGCGTGGGCATGGTGGTCATCCAGGGCGACACCATCGCCAGCTGGTGCCTGATGGACTGCGCTGTCGGCCCGCGCTGCGAGATCGGCATCGCCACCGACCCCGACTACCGGCGACGCGGCCTCGCGGCGCTCGCCACGGCGGCGACGGTGGCGGCCTGCCTCGCGCGCGGCTTCACCCGGATCGGCTGGCACTGCTGGACGCGCAATCTCGGCTCGCGCCACACCGCCGAACGCGTCGGCTTCGCACATGCCGGGACCTACACCGACCGGGGGTGCCTGACCGACCCCGCGCGCCACGCCGCCGAGCGCGCCCTGCACGCCGCGCGTCGCGGCGACCGCGCCACCGCCCTCGCCTGGCGCGATCGGGTCGTCGCCACGCCCGACGCCTCCGGCTGGAGCCACTTCCACGCCGCCGCCGTGATGGCCGCGCTGCGCGAGTACGATACCGCGCTCGCCCACCTGCGCGAGGCGGTCGCGCGCGGCGGTGCCGACGCCGAGGTGCTGCGCGGCGCGGAGCTCTTCCTCCCGCTGCACGATTCGCCGGAATGGCCGGGTCTATTGGCACGATCGTAGGGGGCGCGTACGCAAATTCCGCCGCGCCGCGCGTTTACTTATCTGCGGGGGGTATTTCGGGGGGATCGCGCCGCATCGCAGCCTTCCATTGTCCCAGGTTGTCCCATGCTTCCGTCGTTTTAGGGACCTCGCCTTTACACCGTGCGACACGGTTGCTATGGTGTATAGACAGTGGCGCACGCAGGGATGGGGGGGCACCATTGGAGGAAACGCACGCATTCGCCGCATTGCTGAAGCAGTATCTCGACGCCCGCAAGCTCCGAGCGCGCGGCCTGGCGGCGCTGGTGAACAGCTTCTTCATCGGCCAGGAGCAGTCGGAATTCGCCGATATCAAGCCGGCATCGGTACAGAACTGGCTCGGCAGCCCGAGCCTGGCACCGAAGCTCCCCCACCTGGACGAACCGGTCCTGCAAATCGCCATCGCGCTCGGCCTGAATCGCGCCCAGACGACCGAACTGCTGCTGAGCGCCGACAAGCCGTCGCTCGAGCAGATCGTCGCGACACTCCGCGCGTCGCGCGCCACGCGCCACCCCCTGCCGCACGAGGAACGCCTGCGACGCCTGCTCGCCTATTGGGCCACCGACGCGCCGCACAACCTCCCGAGCGCCCTCACCAGCTTCATCGGGCGCGAGCGGGAGCGGCTCGACCGCGCGATCGAACTGACCGCCGCGCCCCACCGCCTGATCACCCTCACCGGGCCGGGCGGCGTCGGCAAGACGCGCCTCGCGATCGAAATCGCCCGCCTGGTGCTCGACACCTTCGCCGATGGCGTCTGGCTCCTCCGCCTCGATACCGTCACCACAGTCGATCAGGTTCTTCCGGCGATCGCCCGCGCCGTCGCCCTGCCGCCCACCACCCCCGCCGCGCTCCCGACGCGCCTGGCGGCCCACTTGCGCGAGCGCCGGGTCCTGCTCGTGCTCGACAACCTCGAACATCTCCCCGCCGTCGCCCCCGCGCTGACGGCGCTGCTGAGCGCCACCGACCAGCTCCGCATCCTCGCCACCAGCCGCGCCCCGTTGCGCGTGGCGGGCGAGGTGACGCGCCAGGTCGCCCCGTTCCTCCCGGCGGGTGCCGATCTTGCGGCACTGCGCGAGCAGCCCGCCCTCGCGCTGTTCGCCGACCGCGCCCGCGCCGCCGACCCGCACTTCGCCCTCGGCGACGACAACACCCTCGCCGTCGGCCGCCTCGCCACCCGCCTGGATGGCCTGCCCCTGGCGCTCGAACTGGCCGCCGCGCGGCTGCGCGACTTCCCCTTCGACCAACTCCGGGCGCGCTTCGCGCGGGCGCTCGACCTCGGCGACGACGGCCCGCGCGACCTCTCGCCGCGCCAGCGCTCGCTGCGGCAGGCGATCGCCTGGAGCTACGACCTCCTCCCCCCGGCTCGGCAGCACCTCTTCCGCCACCTGGCCACCCTGCCGAGCGGCGGGACGCTCGACGCCGTGGCCGCCGTGGCCGGTCGGCCCGCCGACGACGACCTGCTCAACGATCTCGCCATCCTCGCGGACTATCACCTTGTGGAACGCCGGGAGGACGATTCGCCCGCGCCGCGCCACTCCCTGCTCAACACCATCCGCGAGTATGCCCACGAACAGCTCGTCGCCTCCGGCGACCTGGCGGCGGCGCAGGCGCGGCTCCTCGACTGGTGCGTCGCCCTGGCCGAGCGGAGCGCGCCCCACCCCGAGGGCGACCCGCAGCAAGCGACGCGGCTGCGGCTCCTCAACGCCGAGCGCGAGAATCTGCGCGCGGCGCTCGCCCACGCCGAGCGGGAGGATCGGGCGGGCGGACTACGCCTCGCCGCGCGCCTCTGGCCCTACTGGCTCCTCGGCCGCGACCAGGAGGAAGGGCGGCGCATGCTCGGCGACCTGCTCACCAGCCTGCCTGCCCATACCCCCGATCGCGCCCGCGCGTGCTACGGCCTCGGCTATCTCTCGAACTTTGACGACCTGGGGCGAGCGCGCCGCTGGCTGGAGGAAGCCCAGCAGCTTGCCAGCGAGCAGGGCGACCACCAGCTCACGCTCGCCATCTATGCGCCCCTCTGCCTGGTGCAGCTGAACAGCGGGGATGCCGCCGCCGCCGGGCAGAACATGGACGACTGGCGTGCGCAGCTGGGGACGACGGACGATCCGCGCTTCACCGCGCTGCACCTGCTGGTGCAGGGCATCGCCGCCTTTCGCGCCGGCAACCATCGCCTGGCCGAGGCGCGACTGTCGCAGGCCCACGACCTCGCGCTGCGCGCCGCGTTCCCGCTGCTCGACTGCATGGTGGCGGTGCGCCTCGGGGCGATCCAGCTCGGCCTCGGGCGCGCGGACGCGGCGCGCGAGACATTCGGCACGCTACTCCGCTCCGCGACGACGCTCGGCGCGTCGCGCTACCAGATCCTCGCCCACTACCGCCTCGGCACCGTCGCGTTGCGGGAGGGGCAGCTCGCCGAGGCCGAGACAGCGCTGATGCTGGCCCTGGAGGCTGCGGACGAAGCCGACGACGCCTTCGGGCGCGCCCACGCCCACCAGGGGCTCGAGCTGCTCGCGCTGCGACGCGGCAACCCCGACGGAGCGTGCCGCCTGCTCGCCCTCTCCTTCGCGCAGGCGGCGATGCTGAAGGATCCGCTCGCCATCTTCGAGGTGCTGCACCCCTGGTGGCAGGCGCGCTGGCAGCGGGGCGAGACCCGCGCGGCCTTCGCGCAAGCGCGCAAGTGCGTCCGCCTCGCCTGCCGGATCGGCATCGAGCGCACGCAGCGCGACCTCCTCGGTGCGCTGGCCGGGTTGGCGGAAGCGTGCGACGCACCGCGCCGCGCCGCCTCCTGGCGGGCGCTGGCGAAGGGGGACGCGGGCTGCGCCGAGCAGGCGGCGGGGCGCGGCCGTGGGCATGGCGCTTCCGGGGCCATGTTCACGGCCGCGCTCGCGAGCGCACTCACCGGGGCCGAAGCCTGGCTCGCCCAGCGAAGGGATCGTTGGTGATGGAGCAGAGACGCTCAGTCGGCCACGGCCAGCGGCTGCGGCTCGGCCACGCTCGCCGGCAGCAGGCCGGCCATCCGGCGCATCCCCGCCGCCGTCTGCTCGTCGTTGATCAGCAGCCAGGGGAAGCGGATCGGGAGCCGCCCCCAGCCGGTGAAGCCTTCGCGCACCAGGTGGCGGATCGTCGCGCGGAGGCCGCACGCCAGCACGTCGGGCGGCGCATAGGGGGCCAGTGTCTCCAGCCAGCGCTGGTTCGTCCGCCCGTGGAGGCGATCGGCCAGCACCTCCGCCCGCAATTCCATCCCTTCCTGGAACAGCGGCACGATGTGCAAGCCGTAGCGGTTGGTCAAGACCCGGACCTGGTGGGCGCGCGTCGCGAAGACATAGCCCCGTGGCGGCGCGGGCAGGTCCTGATCGAGATCGTAGAGCGCGGCGATCGCCACAAAGGCCGCCCCGCGCGCCGCCGCTTCGGCTTCGGCGGTGCTGATGATTCCGCGCGCGATGGCGGGGTTCAGCCAGTCCCGGTCGGCGGAGGCGAACTGCGTAAACTCGCCCACGGCCGCTTCGGGCACCTCGGGCGCGAACACCCCCGGCAACGTCGGGTAGCCGAAGCCGCGCCAGGAGGAATGGGTCGGCAGCGGGCTGGCGGCGTCGCCGACCGTCTCGCCGATCGGCAGGAGCCGGTCGCTGCGGCTGATCCGCGCGGTCGCAACCGCGACGCGCTCGCCGCCGCGACCGTAGGCCCAGACCACGCTGAGGCGTTGGCGGGGCGAGACCTGGCGGAAGGCGCGCAGCAGGCGCGCGTGGACGGCGGCGGGCGTGGTGGAGGAATCGTCACCGAGCGCATCCACGAGGAGGTCGCGCTCGTAGGCATTGGCGGTCAACTGGGCAATCGCCTCGATCACGTCGGCGGGGATCGTCTCGGCGCGATAGGTGCAGACGTCGAACGGCATGGCGGGCTCCTCTCAGGCGGTCCGGGCGCAGATCCCGGCGTCGTGGGCAACACGATCCCCGCCCGGCACGCCAGCGGCGTGCGGGAATGGCGCGGGGATTCGCAAACGGCGGCCAAGCGGTGGCTACGCGACCGGCGGCGCGCGGCCTGTGGGCTGGTAGTGGTAGGTGCGTTCGCCAGCCATGGTGCCCTATTCGCTCGTGGTGCTCATCAGTCGGTGCGCGTGGCGACGGTTCGCCGCATCGGCCACGCTCGGCATCATCCCTATGGGGTGATCGCCCGGGTCCGTGACAGTCCGGTTCAGATCTGATGACGTTGCGGAGGCGGTGGTGGGGAACACTGGCGATCTTCCAGCGAGACGGGCCAACATTCCCTCTTTCTGGATATTGCGGAACATCTGCAAGACAGCGCTAACCTCGATTCCACTGTAGCCAGTCGGGTTCGTACGAGCGGGCATGGCACTCCCGAAAGCCGGGAGCGCTCGTCCCGATCGCCGTAAAAGCACCGATTCGAGGGGATCTATGGCCGATGAGGGCTTCGGGGACGTGCTGCGCGCCCTGGCGCAGCGGAAGTTGCACTGGCCTCCGGCGCGGCGCGGCCTCGGGGCGCACCTCCAGCGGCTGATCGAACTGCAGGGCGCGCAGATCGACGCGACCCTGGTCAACCGCTGGCTGCGGGATGAGGCCGCCCCGCCGCTCGACTCGCTCTACCTCCCCGCCCTGCGCGACGCCCTGGGCCTCTCCCACGACGAATACGACCGGCTCTATCGCGCCCTGGCTCGCTCGCGCGGGGCGGCGTTGCCCATGCCGCTGGCGAGACCCGTCGCCGAACCGGCCCCCGGCGTCTCAGCCGAGCCCCCCGGCCCTCACCCCATCGAGGAGATGCCCGCGCCGCCACCGCGCGAGTGGCGGGAACTCTGGTTGCTCCTCGCCACCGCCATCGCCGCCGCCGCGCTCGCCTTCGCGCTCTCGCGCCTCCTCGAGCGCCATCCAGGTTCGGCGGTGCCCACCCGCGCGCTCATCGCCCCCGGCGGCGTCTGGATCGCCCCCGCGTCCGGTTTCGTCGTGGCGGGCGGCACGCTCCATTTCGCGGCGCGTGCCTATCCCACCAGCCCGACCGATCCGCCGGTAAGTGCCGTCTTTTTCACCGCATCGTGGCAAGCACCCGATGGTGGCTGGCGCATCGCCTGCCGGGCCGACACGATCACCCCCGGCACCCCCGACACCTACGAGTGCGACTGGCCGCTCACCGCCAACGTGCCCGATGGCGAACTTACCATCAGCTTCGATGTCTACGACAAGGCGGGGACCCCCAGAAAGGCTCCCCACGGCTATCGCAAGGGGATGGTGCGCCGCTAGGGGACGTGTGCGCCCGGCGCGATGATTCGGGCAGGCACTCCTGCGGTTCGTCGCCTCTGCTATACTCGTGCGGAACGGTGCAAGTCGGTCAGCAAAGGAGCAACCGATGACTATCCGCGTCCTCCTCGTTGACGATCACAGCGTCGTGCGCCAGGGCTTGCGGATGTTCCTCGACCTCGATTCCGACCTGGAAGTTGTCGGCGAAGCGACCGATGGCGCGGAGGGGGTGCGGCTGGCGCGCGAATTGCGCCCCGATGTGGTGATCATGGACTTGCTGATGCCGGTGATGGACGGCATCACCGCGATCGGCCACCTGAAGCAAGAATTGCCCGACACCGAGATCATCGCGCTCACCAGCGTGCTGGAGGATGAGAAGGTGATCGGGGCGGTGAAGGCGGGCGCGATCGGCTACTTGCTCAAGGATACCCAGGCGGACGAACTGATCCGCGCGATCAAGGGGGCCGCCGCTGGCGAAGCGCAACTGTCGCGCGCCGCCGCCGAGCGCCTGATGCGCGAGATCCACGCCCCGGCGCATCCCGAGGCGCTCACCGACCGCGAGACCGACGTGCTGCGCCTGCTGGCGGTCGGCCAGTCGAATAAGGAGATCGCCCGCAACCTCGGCGTGAACGAGAGCACCATTAAGAGCCACGTCAGCAACATTCTCGCCAAGCTCGGCGTGCAGGGGCGCACGCAGGCGGCGTTGCACGCCGTGCGGAGCGGGCTGGTGCCCGCCGCCGCGCTGCGCCATTAGCGGTTCTTTTTTCGTTGCGGCTGCAAGAGCGGAAAAAGGCCAGGAGCCCGCAGCTGCGGGCTCCTGGCCGTTTGTTCTTCGTTGTTGCGCCTGGGATGGCTACTGATGCCACGTTGAGGGTTCGTTTCGTTTCAGCTGGTGCTCCTTAAACGCCATCGCCCGCTCCGGGTGGAGCGGGCGTGTGCGTCTGTGCCTGTTGAGTCACGCGCGCAGTTGTGTGCAACCCTTCGCGAACTTGCCGGGGGTGCGCGGGGGCTGGTGCCCCCACGGTCTCTGGCAACGACGAGTTACGGATGCTCGTCGATGCGGTCAACGCCCCAGTAGTCGGCGAACGCAGCCCACGCGATTGCGGCAACCTGCTGGCGCTGATGCGGAGGTCCACGTCGGCCAGCTCGTCGCCGGACCGATGTTGGCTCCGGTCGGACCGGGCACGCCACCGACATAGTAGTAGTAGGTCGAGATGTCCGCGCGGTGGCCAGTGCCTGCCGGCACGTCGCCGTAGACGGTGACGTTATCCAGCTGCTTCTCCCACTTGGTGGCCGGCAAGACACCTTCCTGGCCCGTCAGGAAGTTCGGCGGCGTGGCGCACGGCGAGACCGTGGCGACCGGCGGGGCCGGGATGGAGGCATCCGGGCAAGCTGGGTAGCGACCGCGCTCTTCGAGTTCGTGGGTAATCGCGATCAGCGCGCGAGACGTGAACGCGACCACCTGGATCTCGGTCACCGGGTCGAACGGCGCGAACCGTCCGCCACCGACGCCGAAGATGACCTGCTTCTCGTACCCAACGGCGACGGCGTTCCAGAGTTCCGGCTCGGCGCACCCGTCAGCGTTGCACTGATCGGTGAACGTGTTCGGCGGAGTCTCCTGGTTCCAGCCGTTGGTGCGATTCGCCATGCGGGTGATGATGACAGCCATCTGATCGCGGAGCACGTTGTCCGTCGGGCCGTAGGGGCCGCTGAGGCCCTGGTAGCCGACGAGGAAGCCGTGCGCCGCCATCATCTCGATCTGGGTCTGGTATGGCGAAGCCGCGATGTCGTTGAACGTCGGCTTCGGCACGCAGACAGCCTCGATCGAGTGGCTGCTGTTCTTGATCTTGAAGTCGATCGGGTTGGAGAAGCCGACGTAGTAGCCATCCAGGTACCAGCCGATGAAGACGTTATTCACCGGGATGACAGCCGTGGCGGTCACTTCGTCGGTGCCGGCATACGGGCCGGCCGGGGTCAGGGTCACCGACATGCACGGGTTGGCACCGACATTGACGCTCACGGTGAACTGGCCAACCTGACCGGTCAGCGGCACGGACTGCGCCGGGGTCGGCAGGTTGGTCATGAACGTGAGGATCGCCGTGCGGATGTCCGGATCCGCGCCGAGCGGCGGCTGCGGCTTGAAGGTGAGGTCCACGTAGCAGGACTCACCGTGGGCCAGCGTGCGGTTGTTGCAGGTGCTGACCTTGACGCTGAAGTCCGCCGCGTCCGTGCCGGTGATCGAGGCATTGGTGATCTGGCCGAAGAGTTCCAGGGTGCCCTGGCCGATGTTGGTCACGGTGACGCGGCGCGCGACACTCTCAACCATCAGCGGCTGGAGACCGAAGTCCACGGCGGCGGCGTCAAACTGCGGCGACGGCGTCTGGCCGTTCACCTTCAGCGTGACAACATCCGGGTTGTGCAGCGGTGCGATCGACAGCTGGGCATTGCGCGGGCCCTGGAGTTGCGGGCGGGCGACCACGCTCACCTGACACCAGCCACCGGCCGGCGCACTGCGTTCGAGCAGCCGTCGGTCTGGATGAGGAAGTCACCGGCGTTCGGGCCGGCGAGGTCGATCGGCGGCACGTTGATCGGGCCAGTGCCGGTGTTCGTGAAGGTCACCGTCTGGACCATGCTCGTCGTACCAACCTGGACGTTGCCAAACTCGAGCTGCAGCGGGCTGATCATGCCGTTGGGCGTGAGGCCAACGCCGACGAGGTCGACTTCGAAGTTCAGACCACCAGGCGTGATGTTGATGTCCACAGCGTCGGTCTGCGTGCCGGTGGACTGCGGACGGAAGGTGACGGAGAGCGTGCAGGTGCCGTTCGGTGCGAGCGTCATGTTGTCGCACAGGGCACCGACCAACTCGAAGTCACCGGTGTACGGGCCGACAACGTCCAGCGTGATCGGGCCGTTGCTGCTGTTCGTCACCGTGACAGTGTACGGCGCGCTAACGCTACCGGCCTGCAGGTTGCCGAAGTTCAGCTGCACGGGCGAGATCGTGAGCACCGGGCTGATGCCGACGCCATACAGGTAGACCGCGTGCGGGCTACCCGCCAGGTCGGTGAAGTAGGTCAGGATTGCCTCGCGGACGCCGGTGTTGAACGGGCGGAACCGGACGTACACGGTGCAGGACTGACCCGGATTGAGGCTCTTGCCTTCGCAGTCGTCGCCGATGAGCGGGTTGAAGTCCAGGAACTGCGGGCCAAGGATGGCGATGTTATTCACCGTCATGACCGCATTGCCATTGTTCGTGATGGTCACCGGCACCGGCGTGGTCGGCGAACCAACCTGCACGTAGCCGAAGTTCACGAACGCCGGGCTGAACGAGATCCCGCCCTGCTGCGCCGCGAGGGCCTGGCCGGAGAGATTGACGACGACATTGCTGAGACCCAGGACCGGGATGACCACTGTGGCGTTCTTCGGACCCGTCCCGGAGGTCGGGAGGAAGACGACGCTGAACGTGCAGGTGGTGCCCGCCGCCAGAGTCGCGCTCGAGCAGGTGTCACCGACGATCTGGAAGTCGCCGGGGTTCGTGCCACCCGTGCCGAGGATGCCGAGCGTCACCGGCCCGTTGGAGCTGTTGGTGACGACCACGGTCTTCGACGCGCTGGCGGTGTTCAGGGTCTGGTTGCCGAAGATGAGCTGGTTCGGGCTGACGGAGATCACCGGGGTGATCCCGACGCCGCGGAGCAGCACGCTGATCACGCCGTTCGGCACCGACGCGCTCGTGTAGGTCAGGGTGACCCACGCCTCGCGGTTACCGGCAGCCGTCGGGCGGAAGGCAACGCTCACCACGCAGCTCTCACCCGGGTTCAGCGCCACGCCGATCTGGCAGGTGTTGCCAGCGACGGTCAGCAGGAAGTCGCCGCTGTTCGGGCCGTTGAGACCCGGCAGACTGGTCAGCGTCACCGGCAGGGAGCCGTTGTTGCTGAACGTGATCGTCTGCGTCGCCGACATCGAGCCGATCTGGACGTTCCCGAAGCTCAGCTGGACCGGGCTGACGGCCAGCGCGCCACTGGGCGCGACGCCGGTGCCGTGCAGCGTCACCACCGGGTTGACCGTGAACGTGCCGTTCTTCGGCCCGATGCTGGTCGGCGCGAACTGAACGACGATGGTGCAACTCGCGCCCGGACCCAGCGGGTTCAGGATCGAGCAGTCCTCGCTCAGCTGCGAGAAGGAAGGATCACCAGCGAACAGCGTCCCGGGGATCGTCACCGGGTCGGAGCCGTTGTTGGTGACCGTGAACGCGTGGATCGCGGTCTGCCCCACGACGACGTAACCGAAGTTGTAGTCGAGCGGGGTGATCGAGATCGTCGCGTCGACGCCAACGCCCTTGAGCGTCACCACCGACTGGTTCGGCAGCGCGCCGACGGTCAGCGAAGCCTCGTGCGAACCGGCGACGGTCGGCAGGAAGGTCACGCTGATCGTGCAGGTCGCGCCCGGCAGCACCGAGGCGCCGGAGCAGGAGTCGGACTGGATCGCGAACTGACCGGCCGGGGTCACGCTCACCACCGGGATGACGATGATCTCGGTGCCGGTGTTCGTGAAGGTCACGGTCTGCGGGCTGCTCATCGTCCCGACTTCCTGGAAGCCGAAGTCGAGTTGCAGCGGGCTGACGGTGCCATTCGGCGTGATCGCGTTGCCGCGGAGCAGCACGCTCACGACGCCAGCGGCGACCGCCGCGCTGTGGTAGGAGATGTTCACCTGGGCGTTCTTCGCGCCCGGCGGAGCGACGGGCTGGAAGGCCACCCACAGGGAGCAGCTCTCACCCACGCCCAGGATCACACCCGTCTGGCAGGTGTTCCCCGCGCCATTCGCGAGCACGTAGTTCGCGCCAACAACCGCGGCACCGTCGATCGTCACCGGGACGTTGCCGTTGTTGGAGACGATGATCTGCTGGGTACCCGACTGGGTCCCGATCTGCTGCGGCGCGAAGGTGAGCTGCGGCGGTGAGACCGACAGCGCGCCATTCGCGGCAACGCCGGTACCGGAGAAGACGACGATCGGGTTCAGCGTCATCGTGCCGTTGTGCTCACCGACCGAGAGCGGGTCGAAGCGCACGACGACCGTGCAGCTCGCGCCCGGACCGAGCGGGTTGAGCGGGCCGACGCAATCCCACGTCTCCAGGCTGAAGTCGTTGGTGAAGGTCGGGGCCGGCACCGCCGCCGGGTTCGAGCCGGTGTTGGTGATGGTGAACGACCGCAGGCTGTAGTTGCCGCCCGCGCCATCCACGATCACGTCACCGAAGTCCACCGGACCAGCCGGCGCGACGACGAGCAGCGGGTTGACGCCGACGCCCTTCAGGGTGACCACGTCGGAGTTCGGCAGCGCGCCAACGGCCAGTTGCGCGTTCTTCGACCCGGCCGAAGTCGGGCGGAAGACCACGCTGATGGTGCAGGTCGCGCCAGCGAGCACCGACGCGCCGGAGCAGGCGTCGGACTGGATCAGGTACTGGTTGGCGTTCGGACCGGCCAGGGTGACCGGCGGAACGACGATGACATCGCCGCCCGTGTTGGTGAAGGTCACCGTCTGCGGGCCGCTGGTGGTGTTGATCTCCTGCGCGCCGAAGTCGAGCTGCAGCGGGCTGACCATGCCGTTCGGCGTGGTCGCGGTACCGCGCAGGGCGACGATCAGGTTGCCGGGATTCACCGCAGCGCTGTCGTAGGTGATCGTCAGGAGCTCATTGATGTTGCCCGGCGGGCCATTCGGCGCGAAGGCAACCCAAAGGATGCAGCTGACGCCCGGATCGAGCGTGAGCCCGACCTGGCAAGTCGCACCCAGACCAGTTTGGACGATGTAGTCATCGCCCGAGATGCTGATAGTGTCGATGTGGACCGGCACGTTGCCGTTGTTGGAGACGATCAGCGCCTGCGTCTGCGACTCCGACCCGATCTGCTGCGGGCCGAAGCTCAGCTGCGGCGTGCTCACCTGCAGGGCACCGTTCGGGCTCACACCGTTGCCGTTGAGCACGACGATCGGATTGACCTGGAGGGTCCCGACCGCCGGACCAACCGCCGTCGGGGCGAATTGCACGACGACCGTGCAGCTCTGGTGCGAGCCGAGGGTCGGCGAGCAGTTATCCGCCAGGATCGAGAACGGTGCCGGACCAGCCGTGATCCCCGCGAAGGTGTGCGAGGTCGCGGACGGGTTCGTCACCGTGAAGACCGCGACCGCCGTCTGGCCAACAACCACGTCGCCGAAGTTGTAGGTGCCCGCCGGGGTGATCGTCAGCTGGACTTCGTCGGCGTACCCGGTGAGGTTCACCTCGACGGAGTCGTTGCTGCCGGTATGCACGATGAAGACGCTGGCGTTCTTCTGGCCGGGCTGACCGACCGGCTTGAAGGCCACCTGGAAGGTGCAGGTCTGACCGCCCTGGAGGGTGGCAAGCTCGCAGCTGCCATCCAGCAGGTCGAACTGATTCGTCTGGCCGGTCTCGTTGAGATCGGTGATGGTGATCGGGCCGGTGCTGTTGTTGGTCACCGTGAAGGTCTTCGGCGCGGTGTAGGTGCCGATTTCCTTGGAACCGAAGTCCCAGGAGGTCGGATCAACCGAGATGATGCCGGAGACCACGTTGGCCATCAAAGGCACATCGAACTTCTGCGCCGGGTAGGGGCCGTTCGCGCCGCTCTGCACGTCGAAGCGCAGGACAGCCGACTTCGGCGTGGCACTCGCGGCACCGCCGGAGTTGAAGCGGACTTCCACGGTGCAGGAGTCGCCCGGCAGGCCGTTCGCCGCCAGGGTGGTGTTGGAGCAGTTGTCCGAGCCGACGATCGTCTCGAACATGCCGCTGTTGGCACCCTGGATGCTGGTGCCGTTGAGGCGCAGCGGGCCGGTGCCGGTGTTCGTCAGCGTGACCGTCTTCGCCGCCGTCGGCGGGCCGGCGAGCACGTTGCCGAAGTCAACCGGGTTCGGGTTCGCCGCCAGCGTGCCAAGCACCGCCGTGCCCTGGAGGGCATACGACGTGGTGACGAAGCCGCCGGGAGGACCGGCGTTGCTGATCGGATCGACGAGGTACTGGAACGCCAGCCCGCCGTTGCGCGGACCGGGCGCGCCATTCGCCGGCTGGAAGGTCACGCGGACGGAGCAGGACGAACCCGGCGCCAGCGTGATGTTCAGCAGACAGGCCTGGCCGCTCGAACCAGTCGTCTCGACCACGAACTCCGTGGGATTGGTCGAGAAGACGGCCGAAGTGAACTGGATCTCCTCGTCGCCATTGTTGGTGACCGTGATCACCTGCTGGACGCTGGTGGATCCAATCTGGACGTTCCCGAAGTCATGCGGCGCGGGCGGGTCGTAGGCGACAACCGGGTTGACGCCGTGGCCGCTGACCGTCACCGACGTATCGGGGGGAGCGCCCGGACCAGCGATGTCGATCCCGATGTTGCCATTGAAGTCGCTGGCGAACGGCGGGGTGAAGACAACGCTGAAGACGCAGCTTTGGCCGACCAGGAGCACCGCGGCGAGACAGCCATTCGCGGTGACCTGGAACCACGCCGGATCGTTCGACCCGACGTTGACGACCGTGAACGCGACGTTGCCAGTGTTGTTAATGGTGAACTCAGTTGAGGGGCTTGTTGTCCCGATCTCAACCGCCCCGAAGTCGTGCGACTGCGGGGTGACGCTGAGGTTCGCCGCGCCGACGGTGGCCGGGAAGGCCACGGCGGCGAGCGTCATCAGCATGCTGAAGATGACGGCGAGGTGTAGGAACTTGCGCATACGTTGCATGGACTTCTCCCTCTGTGGTCGTTGCCTCCGCGGTCCGGGACTGGCCGCGTTGCTCCCACGTAACGCCTTTTCCCCAGAGCTCCCCATAGGCCTTCCTCTCCTACGCCAGTGAAAAGTCCTCCATCCTCCCGTTCGCGTCCGGTAACGGCATCACTCGTGTGGCGGGTGCCGTTGCCGTAGGCGTTCAACCGGCCGGGCTACCGGTAGGCGAGCGGCCCACCGGCTGCCCACGGATACGGATGACCGTTCCCACGCTCGCGCGTACGCGCTTAAACGCCGATAGCGGCCAGTGGCCCTCGACTTGCGTTCGAGTCCCGAACATCGCGCTACCCTCGTCCCAGGTCGCCTACGCCCGCCCGTGTGCGGCCATCCCGCACCTCTCGCGAGTCGCCACCGCAGAGTCCGCCGGGCGCACGCGGCTAGCACCGCAGCGCCCTTAAGGTCGCCACCCATCCGGCGTCGTGGCGCGGGGCCACGCACGTCCGGCGAATCTCGACGGTATTGCTACTCTATCCCCTGGTACGCAGTCCTACAATGCAGGAAACTACGTATTTCCGGGTCGTGTATTTGGGGGCTTGCGCCCCTTGCTGAGCCGCCGGTGGCGGAAACTACGTAGATTGGCCTGACGTAGCCCCGCGCCGCAGCCCGCCGCCCATCCCCATGGGCAGTGATCGTGTCCGGCCCGCGTATCCTAGCACGCCCCTCGGCCAAAGAATATCGGCCATTCGGCGGATATCCCCGCCCGCGCGCCACAACGGGCACTTCGGCATCACCCCTATGTCTAGACAATCGGGTATGCTCGCGAACAGGGGCATACGCGCAGACCGACCGAACCCCAAACGGTACCCAGCCGAGACCACGACCAGACGGACCGACCCTCGAGACGTCCGACCAGACTCTGTTGTCCTACCCCAGCGACCCACGGTTGCGCACGCGCACCGGAAGGCTGCCGGTGGTGCCTGAGGAATGCACCCATTGTACAGCATGTCCAGTGGGCTGTCATCAGACTCTTGCGATGATTTTCACGTACGAACGGGCCAGTCTGGACACCCCCGATCCAGGGGTGCGGCGGAATATGACGGCGGTGTCATCTACTCTACGGACGAGTGTGGGAAATATCACAGGGCGGGCGAGCCCCACCCCGCCGTACCCGACGCCGCCACCCCGGCCAAACGGAAGCGGATCGGCCAGGCAACGGAGCGATCCCGCCCGCGCGCCCCGGCGCGCGGGCGGGATCGGGGGCGCAGTCGGCTACGGTGCCACCGGCACGACGGTCATCGTGCCCGGGTCGTAGCGGATGTCGTAGTTCGCGTTGTTCACGCCCGCCGCCGTGATCCGGTAGGTCTTGCCGACGTACTCGGCGGCGTTGGTGCTCGGCGGGTTGCGCGCATACTGGAAGCGCAAGTTCGCCAGGTTCAGGTTGGCGAAGCTCTCGCCCGGCGCGAAGCTGCTGCCCCGGCTCGCGCTCAGCTCCAGGCACCAGCTCGGCGCGGCGCAGTTCGCCGGGTCCTGGTGCGGGTCGGTCGGCGGGTTCGCCTTCTTCAGCTGCACCGTCCGGTCGACCGGCTTGACCCACAGGATGCGCCGCTGGACCGTCAGCGTGCCAGTGCCGCTCGACGGCAGGAGATAGGTGCTGCCCGCGAACTCGGCCGTCACCCGGTTGGCATAGCTGCCGGCATTCAGGCCCGGGTTGGTGATGTCGCCGGTGAAGGTGGCGCAGCCGGCCGAGTTTGTCGTTCCGGTGCCGACGACGTTGCCGCCGACCTTGAAGGTGATGGTCTTGCCCGACAGGTCGGTCCCAGGCTGGATCGGGCTGACGGTGCCGAGGCAGGCGTTCAGGTTCGCGCCCGTGCCGCCGTACTGCACCGTGCCGGAGACGCCGGTGATCTTCGTGCGCGCCTTCACGGTGATCGCCACCGTGTCGATGTCGTTCAGACCCTCAATCGGACCGGTGCCATTGTGCCCCTGGTCATTCGTGGTGATCTTCAGCGTTTCCAGGCCACCGTAGCCGTCGTTCGGGTTGTAGACGAGGGTTTGCAGCGCGGCATTCAGGTCGGCCCTGGTGCCGGCGATGGCTACCGCGTCGGTGCCATTCTGGTAGACCAAGATCAGTCCGGTAGTCGAACCCAGCGTCAACGTGCCATGCGGCGAACCCGGCGAAAGATCCAGCTGCACGAATAAATTCTCCCCCGCCTGGATTTCCGGATCGTCGACGCTGATCGCGTTGCCGTTGGCCGTGCTAAAGGCGAGGTTGACGTTGTCGTTCACCGTCTGCGGCCCCGGCACCGTGTTCACCGGCGGCTGGTTCTCCAGCATCTTGCCAAAGAGCGCGAACACCTGATCCGGCTCAGCGCCGGTGTTGAAGAAGCAGCTACCGCGTCGGTCGAAGCCGGTGTCACAGTGGGTACCGGTAGGACCGCTAGCGCCCGGAGAATAGTACTGGGCAGAGGTTCCGTTCTGCGTAGTGCGGTGCCACCAACGCCAGCCCTGATCCGCCGTGGTGGCATTCCCCTGGATAACAATCCAGTAGGTCCCCTCTGTCAGCACCGGGCCAGATGGCCAGGAGATGCTGTAGTTGAAAGAACCCGCCGGAGAAGTAGCACCGAACGCATAACCCAGGCCGGTGCTGCTAAAGATCCGCGCCCCAGGCTTGTTCGCCACGTTTGTGTAGATGAAGAGGTTAAATGACGCAGGTTGACTCTTATCGAGCCCGGGATAGCCCTGTGCGTCCACCTGCGTGATCTGCCACTTGCTTTGTGCCGGGACCGTGAAGTCGTCCGCCGTGAATGAGTCATCTGTATCGTATGGTGCCGGAAGATCGACAGATTGCGTTGAATTTGGAGTGTCAAAGGTGGCATTGTTCATCTGCGAATAGAGCGCCGGATCGGCCGCCCCGACGGCCGGAACAACCATGAGTGCAGTCAGCGGCAGCACCACCAGGAGCACCGCCAGCACCGCGCGCCACATCGAACGATTCAGCCTCATGCTACCCCCCTGTTGTCGAGACATTCAGGCGCGTGCGCGCACAGGCGCAGACGCGCAGACCGACGGAAACCGCGACGGTACCCAGCCGAGGCCACGACCAGACCGGCGAGCCATGAGACGTCCGGCCAGGCTCTGTTGTCCTGCCCCGGCGACCTACGGTTGCATCTGCGCACCGGAAGGTAGCCGGGAGTGGTTAAGGAGTGCGCCAATTGTACAATATGTCCGATAAGCTGTCATCAAACGCTCGCCACCATGCACCTCCCCCTTGGCGCTCGTCTCGAGTTCCCATGCACCGCTGACCATAGCGTAGGGCACATTGGCCCATGTCACCACCGACAACCTACACAGTTAACCCATACAGTTGCGGCGATCCCACACTTCACAGCGCGATCACACTGTGAATTTCCGCGTCAGCCGCGCCTCAACCACCGGGCGAGATCGCACGCACCACGCCCGTGGCCGGGGCGCGGTGTATTCACCTGCTGGTTGGGATATGGGCGCGGCTGGCGGGTTTCGTGGCCCCGCAGGGCCTCAAGGTGCGGTTTCAACCGCCAGCCAGCAGGTCCTACGGCTTCGGGGTCGGCGTTCGCGTGGTGCCGGGACTGCCCGCCGGGCGCGTGGGCGCAGCGGTCGGTGTGGGCGTCGCCGTTGGGGTCGGCATGGGGCTCGGCGTCGGCGTGCGCGTGGGGCTGGGGGTGGGCAGGGGCTGGCCGAGCGGGGTGAAGGTCAGCTCGAAGGTGCCGTTCGCCGCGCCCGCCTCGTAATTGACGAGGTGCAGCGCCCAGGTGCCGCCCGCCGCCACGTCATCCGCCGTCACCGGGAAGGTCCAGCCGAGCGCGCCGACGCCGGTGCGCTGCTCGTAGGGCTGGTCGGCGCGGCGCGGGCCGTAGAGCAGCGTGGAGAGGCGCTGCGCCTCCCCCTTCCAGCGCAGCGCCACCTGCAAGGTCCCCGGCTGGGTCACCGCGAAGGTGTAGATCATGTGCCCGCCGCCATTCAGCGCGAACGGCTGCGTCACCGGCGGCACCACCGGCACCGTTTGCACCTGCGACGGGCAGCCGAGCACTTGCAGACTATAGGAAGCCGAGCGCACCACCGTGCCATCGGCCTCGGTGATCACGAGCGAGTAGACCACCCCGCCCGGCTCGGTGAACGGCCCCAGGATCGCGCTGTAATGCCCCGCGCCCTCGACCAGCAGCTCCTTCGTCCGCTGCGTGCCGTAGTTCTGCGCGAAGTAGAGGGTCGCCTTCTGCGGCGGGCGGTCCCCGCCGATCGCCGCGCTGACCGGGTAGACGGTCGGCTCGGGGCAGCCGAGCACATTGATCGGGGTGCTCGGCTCGACGAAGGCGCTGATCGTCGTGTTCGACGGCGAGACCGCCATCGTCACCGGCACCAACCCCTCGCCGCCGTCGGAGATGATCTGGATGACACCGTCGTAGCCGCCAGTCGGCAGATCGCCGCGCGCGATCCCCACCGCCACCGACTGCGTCCCCCCCGGTTGCAGGGTGCCGGAGACCTGGCTCACGTCGATCCAGGTGCTATCGGCGACCACGCGCCAGGCGAGCGGCGCACCGCCCGGATTGGTGAAGCTGAGCGTGCGCGGCCCCACCTCCACGCCGAAGGCGAGGCTCTGCGTCGCCAGCACCAGCCAGGGCGGGTTGGCCAGCGGCTCGGTCGGCGTCGGCCGCGCCGGGCTGGCGGTCGCGGTCGCGGTCGCGGGCGGCACGGTGCGCGTTGCGGTGGCCGTGGGCGGCGGCGATGGGGGCACGACGGCGGCTGGCTTCGTGTTCGTTGCCGTCGGCTGCGTCGGGCGGGTGGCGGTCGGGGCCACGGTCGGCGAATGCGTCGCGGTGGGCGACGGCACGATCGGCGTCCTACTCGGTCGCACGGTAGCGGTGGGCGCGACCGTGGCCGTCGCCGCCTCGGTCGGGGAGGGTTCGGGGGCAGGATCGGTGGAAGGGAGTTGCTGGGCGACGGCGCGCGTCGCGCGCGGCGGCAGCGTCGGCAACCCGGCGGTGGGCACACCATTGCGCGGATCGGGGAAGGGATTGTCGAGCCCCGCGCGCTCGGGCAGGTGCCACCAGGACCAGAGCGCCACCAGCGCCGCCACCACCGCCAGCGGCGCGACCCAGCGCAACGGCGAGGGGCGCTCGATGTAGCGGTCCAGCGACCGGCCGGGGGCCTTGCCCCGCCGCCCCACCGCGCCCGCGCCTCGCGCGCCCCCCTCCTCGACCGCCACCGCCCGGCGCAACTCTTCCAGCGTCGGCGGGATCACCGCCAGCGCCGCCGGGCTCCCCGCCACGGGCGGGCGGAACGTCACGTCGGCGTCGGCGGGCGACGGCGCGTCGTCCGGCGCATCCTCCGTGCGGTGCGCCGCGAGCAACGCCGTGCGCTGCGCCAGCGACAGACGCGCGGCCACCGCCGCGACGAGATCAGCGCCCGCCGCGCCAGGCGCGGCATCATCTGGATCATCTGGATCAGAGGAAAGGGCCAGCGCCTCGGCCTGTGCCGCGACCGCCGCGCGGAGCCAGGCCACCCCACTCCCCGGCTCGGGCCGGAGATCCCCGGCAAGCAGCGCCGCGAAGGTCGCGGCCACCGCCGCAACCGCCCGGTCGGCATCGCCGGTCAGCGCCAGCACCTCCTGCCGCAGCGGTGTACCGTGGCGTTCTAGCAGCACCAACCCCGCCGCCCCGTCGCCAGCGGCGGCGCGGGGGAGGAGGTCGCTATCGGGCCGGTAGGCAGCGTGGCTGCTCATGCGTCCATCATGCTCGGGCCGTTTCGCTGGGCCGTGGGCGGCATGGCGTGGATATCCATCGTCGGGGATCAGCATCGGCTGGTAGAACGCGCGGCAGCGGGATCGGATGCGCCAGTTCCCACGGCTGCGCCCCCGCGCCGATCGCGCCCTCGGGGTGTACTCTCCATAACACGCCCTCAGCCGAACGTACCATACCATGCCCCTTCCGCCACTGACAAGGCAGCGCCAGCGACGATCGGACAAGTTCGTACACCCACAATACCAAGTACGTTCGCACCCGCAGATCGGACCATCCGTCCCGGCATAATCGGTACTATGGTACTAATCCGAGGTGGGGAGAGAACGGGCGAACGGGCGAGCGGGCGAACGGGCGATAGAGCACCTGCGCGTCGGTCAGGAACTCGCGCAGGCGAGTTTCACGGCGACCGCAGTCGCCCTCAGCCGCAGTTTCGACCGCCCATATGCTATACTCCGGCCCGATCTAAGGAAGGAAACTGTGGCCGACACACCGTACCTCAATCAACGCACCTCCTCCCCAGGCCCGGTACGTCGCCGCACCAGCGGAGCCGGGCGGGGCGGCCTCCCCGTGCCTCCCGGGCAGGGGTAGAGCCCCTGCGGGCCTCGGCCACCGCCGCGCGCCATCGCGCGCACCATCCCCAACGTGCAAACCAGCCACCCACGCGCGCCGCGCCCACCCACGGGTGGCCCGGCAGCGCAAGCTACTCATCACTCATTACTCGTTACTCATTACTCGTCACTCAGGAGGCTCCATGAGCACGACCCCGCCGACCGCCCAGGACCAATCTCGCTTCAACGAGGAACTCGCCGACATCGAGGACGACTTCGACCGCTGGTTCGTGGAGATCAACCAGAAAGCCGGGCTGGTGGACGACGCCCCGGTGCGCGGCTGCAAGATCATCAAGCCCTACGGCTACGCCCTCTGGGAGGCCTGCCAGCAGTATCTCGACCCCGAGTTCAAGAAGCTCGGCGTCACCAATGCCTACTTTCCGCTCTTCATCCCGCGCGCCCTCTTCGAGCGCGAGGCCGACCACGTCGAAGGCTTCGCCCCCGAGGTCGCCTGGGTCACGCGCGGCGGCGGGGCCGAGTTCACGCCGGGCCAGGAGTGGGCCGTGCGCCCGACCAGCGAGGCGATCATCATGACGATGCTCGCCAAGTGGGTGCAGAGCTACCGCGACCTGCCGCAGCTGCTCAACCAGTGGGGCAGCGTGGTCCGCTGGGAGAACCGCCCGCGCGCCTGGCTGCGCACGCTCGAATTCCTCTGGCACGAGGGGCACACCGCCCACGCCACCGATACCGAGGCCGAGGAGTTCACCCTCGCCATCCTCACCCTCTTCGAGCGCTTCCTGCGCGAATTTTTGGCCATCCCCACCATCCCCGGCCGTAAGAGCGACTCCGAGAAGTTCGCCGGGGCGCAGCGCACCTACAGCGTCGAGGCGATGATGGGGGCAAGCACTGGGCGCTGCAGGCGGGCACCTCGCACTACTTCGGCGAGAATTTCGGCCGCGCCTTCGACATCCAATTTCTGGACCGCGACGGCAGCCGCAAGCATGTCAACACCACCTCCTGGGCGGTCAGCCAGCGCGTCATCGGCGCCACGATCATGGTCCACGGCGACGCCGACGGCCTGATCCTGCCGCCGCGCATCGCCCCCATCCAGGTGATCGGCGTGCCGATCTTCCGCAAGGACGAGGAGCGCGCCCAGGTGGAGACGACGATGGACGCCGCGCTCGCCGCGCTGAAGGGCGCGGGCCTGCGCACCAGCAGCGACTGGTCGGACAATCGCCCCGGCTGGAAGCGCAGCGAGTGGGAGATGAAGGGGGTGCCGCTGCGGCTGGAGATCGGCCCGCGCGACATCGCCGCCGGTGAGGCGCGCGTGGTGCGCCGCGACAACCGCGAGGCGCAGCAGATCAAGCTGGCCGACCTGCCGACCGCCATCCCGGCGCTGCTCGACACCATCCAGGCCGACATGCTGGCGAAGGCGACCGCGATGCTCGAAGCGAAGATGCGCCCGATCGACGACTACGCCGAATTCAAGCAGGTCGCCGCCAACAACGAGGGCTGGGGCCTGCTGCGCTGGTGCGGCAACCCGGCCTGCGAGACCCAGATCAAGGAAGAGACGAAGGCGACCAGCCGCAACCTGCCGCTCGCCGGCCAGCCCGATCCCGGCCCGTGCGTCGTCTGCGGCACCCACGCCGACGGCCCCCGCTGGATCTTCGCCCGCGCCTACTAACAGCAGCTCCGCACACAGGCAGGGGGCGGGTCATTGGACCCGCCCCCTGCTCTATCCGCCGCCAACCCCGCATACATCCACTCGACCCAACCCGGGCGTACCACTAAAGGTAGGGCAAGCCGACCAGCGGTGGCTTCACGCTGTCAAAAGCGACGGGACGCATGGGCGAACGACGATTCTCACGCAACGGCTTCCTGCTCCTGCTGGGGCTCCTCCCGGCACTCGCCATCGGGGCCTACCTCGTCCGCAGCGATGCCCTGCGCGCCGCCCCCACGCCACCCCCGACCGCCGCGCGCATCGCCGCCGCGCCCATACCGGCCACCTCCATCCCCACCGAGCCGCCAACCGCCACGCTCACCGCAGTCGCACCGACGGCCACGCCCCCCGCACCCACGAACACGACCGTGGCGCTCGCGGCCTCCCCCACGCCAACGCTCACGCCATCGCCCCTGTTCACGCAGACACCAGTGCAAGCCCCGACCGAAACCGCCTCCCCCACCGACACGCCAGCAGCGCCAGCACCACCGCGCCACTCGCCGCAGTCGCGCCATCGCCAACGCCGACACACACCACAACGCCCTCGCGCACGCCAACCGCACGCTCAGCGGCCCCACCCACCCCGACCGATCCGGCACCCGTCGCCCTCGCGCCGACCGCGACCGCCACCGCGCTCCCCACCCCCACCACCCCGCCGCCAACGGCCACGCCGACCGAGGTACCACCAACGCCCGAACCGACCCAGCCCCCCGTGCCGACCAGCCCGCCCACGGCCACGCCCAGGCCAGCGCCCACCCCCACCCCTGTCCGCGCCGCCAGTTGGGTCGAAGTGGGGCACTGGCGCGGCAGCGACGTGATCTACACCGCCTCGTTCACCGTCAAGGGGCCGTGGCGCATCCGCTGGCAGCTCTCCTCGGCGGCCGAACTCTGCCAGGTGATGGTCGAGGACGGCAGCGCCGATCCGCCCCTCTTCACCGGCCCCAAGGGGGCCACCAGCGGCGTCTTCAGCGTCCCGAACGGCGGCACCTTCAGCCTGATGCTGCACAACACCATCCCCTACGAGATCATCGTCGAGGACTTCCGTTAATCCTGCCCTTTCTCCTTCATCATTTATACTGATGCCAGACGTGCCCCGCCGCAGCAAGGAGGCCACGATGGTGCAGACCGCCTCACCGCCAGCCCAGGAACAGCGCATCCCCATGACCTACGAGGAGTTCCTGGCCTACGGCGACGACACCACCCACGCCGAGTGGGTGAACGGGGAGGCGATTGTCTTCATGGCACCTACCATCCTGCATCAGCTCCTCGCCGGATTCCTCTATCGCCTCCTCGCCTCGTTCGTCGATCACCACCGCCTGGGTTTCGTCTTCTTCGCCCCCATGCAGATGCGTTTCCTCCCCGATGGTCCAGCGCGCGAACCAGACGTTTTCTTCGTCGCCACCGACCGCCTCGACCAGCTGGGTGAGCGGGGCATTCTCGGACCGGCCAACTTCGTGGTCGAGATCGTCTCCGAAACCAGCGCCAGTCGTGACCGCGTGGAGAAATTCGGCGAATACCAGTCCGCAGGCATCCCCGAATACCTCATCCTCGACCCGCGCCCAGGCTGGCAGCGTGTCGATTACTACAGGCTCAACGCCGACGGCAAATACCAGGCGATCCTTGCCGACGATGAGGGCCGCTACCACTCCCGCGCACTCCCCGGCTTCTGGTTCCGCGAAGCCTGGTTCTGGCAGGACCCGTTGCCGAACCCCGACGAGTTGCTACCATTACTGCTCGCAGAGCGTGGGGCATAGGGTAACGCTCACGCCCCCACGCCCCCATGCCCTCACGCCCCCACACCCCACCGGAGGTCGCATGCTCACCGTCGATGACATCCTCTCCTTCCGTCCCCTCAACGCCGCGAGAATCAGCCCCGACGGGCGGCGCATCGTCTACGAACTCGGCTCCGCGTTCGCCGGACTGCACAGCCAGCCGGAAGGCAGCACCCTCTGGCTCATCGACACGGCAGGAGGCGACCCGCGACAGATCACCTTCGGGCCGGGGCGCGACACCGCGCCCGCCTGGTCGCCCGATGGCCAGACCATCGCCTTCCTCGCCGACCGCGACGGCGGCAAGACTCGCCTATCTCTTGCCGCTCGCCGGGGGCGAAGCGCGACCCCTCGCCGCCCCCGACGGGCGCATCAAGCAGCTCGCCTGGTCGCCGGATGGCCGCACGCTCGCGGTCGTGCGCAGCGACGCCGACGACCGTCCCGAGGACAAGGAAGCCCCGATCGTCGTGGAGGAGGACCCGCAGTACGACCGCGTCTGGCTGATCGACGTGGCGACGGGCGACTATCGCAAGGCGACCGAGGCCGCCGTCCACACCTGGGAGCTCGCCTGGCTGCCCGACAGTTCCGAGCTCGCCCTCGTCGTCTCCGACGAACCGACCGCCGCCTCGTGGTACTCCTGCTGGCTCGCCACGCTCGATCTGGCGACCGGCACCCTGACCAAGCGTTTCCAGCCGACCGGGCGACAGGTCGCGCACCCCGCGCCCGCGCCGGATGGCCGCTCGGTCGCCATCGTCTCCTGCTCGTGGAGCGATCCCGGCATGTCGGGCGGCGATCTCTGGCTCGTCCCGCTCGATGGCACCGCGCCGCGCAACCAGACGACCGAGGCCCCCTTCAGCATCAATCACGCCACCTGGCACCCCGACGGCTCCAGCCTCCTCTGCGACGCCTACGACGGCACCGGCACCGGCATTGTGCGCGTCGATATCGGCGAGGGCTGGCAACGCCTCTGGCACGCCCCCACGACCGTCAGCTACGCCGGACTCAGCGTCGCCGCCGATGGCCGCACCTTCGCCGCACCGCGCAGCGACACCCGCCGCCCGGCCGATGTCTGGCGCGGCGCGACCAACGAGGGTGAGGCGAGCTGGCAACCCGTCACCGATCTCCACGCCAGGACGCGCGACGCGCTGCCCGCCGACTTCACCGAGGTCGCCTGGCGCGGCCCGGATGGCCTCGAACTCGGCGGCATCCTGATGCTCCCGCCCGGCACGAGCGGCCCGGTGCCGCTCGTCGCGATCATCCACGGCGGGCCGACCGGCGCGGTGCGCCACGGCTTCACCCCCAGCGGCATGGCCGGGCTCGCACCGCTGCTGGCGGCGCGCGGCATCGGCTGCTTCCTGCCCAACTATCGCGGCTCGAACGGGCGCGGCGTCGCCTTCGCCGAAGCGATCCAGGGCGACATGGGCGGCCAGGAGTGGGCCGACATCGTCGCCGGGATCGACCACCTCGTCGCCACCGGCGTCGCCGACGCCGACCGCCTGGGGATCGGCGGCTGGAGCTACGGCGGCTTCATGACGATGTGGGCCGTCTCGCAGACGACCCGCTTCAAGGCCGCCGTCGCCGGGGCGGGCATCGCCAACTGGCAGTCGTTCCACGGCGGCAGCATCCTCCACACCTGGGACACCACGTTCCACCGCGCCGATCCCTTCGCCCTCGACGGCCCCTACATCTCCCGCGCGCCCCTCACCTATATCGACCGCATCGCCACCCCCACCCTCATCCTCCACGGCGACGCCGACCAGGACGTGCCGCCCGGCCAAAGTTGGGAGTTCTTCCGCGCCCTCAAGGATCGCGGCGTCGAGACCCAACTCGTCCTCTACCCCGGCAGCCCGCACGGCCCGCGCAAGCCCCGCCACGCCCGCGACATCCTCGAACGCAGCCTCGCCTGGTTCACCGCGCGCCTGCTCCCCGAGGAGTAGTCGCAGCAGAGTCCCACGCCACCCAGGCAAACGTCCCGCCCGCCCTGTCCCGTATGGGGCAGGGCGGGCGTCGTCCAGGGTCCTTGCTCCTGTCCATAAGTCCCGCCAGACGTAAGAACTTCTACCCTGCGATTGTCCCAAGTACCGGGGGCGCAACGGGCTATAGTGCGGCGTCTCGTCGCGTCTTATGCTGTCTATGCGGATCGAGAAGGTCCGGCAGGTATCATGAGAGGTGTGGGACGCAGTGATCGACGCAGCAATCGTCCAGAGCCAGCAGGGTACGTCGCGAGCATGGTATGTCACGCGCTGGCGCATGATCCTCGCGCACGCAGTCATCCTCTTCGTCTTCAGCGGGCAAGCCTTCAGCGTCCTCTTCGACGTCGAGTTATGGCCCTTCTCGCCCTACCCGATGTATTCCACGGTTCGCACCAGCTACAGCCTGGAGCACCCCACCCTCTACGCCGTCGTGGACGACGCGGCCGGTACCGAGATCCTGCTCCGCGACATCGCGTACTTCGCCGATGACCGCGCGCAGTCTCAATTGCTCCTCACCTTCGAGCAGCCCACCGCCGATCCGGAATTCCAGCGGGCGCTGGCCAAACTCCTCGCGCGGTATGACGCCGAACGCGGCGCGAGCGCCGAAGTCGGCCCGCCGCTGCGGGGGCTGCGGCTCTACGAGTCCTCCTGGCAGCTGGTCCCCGGCGAATCCGAGTCGGAAGCGACGCCACAGCGCCAACTGATCGTCGAAGTGTCGGGAGGGAATCACCATGGCGAGTGAGCGCATCCGGCACAATCTGAAGGATCGCTGGCTGGAGTTCTGGTTCGCCCCGGCGGCGGCGCGTCCCCTCGCCCTCTGCCGCATCGCTTTCTACGGCCTGCTCTTCGTCTACTACCTGACCTACGACTTCGGCGTCTGGGCGCTCGCCCCCGCCGACTCCTGGGCCCCGACGCCCCCCTTCCTCATCTTCGACGTGCCCCGCGCCTCGCACGAGCTGCTGGTGCTGCTGCAATTCGCCTGGAAAGCCGCGCTCCTCTGCGCCTGCCTCGGCCTGGCGACGCGCGCCGCCACGGCGGCCTCCTTCGGACTGGGCCTCTACCTGATCGGCGTGATGCGCAGCGTCAGCATGAACCACACCGACGCCGCGCTCATCCTCGTCCTCGGCATCATGGCGGTCGCCCGCTGCAGCGACGCCTGCGCGCTCGACCGCTGGCTCATCGGCCGGACCCGGCTGCAGGCCAGCCGCCCCTCCGGCGACTATCGCTGGCCGGTGCAACTCATCCAGATCGCGACGATCCTGCCGCTCTTCGTGGCGGGCATCTCCAAGCTGCGCCACGCCGGGCTAGAGTGGGTCTTCTCCGACACCCTGGCGATTGTCCTGCTCCAGAACCACTTCCGCACCGACCCGCTGCTGCCCTGGGGCGTCGAACTGGCGCGCTATGGCTGGCTCTGCCAGTTGCTTGCCGCCGGGGCACTGATCACCGAACTCGCCCTGCCGCTCGCCCTCGTCAGCGTGCGCGCCCGGCTCCTCCTCATCCCCGGAGCCCTCGGCCTCTTGCTCGGCTTCCGGCTCTTCCTCGGTCCGAACTTCGCCCCCTTGATGATCTGCTACGTCTTCTGGCTCCCCTGGCGGCAGATCACCGATACCCTCATGCACCAAATCCGCACGCGGCCTGGTCTCGCTGCGCTCTGCCCAGCCCACCTGCGCCCCGCCCTCGCCCCAGCCCAATCGCGCCACACCCGCCCTCGCTAAACCCCAGCCAACCAGCAACACCAAGCGTGGGCGCAGCAATGCCGCGCCCACGCTTCTTTACGCCTATCACCATCACCACTTCGTACTTCGTACTTCGTCGTTCGTACTTGACTCAGCACTCAGCACTCAGCACTCAACACTTCTTCACCGCCCCGTCACCCGCATCCGAATCCCGTCGGTCGGCGCACCGATCGTCGGGGCATAGATCTGGCGGATCTGCTGGCCGGGGACAACCTCCAGGTCGAAGCGGCGCAGCACATGCGCCGCCAGCGCCTTAATCTCCACCTGCGCGAAATTCACGCCGATGCAGATGCGCGGCCCGCCGCCGAACGTGACCAGGCCGTAGGGGGTCTTCTTATCCTCCTCGCGCGGCGCGGCGAAGCGGTCGGGATCGAACCGCTCCGGATCGGCGAAGACGCTGGGCAGCAGATGCCCCGCCGCGATCGAGTAGCGCACCTGCTCCCCGGCCGGAACATGATAGCCACCGAAGTCGAACGCCTTCGCCACGCCGCGCGGCCCGTTCACCACCGGCGCGTAGAGCCGCCCCGCCTCGGTCAGCGCATTCCCCAGCACGCGCATCCCCTTCACCGCATCGAGCGTGATCGGCGCGTCCGGGTCGGGGCCAAGCAACTCATCCAACTCGGCCCGCACCCGCGCCAGGTACTCCGGGTGGCTCGCCAGCAGGTAGAGCAGCCACGAACTCATCGTCGTGCTCGTCTCGTGCCCGGCCACCAGCAGGATGTTGACGTGCCCCAGCAGTTGCTGATCGCTCAGCGGCTGCCCCGCCTCGTCGCGCGCCTGCACCAGCAGCCCGAGCACGTCGTCCGTCGGCCGCGCCCGCCGCTCGGCGATGCGCGACAGCAGCAGATCGTCCAGTTCCTTGCGAATCGGCCCGATCGCGGCGAGATACTCCTCGTGGGTGGTCGGCGGCGGGTCGAAGTTGCCGTAGATCAGCGCCATGAAATCGCGGCGCAGCAGATCCACCTCCTCGCCACGATCCAGGCCGATCAGCGCCTCGGCGGCCACGTCGAAGGTGATCCGGCGCGTCTCCTCGAAGAGGTCCACCTCACCGCGCGCCGCCCAGTCCGCTGTCCGCGCGCGGATCACGCTCACCATCGCCGGGAGATAGCGCGCCATGTAGGCGATCGTGAAGGCCGGATTCATCGTCTTGCGGTCCCGATTGTGCTCGGCACCATCCATGTTCAGGATACCCCGGCCCAGGATCGTCCCGATGATCGGCGTCCAACCCGCTTCGTGGCTGAAATGTTCGCGACCGTTGAAGAGCACGAAGCGGTTCGCCTCCGGCCCGACCATGTAGACGGGCACATGGTCGCCCGAATAGCGCACGCGGAAGATCGGCCCCAGCTCCGCCGCCATCCGCGCCGTCCACTGCGGCAGATCGCTCTCGAAAGTCTCCGGCAACTGGACCAGCGGCAGCGCCTCGAAGGGCTTCACCTCGCTGGCAACGGCGGCGGTCATGGCAAGCGTCCTTTCGTGCATCGATGTCTCAGTGCGGCGTTGATGGGAAGACTATGCCATAGCCAACCCCACGCCTTCAATCCCCCAGACGCACCACCGCACCCAAAGGAAACGGCGGGGCAGCATCGCCGCCCCGCCGTCGCACATTCGCCGTGAACGTATCCGCCTAGCTGCGCGCCACCAGCGGCGACACCGCGCCATTCCCCTGCACCACCGACCGCCGCCAGAGCCGCCGCAGCCCCGCCAGCAAACCCGTCTGGGTCGCCTCGGTTTCGGCCTCCAACGCCCGTCGCACCGCAGCGGCCTCGCGCAGCAGATCCTCCTGCCGCGAGCGCATCATCACATCGGCAATACCCGAGACACCCATCGTGTACCCAAAACCTTTCGCAATGCATCGTGCGTCAACACCATTCATTACTGCCAGTCTATGCTGTGCGCGCCCCGCTCGCGTCGGCAACCAGATCGATTTCCAACTGCACCTCCCGCCGACCTCCCGCTCCCCCACCGGTCGCGCCAGGCCCTGTCCGTGGGACAGGCCGCGCGCGGCACGAGTGACGAGTGACGAGTGATGAGGGTTGGTTCAATAGTTGAAGGGGCAAACGCGAAACCCGAAACCTGGGATGAGCAGATGGGCCAAGGGGCACTATCCCTGCTGCCCGGCCACCCAGGCCCAGACATCCGGCTCGTGCTCTTCGGCCAGATGACCAGCGAAGTCGGCCAGCTGCACAAGCGCCATCCCCTCCAGCCAGGAGAAACGCCCCGGCGTCGTCACGTCCTCCTCGGGGAGCGCGACGATCGCCGCCGCGATCCGGTCATAGGACGCCTCCGCATCCGCCAGCACGTCGCGCCAGGGGCGGTCGCGGTTCCGGGCGTAGATCCAGTCGTTGACCTGATCGTCCTCGGTCAACTCGGCTGGCCAGGGCGTCGGCGGCTCCTGGCCGGGACCAGCCTCCAACCTGGCGATCAGCACCGACCGCCAGCCGGTCAGGTGGGCGGCGAGGTCCTTGAAGGTCCACGCGCCCATCGGCCCGGACTGCTCCATCCGCGCCTCGCCGACCGCCGCGACAAGCCGCCGCCAGCGCTCGCGCTCGGCCTCATTCCACGCCAAAAGGTCCGCCTTGATCCGCGTACCGCTCATGTACCCTACTCCCTCTTGCGCGCTTGCCCATTCCTGACTCAGCCTCGCACCGCGCCCATCCCCGGTGACAGGGGGATAGCTCAAGGTTCAAAGTTCCAGCCTTCAAACCTTGCAACCGAACCTTGAACCTTGAACGTTGAACCCCGAGCTACTCCCGCTCCAACCGCCAGTAGACCCCGGCTTCGCGCGCCATCCACCGCCCGTCGACCAGTTCGCGCCGGAGCGCCGCGCTGTCCGGGTGGTGGCGCTTGATGATCGCATTGACCTCGGGCTCGGGATAGCGCACGCCATGCTCGAAGCGGTCGGCGAGCCAGTCGAGGATCACGTCGCGCTTCTTGCGGCTGGCGGGAATCTCCTTCAGGCGCTCCCCATCGAGGAAATTGCGCAATACCTGCTGCTGCCAGGCATCGCCCGGCAGATCGGCCGCCAGCCCGGCCAGCCGCTCGCGCGTCAGCAGATTCCGGTTCATCCCGCGCAACGCCTCGGCGTCCAGGCGGTAGAGATGGGTCGTCCCCTGCGCCGTCATCCGCACCAGCCCGAGCGCCTTCAGCTTCCCGAGATGATGCGACACCGTCGGCTCACGCACGCCCAGCGCCGCCGCCAACTCCTCCACACTCTGCTCGCGACTCGCCAGCAGCCCGACCATCCGCAATCGCGTCTCGTCCGCCAACGCCTTAAAGAACTGCACCAATACCTGCGTCTCATCCTGACTCACCGCAACCTCCGCAAAACTCATTCGACAACCATCTAAATAGACACCCGTCTCATTATACGCACCCCGTCAAGCCTCCTCCCATTGCCCATCCCTCCCCATTCGTCATTCTCCATTCCCCCCTCGTCATTGACCCCCGCCCCCCCAATCCCCCATACTTCCCCTTCGGTACAATGCAGCCGTGCATTCCTCGTCACTCATTACTCGTCACTCGTCACTCAAGGAGGCCCCTTGTCCCTGCGTCTCGTAATCGTCGGCCTGCCGAGCAGCGGCAAGACGACCGTCTTCAATGCCCTGACCCGCGCCGAGGCCGCCGTCGGCACCTACACCGCCGCCGAGGATCAGCCGAATCTGGCGACCGTGAAGGTGCCCGACACCCGCCTCGACGTGCTGGCGGGCATTTTTAAGCCGAAGAAGATCGTCCCGGCCGACGTGCAGTACGTCGATGTCGCCGGGCTGGCGAAGGGCGTCGCCGAGAAGGGACTGGGCGGGCAACTTCTCGGCCACCTCGCCCAAGGGCAGGCGCTCGTCCACGTCGTGCGCGCCTTCGAGGACGCCAACGTGCCCCACCCCGAAGAGCGGGTGGACGCGCTGCGCGACATCGAGACGATCAACCTCGAATTCACCTTCTCCGACCTCGGCATCATCGAGAAGCGCCTGGAGCGCATCAAGGCGACCATCGGCAAGACGCGCGGTGCCGAGCGCGAGGCCAACGAGCGCGAGGCGGTCGTGCTGGAGCGCCTGCGCGGCGAGCTGGAGAACGGCACGCCGATCCGCGCGGTCGAACTGAACGAGGACGACCGCAAGATCCTGCGCGGCTTCGGCTTCCTCACCGCCAAGCCCCTGCTTATCCTGCTCAACCTGGGCGAAGACCAGCTTGGCGAGGCGGGCGATGCACTCGTCGCCAAAGCGCGCGAGCAATTCGGCGGCCCGCAGATCGCGATCGACGCGCTCGCCGGCAAGATCGAGATGGAGATCGCGCAACTCGATCCGGAGGACGCGGCGGTTTTCATGGCCGACCTCGGCATCGCCGAATCGGGGCTCGACCGCGTGATCGCGATCTCCTACCAACTGCTCGGCCTGATCTCCTTCCTCACCGCCGGACCGGACGAGTGCCGCGCCTGGACCATCCCGCAGGGGGCCACGGCGGTAGATGCCGCCGGGGCGATCCATTCCGACCTCGCGCGCGGCTTCATCCGCGCCGAGACCGTCGCCTACGAAGACCTCGTCGCAACCGGCTCGATGGCCGAAGCCCGCAAGCGCGGCGTCCTCCGCGCCGAAGGGCGCACCTACATCGTCAAGGACGGCGACGTGATCGAGATCCTGTTCAACGTCTGACACCCGCCCGGTTGTGCCCCGGCGCGACCGTCCGCCGCGCCGCGCGTTTGACCCGTGGTATCCCGGTAGCTGACGGACGCGCAGCGGAGGAGAGGGGACATGCGCCTCGAACGGGCGGATCTCGAAGCGGTGAAAGGCTGGCATCGCGTGGGCGCGTCGTGACGACGACGCTGAAGGAATCGGCCCTCCTGCCGCTCCCGGTGCTGATGCTCCTCGGCCTGCTCTGGCTCGCCGGGCTGGCGCTGGCGCGCTGGCGACCGTTGCGCAGCCGCTGGCCCGAACTCCCGGGCGAGTGGGGCATGGTCGGGGCGCTCGCCGCGCTCAACATCGCCTTCTTCTGGCGCGTGCTGCTCACGCGCGACACCTGGCTACCGCGCGGCGGCGGCGACTTCAACTCCTTCTACTACCCGCTCTACAGCTTCGCCGCGCGCAGCATCGGCGCGGGCGACTTCCCACTCTGGAATCCGCACCTCTACGGCGGCATGCCCTTCGCCGCCGATCAGCAGACCGGCATCTTCTCGCCGATCAACCTCCTCGCCTTCCTCCTCGCCAACCCGTTCGGCTACGGCACGCTGGAGCTGCTGGCGATCGGCCACGTCTTCCTCGCCTCGCTGACCGCCTACGCCCTCTGCCGCGACCTCGGCGCGCGGCGCGCAGCCGCCCTGATCGGCGGCGTCACCTTCGCCTACAGCGGCTTCATCGTCTCTCACCTCGGGCACTACCCGATGGTCGCGGTCGCCGCCTGGCTCCCGGCCGCCTTCCTGACCATGCGCCGCGCCCTGCTGCGCCGCAGCCTCGGCTGGACCATCGCTGCCGCCATCGCCCTGCTCCTGGCCCTGCTCGGCGGCCACCAGCAGATCTTCCTCTACCTGCTGACCGCGCTCGGCCTCTACTGGCTTTATCTCACCTGGGCGGAGAGTCCCGAGGCCACCTGGCCGCGCGGATTGGCCGGGCTAACTCGCTGGCTGAACGGCACCTTCGCCGGGCACTGGCTGGGCTCGCTCGGGCGGATCATGCTGGCCGGGGCGGTCGCCGCCTGCCTCGCCGCGCCGATGCTCCTCCCCTCGCTCCAACTCGCCGGTCGCTCGATCCGCTCCGGCATCTCCTACAGCGAATCGACCGCCTTCTCCATGCGCCCGCTGCACCTGATCACCCTGCTCATCCCGAACGCCTTCGGCACCACCCCCGAGACCTACATCGGCGCGGTCGGCTTCTCCGGCGAAGTCTGGGGCTATGCCGGGGTGATCGCGCTCCTCCTGGCCGTCTTCGCCTTCTGGCGCACGGTCGGCTGCGCACGGCGCGACGCTATCTTCTTCGGCGGCCTCGGCCTGCTCGCGCTCGTGGTCGCGCTCGGCGCGGCGACCCCGCTGCAAGGCTGGTTCTACGCCTTCGTGCCGGGCTACAGCCGCATCCGCGCCTCCGGCCGCTGGCTGCTCCTCTTCGACTTCTCCGTGGCCGCGCTCGCCGCGCTCGGCACCGAGAACCTGCTGCGCCTCCTGACGCAGGAGTTCGCCGCGACGATCGCCCTCCTGCGCCGGGTCGGCCGCTGGCTCGCGATCGGCCTCGGGGTCGTCGCGCTGCTCCTCTTCTTCCTCTACGGCAACCTGCTCGCCCCGGCCGACCCCTCCGCGCCGCTCGCCCAGTTCCTCGACGGCGCGACCTGGACCCTCGTCCTCGCCGGGCTGGCCGCCGGGCTGGCGCTGCTGGTCGTCCGTGGCCACCTGCGGGCCATCCTCATCCCCCCCGCGCTCGTCGCGCTCGTCGTCTTCGACCTCTTCGCCGCCACCGCCCCGGTCCCCCCCACGAACACCGACCCGCTCGCGGGCTTCCGCCACGACGCGACCCTCGCCATCATCCGCGCCGGTGCCGGGCAAAGCTTCTTCCGCATCGACCCGACCCGCCTGAGCGCCACCTGGCAGCCCTCCTGGGCGGCGGTCGCCGGGTTGGAGAGCGTCGTCGGCACCTACAACCCGCTCGGCCTGGCGAACTACAACCGCTTCTGGGACGAAACCTTCCGCCGCCACGACTCGCCGCGCTACGATCTGCTCAATATTCGTTATGTCATGCTTCCACCGAACGAATCCCCGGCGGGGGAGGGCAAGTTCCGCGAGGTGCAGCGCGGCGAGGATTTTGTCGTCTACGAGAACCTGACCCCATTGCCGCGCGCCTTCCTCGTCGGCAACAGCCGCACCTACGCCTCCGACGAGGACGCCTGGACCGCTGTGATCGCACCCACCTTCGACCCGCGCACGACCGCCTATCTCACCATGCCCGCCGACTCGGACGACGCGCCGCCAGCCATCAGCAACGGCACGCCGCAGGGCACCGTCAACCTCGCCCGCCCCACCCCCGACGAACTGATCGCCACCGTGGAGACCGACCGCGAAGCGATCCTCGTCCTCAGCGAAGTCGCCTACCCTGGCTGGCGGGCCACCGTGGACGGCCAGGCCACCCCCGTCTACACCACCGACTACACCTTCCGGGGCGTGCGCGTCCCACCCGGTCGCCACACCGTGCGCATCGCCTTCGAGCCGCCCCTCTGGCGACTCGGCTGGCTGATCAGCGGCATCACCGCCGGGGCGCTGGGGCTCCTCGGCATCGTCCACCTGCTCCGCCGCAGGCAACAGCGCCCCCTCGCCCCCGCCCCCACAATCTGACCATTTCCCAGCAACAATCTGCTTGCCCATCCCCCCCTACTCTGCTATACTGGCGTTCGCAATCGCGCCACCGCGCGACACAGCAAACCCGGTGAGGTACCCAAGCGGCCAACGGGGGCTGACTGTAAATCAGCTGGCATACGCCTTCGGGGGTTCGAATCCCTCCTCACCACGCCAATTGCTAGCGATAGCAAGGAAAACGAAGCGCCGCCGGGACTATCCCCGGCGGCGCTTGCATGTCACACAGTACTGGCCCGGATCACACCCGATACCGCAATTGACCTTATCTCGAAATCTTGAACACGAAGAGCGCGAAAGAAGCACATCCGAGAGGGAGCACCGCCCGCCCTTCCCTCACGCGACCGCCGAATTCCCGGTCGCCGCGCGCGGGAAGCAGCGCGACCTCAACCGGGTCTTCGCCACCGGAACCATTGTGCAGCGCGGTCACGATCACCTGCGCCCCCACCGGCAGCGAAGCTTGGCCTGCTTGGAAACGGCAGGAAGAATCAATTGCGGCTGGCTGTGCTTCACCGCGACCGCGCCCGGTCGCCCCGGCGCGATCGGCGCGACCACCGCCGCCAATGCCCCAACCAGGTCGTTCACCGCGCCGCTCGCGGTTCTGCCACGCCACCGACGCCAGCAGATTAAAGAGCACCGCGCTGAGCGCCGCGAAGACAAGCGCCGCCGTGAAGGCCAGCAGCGGACCGAAGCCGAACAGTTCGAGGGCCAGCACCCCGGCCCCGCCGAAGCAGGTAATCGCCGCGAAGAGCGTCGCCAGCGCCAGCGGCGGCGGATCGGACGCATCGCCGCCACGCCAGAAGGCCAGCCAGAGCGTCGCCGCCCCACCGGCGGCGAGCAGCAGCACATTGATACCAAGCCAGATGCTCACACCCACCCCATCGACGAGCGACCAGTTCTGCCATTGTATTACGCCCCCGCGCGCGAAAACGTTTCCGCAGGGAGAGCGATCCCCACCAGTGGCCAGTCTCGTGCCGCACCACACCCCACGGCAAGGCCAGCAGGAACGTGCCGAGTTGCGCCGCAGCGACGCGGTCGCGCGGCAGCGGGCGCAACGCATCCGCCACCACCAGCCCATCGATCCAGCGCGTCTGCGTCTCTCGCGCCTGCTCCAACGCCTCAGCACGTCGGGCGGCTCAGGGCCGAGCCGCGCATTCGCCTCTTCAAGCAAGCGAATCAGCGCCGCCAGCCGGGACAGCCCGCGCCACGCGCACGGCATCCCCCTGCGCGAACGCCTCGGCGACGCTCCCCGGGGCCTCCGCGTCGCGCACCAGCGCGGGCCAGCGCAACCCCTCGGCCAGCATCGTCTCCGCCCCGCAGCGCCGCCACCACCGCCGCCTGCGCGGGCGACCGTCCCAACCCGCCCGCCGGGGAGCAGCGGCGCGACCAGATCGAGCGCCGTGCGCCCGAACGCGAACCACTCCCGCCAGAGCCGAACCCCCTCGGCCACGACCACGCGCCGCGCCGCCCCGATTGCCGTGCGATCCCGCTCGCGCCGCGCATAATCGGCGAACAGGCAACAATCGCGCCAACCGCCATCCCCTCCACCCCAAGCTTCCTTCTAAAATCGTGCCGCATGGCCGCACGAGATCGGCACGAAAATGCTCATACGGCTCGTCCACCCCATTGGGCAACGCCCCAAGCGGATAAACACCGGGAGCCAGCACCCTCTCCAACCGCCCCGAATGCCCCACCGAGGTCAACCGGCAAACCGAGCGGATCGAGCAACCGGAAGAAATCCCCCTCCCGCCCCGCCCATACCGACCCACCCTCGCCCCGCCCTGCGAACAGCGCGCAGCCCCCGACCGGCGCATCGTACAGGAACAGCGCCGTCTGCGGTCGCACCGCCGCGATCAACGCAAGCAGCGCACGCTGCTCCGGCGGCGACACCTCGGCAGCCACATCGGGCGCACCACTCGCCGCGACTACCCCGCGCGCATACACCTCCAGCGCGAGCCGTCCCTCCCACCACCGCCCGTTCGCCCGCCCCAACCCGATCCAGGCACGGCACAATCCACCACCGCACCCCCACCCGGCGCGCAAATCGGCGTCATCTGCCAGCCGCCGCGCCAGCGCCAGCAGCACCCATGCCCCCGTCGGCGCATCGCCGCGCGGCACCCCGACTACCAGCACCCCCGGCGCACCCGCACCACCATCTGGCCCAACCCCGATCGCCCGAATCGCCCCCCCATCCCGCGCCACCTCGATCGCCCGGACCTCGACGCCCTCCCCCGCCCCGCCAACGCCGCGATCTCCCGCTCCACCGCCCCAACATCAAGCAGCGGCCCATCAGCAAGAATCCCGGCCGTCAACTCGGCCACAATAGCGCGCACACGCCGCAACTCGACCACAAACCCTCACCAAACCAGCCATCACAGGCGCAAACGAAGGAAGGGGCAAGTCAGCCGCCCCGCACCGCCCATCCCGGTCCGCGCAGGCGGACTTTGCGGCGACTCCGCAGGTCGCTCTCAGCCGGGACTTCAGTCCAACGGCCTCCACCACCCAACGGCACCCCCCGCCACGCCCACCCCACCCCCGATCATACCACTGTGCTATAGTCCCCACCGCGACACTGCCACCCCCAACCAGCGAGGCAACGATGGTGCAACTCAGCGTCGGCCTGCCAGGCAACCGCCCCCTCGGCGACTACCTCGCCCTGGCGCGGCTCGCCGAAGACTACGGCTTCCACACTCTCAGCATCTTCGACGACCTCCTCTTCAAACCCGCCTGGCCCATCCTCTTCACCATCGCCGGGCAGACCAGTCGCATCCGCCTCGGCCCGTCCGTCGCCAACCCCTACCTGATCCACCCCGCCATCCTCGCCGAATACGCCGCCCTGCTCGACGAAGCGACCGGCGGGCGTACTTACTTCGGCATCGGTCGCGGCGCCTTCCTCGACTCCGTGAATACCGCCACCCCGCGCCCCCTCACCGCCGTGCGCGAGGCGATCGAACTCGCCCGGCACCTCCTGCGCGGCGACACCGCACCCTACACCGGCCAGATCTTCCAGACCACGCCAGGCACCCGCCTCACCTGGCAACCCCCGCGCCACACCATCCCGATCATGGTCGGCACCTGGGGACCCCGCATGGCGCGCATGGCGGGCGGCCTCGCCGACGAGGTCAAAGCGGGCAGTTGCTGGAGCGCGCCCTACGGCCGCATGCTGCGCGACGAGATCGACGCCGGGGCACGCGCCGCCAACCGCGATCCATCTCAGGTCCAACTCGTCCTCGGCCCCCTCACCGCAATCAGCGACGATCGCGCCGCCGCGCAGGCCCACGCCCGCCGCACCCTCACCTTCTACCTCCCCTACCTCGCCCCCATGCCCGCATTCGCCGGCCTGGACCCCGAACTCCTCGCCCGCATCAACGCCGCCACCGCACAGGGCAACATCGACCACGCCGCCGCCCTCATCTCCGACGACCACCTCGACCAATTCGCCCTCTACGGCACCCCGCACGACTGCATCGCCGGCATCGAACGCCTCGTCGCCGAAACCGGCGTCGGCCGCGTCGAATTCGGCGCACCCCACAGCCCCGACGGCCCCGCCACCGCCATCCACCTGCTCGGCAAACACGTCATCCCCCACTTCCGCCACGGCTGGACCTAAAATCCCCTCTCCCAATCGGTGGGAGAGGGGTGCCGCCCGCAGGCGGCGGGGTGAGGGCTGTATCACCTCACGACTCACGACTTACGACTCACGACTGGAGGCCCCCATGTCCTTCATCGAATTCGAATACTGGCGCATCGCCCCAGGCAACGAAGCAGCCCACCACGAGCGCATCCGCACCTGGTTCGACTGGGTCCGCGAGCACCACGCCGAACTCTTCGCCGAGTGGAAATCGGCGCGCTACTACCGCCAGGTCTCGCGCGAAGGCGACCCGACCGGCACCTACATCATGCTCTTCGAATTCCACACCCTGGCAGGACACCACGCCTACAAAGAACGCCGCAAAGACTGGTCCGGCCCCTACGAGGTCTACAAAACCTTCGACCCCTACGAACTCTTCGAACCCAACACCGTCGTCACCGAATACTGGGAACCCCAGGAAACCGACCGCTGGTTCGAATTCCCGGAATAGCGAACTGTGACGGTTCGAAGGTTCGAAGGTTCGAAAGTTGAACCGCCCAACCTTCGAACCTTCGAACCTTCAAACCGTCTCCTCGATACTCCATTCTCCCTTCTCCATCCCCGCAGCCGCTCATCCCACGTCTCCTCCACCCCCCGCCCCTGCACCTCCCCGAGCGGCGGCAGCTCGTTGAGACTGGCGAGCCCGAAGTGGCGCAGGAACGTCGCCGTCACGGTGTACTCGATCGGCGCGCCCACCGTATTGCGCCGCCCGACCGCCTCCACCAGCTCGCGCGCCAGCAGCGTCTGCACCACGCCGCTGCTGTCCACCCCCCGGATCGCCTCGACCTCGCCGCGCGTCGCCGGGCCGCGATAGGCGATGATCGCCAGGGTCTCCAGCGCCGCCGCCGACAGCCGCTCCGTCCGGTTCAGCCCGAGGAAGCGCGCCACGGTCCGCGCCGCCGCCGGGGCGCTGGTCAGCGCGTAGCGATCGCCGTGGCGCAGCACGCGCAAGCCGCTCCCCGACTCGCGCAACGTCGCATCCAGATGGTCCAGCGCATCAACGACCGCCTCGACCTCCACCCCGATCGCCTTCGCGAGATCGGCGGCGGCGGTCGGCGTCGCGGCGACAAACAGCAGGGCTTCGCAGAGCGCGGGGAGATCAAGGTCGGGCAGCGACGCGTTCGCCAGCGCCGCATCATCGGCTGCGATGGACGACTCAATCATCGGCGGCGGCCTCATCAGCCTGCGTGCTCTCAACCGTCGGCGGCAGGACAATAATCTCGCCGAACGGCTCCTCCTGCACCGCCTCCGCGCGGCGACGACGCACCAGTTCGAGGATCGCCATGAAGGTCGTCACGATCTCGATCCGCGTGCGCGGCGCGGGGATCGCCCGGCTGAACCGCAACTCGCCCGCCGGCAACGTCCGCAGCCCCTCCACCAGCCTGGCGATCATCTCCCCCACGCTGATCCGGGGCGCGAGCGCGAGCAGGCGCGGCGTCGCCGGCTGCCGCGCGAGGCGGCGCTGCACCACACGCACTAGATCGAAGGCCCGCGCCGGGGCCAGCGTCACCTCCGCCGTCGCCCCGGTCAGCGCCCGGTCGGGCAGATCGAGCGGCAAAAATGTGCGCCCCTCGACCCGGTCGCGCGCCGCCAGCGACGCCGCGACCTCCTTAAACTGCCGGTACTCGCGCAACTGGCGCACCAGATCGTCCGCGTCGTCCTCCTCGCGCTCCCGGTCGGCCTGCACCGGCGGGCGCGGGAAGAGCACGCGCGTCTTCAGCACCAGCAAGCGCGACGCCACCGCCGCGAACTCCGCCAGCAGCCCCGGATCGCGGTCCGCCTGCGCCTCGATGTGCGCCACGAACTGATCGGCCACCTGCGCCAGCGAGATCGCCGTGATATCGAGCTCCTCGCGCTCGATCAGCCGCAACAACACCGCCAGCGGCCCCTCGAAACCGGACACCCGGTACGCAATCGGCGCTTCTTGACTGTTGACAATCGGCGATTCAGCAACGCTCACGAATGCCCCCTCGCGGGAAGTGTACCCCAACGCTCATTAGCCATTCGTCAGGACCGAGTTCAACGTTCCAGGTTCAAAGTTCAAAGTTCGCCAGGTCACCACTCCAACCTTGAACTTTGAACTTTGAACCATTCCCTCGTTACTCGTTACTCGTCACGCCCGGTCGTCTGCCCGCCGCAACCACACCAGCGCATCGGCGGCATCCGGCCCCACCGTACCCTCCTGGTGCGCCGCGATCAGCGCACAGGCGCGCGACGACACCCCCAGGTCCGCCGCCCATGCCGCCCCGAGCGCCGGGTGCTGCTGCAACAAATAGCACCCGCGCACGAAGCCAGGGCGCTCGACCGCACTCAACCACCCCCAGGCCCCCGGCGACAGCCGCGCCAGCACCACCTTCGCCACCCGGTGGATCACCAGCACGTGCCCATGACCCTGCGGGTCAACCTTCCCCAGATCGTGCAGCAACCCCGCCACGATTAAATCCGGGTCACGCGCTCCCTCCGCCACCAGCGCCCGCGCCACCCGCACCGCGTGCCGCTGATCGGCGGGAGCCATCGAACAGAAAGCCGCGAACTGCCGCCCGGTCAGCACCGCCGCCGCCAGCGCCCGGTCGCGCGCCGGGACCCAAGGCGCCAGCCCCCGCCCGAACTGCCCGATCCGGTACGCCACCCGCCCGCCGCCGACCAAATCACCCCGCGCTTCCCGCCCCACCGCTGTACATACAGTCCCAGGCGCGAAGTGTGGCAGAGCCCAGCAGCAGCGTCAAGCATCGGCGCAGTGCGCGCAGCCACGACGCTATACTGAAGCCAGCAAACTTCGAGCTG
This sequence comes from Chloroflexia bacterium, assembly GCA_046328475.1. GTDB lineage: Bacteria > Chloroflexota > Chloroflexia > Thermomicrobiales > CADCWN01 > CADCWN01. Next base: position 91,071 of record JAXLWN010000009.1, on the reverse strand, counting down.
TTCCAACACAGGAATGCCCTGCAATGGCAACTATTTTGGTATCACTGGCGATCTTCTGCGGCGTCATGAGTTTTCCGGCCCTGATCTTCGCCGCCGTCGGCGCACTATCGAGCTTCCAGGCTACGCCGCCCCGCCCCATACGAGCATTTGCATGCTTGCTCATTGTTCTGACAATCATCGCAGCCTACATCTGGGTAGGCACATTCGTCCAAGACATGATGAGCCGCGTCAACCCAGGACAACAGCCCCCACCCCAGCCCTAGCTCCCCCTGGCAAGTCAGCGCCTCGCATCAACGCGGGCAGACTTCGCGCCCCACATACCAACAACCGCCCCAAACGCCACCAGAGCCGGATTCATCCGGCGCATTAACGTAGCCGGACACTTCATGTCCATGCGATCCGCGCACATCACTCCTTTCCCTTATTGCCACCGCCCACCAAGCGAGTCACCCCCTCTCCTCGCGGGAGAGGGGGTCGGGGGGTGAGGTCTCCCCCCTTACGACTTACGACTCAACTCACCTTCTACAGCCCCCCAAACCTGTTCAGCGCCCCAACAACCAGCGGCAGGAACATGTCCCCGCCACCGTGCCCCGCATCATCCAACACATGCAACTCGCCGCTCGCCCAACCCTTCTTCAGCCGCCACGCCGTCTCCAGCGGACCGCTCACATCAAATCGCCCGCCGATCAGCACCCCCGGAATCCCCTCCAGCTTCCCGATCTCGCGGATCAACTGCTCCTCGCCCAAAAACGCGTGGTGCCGCCAGTAGTGCGTCACCAACCGCGCGAACCGCAGCCGGAACTCCGGGTCCTCATAGCGCGGACTCGGCTGATGCCCCGGCGTCAGCGAAACGTGCGCATCCTCCCAGTTGCACCACTCCCGCGCCGCCCGCTCCCGCACCGCCGGATCGGGATCGGCCAGCAACTCCGCATAGGCATCCACCAGCGGCAAATGCCGCAACCGCTCCGGCACCGCCTCCGCAAACCGCTCCCACTCGCGCGGGAAAATCCGCCCCACCCCTCCGTGATCCACCCACCTCCCGCCGCGAGGTCGTCGTCACAAACCCCAGCACTATCGACGCCACCCGCTCCGGGTGCGCCGGCATAGGCCAGCGCCAGCGTCGATCCCACGACACCCCAGGATCGTTGCCCAGCGCTCGGCCCCATTCAACACCCGCAACGCCTCGATATCAGCGATCAAATGCTGCGTCGTATTCGTGCTCAAATCCGCATCCGGCTCGCTCGCCAGCGGCCGACTCCGCCCCGATCCCCGCTGGTCCAACACCACAATGCGATACACCGCCGGATCAAAAACGCCGCTGCCCCACCGACGCCCCCGACCCCGGCCCCCGTGCAAAAAGAGCGCCGCCTTCCCTCCGGATTCCGCACGCCTCCCAATACCGGTGCCCATCCCCCGTATCGAGCATCCCGTCTCAAATGGCTCAATCGCCGGAAATCGCGGATCCATCACCCAACTCCTTCACCACGAATCACGCCAAAGCCACAACCAAAAACCAGCAAGCGCCCGCCCAGTCTATCCCCCCGCCACCCTCCCGCCAACCTGCCCAATCGATCACCCCAGCCCCTGCTGCCACATAGGGGCGACTCGTTGCGTCGCCCACTTCGGAATAGCCCTCTCCCCACCGTCTGGGGAGGGGTTAAACCCCTCCCCCAGCGGTTGGGAGAGGGGTGCCGCGCCGCAGCGCGGCGGGGTGAGGGCCGTCTCTCCCCTGACGACTGTCGACCGACGACTGACGACTCGTCACCCAACCTGCTACACTAATCCGACTACGCGATCTCCCCGGTGCATACACCAGGGCAAGGCGCGAGTCGGGGTGCGGAGGGGGCATCCGGCGACGCAGCACGGCAGCGCGGCCAACGGAGCGGGAGGGTGGTGGCCCAACCGGCGCTTGATTTCATCAGTCATAGCCCGGATCAGACACGGCGGATCGGCTGGCGGATCGGCCAGTATGCCCGTGCCCAGGATCTCTTCCTCCTCTCCGGGCCGTTCGGCGCGGGCAAGACCCTCCTGACCCAGGGCCTCGCCTCCGGCCTGAACATCACCGATCGGGTGACCAGCCCGAGCTTCACCCTGATCAACGAGCACGACGGGCGCACCGCCGACGGCAAGCCGATTCGTCTCTACCACGTCGATCTCTACCGCCTGGAAACGGCGGCGGAAGTAGCATCGGTCGGCCTGGACGAACTCTTCGCCGACCCCGAAGGCATCTGCGTGATCGAGTGGCCCGACCGGCTCGGCGCAACGGCACCGTCGGACTACCTGCTGATCACCCTGGCCCCGGTGAGCGAGATGAAGCGGAGACTAACGCTGACACCATCGGGAGTGCGGCAGGCGGCGCTGCTGGCAGAATTGCGCGCGGAGGCATTCGGTGTCGGGCGCTGACCGGCCGCTGCTGGCGATCGACACCTCGACCGGCGTGGCCGGCATCGCCCTCTACGGCCCCAGCGGGCCGCTGGCCGAGGAATCGTGGGCGGCGGGCCGGACCCAGACCGCCACCGTGCTGCACGAGATCGACCGCCTCTGCACCCTCTCCGGCCTGCGCCCGGCCGACCTCGGCGCGGTCGCAGTCGCGACCGGGCCAGGCTCGTTCAACGGCATGCGCGTCGGGATCAGCACCGCCAAGGGCCTCGTCTTCGCGCTCGGCCTGCCGCTGCTCGGGGTGCCGACCCTCGACGCGACCGCCTACCCGCACGGCGACGCCGGGCTGCCCGTGCGCGCGGTCCTCGCCGCCGGGCGCGGGCGCTACGTCAGCGCCCTCTACCGCTGGCAGGGGGGCACCACCCGTCGCGTGGGCGACTACGAGAACGGCAGCCTCGCCGACCTGGCCGCGCTCATCATCGAGCCGACCCTCGTCTGCGGCGAACTGCCGCACGAGCAGCGAACCGAATTCCAGGCCGCAGCCCCGTTGGCACGGGTCATGCCACCAACACTCAATGCGCGGCGCGCAAGCTGCCTGGCCGAGATCGCCTGGCAACGCCATCGTCGCGGCGAATCCGACGACCCCGCCACCCTGGAGCCCATCTACGTGCATGGAACGCCGAAAGTAACGAGTAACGAGTAACGAGCGATGAGGAACGAACTGCAGATTCCAGGCACTGAGCACCGAGTAACGAGGGGAGGACGGGGCCTCCCCTCGTTACTCGTTACTCGTTACTCGTTACTCGTCACTACCCGACCGAGGGCGACGTGCCATTCGTAATCGAGCCGATGACCCAGGATGATGTCTCCGAGGTGAGCCAGGTGGAGCGTCGCTGCTTCAACAACCCCTGGCCCACCAGCGCCTATCGCCGCGAGCTGCGCGACCCGGAGCACAACTACTACATCGTCGCTCGCTGGCGCGATCCGCGCGCACCCCAGGCCGCGTCGGACGACCGCCCGCGCGGCGGCTTCGCGCGCCTCCCCTTCCTCCGCCGCACCGAGCACGCGGCGAAGGGGCCGATCCTCGGCTTCGCCGGGATGTGGCTGATGCTCGACGAAGCCCACATCACCACCATCGGCGTCGCCCCCGAGCAGCGCGGCAAAGCCCTCGGCGAGATGCTCTTCGTGAACCTGATGGACGAAGCACTCCGCCGCCGGGCGCGCTGGATGACCCTCGAAGTGCGCGTCTCCAATGAATCCGCGCTCGGCCTCTACGCCAAATACGGCTTCACCCAGCAGGGCCTGCGCAAACGCTACTACAGCGACAACGGCGAGGACGCCTACATCATGTGGTCCCCGCCGCTGAACGAACCACCCATGCCCCAGCGCCTCCAGGAACTACGCGCCACCCTCGGCCAAAAACTGGCCCGCTGGCACCACTCCCTCGACGGCACCGAAACAATTCCAGGTTCCAGGTCCCAGGTTCCAGGCTAGCGCTCACCCACCGTCACTCGTCACTCGTTACTCGTTACTCGTTACTCATTACTGGCGGAGCCCATGACCACCATCCTCGCAATCGAAACCTCCTGCGACGAGACCTCGGCGGCAGTCATCCGCGACGGGCGGCAACTGCTCTCGAACGTGATCGCCTCACAGATCGACCTCCACCGCGCCTACGGCGGCGTCGTGCCCGAACTCGCCTCGCGGCAGCACATCACCGCCATCGAGCCGACCGTGCGCGCCGCGCTCGACAGTGCCAACCTCACGCTCGACGACATCGACGCCCTCGCGGTGACCGAAGGCCCCGGCCTCGCCGGCTCGCTGATGGTCGGCGTCAACTGGGCCAAGGCCGTCGCCTGGGCGCGCGGCCTGCCGCTGATCGCCGTCAACCACCTGGAAGGGCACATCTACTCGAACTGGCTCCTCCAGGCGGGCGAGGACCTCACCTCGCCGCCCCCGTCCTTCCCGCTGCTCTGCCTGATCGTCTCGGGCGGCCACACCGAACTGATCCTGATGCAGGGCCACGGCCACTACCGCCTGCTCGGACGCACCACCGACGACGCCGCCGGCGAAGCCTTCGACAAGGGCGCGCGGATCCTCGGCCTCGGCTATCCCGGTGGCCCCGCGATCCAGCGCGCCGCCGCGCGCGGCAACGCCGACCTCTATCGCCTCCCCCGCGCCTGGCTCGGCGACTCATTCGACTTCAGTTACAGCGGCGTGAAGACCGCGCTCCTGCGCGCCACCGAGAAGCACCGCGTCGTGGAGCAGCCGAAAGGCCGTCGCGGCAAGAGCAAAGGGGCGGCACCGACCACCGCCGAACCCTTCCCGACCTACCAGCCCCCCACCTTCTCGCCCACCCTGCCAACCGCCGACCTCGCGGCAGCCTACCAGGAGGCGATCGTCGAACCCCTGGTGGAAAAGACCGTCCGCGCCGCGCGCACCACCGGCGCGACGATGGTGCTGCTCGCCGGCGGCGTCGCCGCCAACGCCCTCCTCCGCGAACGCCTCGGCCAGGCCGTCGACCTCCCGGTCCGCTACCCGCCCCTCTCCCTCTGCACCGACAACGCCGCCATGATCGGTGCCGCCGCCTGCTACCGCCTCCCCATCGGCCGCCAATCCGACTGGACCCTCGACGTCCGCCCCAACCTCTCCCTCGTCTAACAGGCGAACAGGCGAACGGGCGACAACCCACCCCAACGCCCCACCCCACCCAAAAAGACACCCCCTCTCCTCGCGGGAGAGGGGGCCGGGGGTGAGGTCCCTGACCTCTGACCCCCGACTTCCGACCTCTGACCTCTGAGCCTCAGCACTGCACTCGTCACTCGTCGCCGTCCTTCTCCCGCCCCGTATACAGATACCCGGTGCGGCGCTTCGTCAGGCGTTGGAGCTCGTTCAGGCGCAGGAGCGTCGTCTGGCTCACCACCAGCATGGTATCGTCCACGCTCAGGCTCTCCGGCGCTCCCTCATCATCATCATCGTCATCCGAGGCGCGAGCGACAGCCTCACGCTCGTCCTTGTCATCCTCCGAGTCATCCTCCGGCTCCGAGAACGGCACCAAACCGGGCGCGATCAGGCTCCCAGTCACCGGACGAGGCTTCGGGGCCGCCGCAACTTCCTCCTGGGGCGGCTCGTTGCGCATCGACGACGGCGGCGTCAACTCGCCGGTGTTCAGTTCCAGGCGTGTCGCGGCCACGACCTCCTCGTAGAAGATCGCCTCGGGCTGCTCCGCGTCCGCGGCCCAGTCAGAATCATCCACGAATTCGTCAGCCGGGGCGGGCGTAGCAGCCTCACCCTGCGGCCCCAGAACTCCGCCTTGCTCGGCGGCTGCGCCAGGTCGGACCACGTCAGCCAGGCTGTCTCACCCGTGATCAGCGGCTCCGGCGAATCGTCGTCGTCAGCCTCCGCGATCTGCGCTTCCAGCGTGGGCTGCCAGTCGGCCTCCGCCGCCGCCACCTGCTCGGCGTGGGGCTCACCCTCCGGCACCTCGTCAACCGGCGCGGCGGTCGCGGGCAACGTCGGCAACGGACCAGACGTCGGCAGCAGACCCCGCCCGCCGAGCCCCCCAGTCGCCGGTCGGGCCGCGACCGAGGCCGATTCTGCCTCCGGCTGCCCGTCAACCGCGACGCGTTCCAAGAGTTCCGGCTTCCAGGTCTCGTCGCTCCCGGTCGGCTCCAACGGGCTGACCACGCGCACGAACGTATCCACCAGGCGCGGATCGTAGCGTTTCCCGGCCTCGCGCCAGAGTTCGCCGATCGCCATCGCGTGGCTCAGCGCCTTGCGATACGGCCGATCGTTCGTCATCGCCTCGTACCCCTCGGCGATGGCGATAATCCGCGCGCCAAAGCTGATCTGGTTCCCCTGCAACCCATCCGGGTAGCCGCTCCCGTCGTAGCGCTCGTGCGCCTGGAGGATGAGCGGAATGACCGACTCCAGCGAAGGAATCTGCATCAGGATCAACTTGCCCACGGCGGGCTGATCCCGCAGCACCGCGCGCTCGTCCGAAGTCAACGGGCCGCGCTTGGCCAGGATCTCCACCGGCAGGCCGATCTTCCCGGCATCGTGGAGCGTCCCGGCCAGCTCGACCGAGCGCGCCTGCTCGGGATCGAGGCCGCACGCCTCGGCCAGTGCGCGGGCGTAGCGCCCCACCGCCCGGCCATGACCGGGGCGCGCCTGGTCGTGCGCGTCGCCAGCGGCCGTCAGCGAATCCACCAGCCCCTGGAACGCCTGCGCGACGAGCGGCGGCGCGGCGGCGCTGGCCGCTGCGGCAACCCGCTCCGCAGAGAGGCGATCGGTCTGCCCCAGCGTGGGCGACTCCATCTCACCCAAACCCCGGACACGGATCTGATCGCGCCCCATCCGCTTGGCATACGCGGTGGTCCGCTCCGCCGAGTTGAGGAGCGCGTCGGCACTCTTCCCATCCTCCGGGTGCCCCACCGCGCCGCCGCTCAGCGTGAGCGGTTCGGCATCCTCCGGCCCGAGTGGCTGGTTGTCGCGCAACGCCTGGCTGATCCGCTCCCCGACGCGCAGGGCATCGTCGGCCTCGCTCACCGGCAGCACCAGGATGAACGAATCGTCGCCATCGCGCCCCAGCACATCGACATCGCGAATCGAGGCGCGGATCAACGCGGTAACGTGATCGAGCGCGTCGGCGGCGACGCGCTTCCCCGCGCGCTGCGCCCACTCGCCGAAGCGGTCAAGGTCCACGGACAGGAGTGCCAGCGGGTGCCCAAAACGCTCGGCCCGGCTGATCTCCATCTTCAACTGGGCCAGCATCGCCGCCCGGTCGGGCAATTCCTGGAACGGTCGCGGGAACCCGGCGGGAGTCTCAAGCTCCTCCGCCTCTACGGCCGCCGCCTGCTCCTCGGGCTGTTCCACCGGCTTCTGCCGGTCGAAGACGATCGCGGCCAGGGCCGCGCAGGCCGCCAGCGCCGCCCGCGCATCCTCACCGAACGGCGCGGTGGACACCGCACCGGCGTTGTTCCCGGACACCGCCAGGACGCCGCGCGCCTCGCCGCTACTGATCGCCGCGCAGAGCGCGATCGGCCCCGTCCCCAGGATTCCCCGCCAATCGGCCCGCGCTTCCGCCGGGGAATCGATCTCGACGGCGACCGCCTCCGGGTTGCGCAGCGCCTGCTGGAGCGCCGGGGACGACTGCGGCGCGGGCAGGGCGTCTTCCGACGGCCGCCAGCCATCGATCGCCGCCCAGGCCAGGATCGTCAGTTGCTGCTGGCCGTCAGGCCCGGTCTCGATCGCCCAGAGCGCGGCGCGACGCGCCCCCGTCGCCGCCGTGGCCCATTCGACCACCCGGCGCAACGTATAGCCCGATTCCTCGCCCCGCGCGACCAGCCGCGCGGCGGCGGCCAGGAAGGCCCCGCTCGCCCAGGCGCGTCGCTGCGCGGGGGGCGCGGCTTGCGCCGCAGCAGGCTCAGGCGTGCCCGCCTTTCCCTGGTCCCCCTCCGGCGTGCGAAGTTTTCGCAAGAAGCCGCCGCCCCAATCGACCGGCGACCGACGTTTTTCCGGCGACATGCACCCTCCTCCTGGCGCGTGGCCGGAGCGCGATGGCTCCCATACCCGACAGTATGAACAAAGGCCCAAAACGACGACACACGAATACGCCGCGAACGGGCGCTGATAGTACCAGGGTACGCCGTGGTGCGGCGTTCCCCCATCCCCTAAGCGTACTAATTGGTACTAACCGTTCGAATGTACTGCCGGGTACTGAGGACGCCAGGACTGTCGGACGTGCGACGTAGAACGTACGCCCTCCTAGCGCGGCAAATAGGCGAGCGGATTGACGTACACACCGTTGCGCACAACGATGAAGTGGACATGGGAGCCGGTGGAGTTGCCCGTCGATCCCATGTAGGCCACCACCTGGCCGCGCGCGACCCGCTGCCCCGCGCTGACCGCCAGCGAATTGGCGTGGCCATACCAGGTCACAAAGCCATTCTCGTGGTCGATGGCGATCGCGTTCCCGAGGCCACCCTGCCAGCCGGAGAAGATCACCACCCCACCATCGGCCGCCAGCAGCGGCGTCCCCAGGCTATTGGCGATGTCGAGGCCATTGTGCCCACCGGGGCCATAGTACGCCGGGTTATCGCCGAAGTAAGTCGTCAGCGCCCCGGTCGCGGGCCAGATGAACGACCCCACGGCGCGCGTGCCCGACGCCGGCGTGGCCGCAGGCGCACTCCCCGGTGCAGCCGCAGGCGGCGCCACCGCCGGATCCGACTGCACCGGCTCGGCGATGACCGGCGGCGGCGGCGCGGGCGGCGTGCCACCGGGAATGACGAGATCACTCCCCGGTAATGGGGTCCCATCGCCACCCAGGCCATTCGGGGCAAACGCGGTGATCTGCTCCGGCTTCACGCCGTACCGTTCGGCGATCGCCGCCAGCGTCTCGCCATCTTCCACATGATGGATCGTGCCATTCACCGGCGGGATGATGATCGGCTGCCCCACCGCCAGTACGTCGCCATTCGTCAGGCTATTCGCCCAGACGAGCGTACTCGGCTCCAGACCGAAGCGATTCGCGATCGACCAGAGCGTATCGCCGTTGCGGACGACATACTCCTCGATCCGCTCGCGCACCGGCATCTGCCCGCCGATAACGAGGATGAACGTGTTCGGCACGAGGTCGTTCGGCCCGGCGATATCGTTCGGCTGATAGCCGGTGATCGCGGTCGTCTCGACCCGGTACTTCGCGGCAATCGCCGTGAGCGTATCGTTTCCCTGCACCTGATGGAGCATGCCATCGACCGGCGGGATCCGCAGCTTCGTCCCGGCCGGGAGCGGGCGCTCGGGATCCTGCATCGCATTGGCCCAGAGGATCGTCGTCGTCTGCAGCCCGAAGCGCGCGGCAACCTGCTTCGGCGTCTCGCCCGCCTTCGTCTCATACGTCGCCAGCCGCAAACGCACCGGCGTGATCGGCAGCGGCGGTCGCGTGAAGTACCCGCTCGTCGCCGGATACTCGGGCTCGGCCGAAACAACCCCCTGATTCGCCGGCGGCAGGAGCGGCACGTCGAAATCGGGCGGGGTTTGCGGCTCGCTCGAGATGTGAATCCCGAGCAGCGTCGGGTCCCAGAAACCATTGCCGATCACGACCGCGACCGCCACGGCGAGGACCAGCAGGTGCGGCAAGAGCCGCGCCACGACAAACCCCGCGCGCGGTGCCCGTGCCCCGCGCGGCTTGCGCCCACCAACGACCGTGCCGCCGCGCCCGTAGTCGAAGCGACGCGGCGCTAGCGCCCGCTCCTCGACGCCGGTAGCGACAGCCGTCTCGGCCCGACGTTCGTCCTTGACCAGTTGCTTCAAGCGCCGTTACACCTTCGCTCGCCCGGAGCCTCGCGTCACACCCGACCGTTTCCCCATCGCCCGGGTGAAGAGGTAATCGCTAGAACGTACGCGGATGCCCCTGGCACCCGCAGGATACCACCGGGGTGTACGTACTGTCAAACAACCACCACTGCTTCCACGCGCCACGCGCCACAACACACCAGCTAGCACGACATAACACTGAGTGCGCGAACCCAACACCCGGTCGCGACGCAGCAAAAAGCCCCGCCGCGCCCTCGGATTGGCGCGGCGGGGCTGGCGCAGCAATTCGGCGGCTACTCCACCGTGATATTCAGGTTATCCCGCAACTTATCGAGGCTGTGGCGAGAGCTGATCTGGCGAATGGTGCCGGTGCGCGAACGCATCACCAGCGATTGCGTCGTGGCGTGGCGACCGGTGAACTTCACGCCGTGCAGCAATTCGCCATCGGTAACGCCCGTGGCCGAGAAAAAGAGGTTATCGCCGCGCGCGAGATCCTCGATATGCAGCACCTTATCGAGATCGATCCCATTGGCAATCGCCTGTTGCCGCTCCATCTCATTGCGCGGCCAGAGCCGGCACTGCATCGCGCCCCCCATGCAACGGATCGCGCAGGCGGCGACAACCGCCTCCGGGGCACCGCCCGTGCCGAGCAGGACATCGACGCCATCGCCGCGCACCGCCAGCAGTGCGCCCGCCACGTCGCCATCGGTGATGAACTTGATCCGCGCGCCGGTGGCGCGCACTTCCTGCACCAGCTTCTCGTGGCGCGGGCGATCGAGGATGACCACCGTCAGATTATGCAGCGACATCTCCTTCGCCCGCGCCACCGCTTGCAGATTCTCCGCGACGCTATTGCGAATATCGACCACATCGGCCGCTTCCGGCCCCACGGCGATCTTTTCCATGTAGTAGATACCGGGCGGCGCGCTATAAAGCGCCCCGCGCTCGGCGAGGGCGACCACCGAAATCGCGCCCGGCATGCCCAGCGAGGTCAGGCGCGTGCCATCGATCGGGTCAACCGCGATGTCTACCCGCGGCGGCTGGCCGTCCCCGACCTCCTCCCCGACATAGAGCATCGGGGCCTCGTCCTTCTCCCCCTCGCCGATCACCACGACGCCATCCATCGCGACGCCACCGAGCACATGGCGCATCGCCGTGACCGCCGCCCCGTCGGCCGCATTCTTATCGCCGCGCCCGACCCAGAGCGCCGCCGCCAGTGCCGCCGCCTCGGTCACGCGGACCAATTCCAGGGCTAGATTGCGATCGGGCTGCACCGGTCCATTCCCCACAGACATCGCCGCGCACCTCCCCCGCTTGCCATCATGCACCATCGCACGCCAGCATCATACCACTGGACCCCAGGCACGACGCTACCGGTGGTTACACCCCATGTTCAGTCAACCAACGCGCCAAATCATCCCGATCAGCGAACACAAAGGCTGCATTAGCTAGATCAAGCAATGCATCAGCCTCAAGCGCCTGAATACGCGAGGTGGTCGCAGCATCAATCGGCCCAACAGCCCTGATCAAGAGTGGCAGCAGGATATCCAGACGTCCTTCTTCTCGCCCTTCTTCTCGCCCTTCTTCTCGCCCTTCTTCTCGCCCCTCCGCACGTCCCTCTTCCCGGCCGCGCCGCCAGCCTTTGCGCTCGATGTAGCTCATCACCTGTGCCATTGGCCTACCCTCTGCCTGAACTATCTCATCCACCAACGCCCGATACCGCGTCACCGGCAATGTTGTCGCCTGTTCGATAAAAGCCAGGATCGCCGCCAGGTGGTCGTCGCTGTAGCGCCCCGCGCGCAACGCCAGCAGCGCGGTGCGCACCGCCAGCGCCACGTCATCCTCGCGCCTGCCCGCCGCTTGCAGCTCCAGCCAGGTGCGGGCAACCAGGCCGAACGGGTTCTCGGTCAACGCCTCCAACGCCGCGCGCACCTGCGGGTCGCGCAGCTTGAGCGCACGATAATCATAGCGGATACCCAGCCCGAAACCACGCGACTCGTACGCACCCGGCTGCCAGGAGAGACTATCGTCGGTCAGCACCGCGATCCCGAGGATCAGCGGCATCGCTTCCTGAGCCCGACCACCCCTGCGCCGCCGCTGCCGCCACAGCCGCAGGTGAATCAGCGCGTAGTAGGTGAACATCCGCGCGGCAAAATCACCCTCCGCCTGCCCCTGCACCTCGACGTGCAGCACCACCAGACCCACCCCGCCCGATCGCAGCCGCAACTGCACAACCAGATCAGCGGTGCGCGCCCCAACAGCAGCCTGCCGGGCGATCGTCGCGAACTCCTTGTCGAGGAAAACGGGTGGCACCGCCCAATCGGTCGCCGCGTGCAAATCCGACGCGGCGAACGCCAGAAACTCGGGCAACAGATCGGTCAGCACGCGTTTCCACGCGCCATCAGCCGAGCGCCTGCCCCCGCGCTGCCTGGGCATCCCACACCCCGCACAACAGGATCGGATCAATGCCAGAAAGCATTCGCCGCGTCAGCGCGGCGGTTCGGCCAACCAGTCCGCCGCCGCCGTGCCAAGCTCGGCGATCGGCCCGCGAATCTCGGCGCACGGCGGCAGCGAGTCGATGAAGCCGCGCCCGTACCGCTTCGAGAGCACCCGCCGGTCGAGGATCGCGCAGACCCCCCGGTCGGTCGCGCTGCGGATGAGGCGACCGAACCCCTGCTTAAACCGCAGGATCGCGTGCGGCACCGAGTACTCCGCGAAGGGATCGCCAAACCCCTCGCTACGCGCGGCAAAGACCGGGTCGGTCGGCACCGCGAACGGCAGCCGGGTGATCGCCAGCACGCTGAGCGCGTCGCCAACCACATCCACCCCCTCCCAGAAGGAGGCTGCCCCGAGAATCACGGCGCGCGGATTGGCGCGGAAGCGGTCGAGCAACTGGCGCGGATTCCCATCGAGCCGCTGCCCGAGCACCAGGATCCCCTGCCGTTCGAGCGGCCCCTTGATCGCCCGGTAGGTCGTCTGCAGCGCGCTATAGGAGGTGAAGAGCAGCAGCGCCCGCCCCTCGGTCGCGCCGCACAGCCCGATCAGCGCGTCATTCAGCGCCTTCTGGTACCCCTGCGTCCCCGGCTCCGGGATATCATCCGCCAGGTAGAGCAGCGCGTTGCGCCGGTAATCGAACGGCGACGGCACCCGCAACTCGCTCACGCGCTCGTCACGCCCGTCGCCAACCAACCCCAGGCGGTCGCGCACAAAATCGAACGACCCCTCGGTCGCCAGCGTCGCCGACGCGAGCACCACGGTCCGCTTCTGGTCGAAGAGCTGCGTCGCCAGCGTCGGCCCGACATGCAGCGGCGCGGCGTGGAGCGTGATCCGCTCGTTCCCACTCCCGGCCGCGATCCAGTAGACCATGTTCGGGTCTGGTCGCCCGACCGCCGACGTCCCGTGCAGCCGCAGCTCCGCATTCACGCGCTGCGCCAGGGTCAACTCCATCAGCAGATCTTCGCGCCCATCCAACTCGTCACCGACGTTATCGAGCGCCAGCAGCGTCGTCGTCAGCCCCTCCGCGATCCGCAGCAGCGGGCCGTGCAGCGACTCCCAGGCCAACTCCACGTCGTTCCAATCGTCGCCCGTGCGCAGCGACTCGATCAGACGCAACCGCTGGTCGTACGACCCCGCCTCACCACCATGCTTCGCGACAAAATTGGCGAGATGGGCGAAGAAGCGGATCCCGGCCTCGCGCGCCTCATCGGTCGCGCGCCACACCGGCTCCACAATCTCGTCGATCTTCCCCTTCGCCTCGCGCGCCGCCGCCCCCTTCGCGATATTCAGCCTCGCGCGTACCTCGGCCAGCACCCCGGCGGGTGCCGCTGCGGGCGCGCGAGTCGCCGCGCGCGTCGCCCCACCCGCCGCCGGGCGAATCGCCTCCAGATGATTGGCAAGCCGTGCAGTATCGAGTTCAAAACCGAGCTGCCGCGTCGCCTCTGCCTCCAGATGGTGCGCCTCGTCGATCACCAGGTGCTGGTACGGCGGCAAAATGCCGCCATCCGTACCCAGATCGGACAGCAACAGCGCATGATTCACGACGATGACGTGCGCCCCCTCCGCCTGCCGCCGGGCGCGATAGAGATAGCACTGCCCGCGCTTCTGGAAGACGCACTCCGAGGCCACGCACGACCCCTCATGCTCGGCGAGGCGATTCCAGGCCCCCTGCTCCTCCGGCAGCAGCAGCAACTCGGCCCGGTCGCCCGAATCGGTCTCCTGCAACCAGACCATCGTCTTCGCCAGCAGATGCGCGTCATCCTGCGCGTGCTGCGGGCTGCGCCGCAACTGGAACCAGCGCCGCAGGCAGAGATAATTCGAGCGCCCCTTCAGCAGCGCCGCCCGGAACCCCTCCGGAATCGGCGCAACATCAGTTTTTGCCGCCGCCCGTTCGCCCGTTCGCCCGTTCGCCCCTTCGCCCTTCCGCTCCTTCGTAATCTCCCCCAGCACCCGCGCCACATCGGGAATATCCTTGCGGAATAGCTGATCCTGCAATCCGATCGTCGCGGTCGAAATCACCACCGTCTCGCCGCGCTCGGACGCGTGGATAATTGAAGGGATCAAGTAAGAAATCGACTTGCCCGTACCTGTGCCGGCTTCTCCTACGACGATCCCGCCATCGTTCAGCGCCCCCGCGACCGTCTCCATCATCTTCAACTGGCCGCTGCGATACTCATAACCGGGGAAGGCACGCGCGAACGCCCCATCGGGCGCGAACAACGCGCGCAGCCCCCCAAGATCGATCGGGCGCGTGCGGCCGGTCGGCTCCAACCGCTCGGGGCGCGGGCGTGGCACCAGAAAGAGCGCGTCCATCGAGCGATCTTCGGTCAGCGCACGCGGGGCCAGTTGCTGCTTCAGCGCCGCCCCCAGCGCGCCAACCGGGCTATCGAACCCCTCGCGCGTCTTCTCCCGCGCCAGGTCGCGCACCAGCGGCGCGACCGGCGACTTCGCCTCGACCAGCAGCTTGCCGATCTCGCCGATCGTCTCGGGATCGAATTCGAGCAACCGCTCGACCAGCCGCCGGAAAACCTCGACCGTGACCGTCGCATCGGCGAGCGCCCGGTGCTCCACCGGCAGCTCCACCTTCAACCGCCGCGCGATCTGCTGCAAGCTATAGGCGGGCAATCCCGGCAGCGTCAGCGTCGCCAGCTCAAACGTATCGAAGAGCGGATTTGCCAGCACCAGCCCAGCCGCGCGCAGCATCTCCACATCGAGCCAGACCGACTGCCCCACGATCGGGTGGTTGCGAAGAAACGCGGTGAGCGCCGGCACGACCGCCGAGAACGGCGCCGCCCGCCGCGCCTCGGCCTGTGTAATCCCGGTGAGCTGCGTAATCCCGAACGGCACCGGCCCACGCGGGCGCACCGTCGCGCTCCAGCGGTCGAGCACCTTCTCGGTCGTAAACTTGATCGCGCCGAGTTCGATGATCTCGCCGCGCTCGGGGTGCATCTCGGTCGCCTCAAGGTCGAGCGCGACGTAGACCGTGTTACTCACCGGGCATTCCTTTGGGTTGGGGTGATAGAACCACAGAGAGCACAGAGGCGAGGAGAGAAGGGAGAATGAAGAGGGGTGAGGGGCGAGGAGAACAGCCCGAAGCGCTCCCCCATTCTAGACAACCCCACTCGCGGGCAATTCACCACGCAACCCACCCCCACCATCATTTCGTTTCCGCGCCCTCCGCGCTCTCTGCGGTTTAACTATCCCCTTCTTGGCGCTCTTGGTATCTCCTTGGCGTCTTGGCGGTTCACCCGTCTTCACGCGAAGGTTCGCAACAACGCAGGCAACTCACTCAGGCTCGCGATCCGGTGCGGCACCTCAACCCCCGCATCGCGCCCGGTCCGATCGAGCAGCACCGGGCGGATACCAACCGCCAGCGCACCGCCGACATCGGCGATCGGATTGTCCCCGACGTGGACGACCTCCTCCGGCCGCACATTCAGCGCATCGAGTTCATGGTGAAAAATCGCAGGATGGGGCTTGGAGTACCCCACGCGCGCCGAGATGACCATCAACTCGAAGTAGCGCGCCAGATCGAGGCGGTCGCAGAGCGTATCGAGATGCCAGCTCCAGTTGGAGCAGATCGCCAGCCGATACCCCGCCTCCCGCAACTCGCCCAACGCATCGTGGACCTCGGGGAAGATATCGAAGTTGGCCGGATCGATGAACGACCGCTCGATCTCATCGTGCGCGGCATCCCAGAGATGTTCGGCAACTTCCAGGCGCTGCAACAGCCGCGAGTTGAAATCGCGCCAGAGCAACCGGTCGGTCGCCTCGTCGGGCAGAAAACCCTCGTGGCGATTGCGCTCGTCCGTCTCGCGCACCACCTCGGCCAGACTGCGCGCCAGGTGATCCTCGTCCAGCCGCCCGCCCGACGCCTCAACCGCCCGGTGATAGGCAGCATTGAGCGACGACGCCAGCCGCACCAGCGTGTCCCCCATATCGAGCGAAACCACCGAGATGCGCCCCGCCACCTGCCCTCGTCTCTCCCCGACTATCCGACCACCCGACTACCCGACTACGCCTGCCAGCGCCGCGACCAACAACACCAGCTGCTGCATCCCCCGCCCGATCGGCGCGAGTTCGATATACTCATCCAGGCGGTGGGCGTGCCCCCCGCGCGTCAAGCCGATGCACACCGCCGGGATGCCGAGCGCGAGCGGCACATTCGCATCGGTGCTGGAAGCATCGAGCGTCGGCTCGATCCCCAGTTCGCGCAACGCCGCCAGCGTCGCCACCATCAGCGGCGCGTCGGCCGCCAGCCGACCCGCCGGACGGTCGCCGATCACCTCGCTGGAGACCCGGATCTCGCCCCGCTGCGAACTGCGCACGATCGTCTCCACCTGCCCGACCAGCGTTTCGAGCGCGGCGGTATCGATCGAGCGCAGATCGAGGACCAGGCTGGCGCGCGGCGCGATCGTATTGACCGAGACGCCCCCCTCGATCAGCCCGACATTGTAGGTCGTCTTCGGCTCGCGCGGCACCGGCAACCGCGAGATCGCCGCGATGATCTCACCGAGCACATGGATCGCGCTGGGATTGCCGAACGCACCCCAGCTATGCCCCCCCGGCCCTTCCACCGTGATCCGCAGTCGGCGCGACCCGACCGCCTGGTGCGTGACCCGGCCGAGGTTCAACCCCTCCATCGCCACGACCCCACCGAGCTCGCTGCCGTAATCGGCCATCGCCTGCTTAATGCCGCGCAGGTCGCCCAGCCCCTCCTCGCCCGTATTGGCGCACAGCAGCAGATCAGAGCGCGTTCGCAGCCCCGCCTCGTCCAGCACGCGCGGCAGCAGCAACAGCGCGGCCACCGCCAGGCTGTTGTCGCCAATGCCAGGGCCGTGGAGACGACCATTCGTCTCGCGAATCGTCAAATCGGTGCCGAGCGGAAAGACGGTATCGGTGTGGGCGGCGAAGAGGATCGTGCCGCCGCTGCGCGATCCCACGCGCCGGGCGGTCACGTTACCCGCCGGGTCACCCAGCGGCGCGAGGCTGCGGGCGCGGAACTGATCGGCCACGAATGCGGCCCGCTCCGCCTCGTGAAATGTCGGTGCGGGGATTGCGCAAATCTTGCGCGCCAGGGCCGCGACCGCCGGGGCGCTCTGCTCGGCCGCCGTCAGCGCCGCGCGCACCGATGGGCGGTCCCAGCCATAGCCGCCGCGTTCCCTCGCCACCCGCACCTCCTCGGCAGACAATCACAAGCCCTACCGCGACCGGGGGACCCGCTCGCGGCTCCGGCAATCCTAGCGCGCCCATGGCGCGTCGCAGGCAAGAAGTATAGCATGGGGGTTACGCAGCCCGGCGCAGCCACCATCGCCGCCCCAGGGCTTGAGCGCGAGTTGTCTGACAGTTGAAGCCGCGCCTCACAGGCGCTCACGCGCCACGAAGCCACCTCCGTAGGTCGCGAACCCAACCCGCGCAGGCGGGTTTCGTGGCCCCGTAGGGCCTCCCAGGCGTGGTTTCAACCGCCAGTCGCCCTCACACGCATCGAGCCTGGTCGTCGCCACACCCAAGCCGGATTGATCCGGCGCATCTCGTAGCCCGGAGACTTCATCTCCGGGCGCTCTCCGGAACGGCACTCGTTACGGTTAGAGAGGACCCCTCATGCTCACCGTCACCGCCCGCCGCACCAACACCCTCGACGAAGCCGAACGCAACGCCGTCATCCAACTCTGCATCGCCGCCCACGAGGAAGAAGACTTCCGCTACCTCTTCACCCACTACATGCCACCCGACGGCCTCCACCTGCTCGGCTCCGACGACGGCAGGCTCATCGGCCACGCCGTCGTCACCACCCGCTGGCTCCAGCCCGCAGGCCACCCGATCCTCCGCACCGGCTACGTCGACGCCGTCTCCACCGCACCAGACCGCCAGGGACAGGGCGTCGGCAGCGCCGTCATGCGCGCCCTCGCCGCCGCCATCGCCGACGACTACGAGATCGCTTGCCTGGAGACCAGCCGCGAAGGCTTCTACTCCCGCCTCGGCTGGGAAACCTGGCGCGGCCCCCTCGCCGGCCGCACCGACGACGGCCTCATCCCCACCCCCGACCAGCGCGGCGTGATGATCCTCCGCCTCCCCCGCACCCCCGCCCTCGACCTCGACAGCCTCCTGACGATCGAGCGCCAGACCTCGCGCATCTGGTGATCAGTGCATCCGTGTGTCTGTGGGTCAGACTTACAGACACGCGGATGCACTGACACACCGACACACAACCCACCCGCCACAACCGGCCCGATTGCGGTATCCTCCCCTCAGCACAACGTGCGGCAACGATTGGGCAACAACCGGAAAGCGAGAGGCATGGCGACGAGCGAACTGCGCGCGGTAGTCTTCGACATGGATGGCCTGTTGGCCGACACCGAACCGCTCTCCTATCGCGCCTGGACCGCGCTGATCGCCCGCGACTACGGCGTGACGCCGACGCAGGAGGATGCGGCCTGGGCCACAGCGACGGTCGGCAAACACTGGCCCGAAGTCTGGCGCATGATCGCCGACCGATTCCAATTGCCGGTCGAGTTGCCGCGCGATCTCGCCCGCTTGAACGACGCCTACCGGGAAATCTACAGCAACGTCCTGGCGCAAGGCGTCCCGGCCCTCCCCGGTGCGGTCGAGTTGGTCGCCCACTGCCACGCGGCGGGACTGCTCGTCGGCCTGGCATCAAGCTCGTCGCCCGGCCAGATCGACCAGGTCCTGCGGGGCATCGGCATCCGCGACCAGTTCGCCGCGATCGCCTCGGGCAGCGAAGTACCGCGCAGCAAGCCCGATCCGGCGATCTACCTGCTCGCCTGCGAACGCCTCGGCGTCGCCCCGCGCGCAGCCGTCGCCCTGGAGGATAGCGGCCCAGGCATCGCCGCCGCCCACGCCGCCGGACTGCGCAGCCTCGCCATCCCCAGCGACTACACCGCCGCGCACGACTTCTCGCTCGCCAGCGCCATCCGCCCCTCGCTCGTCGGCCTCACCGTCGCCGACCTCGCCGCCCTCCCCTGGCGCTGACATGCCACCCGCCACCCTCGCCGACCTCGACCTCGACACCATCCTGCGCCCCCTCCTCACCGCGCACGCCGCCACCATCGCCGCCTGGCGGCGCAACAAGCCCGGCACCTGGGGCACCATCGCCGCGCAGGCCATCCTCGCCGCCCGCCGCGCCCTCAACCGCCCCCTCACCGACCCCGAACGCCGCATCATCTGGAATACAATGTGGCAGTTGCTCAACGAGTAGTGACTCCACCCGCCACACCTAACGGGAAGCGCAGAAGGACCAAGGAGGACCCACCTCTCCCCAGGACCTTCCCCCTCTCCTCATCAGGGGAGGGGGTGCCGCTCCGCAGAGCGGCGGGGGAGGGGTAAGAAAGGAGCCGACATGACATCCCCCAAGCCCCGCCTCCGCGACCTCGGCATCACCATCGGCACCCAGCCAACCGGCCCCTGGAACGCCATCACCGACGTCCCCGGCGTCCGCGTCGGCCACACCACCGTCATCCACGGCGACGGCCCACTGCGCCCCGGCCACGGCCCCGCGCGCACCGGCGTCACCGCCATCCACCCCCACGAAGGCTCCGCCTTCACCTCCATGCCCCCCGCCGCCATCGCCATCCTCAACGGCGCGGGCGAGATCACCGGGCGCTCCCAGGTGGACGAATACGGCATCCTCGAATCCCCCATCCTGATCACCAACACCCTCTCCGTCGGCACCGTCCACCGCGCCTGCGTCGATTGGCTCGTCCGGCAAGAAGCCTCGCTCGGCCTGCAAGACTTCGCCATCCCCATCGTCGCCGAGACCTACGACGGCTTCCTCAACGACATCGCCGGGCAGCACGTCACCATCGAGCACACCTTCGCCGCGCTCGACAGCGCCACCAGCGGCCCCGTCGCCGAGGGCGCGGTCGGCGGCGGCACCGGCATGGCCCTCTTCGGCTTCAAGGGCGGCATCGGCACCGCCTCGCGCCTTGTCGAACTCGACGCCGACCACCGCTACACCGTCGGCGTCCTCGTGCAAGGCAACTTCGGCCGCCGCCCCCACCTCCTCGTCGATGGCGTCCCGGTCGGTCGCGAGATCACCGACCTGATGCCCGAGGGCCACCGCGACACCAGCCCCGCCATCGCCGCCTCCAACGAGACGCCCCCCGAGAAAGAAGGCTCGATCATCGTCGTCATCGCCACCGACGCCCCCCTCTCCGACCGCCAGCTCGCCCGTCTCTGCCGACGCGGCATGCTCGGCATCGGCCGCACCGGCGGCATCGCCGGCCAGACCTCCGGCGACCTCCTCCTCGCCTTCTCCAACGCCCCCGCCGTCCGCGCCCCCCGCCGCCCTGAAGCCCCCCTGCTCCACACCCCGCGCCTCTCCGACTCCCGCATCGACCCCTTCTTCGAAGCCACCATCGACGCCACCGCCGAAGCCATCCTCAACGCCATGGTCGCCGCCGAAACAGTGGTCGGCCGCGACGGCAACACCCTCCACGCCCTCCCCCACGACCGCCTCAAACAATCATGCAGAAATGCGGCCGCCTGTACGAAACGAAGCCTCAGAAGCACAAGAACAGCGAGGCGCGGTGCCAGGCACCGCGCCTCGCTCCCCATCACCCACTCCGGTCAGTCCCCACCCCCTCTCCCAGACGGTGGGAGAGGGGTGCCGCCCGCAGGCGGCGGGGTGCGGGCCGTCCCTCGCCTCGTTACTCGTTACTCGTTACTCGTTACTCACCCACGACTCACGACTCACGACTCACCCCAACCGCAACCTCGGCACCACCTCCCCCATGAACAGCTCCAACTGCCCCAGCGCGGGATAATCAGAGAACTTCAGCATCATGTGCTGCACCCCGAAATCAATATACGTATTGATCTCCGCCGCGACCTCCTCCGGCGTCCCCGCAATCCGGTAGATATTCGGCCGCACCGGATCCACCCGCTCGATCTCCCCCTCACTCCGCCCCACCGAAACATGCCCATAGTAACTCAGCAGCAACGTGGACGGATCGCGCCCCACATCGGCACAATGCTGGTGTAAAATCTCCACCTTCGCCTTGTACTCCGGCAACGGGCGGAAGCCGATATTCCACCAATCGGCCAACTCCGCCGCGAAGCGCATCGTCTTCCGCTCGCCGCCCCCACCGATCATCAGCGTCGGCGGCGTCGCATGGCGCGGCTCGCAATACGCATTCGCGATCTGATAGTGCTTCCCCTGATACGACGCGGGCGACTCCGCCCACATCAGCTTCATGATCTCGACCGCCTCGCGCAACTGCGCCAGCCGCGTCCCCGCGCTCGGATAGGGATACCCGTACGCCAGGTACTCATCCTCCTTCCAACCCGCGCCGATCCCCAGAATCAACCGCCCCCCGCTCTGCGCCTGGAGCATCGCCGCCATCTTCGCCGTCAGCGCCGGATTCCGGTACGACTGCCCCAGCGTCAGACTCCCCACCTTCAAATGCGGGAACGCCCCGGCGTAATACGCCATCGCCGTCCAGACCTCCAGCGTCGGCAAGTCCTCCCACTGGAAATGATCCTCGACCCAGATCGTCGTGAACGGCGGCTTCAGCGCCCGCATGTACGCCTCATTCGCCTCGATCATCCCGGCCGTATTCTCCCTCGACCTCGACGTCGGTTGCAGCACCCACCCAAGCTCGAACGCCATCCTGATCCCTCCCTCTGGACGCTGAACAGTAGACCGTAGACCGTGGACCGCAGACCGCAGACCCATCTCCACGCACATCGGAACTCGCAAAGCCGCGTCAGTATACCCCCGGACACCGCACCCTGCCGGAATCAAGGCAATCCGCCGAAGCACCGCATTCCCCGAGCCCGCGCAGGCGGGCTTCGCGGCGAGCCGCAGCGAGCCTTCAGCCCAGGGTTTCAACCCTTGGGGCACCTCGCACGCGCCACCCAGCATCAACCCCTACGGACCTTGCAACCCCACCAAAGCCGGATTGATCGGCATCATCAACCGGAGACTTCGGCTCGGGAAAAAGCCCCCACCCCACCCGCTCCCCGCGCACCCCATCACCCCACAAAAATTCCCCATCCCAATCAACAAAACGATCAAACCACCCCGCCCATTGCTTGACAAAACCCCATCTGGTTATGATACCGTTGGGATGTACGTACAAAGGCAGCCGCACAATCGATGATTAAACAATCCAGGAACGAAAAAACCGGCTATCGTGCGCCGGCGTCGCCGCTACTCGTACGGGTCAATCTGGTGCCCGTGCGACCGTAAGGAGGACGGTCCATGTCTCGCAAACCGCGTCTGCTCGCCATCGTCCTGCTCGCCTCCAGCCTCCTCCTCGGCAGCGCGCCGCAGGTCGGGGCCAGCAGCCTCGTCGATGTCGGCGAAACCGCCGTGGTGGCGACCACCGAGGGTAACCTCCTCTCCCTGCGCGACGGCCCCGGCCTCGACGCCACCATCCTGATCGGCCTCGGCGCGGGCACCGAAGTGATGGTCCTCGACGGCCCCGTCTACGCCGACGACATCGCCTGGTACAAAGTCAGCGGCGCGGGCCTCGTCGGCTGGTGCGCGGGCGAGTGGCTCGCGTCACCCTCATCCGGCGGCGAAGTGCGCTACATCGGCGGCAGCGAGGGCGCGGGCGTCTGGCTCCGCGACGAGCCCGGCTTCGGCGGCGAGCGCATGCTCCTCATCCCCGACGGCGGCGCAACCGCCCTGATGGGCGCGGCAACCTACGTCGATGGCATCGACTGGGCACTCGTCAGCTACGGCGGCACCGTCGGCTGGGTCGCCGCCGGCTTCCTGAACGGCGTCCCCAGCGGCCAGGGCGGCGGGGCAATCGCAACCTACACCTCACCGCGCGGCCAGGACCTCCCCCCCTCAGCGGTCGGCATCATCGTCGGCGAGCGCGCCGTCGTCACCGGCACCGACGGCCAGGACGTGCGCATCCGCGACGGCATCGGCACCGACGCCCCCATCTTCAGCTTCGTCCCCGAGGGGCGCGTCGTCCTGATCGTCAACGGCCCGATGTATGACGGCGGCGGCAACGCCTGGTACGGCATCGACTACGACGGCATCCAGGGCTGGGTCTTCGGCGGCTACCTCAGCCAAACCGTCGCCGCCCTCTCCGCGCGCACCGGCGCGGGCGTCTACGATCCCGCGCGCGGCGAAGCCATCGTCATGGAAGCGATGCAGCACCTCGGCACCCCCTACGTCTGGGGCGGCGACGGCCCGCTCGGCTGGGACTGCTCCGGCATGGTCCAGTGGCTCTACGACACCGTCGCCGGTATCGAACTGCCGCGCGTCTCGCAAGACCAGTTCTTCGTCGGCACCCCGCTCCGCCAGGACGAAATCCAACCCGGCGACATCGTCTTCTTCGCCGATACCGACGGCCCCGGCATCACCCACAACGGCATCGCCATCGGCGGCGGCCTCTTCCTCCACGCCCGCGACGAATCGCGCGGCACCACCATCAGCTCCCTCTACGAACCCCTCTGGGTCCAGCACTACGCCGGAGCCCGCCGCCCGTAAGGTCGTGAAAAGGAGAACGTAAAGCGTAGGGCGTGGAGTGTTTCGCTCCACGCCCTACGCTTTACGTTTCACGCTCTACGCTCTACGACCCAACCGTCACTTCACGCGCTGCGCCAGCCCCCCAGGCACCAGCGCATACCGCGTCCCATCGGCCGCGATCCACGGGCTATCGGTCTCATCGTCGCCCGGCATCACCTCGCGCAGCTCGATCGACGCCGCCGTATCGTCCAACACCTGCGCCGCCTGCCGCGCCGCCCGGTAATGCTCGAAAATCATCCACCCCGACCCGCGCGCCAGCAGCGGCACCTGCGGCACCGACGTCAGTTGCGGCCCCAGCATCGCCAGCGTGCTGGCCGATACCTCATCCTGCGTCACCAACCGCCGCTCCCCACCCTGCCAGACCTCAAACCGATATAGCACCGCGACCGGCATCGTTCACCTCCGCAAAGCGTCGCGACTCCCCTAGACCACCCGCGCTCCCAGGTCCTTCCACCCTCTCCCTTCAGGGGGAGGGTCGCCGCCGCAGCGGCGGGGAGGGGTCCTTCTCCGTGCGCCAACTGGCATCCCAACATCCACAGGCGGCAGGGTGAGGTCCACGCCCTCACGCCCTCACGCCCTCACGCCTACACGGCCTCGCGCACCGACACCGGCACATACTGATGCCCGCTCGGCATCAGCCACCCGGCGAGGCCATAGACACTCTCCGTCTCCATATCATTCCGGCGCTGCACCTGCTGAATCGAAACGCGATCGGCCACCGCGCGCAACACCAGCGCCGCCTGCTCCGCATCCCCGCGATCCGCGTAGATCAGCTTCTCGCTCGACCGCTCCACCGCCGTCGGCACCTCCTTCAGCGCATTCGCATACGCCTCGCGACGACGGCGCGGCAGCAACTCCACCACCGTGTTGCTCACCCCCAGCGGATCGTTCGGGCGAAACTCCAGCACCACCGCGTGATAGACCCTGCTCGTATCCATGCCGATCCTTTCCTCGGTATGCCCCTCGTGCGGCCACTCAGGTCAGCCGCAAGACCATCTCGTTCCCGACCAGGCGGAAACCGCCCCGCTCGTAGATCGCCCGCCCATCCTCCGTGGCGTGCAGCCGCACCAACTCCGCGCCAGCCTCGCGCGCGTGGCCCACAATCGTCGCGAACATCCGCGACGCCAGCCCCCGCCCGCGCCACTCCGGCACGGTGTACATGTTCATAATATAGGCTTCGCGCCCCGAATGATTGCCCGGCGACGGCGGCTTCTGCAAAAAGACCAGCCCGCCGCACGCCACCACCGTGCCCGCATCGTCAACGCCGACCCACGCCAGAAACCGCTCGTCCGGCAACTCATCCATCAAATACCGCCGAATCGCCCCCGCCAGCGGCTCGCTCCCAGCCTCGTCCACCGCCCCCATCTCGCGCAGCAGCGCCACCCGCAGCCGCACCAGCGCCTCGACATCACCCACCTTCGCGCGCCTTACCCTCGGCGTCCCCATCCCCCTCCACCCTCAACCAGCCCCCCAACCCCATCGCGCCCTATTGTCGCGCAAACCACCCGCAATTGTCAGCAATCATCCTGCACAACCACCATATCTTCCCCTGCCCCTCGCGCTCGGATACCCACTTGCGTGTATACACCCACGCATCAACAAAGCAACCTCTCCGCCAAGAACCACCCCTCTCCTCGCGGGAGAGGGGTACCGCCGCAGCGGCGGGGTGCGGTCCGTCCCCCCTCATCACTCATCACTCATCACTCGTTACTCGTTACTCGTTACTCGTTACTCCTCTATCCGACTATCCGACTGCCCGACTGCCCGACTCGCCCCGCTGGCACCGCCCCATCCCGATCACCGATAATCGCCCCGCACGGCCACTGGGCCGCAGCGCACGCAACGTGGACTGGGTGGACTAGACCGATGGCCGATACCTCGCAGCGACGCCGCTTCCTCCTCTGCCCGCGCTGCGGCGCGGAAAACCTGCCCAACAACCGCTTCTGCAGCAATTGCGGCGCAAACCTGCGCGAAGGCGAGCAGCAAGCCGCCATGGCGACCGCCACCGCCCCCAAGGGCGGCACCATGCTCCCCTACAGCCCCGGCATGTCGGGACCAGGACCAACCGCGCGCCTCGCCATCGTCGGCATCGCCATCCTGCTGATCGCCTGCCTGGCCTTCGCCTGCGTCTTCCTCTACTCCGGGGCCGACCGCACCCGCCCCACCCCGACCCGCCGCCCCGCCGCCGTCATCGTCGTCCCCGCCGCCATCAACCCCTCATAGCGGAGCCGCTGCGACAGAGAGAAATCGAGCACGCAGAAACTCCCGGCAAACAGCAACCCGCCCACCAACCGCAGCGGCTCGGTCGTGCCAGTCACCAGCACCCCGATCGCTGGGACTCATTACATCCGCCGAATCGGCGATCGCCCGCGCCAGCATCCAGAGCGCCAGCCGACGCCCCAGCAAAATCGCCCCCCGATGAAAATATCGCGCCCCCCGAGATAGCGCATCAGCCCCACCTGATCGCTCATCCCAAACAGCCACGCACTGAACCCCGGCGCAACAAACAACAACAGCTCCTGTCGCCAGACTGGCCCACCCAACCAGCCGCGAAACCAGGCGCGCATTCGCATCGATCCATCGCCACATCGCCGCGCCTCCCCCTCCACGCCAATTGTCCGAAACACTCCACCAGTATAGCCCATCCCCACCACCCCACACCCACCAGTCAAACACCCAGCACAGGCCACCATAGCCGCCCCCACACCCCTCCCCCAGCCAACCACCTCGCCACCCCAGCCGGATTGATTCCGGCGTATCGCGTAGCCCGGAGACTTCATCTCCGGGCGACCTCCGCACGCCACCCGCCCCGCCATTCCCCTCCCCCCTCCCCCCTCGTCTCCGCGTCGTTCTCTGCGTCTCCGCGCCCCTGCGGTCTCTGTCCCTTCCCTCCTCTCTCTTCTCTCCCCTCTTCCCTCCACTCTCCACTCTCCTCTCCTCCCCTTCATCCCCTCGTCTTAGCGTCCTTGGCGTCTTGGCGGTTCATCGTCCCCCTCTCACGACTCACGACTCACGACTACGCTACAATGCACAGGCTACGGCACTGTGGCCGAACGGAACGCAAGGAGGACAGGGAGCGATGGCGGTTGCAATCACCACCAAAACCGGCGACGCGAAAACAGCGCAAGCCGACGCACTGATCGTGCCCATCGGCGCGGGCGCAGGCATCCCCGACGGCATCACCAGCGCCTTCGACGGCCAGCTCGCGGGCGCGCTCGAAGCCAACGGCTTCAGCGGCAAGCGCGGCGAAGTCGTCGCCTACCCCACCTTCGGCAAGCTCGGGGCGCGCACCCTCGTCCTCACCGGCCTGGGCGAGCAGTCCGACGAGCCCGGCCGCTGGGGCGAGACCCTGCGCCGCGCCTACGGCGCCGCAATCAAGAAAGCGCGCGACGAAGGAGCCCGCAAAGTCGCCGCCGCCCTGCCCGACGGCGCGGACGACGACGACATCGGCGAGATCGTCGAAGGTCTGACCTCGCCCTCTACCGCTACACCCGCTACAAGACCGGCGAAGCCGCCAGCCCCAAGAAGCAGGTCGAAGCGATCGAACCTGGTCCACCGGCACCATCTCCACTCGACGCCGTCGCCCACGGCCAAAGCCGTCGCGGCCGGCTGGGGTCGAACTCGCGCGCGACCTCGTCAACACCATCAGCAACGACAAGACCCCGCCCCAGATCGCCGAAACCGCGCGCGAAGTCGCCACCGAGACCGAACTCGGCTTCAAATGCTCGACCGCGAAGCCCTGGAAAAGGCGGCTACAACAGCATCATCACCGTCGGCAAGGGCAGTCTCGCCGACCCCCGTCCGTCGAACTGACCTACGAACCGGCGGGCGGCGCGACCAAGACCATCGCCCTCGTCGGCAAGACCATCACCTTCGACTCCGGCGGCCCGACCTCAAGACCCAGGACGGCATGTACTCCATGAAGAGCGACATGGGCGGCGGCGCGTCGGTCATCGGCGCGATGAAGGCCATCGCCATGCTCCAGCCCAAAGTCCGCGTCATCGGTGATCATGACCGCCGCCGAGAACATGCCCAGCGGCACCGCCATGCGCCCCAGCGACGTCGTCAAAGCCCTCAACGGCAAAACCTTCGAAATCGGCAACACCGACGCCGAAGGCCGCATGGTCCTCGCCGACGCCGTCACCCACGCCGCCCGTCCAGCCGACGAGATCATCGACCTCGCCACCCTCACCGGGGCCAAGATGATCGCCCTCGGCAACGTCGCTGTCGCCGTCATGGGCAACAACCAGGACCTCATCGACCGCTTCATGACCGCCGCCGGCGACGCGGGCGAGCGCGTCTGGGCGGGGCCCCCTCACCTGGGACGGAGTACAAGGACGCCCTCAAGAGCGACATCGCCGACCTCAAGAGCACCGGCGGACGCGGCGGCGGCGGCCATCACCGCCGCTCTCTTCATCGGCGAATCTGCCGAAGGCAAGCCCTGATCCAATCTTCGACATCGCTTGGCAGCGCCATGACCGACGCCGACGGCCCCCACACCGCCAAAGGCGGCACCGGCGTCAGCGGTCCGCCCTCGTCAAATACGTCGAAAGCCGTGCCTAATCCTTGTTTCACCCTCTCCTGCTCGGAGAGGGTCGCCGCCGCAGCGGCGGGATGAGGTCAAAACCCACCGGGAGCCGAGACCACCCAAAGTCTCGGCTTCCCCTTCACCCCATCCCAGTCCGCGCGCAGGTGGACTTCGCGGCGAGCCGCAGGTCGCCTCCAGCCGGGACTTCATCCACCGGCCCCACCGGCGCTCATCCCCTCACCCACCGCTCCTGTCCATCCAACCGCCAAATCAGCAATATTCCGCCAACTTGGCACGATTTGGCCCCCTCCACAGGTTCGTATATGTACGGGCACCCGCGAAATGCTCATGCGCGGCGACGGCACCCGCACCGCCATTCACCGCCCGACACCGGCAACCGCAACGTGGACACCACCCACCACAAGGCACCATCAAGGAGGCCCCACGACATCCTCGTTTTTCCTCACCAACTCCCAAGCACCACCCCGCTCAAGCCAAACACGCTCACCAGCGCTACCGCCTTAAAGTCCCCCAGCATTGGGGGGGTGTAGGGGGGCCTCCTCTCGCCCTTCACCCTTCACCCCTCTCCCTACACTCCCCGCCCCACCCCGCGTCCGGAGAAGGAGCAGAAAAAAGTGAAAATGCAAAAACAAACCTACTTTCCACCCCGTACGCGTGTAACTCACGTACACGTAATCCACGTACACGCGTACACACCAACACACCAACACACAAAAAGGGCGGGGAACCCTCCCCGCCCCGCAGTCTCCGATTGTCGTCCGTGAAACGCCCTACCGCCGCGCCGGCTGCGGGCGCATCAGGTGCCACATGCTCGGCATCTCACCCACCGGCACCGCGATCAGCGCCGGGGCATTGCTCGCGAACGCCTCCTTCAGCGCCCCCTGCAACTCATCCGGCGTCTTCGCCAGCATCCCCGCCACCCCGAACGACTCGGCGAACTTCACCCAGTCCGGGTTGACCAGCGTCGAGGCGATCGTCCGCCCATTGAAGCTCTGCTGCTGGATGCGCTTCACATTCCCGAACGCCCCGTCGTCGAAGACCACCGCCACCACATTGATGCCATGCGCCTTGACCGTCGAGAACTCCTGGATGTTGTAGCCAAAGCCGCCGTCGCCGTTGATCGAGACCACCTTGCGCTCCGGCATCCCCACCTGCACCCCGAGCGCCGTCGCATAGCCGAAGCCCAGCGTCCCCTGGTACCCCGAGCCGATGAAGGTGCGCGGCTCGTAGACCGGGAAGCCCGCGCTCGACCAGTAGCCGACCTGGGTGCTCTCGTTCACCACGATGCCGTCGTCCGGCAGCGCCTCGCGGATCGCCCCGGCGAACGCCGCCTGCGGCTGGATCTCGTGGAGCAGGTCATCGACCTCCTCCTTCAGCGCCCGCAGCTCCTTCTCCTTGGACGAGCGCTTGCCCGCCGCGCCGTCGATCTCCGCGCGCAGCGCCGCCAGCCCCAGCTTCGCATCGCCCACGATGCCCACGGTCGGCTTGCGGTTGCGCCCGACTTCCTCGCCATCCACGTCGAGCTGAACCACCGGCACGCTCTCCGGCAGCCCCCACCAGGCCGTCGGCTGCACGAAGCGCGACCCGACCGCGCAGATCAGGTCGGCATTCTGGGCATACCGCTGCCCCGCGATGCTGTTCAGCGCCAGGTAGTGGCGGTCGCTCAGCGCGCCGCGCCCGTTCGACGACATGATCACCGGCGCTTCCAGCGCCTCGGCCAGCTCGCGCAGCTCCTCCCACGCCTCGGCGCGGAAGATGCCGCTCCCGACGAAAAACGCCGGCCGCTCGGCCTTCGCCAGCAACGCCGCCGCCCGCTTGATCGCATCCATGTCCGGGGCCAGCCGCTCCGCCTGATACGCATCCAGCAACTCGACCTCGGCCTCCATCTGCAGCACATCCGGCGGGATCTCCAGCGCCACCGGGCGCGGCCGACCCGTCCGCAACTGCTTGAACGCCTCGCGCACCAGCCCCGGCACCTCCGCCGGGTTCATCGCCCGCGCCGCCCACTTCGTCACCGAGGAGAGCATCTCCAACTGGTTCGGGATCTCGTGCAGCTCACCCCGCCCCACGCCGATCAGGTCCGACCGGATCTGCCCCGTCAGGCAGAGCACCGGCGACGAGCAGGCATAGGCCGTCGAGAGCCCGGCCGCCGCATTCAGCAGCCCCGGTCCCGGCACGATCAGGCAGGTCCCGACCTTGCCCGTCGCCCGCGCGAAGCCATCCGCCATGTACGACGTCGCCTGCTCGTGCCGCGTGTGGTAGACCTTGATGTTGTCCTGCTCGGCATAGAGCGCGTCGAACGCCCAGTCGAGTTGCACCCCCGGGAGGCCGAAGATCGTGTCGATCCCCTCCCGTTTGATCGATTGCACCAGGGCTTGCCCGCCCGTCAGCTTGACCATCGCGCCAGACCATCCTTTCGTCAGCGCCGCATCAGGCGGCCCGATCCCCACCGGCAGCCCCACACTGCGCGAACGCATCCCACAATCGCGTTCGGCCGCTGCCATCGCGCGCGATTGTAGCACGGCAAGGCGAGCAGCCGGGCACCACCGCGCCGCTACTCAGCCCCCGGCCGGACCTCTTCAAAGCCGACGATGTTGCGATAGGTGCTGAAGAATGGCAGCCGCCAGCCGACCACCGTGAAGCGATACGTCTTGCCCACCTCGATGTCGCGGTAGAAGTCGGACGAGCGGAACTTCAAGAGCGGTACGGAGTCGGTATTCTGGTAGACCTCGTTCTTCCCGAAGACCAGATACTTCCCCGACTCGCCATTGTTGACCCGCTCGCTCCGCACAACCGTGTCGGTCACCGTCTCCCGGTGCAGCAGCGAGACGATCTGCCCCGAGATGGAGAGCAGGTAGATCGCCAGCAGAAAGCCCACGATGATGCCGGGGATGATCAGCACCTCGCCGAGCCCGCGCAGCTTCCGGCGCAGCCGCGTCGCCAGGCCGGGCGTTTCCCGTTGCGGCGGAGTCGCCGCCACCGGCTTTTCGGCCACCGGGCGCTGCACCACGGGAGCCTGCGAGCGCGGCGCTGGTGCCTGCGGCACTTGCGTCTGTTGCCCACCCCGCTTCCGCTTACGGCTCACGGCCGCCCCCCATCGCCCGCCACAGCTTCTCCGGGGTCAAGGGCATGTCGAGGTGGCGCACGCCCAGCGGCGCGAGCGCATCCAATGCGGCATTCACCAGCGCGGGCGGTGCCCCCGTCGTCCCGGCCTCCCCCACCCCCTTCACCCCCAGCGGGTTGAACGGGCTGGGCGTGACGGTGTGAGCAAGGTCGAAGTTCGGCAGTTGGTTGGCGCGCGGCGCGGCATAGTCCATGAAGGTGCCGGAGAGGAGCTGGCCCTCGTCGTCGTAGCGGATCACCTCCTGCAACGCCTGCCCGAATCCCTGCGCCAGCCCGCCCCGCACCTGGTCCTCCACCAGTCGCGGGTTGATCTGCACCCCGCAGTCATCCACGGCCAGGTAGCGGCGCACCGTCAACTCGCCCGTCGCCGCGTCGATCTCCACCACCGCAACGTGGACGCCGAACGGGAAGGTGCGCCCCTCCGGCGTGAAGTGGCTGGTCGCCTCCAGCCCCGGTTCGAGCCCGCCCGGTATCCCCATCATCCGGTGCGCCGCCCGGGCGATCTCGGCGAAGGTGACACCCCGCTCGGGCACGTCGCGCGGCGCATAGCGCCCCTCGCTGACCTCGATATCCTCCTCGGACGCTTCGAGCATCGCGGCGGCGTAGCGGCGAGCCTTATCCCGCACCTGCCGCGACGCCAGCAGCACCGCGCTCCCCCCGATGGAGGTGCCGCGCGACCCGAACGTCCCGATCCCCTGCGGCGTCAGCGCCGTGTCGCCCGAATGCACCACCACCCGCTCGAAGGCCACGCCGAGCGTATCGGCGGCGATCTGCGCGTAGGCCGTCTCGCCCCCCTGGCCGTGCGGCGACACCCCGACCGCGACCGTCACCGTGCCATCCGGCTGGGCGCGCACGCGCGCACTATCCCAGCCCGGCCCGGCAAACTCGCAGTAGAGCGCGAAGCCGATGCCGAGGTAGCGCCCTTGCGCCCGCGCCGCCTCCTGCTCGGCCCGAAACGCCGGATAGCCGATCAACTCCGTCGCCGCGTCGAGCGCGCGGGCATAGTCGCCGCTGTCGTAGCGCACCCCGGTCGGCCCGTCGTAGGGGAAGGCCTCGACCGGCACGATATTCCGCCGCCGCACCTCGACCGGGTCGAGGTCCAGCTCCCGGGCGATGGTGTCCATCAGCCGTTCGAGCATGAGTCGCCCGGTCGCCCCGCGCCCCGGTAGGCGCCGGTCGGCGTGGTGTTGGTCATCACCCCGGTCACGGTCACGCGCACATCGCGCACGCCATAGGCCCCGGTCGCCATGTTGCCCGAGTTCACGGGCACCTGGTTGGCGTCGCCGCGCCGAGGTTGCCCAGGATCGGACACCTCCAGCGCCCGCATCGTGCCATCCGGCGCGACCGCCGCCCGCAGCGTCTGCACCTGGTCGCGCGCGTGGCGCGTCGCCAGGAAGGACTCGCTGCGCGTCTCCCCCACTTCACCGGGCGACCCAGTTGCCGCGCCAGCGCCGGGATTAGCAGGTACTCGCCATACAGCCTGCCCTTCGCCCCGAACGCGCCCCCCACATCGGGCGCAATCACACGAATCCCCGCCTCGGACAACCCGAGCGCGGTGGCGATCCCGGTGCGCAGGCTATGCGGCACCTGCGTCGAGGCCCAGACGGTCAGGTCATCACTCCCCGGCGTCGGGCTGGCGAGGATGGTGCGCGGCTCGATGAAGGCGGCGTGGATGCGGTTGTTCACCAGCCGCACCTCGACCACCCGCTCGGCCTCGGCCAGCAGCAGGTCGGGGTCGCCCGAGACCTTCTCCCAGCGGATCGCCGCGTTGTTCTCCCATCCCTCGTGCAGGATCGGCGCACTGGTCCGCCAGTGCCGCCTCGGCCGTCGCCACCGCCGGGAGCGCTCATACTCAACCGCCACCAGCGCCGCCGCGTCGCGCGCGACGTAGCCATCATCCGCCACTACCACCGCCACCGGATCGCTCCACGAAGCGCACCCGGTCGGTCGCGAGCGGCCAACGTTGGATCGACCGTCCCCGCAGCATTCCGCCCCGGCCACCTGCGGCCCCATCATGGCCGCCACATCCGCGCCGGTGTAGACAGCGATCACCCCCGGCAGAGCCAGCTGCCGCCGCGTCGATACTGACAACCCGCGCGTGGGCGTGCGGACCCGCACGAAGGCCGCGTGCGCCGTGCCGGGGATTCGCACATCATCCACATAGCGCCCCGCGCCCGTCAGCAGTCGCCGGTCGCCGGTGCGCGGCATCGATTGGCCGATGTACGCCGTGGTCGCGCTGCTCATGTGCCTCCTTACGCGCCGTGCCGATCACCCACGGTGCTCTCCGGAGTATACCGCGCCACCGGAACGCGAAGAGGCCGCCCTGGCCGGTACCGGCCAGGGCGGCCTGCGAGCGACTTTGCGGGCACGCTCAGGGGACCGCGACCGGTTCGGGAACCGGCGTGGGAGTCTCGTGGTCGTCCGGGTCGATCTGCGGCAGCGCCCGTAGATCGGGTCGGTCACGTCCTGCGCGGCTGACGGGTAGGCGCGGCGCGGCCGACCAGATAGCGGCGGGCGAGATCACGATTGGAGTGGCGCTCCCAGAAGACGACGTGCTCAGCCATCTGCCCGATTGTCCAGTCGTCGTCAGGGACCGGCGCGTCGAGTTGGTCGTCCGGTAGGCCGATCAGGGAGGCGATCAGGTCGGCGCGGGCGCGCAACGTCTCCGCCATCAGGGCGATGGACCTCGCCCTTCTGCATACGCTGGAGGCTGTAGCGTGCGCTGTAGATCTGGCCGCTGTGCATCCGCTCGTGGTCGATGTTGTGGGTCAGCAGATCGCGCACCGTCCCGCCCATCGCGCACGGGTGATCGCACGGGCGGTCGAGGTCATCCTCGGTCAGCGCGGCGAGCAAGGACAGCGTCTCGCCCAACGATGTCTGCAGCAGTTGGATCATCCGGTTGACTGGCGTCTCCATCGTCCCCCTCCGGCGGGTCGTGCCTCGTCAGTTAGAAGAGCGGCAGGCCGCAGGCAGCCTTGCCGATAAAGTCGTAGAGGACATCGGTGGTCGGGGCCATCACCGTCGCCGCGCGGGCATCGCGGAAGTGGCGCTCAACCCCACCCTCCTTGCGGAACGCCGCCCCGCCGCAGACGCGCATCGCCAGGTCAGTCACCTCCGTGGCCGCCTCACCTGCCGCCGCCTTGACCTCCAGGACGCGCAGCATCGCGTCGGCGCGGCCCCCCTCCAGCGCGTCGAGGGTGTCGTTCAGCAGGGTGCGGATGAGGTCGGTCTTCACCCGCATCCGCGCCACGTAGGCGCGGATCGTCGGCAGATCGGCGAGGGCCTGACCCAGGTGCTGGAACTGGGCTCCGCCCGCGTGCGCGGCGGTCTTCTGCACCGCCGCCTCCAGCAGCCCGAGGCTACAGCCCGCGTTCATCACCTGGAAGTAGGGGAGGACGATCCCCATCATGATGTCGAAGCCACCGCCATCGGGGCCGAGCATCGCCTCGCGCGGCACGACCACGCCCTCCGCCGTCACGGGGCTGGAGGCGTTGCCGCGCAGCCCGAGGCCGTCGAACGATCCGGCAGTCCGCAGGCCATCGGCCTGACCAGGCACGAGCCAGATCGTGCTCGCCCCCGCCGCTTCGAGCGGCAGGCTCGACCAGACGTAGCTATCGACTTGCCCGGCGCTGGTCGCCCAGCTCTTGCGCGCGTCGAGCCGCACCGCGTCGCCGTCGGCGGTGGCGGTGCTCACGGGTGCCCAGAAGTGGCTCCGCGATCCGGCCTCTGAGAAGGCGAGCGTCGTCAGGTGCCGACCGACGGCGACTGCCTCGCGCACCGGGCGCGGCCCGTGTGCCTCGATCACCGCCGCGCCCGCATAGTGCATGCAGACGACCATCGCCGTGGAGGCGCACTCCCGCGCCAGCCGCTCGACGACGTTCGTCGCCGCCCGGTGCCCCAGCCCCAATCCGCCGACCTCGGGCGCACTGATCAACCCCAGCAGCCCCGCCTCCCCGAGCGCATCGAGCGCCGCGCGCGGGAACGCGGCATCACGATCGGTCGCCATGGCGGCCGGTGCGACAACCTCGGCCGCGATCCGTTCCACGCTCTCCAGATAGTCGGTTGCCTGTGCCGCCGCGCTGACCATCCTCGTCTCCTCCACTCACGCCGGGCGCTAGCCACCCGCGCCCAATCGAAGCGCGAGCCAACTGGTGCGAATAGCGCCCTCAATGCTATAGCGCACAATCCTTACGCCGAGGTGGGAAATCTTACGCGGAGCTTACGGCACTATCGTGAGCATCCTGCGTCATTGTCGCCTGGCGATCCGGCTACCGAAGCGCATCCAGGCGATCGCGCCGTCGCTGCCGCGCAGGAATTCGCCACGGGCATTCTTGAAGGGGGGATCGAGTGCGTAGAGCAGGTCGTCGGCGCAGACGGCGAGGCGCACCGGCGGCGGGGGCGGACCAGAGGGCTTGGAATCCTTGTTCGGGAAGCCGCCCTGCGGGATCGCCTGGAGCCAGAGATCGCCGTCGCGCACCGACAGTTCCAGGACGGTGAGCGCGGCGGCGTAGGTGCCGGCATAGGCGGTCAAGGCATCGGCGTCCAAGCCGAGGGGCTGCGGCAGGGGCTCCTCGATCCCCAGGTAGTGCTTCAGCGCCCAGGCGATCCCATCGGTGGTCAGTTCACCGCCACGGCTGGCGTTCGTCAAGATGGTGATCGCGGTGCCGCGCTCGGGGGCCAGCAAGAAGATCGAGATCTGGCCATTCGTGCCGCCGCTGTGGCGCGCAGTCTTTATGCCCTGGACCGTCTTGATCATCCAGGAGATGCCGACCGCACCCGCACCGCTCCCAGCCGGGGTGCGCGGCGTTTGCATCTCTGCGAGGGATTCGGACGAGAGGAGGCGGGTGCCGTCTGGCGTGGTACCGTCGCCCAGCTGGAAGCGGGCGTACTTCAGGAGGTCGGTCACGGTGGAGGCGATGCCACCCGCCGCGTGTGCGGCGCGGGCCAACGCCCAGGGGCGCGCGACCACCGCCTTACCATCGATCACATTATGTCCAACCGCGACGCGGCGACTGATGGCGTCGTGCGCGAAGAAGAAGGAGCGGTCCATGCCGAGCGGGTCGAAGATCAGCTCCTTGACGTTCGCCTCGTACGACTTGCCGGTGACCGTCTCGATGACGTGGCCCGCGAGGTAGAACCCGGCGTTGTTGTAGGAGAAGGTCTCCCCGAGCGGCGTGAATTGCGGCAACTCGGCCATGTTGGCGACGATTTTGGTCAGCGCGTCGTCACCGGAGCCAGTGTCGTCGAAGTAGTCGCCGAGCCAGCCAGCGTTGTGGCTGAAGAGGTGGCGCATAGTCACCCCGGCAGCCGCCACCTCATCCTTCAACTTCAGGTCGGGCAGGTAAGTGCGGACGGGGACGTCGAGGTCGAGCTTCCCGGCTTCCACCAGGCGCATGGCGACCGTGGCGGTGAAGGTCTTGCTGATCGAGCCGATCTGGAAGAGGGTGGTGGCATCGGCGGGGACCGGCGCTTCGGCATTGGTGATGCCGAACCCGGCGGTGTACTCCTGGCCGTCGCGCAGGACGCCGACCGCGATCCCGGGCACCTGGTATTCGGTCATCCGCCCCACAAGGTAGTCGCAGAACTGGCGGAAGTCGGGGTCGGTGATCTGGCTCGTGTCGAGGTTCGTGGGCATTAGCTCCTCCTGTGCCGCCTTCGGGTGGGAAGGGGCGATGCTAATTACTGCCGCTTCGCGATGCGGACGCCCAGGCGCATCCAAGCGATCGAGCCGTCCTCGTCGCGCAGAAACTCGCCACGGCCGCCCTTGAAGGGGGGATCGAGCGCCACATACATGTCGTCGGCGCAGATCGCGATGCGGAATGGGGGTGCGGGCGGGCCAGCGGGCTTGGAATCCTTCAGTGGGAAGCCACCCTTCGAGGTCGCCTGAGCCCAGAGTTCGCCGTCGCGCACCTCCAGGTCGTAGGAGGAGAGTGCGGCGTCGTAGTGCCCGGCGTAGGCGGCGAGGGCGTCGGGTGCCAGGTTCAGGGGGGTCGGCAACTGCTCCTCGGCGTCGAGGTAGTGCGCCAGCGCCCACTTCGTCACGTCGTTGTGCAGTTCGGTGCCCCGGCTGCCATTGGTCAGCACGGTGATCGCGAAGCCCTGTTCGGGGGCCATTACGAAGGCCGAGAGTTGGCCGTTGGTCGCGCCGCCGTGGCGCACGGTCTTGACGCCGCTGATGGTCTTGATCATCCAGGTCACGCCGAGCGCGCCGGTGCCGCTCCCGGCCAGGGTGCGCGGCGTCTGCATCTCCGTGAGGGAGGCTTGCGAGAGGAGGCGGGTGCCGTCCGGCGTGGTGCCATCCCCCATCTGGAAGCGGGCGTACTTGAGCTGGTCGGTGGCGGTGGAGACGATGCCACCGGCGGCGTGCGCGGCGCGGGCCAGCGCCCAGGGACGCGCCACGGTCGACTTGCCGTCGCGTGAGATGTGGCCGACGGCGACGCGGCGGCTGATGGCGTCGTGGGCGAAGAAGAAGGAGTGGTCCATGCCGAGCGGGTCGAAGATCAGCTCCTTGACGTTCTGCTCGAAGGGCTTGCCAGTGACCGTCTCAATGATGTGCCCGGCGAGGTAGAAGGCGGCGTTGTTGTAGGAGAAGATCTTGCCGAAGGGGGTTATCTGGGCCAACTCGGCCATGTCGGCGACAATTTTGGCGAGCGCGTCGTCACCGGAGCCGGTGTCGTCGAAGTAGTCACCGACCCAGCCAGCGGTGTGGTTGAAGAGATGGCGCAGGGTGGCCCCGGCTGCCGCCGCCTCATCCTTGAGCTTCAGGTTGGGCAGGTAGGTGCGGATGGGGGCGTCGAGGTCGAGCTTGCCCTCTTCGACCAGGCGCATCACGACGGTGCCGGTGAAGGTCTTGCTGGTCGAGCCGATCTGGAAGAGGGTGTCGCCATCGACCGGGACGGGGGCTTCGACGTTGGTGATGCCGAACCCGGCGGTGAATTCCTGCCCATTGCGCAGAACGCCGATGGCGACGCCGGGCACGGTGTAGCGGGCCATGCGCTCCACGACGTAGTCGCAGAGCTGGCGAAAGTCGGGATCGGTGATCTGGCTGGTGTCGAGGTTGGTGGACATCGGTTGCTCCTTTGACCCCTCCCCGCCGCCTGCGGGCGGCACCCCTCCCCCTGAAGGGAGAGGGGGTGCTGCTTCTGAGAGGGTGCGTTCATATTGCAGCGCCAAAAGCTGGGAAACGTTGAGCCGATCTACAAGCCGAATAGCCTGATGGCGTTCCTCCCACGTACATCCGCCACGACGCCGGGCGGGAGGGCATTGACGAGTGCGAGGCACCCGGCGATGTCGCCGACGTTGTGGGGATAGTCCGACCCATACATCAGGTTTTGCGCACCGCCGACGCGCAGACAGAGTTCCAGGGCATCGGGGCTGAAGCAGACGGCGTCGTAATAGATGCGCCCCAGGTAGGTGGAGGGGCGTTCGCTGATCTGCGCGCGGCAGGCAGGCATCTGCTCGTGGCAGCGGTCGAGGCGGCCGGCGACGTAGGGGAGGGTGCCGCCCGCGTGGGGCGCGATGATCTTCAGGCGGGGGTAGCGGTCGAAGAAGCCGTCGAAGATCATGCGGGTGAGCGCGAGGGTGGTGTCGATCAGGAAGCCGACCGAGGCGACGAGGTTGTACTCCTGCATCTGCATCGCCTCGACGCCGGGGGGGGTACCAGGGTGGACCAGGACGGGGAGGCCGCGCCGGTCGATCGCCTCCCAAACTGGGGCGAAGGCGGGGTCGGTGAGGGACTGGCCGTTGATGTTCGCCAGGGTGATCACCCCGACGAGGCCGAGGGTGTCGCAGGCGCGGTCGAGTTCGGCGATGGCGTCGGCGGGGTGCTGCCAGGGGAGGCTCGCCAGGCCCCGGAAGCGGGCGGGGTGGGCGCGGCAGACGTCGGCGATGTAGTCGTTGGTGAGGCGGGCGGCGAGGTTGCTGGTGTCGCGGTCGCCCCAGAGGGCGTTGGGCGTAGTCAGGGAGAGGATGGCCAGGTCGACGCCGCCCGCGTCCATCGCGGCCAAGCGTGCGGGGACGTCGAACATACCGGGGGTGAGGGTCATGAAGGGTGCGCCGAAGCGGTGGACGGCGGGGCCGCCCGAGCGGTCCACCTTGACCTCGTACTCCGGCCCGCCGCGCGCGGCGAGCAGGTCGAGATAGGGCTGGCTGAGGATGTGGGTGTGCATGTCGATGACGGTCATTGGCTCCTGCCTAGGTGTGGCGCTGCGCTGCGCGGAAGGTAGCGCCACTGGGGGTGGCTGTCAAACGAGTCGGGTAGTCGGGTAGTCGGGTAGTCGGATAGAGGAGTCGTAAGTCGTAAGTCGTAAGAAGGGGGGACGGATTCTTCGCTGGCGCTCAGGATGATACAAGTGGAGGGGGTGGCAGGGATTTGACCGAGTGGTGTTCGGGGGGTAGAGTCCGGGGGCGTGGTGGGGTATTGAGCGGGGAAGGGTTGGGGATGGTCAGGGCTATTGAGACGGATGTGGTGATCGTTGGTGGGGGGCCGGTTGGGCTGACGCTGGCGCTTGATCTGGCGGGGCGCGGGGTGCGGGTGGCGATCCTGGAGGTGCGGTATCCGGGGGAGCCGCCGAGCGTGAAGTGCAACCACGTTGCGGCGCGCTCGATGGAGATTTTCCGGCGGCTGGGGATTGTCGGGGAGATTCGTGGGGCGGGGTTGCCGGAGGAGTATCCGCACGACTGCGTGTTTCGGACGACGATGGTGGGGCACGAGCTGGCGCGGGTGCTGATCCCGTGCCGAAGGGACCGGTATACGTCGCGGGAGGGGCCGGATACGTCGTGGCCGACGCCGGAGCCGCCGCACCGGATCAACCAGATTTATCTGGAGCCGATCCTCTTTGAGCACGCGCGGTCCAGGGAGGGGATCGCGATCCTCAACCGGGTGGAGTTTGAGCAGTTGGCTCAGGATGACGAGGGGGTGACGGCGACGGGGCGCGACCTGGACTCTGGTGAGGAGGTGCGGGTGGCGGCGCGCTTCCTCGTCGGGTGCGACGGGGGGCGGTCGGAGGTGCGGCGGCAGATCGGGGCGCGGCTGCAGGGGGACACGGTGATCCAGCGGGTGCAATCGACGCATATCCGCGCGCCGCAGCTGCTCGCTATGCTGACGACAGTGCCCGCGTGGGGGAATATCTCGCTCAATCCGCGACGGAGCGGCACGGTCTACGCGATCGATGGGCGCGAGACGTGGCTGGTGCATAACTATCTGCGCGAGGGGGAAGCGGATTTCGACGCGGTGGACCGGGACTGGGCGCTCCGGACGATCCTGGGGGTGGGGGATGACTTCGAGTACGAGGTGATCAGCAAGGAGGACTGGTTCGGGCGGCGGCTGGTGGCGGACCGGTTCAGGGACCGACGGGTCTTCATCTGCGGGGATGCGGCGCACCTGTGGGTGCCGTATGCGGGTTACGGGATGAATGCGGGGCTGGCCGATGCGGAGAATCTGGCGTGGCTGCTGGCGGCGAGC
The DNA here is from genome assembly GCA_046328475.1 of Chloroflexia bacterium. Taxonomy (GTDB): domain Bacteria; phylum Chloroflexota; class Chloroflexia; order Thermomicrobiales; family CADCWN01; genus CADCWN01. The sequence goes on along the minus strand of JAXLWN010000009.1, from coordinate 50,241 downwards.
ATCAATGGGTGGGGAGGGGCGGCGATCCTGGAGGCGTATGAGCGGGAGCGGCTGCCGATCACGGAGCAGGTGTCGCACTTTGCGATGAACTATGCGCACGCGGCGGCGAAGCAGCGCCGGGCGGTGCCGCCGGAGATCGAGGACGAGACGCCGGAGGGTGAGGCGGCGCGGGCGGCGCTCGGGCGGGCGACGTATGACCTGAATGTGCAGCAGTATTGCGCGGCGGGGCTGAACTTCGGGTACTACTACGATAACTCGCCGCTGATCGCGTATGACGGGGAGCAACAGCCGCCCTATACGATGGGGAGCTTTACGACTTCGACGGTGCCGGGGTGCCGGACGCCGCACCTCTGGTTGCGGGATGGGCGGTCGCTGTATGACGCGCTGGGGCCGGAGTATACGCTGCTGCGCTTCGACCCGGCGGTGGAGGTGGGGGCGTTGCTGGCGGCGGCGGGGGAGCGTGGGGTGCCATTGCAGCTCCTTGATGTGGGCGCGGAGGAGGCAGGGGCGATCTATCGGGAGAAGTTGGTGCTGTCGCGGCCGGACCGGCACATTGCGTGGCGCGGGGATGTGGTACCCCTGGATGTGATAGGGCTGGTGGATCGGGTGCGGGGAGCGGTGAAAGTGAGTTACGTGTACGCGTGTAAGTGAATTACACGCGTACGGGGTGAAAAGTAGGTTTGTTTTTGCATTTTCACTTTTTTCTTTCTTCGCCTGGTGGGGTGATGCGGGTGGCGTGGGCGTGCGGGGAGGCCCCCCTCCATCCCCCCAATCCTGGGGGGACTTTAACGGGGTGATGCATGGCAAATGGTGTGGCTGGGGCGGGGTTGGCCCCCTCAATCCCCCGTGAACAGGGGACTTTGACGGGTGGTAGGGGATGCGGGTGGTCATGGTGAGACCTCCTTCGGGCGTTGGGCGGGGTGTGGCTACAGACGGTGCGAGCGCCGTCCCCGCGAGGGCGCGTCGCGACGCGCCCCTACGAGTTGGCGGAGTCGGTGGAGGTGGTCAAATCGAGCTTCATCCCAACATGCGACGGCACGAATCCCAGGCGCTCATAAAAACGCTGCGCATCGCCCCGGCTGGCGTTCGTCGTCAGCTGCACCAGGTGGCAGCCCTCCGCCCGCGCCCGCCCGATCGCCCAGGTGAAGAGCCGCTGGCCGATCCCGAGGTCGCGGTAGCGGCGATCCACGCGCACCGCCTCGATCTGCGCCCGCACGCCGCCCTGGTAGGTCAGATAGGGCAGGAAGGTCAGCTGCAGCGTCCCGATCACCTCGCCCGCCCGCTCCACCACGACCAACTCCTGGCGCGGGTCGGCGTCGATGGCCGCAAACGCCGCAAAATAGGACTCCGGCAACGGCTCCGCCGCGTTCTCGCGCTGCCGACCCAACTCATCGTCGGCCAGCAGCCGCACAATCGCCGGGACATCCGCCCGCGTCGCGCGGCGGATCAGCAATTCCGCTGCGGTCGCGTCACTCATGCCGCCCCGTCTCCGATCCCCGCCGCGCGCAGCGCCCCCGCCACGATATCCCCCGCCAGCCGCGTCCTGAAGACCCAGCGGTCGGCCTCGCGGTCGCGCGCCGCGTTCCACGCCGCCAGCCCGCCCGCCCGCGCCACTTCATCCGGGAAGCGATCCGCCGTCTCGAACTCCAGCCCCTCCGTCAGCACCTGCTCGCAGCGAAAGCCCTCCTGCGCCCGGCGCAGCAACATCGGCCACTCGCCATCGGTCCCCACGTCTGGCTGGTGATCGAGGACTTCGATGGGCCGCTGATTGCCGAGCGCACCTATGCGGTGGAAGACCCGACTGATACCACGACAGCGCTCCGGGCATTCGCGGCGCTGGAGGAACTGCGGGTGAGGCGCGGTCTCGCGGCAGGTTGGGGCGCGGACTCTATCCGGGCATTCCGGGCGCTCGGGTTGCAGGAGGCCGGATGGAGGGGCAGGTGGGGATCCACCCGGGCGGGTCTGCGGGTGCGCGACTCTTCGCGGCGAATTTTGGGCAGATCCGGGAGGAGGCGGTCGCGGCCGGGTTGATCGACGCGGCGGAACTCGACCGGATGCTCGCGCTGCTCGACGACCCTGATTTTGCGATTAGCACGCCGGTGATGTTCACGGCCTGGGGTCGCCGCGCGTGAGTGCGCCGATGGCGCGCGGACATGTTGTCGCATGAGGCAGCAACCCTGGTATGAGCATGTTGCGTTCATTTCCCTGGCTGCGCCGGGGAGGGTGCTATGATGCGCCCGAGATAACCGCAGATTCGTTGCAGGGGAGTGGTGATGGTGAAGCCGTTTGCGCAGTTGAGTCTGGCTGATGTGGCGCGGCACCCGAGGCCGGGGCTGAATGCGCCGCGCCGGATGGAGTTCTCGCCGGATGGCAAGGCGATTACCTATTTGTTCAGTGGCGCGGGGACGCTGTTGCAGCAGTTGTGGCGCTATGACCTCGCCAGTGGCGAGCGGCGGCAGTTAACGGGAAATGAGGCCGCTGCATCGGAGGGGGAGTTTTCGATTGAGGGCAGTTGCGCCGGGAGCGCGCCCGGTTGCGCGAGAGGGAGGACCGATTACCAGTTCCTCAAGGTGGGGGAGGCGGGGGAACTGGTGCTGCTGGTGCCGATCGGCGGGGCGCTGTGGGTGGCGCGCGGCGATGAGGCGCTGCGGCAGTTGCCGGGGACGGAGGGGGCGCTCGATGCGAAGCTGAGTCAGATGGGGCGCGGGTGGCGTTCGTGCGCGATGACGAATTGTGGGTTGCGCCGACCGATGGGAGCGCCGAGCCGAAGCAGTTGAGCAGCGGCGCGGGAATGGGGTACAAACGGGTGGCCGAGTATATCGCGCAGGAGGAGATGGGGCGGCGCGAGGGGTTCTGGTGGAGTCCTGATGGGGCGTCGATCGCCTACGAGCAGGCGGATAAGCGCGCATATTCCCGATGTACCTGATCGTGCATCCAGGGGCGCGATGAGCCGCTGATCGAGGAGCACCGCTATCCGTTCGCCGGGAAGCCGAATGCGCGGGTGAAGATCCGGGATCGTTGGGCTGGATGATGCGGCGGCGACACACTGGCTCGATCTGGGCGCGGGTGACGATGAGTATCTGGCGCGGGTGGCGTGGCGGCCGGATGGGTCGCTCGCGGCGCAGATTCAGCCGCGCGACCAGCGGAGCATTCGGTTGATGGCGCTCGATCCGGCGACGGATGAGGCGGCGCTGCTGATCGCGGACCAGGGCGAGCCCTGGATCAATCTCGACAACGACACGCGCTACCTGAAGAGCGGGAGAGATTCTCTGGGGGAATGAGCGGTCGGTTCCAGCACCTCGCGATCCACGACGCCAGCGGGCGGCACTTGCACGACCTGACGAGCGGCGAGTGGGTGGTGACCGATGTGGCGGCGGTGGATGAGGCGAATCGGGTGGTCTATTTCCACGGCACGCGCGAGTCGGCGATTGAGCGCCACCTGTATCGGGTTTCGCTCGACGGCGGGCCGGTGGAGCGGATCACGGAGGGGGCGGGCTGGCGACGGTGGTCTCGCCGAGCACCGGGCTGTATGTCGATAACTGGTCGCACCTGGGGGGCGTCGCCGACGGTGACGTTGCGGCGGTTGGAAGGGAACGGGGAGGTCGCGACGCTGTTCGCGGACGAGGCGGCGACGGCCGAGGCGCGCTGGGGCTGCGGTGCCGGGTGACGACGTTCCAGACCGAGGATGGCGCGACGTTGCACGCGGCGATCTATGCGCCGCCGGTGCTGGCCAGATGGAAAGCGGTATCCGCTGATCAGTGTCGGTGTATGGTGGGCCGCACGCGCAGATGGTGCAGGATTTCTGGGGGCTGACGATCGATCTGCGGGCGCAGTTTCTGGCGCAACAGGGATATGTCGTGCTGAAGGTGGACAACGCCTCGCCCTTCAGGCCGGTGGTGTCGGGGAGTTGGGCGATCTTGGCCGGGTCCTCGCCCGCGATGCAGGCGGCGGTGGCGAGGAGGAGGCCCGCCGCCGCGCCGCCGGTGACCATGCCCGCCTCTGCCCCGGTCGCGCGGGCGATGATCGCGCTGGCGCGCTCCTGCAATTCTTCGAGCACGATGTAGGCTCCGGCCGCTTCGCGCATCGCGTCGAGCACTTCCGGCGACATCAGGGAACCGCCGAGCCGGGTGTGGGTGCCGCGCGCGTTGATGATCGGTCGCAGGCCGAGGCGTTCGTAGATGCTCACCGTTTGCTACCCCTTAGAGAGACTATTGAACCGCCAAGACGCCAAGAAGGTCGCCAAGAACGCCAAGGACGAGGAGAGAAGACCGCAGAGACGCAGAGACGCAGAGAACGACGCAGAGACGACGAGAGAGGACGGATACAACCACAGAGGGCACAGAGGACACGGAGACGAGGACGCAAGAAGGGACGAATTAACCGCAGAGGACGCGGAGGACGCCAAGACGAAGAGTGAGGAGAGTGGAGAGAAGAGAGAGGGGAGGGGACGGATTCTTCGCTGCGCGCAGAATGACAGGGGTGGGGCGTGTGGCGTCCATGGTGGCGATCTGAGCGTAGGTGCAGGGACGCGAGGGATCTGCCCTGCGCCATTCTCCCTTCGCCCTTCTTTCTTCGTTCTTGGCGTTCTTGGCGTCTTGGCGGTTTGTCGTTCTTTTCGGGGTTCAAGCGGTCGGGGTGAGGGTGAGATGAGTGTTGCGGCGCTGGTGGCGGATTTGCGGGGGGTGTTGCCGGCGGGGGCGGTGGTGGCGGAGGCGGGGGAGCTGCCTGCGTATGGGCAGGATTTCTGGGCGCTGCGCGGGGTGCCGGGCGCGGTGGTGCGGGTGACGAGCGCGGAGGTGGTGCGCGAGACGCTGCGGTTTGCGGCGCGGCATGGGGTGCCGGTGGTGCCGCGCGCGGCGGGGACGAATGTGAGCGCGGGATTTCTGCCGACGCCCGAGCGGATCATGCTCGATTTGCGGCCGATGAATCGGGTGGTGACGATTGACCCGGAGCGGCGCGAGGCGGTGGTGGAGCCGGGGCTGATTAATGGGGAGTTGCAGAAGGCGCTGGCACCGCATGGGCTCTATTACTCGCCCGACCCGGCGTCGGCGGCGTTCTCGTCGATTGGCGGCAATATTGCGGAGAATGCGGGCGGGCCGCATTGCCTGAAGTATGGGGTGACGGTCCACCATGTGAATGGGGTGGAGTGCGCGCTGATCGGCGGGGAGAGTCTGCGGCTGGCGGCGAGCGATGCGGGTCCAGATCTGCTGGGGGTGGTGATCGGGTCGGAGGGGACGCTGGGGATTGTGACCGGGGCGACGCTGAATTTGCTGCCGCTGCCGGCGGTGACGCGGACGCTGCTTGCGGTGTTTGACGATGCCGACGCGGCGGCGCGGGCGGTGTCGGCGATTATCGCGGCGGGGGTGGTCCCGGCGGCGCTGGAGTATTGCGACAACACGGCGATCGTGCTGTTCGAGCGCTATGAGCGGACGGGGTATCCGGCCGATGCGGCGGCGGTGCTGCTGATCGATATCGACGGCGACGCGGATGAGGTGGCGCGCGATCTGGCGGCCACGGAGGCGATTTTGCGGCGCGGGGCGCGCGAGGTGCGCCGGGCGGATGATGCGGCGACGAGCGCGGCGCTGTGGCGCGGGCGGCGGCAGGGGGCGCAGGCGCTGCTGGCAAGCGGGATGGGCTATTTCATCTGCGATACGACGGTGCCGCGCGAGCGGATTCCGGAGATGCAGCGGAGGGTGGCGGCGATTGCGGAGCGGCAGGGGTTGCTGATTCCGACGCTGGGGCACGCGGGGGATGGCAATATCCACCCGATCGTGCTCTACGACCGGGCCAATCCGGCTGGGCAGGCGGCGATGGCGCTGGCCGAGCGGGAATTGGCGGCGGCGGCGCTGGAGTTGGGCGGGACGATCACCGGCGAGCATGGGGTCGGCAGCGAGAAGCTGGGCGATATGGCCGATTATTTTGGCCGGGCTGAGCTGGCGGCGATGCGCGCGGTGAAAGGGGCGTTCGATCCGGCGGGGTTGCTGAATCCGGGGGTGCTGTTGCCGCCGCCGGTGCCGGGTGAGCCTGAGTTGCCGCGATTTGCGGCGGCGGTGCGCGGTGCGCTCGATGCGCGGCGGGATGGCGGGAAGGTGGCGGCGGGGGCTTTGCCGGAGGTGGCGATCGGGGATGGGGAAGCGTTCGATCTCGATGGGGCGAATTTGACGGTGACGGTTGGGACGGCGATGCGGCTTGATGCGCTGCACACGAGGTTGACGGCGCAGGGATATCGGGTGGCGTTGCCGGGCGGTGAGGCGACGGTGGGGGAGTTGGTTGGTGGCGGTGAGCATCGCGCGGAGGTGCGCGCGGCGTTGCTGGCGGTGACGGCGGCGTTGCCGGATGGGCCGGTGGCGACGTTTGGGAGTAAGGCGATTAAGGATGTGGCGGGGTACGATTTGAAGCGGTTGTTTATTGGGAGTGGGGGTGTTTGGGTCGGTGGGGGAGGTGGTGTTGCGGGTTGGTGTGAACGTGGACGGGGACGTGAGAGCGTAAGTCGTAAGTCGTAAGGGGAGGGACGACCTCCCCGCTGCCTGCGGGCAGCGACCCTCCCCCAAAGGGGGAGGGATCGCGGGGACGAGTCGATTGCCGTCGCCCAGGTAGACCCCACCCCGCCGCTGGCGGCGACCTCCCTGATGAGGAGAGGGTGGGGTACTCGGGGAGCGGGTGGTGAAGGTTGAGGTTAGTGCTGTTCCGACGAGAGCGGGTCTGAGACCCGCCCCTACCGAACGGGCGCGCGGCAGGGGTGTGCCGGTTTGTGGGTGTGACTTCAGTGTTGGGGGTGAGCGATGCGGCTGGCGGGGAAGGTGGCGGTGATTACGGGGGGTGGGGGGCCGGGGGATTGGGGGACGACGGCGGGGCGGTTTGCGAGGGGGGGGCGCGGGTGGTGGTGGGGGATGGTGATTGCGGAGCGGGCGGAGGAGGTGGCGGCGCGGATTGTGGCGGCTGGGGGGAGGCGATCGGGGTTCATGGATGTCGCTGGCGGCGGGGAGTGGCGGGTGGCGGAGCGGGCGCTGGGGCGTTCGGGCAGGTGGATATTTTTGATGAATAGTGGGCGGTCGTTTGGGGACGATATTCGCGAGATTGATGAGGGAGACCTGGGGATCGGAATTTTGATGTGGTGCTGAAGAGTGCGTATCTGTGCGCGAAGGCGTTTGTGCCGCAGATGATCAGAGCGGGGGGCGGGGCAATCGTCAATATTTCGTCGGTGAATGGGCTGTTCGGGATTGGTGAGGAGGGATATGCCGCCGCGAAGGGGATTGGTGAATTTCACGCAGAATCTGGCGATCAAGTATGGGCAGTACGGGATTCGCGCAATTGCATCTGTCCGGGGACGATCCGCACGCCGGGGTGGGAGGCGCATTTCGCGAACAATCCGGGGTTTGTGGAGCGGCTGACGAGCTGGTATCCGCTGGGGCGGATCGGGAGGCCGGAAGATATCGCGAATGCGGCGCTGTTCCTGGCCTCGGATGAGGCGTCCTGGCTGAGTGGGGGCGACGATTCCGGTGGATGGGGGGTTGACGGCGGGGAATGCGCCGTTTGCGCGCGATCTGGCGTCGGACGGTGGCGTCCGCAGCCGAAGCCCGCCGAGGAGTAGGAGGTAGGTTGGGCGAGGAGCGTGCGCTTAATCGAGGAACGTCGCGTCCACGTTCACACCGGGCAGGCGGCTGGTGGAGCTGCGGGAGCGCGCGAGTGGGGCGCAAGGGGTATTCTGGCGCGACATTGCGCTACTACGATGCCAGCTATGAGCGCGGGCGAGGCCAGGTCGAGGTGGCGGTCGTCGCAAACCTGCGGGGTTGATCGAGCGGCGCGTGCTTGCGTGGCTGGGTGGGCGCGGGTTGGCGGTGCCGCGTAGCCTGACACGCGATCTGAGAACGATGGTCCCGAACTGGTGGCGATGGAGCATGTCGGCGATGCGCCGCCGAGGGAGGAGCGGGCGGCGTCGGCGGCTCGCGCGCTGGCGGGGATTCATCATGCGGCGTTGGGTCGGGGGGAGAAGCTTGCCTGGCTGCCGCGCGCCGACCCGAGCTATTTCGCCGAGAAGATTGTGCAGGGGTGCTGGCGTACTATCTGGCGGTATCTCTTGCATGGCGAGGGGTATACCGATTGGTACGGGCGCGTGCGTGAGTCGAAGGAAGGGGGCGATCTGGTGGGCGCAGTTTGCTGATATGACGGGATGGCGATGGAGGAGGCTGCCGCGCGTTTTGTGCGTGAGATGGCGACGTTGTGGGAGGGGATGCGCTGACGCTGATTCACGCCGATTTCCACGGGGATCATGTGCGCTCACGGGATGGGCACGCGGCGATTATTGACTGGGAGCAGGCGCGGTATGGGCCGCTCTATACTGATCCTGCCGAATTATTTCAGCGGGATGAGGCGCTGGTGTATCGCGATGCGCTGGCGGCGTTGGGGCACGATATTCCGCGTGAGCGTTTTCTGAGGGGATTTGATGCTGCCAGTCGGTAGTGTGGGGTTCAAGTATTTTGGCTTTGGGGTGGCGTTCTGGCGTCCGGGCGATCCGCCGCGACGGCGGGAGGATGCGATGAAGTGGATTAATTTGGTGGTGTTTGGGAGGAACGAGTCGGGCAGTCGGGCGTCGGATAGTCGGATAGTAGTAACGAGTAACGAGTGACGAGGGGACGGACCTCACCCCCGCCGCCTGCGGGCGGCACCCCCTCTCCCACGAGGAGAGGGGGTGGTGGACGGAGTGTGAGGATGACGAAGAGAGTGCTCGGCGGAGGCATTGACCCCTCCCCGCCGCTGCGGCGGCGACCCTCCCCCGAGGAGGAGAGGGTTTGGGATTCTGGGGACGCGGGTGGCTAGGGTGAAGGCGGGTGCTGGGCGCAGGCCGCGGACCTCACCCGGCCGCTATGGCGGCCCCCTCTCCCTCGCAGGAGAGGGTGAGTGTGCAATCCGAGGGATGGTGGTGGAGGTAATTATTCGGGAGTGAGGAGGTGGAAGGGGGTGGGGGTGGTGGGGGGTGCCGTTGATCTGGGAGGGCGAGGGCGTGTTCGCCGGGGTGGTAGGTGCGGGTGGTGATCGGTTTGAAGGAGTGTTTGCGGGCGAGGGTGATTGATTCGCCGGGGGCGAGGGTTTTGGTGGTGAGTTTGAAGACTTTGGGTGTCTGGGTGCCGTTGGCTTTCTGGTGGTAGATGATGTAGTCGATGGCGACGAGGACGGCGCTGCGTCGCGGTTTTCAGGGTGAAATCGAAGGTGAGGGGGTCGCCAACGGAGACGGTGGTGATGGCGAGGCGCGGGCCGGAGATGATGAGTCCGGGGAGCGGGGTGAAGCCGAAGGGCGAGGGCGTGCGGGTGGCCTGCTGATCAAGGTGCGAAGGGCGTGGCGGACAAGTCGGGTGGTGTTTTCGTCGGGGTTGGACAGCCAGCGGGTGGCGATTTGGGCGGTGAGGTCGGGGTGGGCGCGGCTGAGGTCGTTGAGGTGGTTGGCGACGGAGCGGCGGACGTATTCGGAGGGGTCGCGGTAGAGGGCGTGCAGGATGGGGAGGGTGGAGTCGGGGCGGGCGAGGATGGTGGGGACCTGCTGCGCCAGGAGGCGCGGCCGGGTGCCTTCGCTGGCGAGGCGGCGCACATGCTCGTCGGGGTGGGTGGTCCAGGTGAGGACGGTGGCGAGGGTGCGGTCGAGGTCGGCGGCGAGGAAGGGGCGGATGGCGAACTCGGCGGTGAAGCGCGGGGTGAGGTCGGCGAGGAGGGCGAGGCCGGCGTCGAAGGTGGTGGGGTGTGACGCGGCGAGGGCGCGGGCGGTGACGGCTTCGGCGACGGGGGCGATCAGCCAGCCGGTGAAGTGGGGATCGCGCAGCGCGGTGCGGATGATGGCGGCGAATTGGTCGTAGTCGGCCGGGAGGTCGGCGAGGAGGGCGTCACGGGTGGCATCGACGCGCTCGCGGAAGGCTTTGGGGGCGAGGGTGGCGGCGCATTCGCGCAGGGCGGTGAGTGGGAGGCCGGGGGCGGCTTGTTCGAGGGAGGTGATGAGTCGATGGACGGCGGCGAGGCCGAGGAGTTGTTCGGCTGTTGGCATGGGGGGCCTTTCGGTGGTGCGCTGGCGGTTACTCGGGTCGCGGTGTGGAGGCGCGATTGGGGTAATGGTAGCAGGATGGTGAAGGTGGGTGGCGAGGGTGGGGTTTGCCGTTGGATTGAAATCCCGGCCGAAGGACCCTGCGGGGTCCGCAAAGTCCGCCTGCGCGGACTCGATGAGGCGGGTCGGCTGGGGATGAGTAGTCGTCAGTTTGCCGTGGGAAGTACGTTGGCGATTGAGAATGGTGCATCGGCGGTTGAACCCGCGACTGGGGCCTGCGGGCCACGAAACCCCACCCGCAAGCGGGTACCCGGCGCGGGTCAGGTTGACCCACGGCTCGCGGTTATCAGCCACCGCGTGGGCTGCGGCGGAGGGGGATGTGGCGGACAGGCTATACTGGGGCGATGCGATGCGGGTGTGGCGTCGGACGTGTGGGGGCGCTTGGCGCTTTAGGTTGCGGGGGCACGAGGATGGGCCGAACGATGCCCGAACCGGTGGCGATTACCGCCGATGTCGATACGCGGTTGCTGCGGATCGAGTGGGCCGATGGGGTGGAGAGTGTCTATGACTTCGAGCAGCTGCGCTGGGCCTGTCCCTGCGCGCAGTGCCGGGGGGAGATGGGGCGGCCGGGGGAGCTCGATTTTACGGATCGGCTGACGCCGGAGCAGACGGAGTTGGTCGATTTGCAGCAGGTGGGGCATTACGCGGTGATGCCGATCTGGTATGACGGGCACAATACGGGGATTTATACGTACCAGTATCTGAGGGAGCTAGGGGAGGGGGTGACGAGGAATGAGGGATGAGTAACGAGTAACGAGTAACGAGTAACGAGGAGAGACGGTTCGAAGGTTCGAAGGTTCGAAGGTTGGGGCGGTGGCATTTGAACTTTCGAACTTTCGAACCTTTCAACCGTTCTTCGGCCCTCGTTACTGGTTACCTGGTGCTTACCGATTGAGGTTGTAGTTGGGGAGCATGGCGTCGATGGGGGCGCGTTCGCCCTGGCGGCCGGGGCGGGCTTTGAGGGAGAGGACATCGCTGACGGGGATGACGGCAACGCCGCTCGCGGAGAGGGCGTCGCGGATGGTCTCGGCCAGTTCGACGCCGATGTCGCTGTCGCCCTGGAGGCAGATGGTGTCGATCGGCAGGTCGATCTCGTCGCCGGTGATGGTGGCGACCTTGCCGCGCAGGGCGAGGCGGACGGCGCGGCGGGCGACCTGGGCGGGGTCGGTGATGACCGCGCCGGGGACGCGCCGGGAGACGAGGGTGCCGTCGGGGTTGTAGGCGCGATCGGCGTAGCCCTCGCGCGCGAAGGGGACGCCGACGGCGTGCGCGGCGCGCTCGATGGCGGAGTTGGGCAGGCCGACGAGGACGAGGTCGCGGCGATAGAGGGCGAGGGTCTGCGCGGCGGCCTTCGCCAGGGCGTTGTCGACGGCGAGACGGTTGTAGAGCGCGCCGTGGGGCTTGACGTGGCGCAGGGTGGTCCCGGCGCTGCGGCAGAAGGCGTCGAGCGCGCCGAGTTGGTAGAGGAGGTCGGTGGAGATTTCGTCGGGCGTCATCACCATGTCGCGCCGCCCGAAGCCGACGCGGTCGGGGAAGCTGGGGTGGGCACCGACGCCGACGCCCTTCTCGATCGCCAGCGCGACGGTCTCGCCCATCAGGCGGGGGTCGCCGGCGTGGAAGCCGCAGGCGATGTTGGCGGAGCTGACGAAGTCGAGCATCGCCTCGTCGTTGCCGTAGGCGTAGGGGCCGTAGCCTTCGCCCATGTCGCAATTCAGATCAACGGCGGTGATCATCAAGCTTTTCCCTCATCCCGGGGACGCACGGCGCGCACCACAGGGATTGTCCGGCCCGCTGGCGGCACGGGCCTGAGCATTGCGAGCCCGCACGCCGCGCGGGCGAGGCGAATGTCAACAACAACTCGCTGACCAGATCATAGCGGGCGATCTGGCGGGCGAATATCCTGCTTAAGTCGGAAATTACGCCGTTGGGTGTAGTACTTTCCTGCTAGGGGATGACCGTCTGCGGCAGGAGTGGCCCGCCAGTAGTCTCCCTGGCGGTAGGATGCGCGGCGCGGAGGGTGTGGGAAGCAATGCCGACGGACGAGCAGCCAGAGGTACTTTCGCGGGCGCAGGCGCGGACGTTGCTCGATGCGCGGGCGGCGGGGCTCTCGACGGCGACGACGACGCTCGATCTTGGGCTGAGCACGGTGGTGCTCGGTCTGGGAGACGAGGGGGTGCGGCTGCCGGATGGGCGGGTGCTGGCCTGGGCGGATGTGGAGGAGATCGCCGGGGAGGAGACGGCGTGCTTCGCGCTGCTGGCGGAGGGCACGATCGAGCGGATCGGGCAGTTTTCGGAGGCGATGAGTCGCCATTACAGCCTCTTCCCGACGGCGGGTGCGCCGACGCTGCTGATCGGCGGGTTCAGCATGCACCGGATCAAGGGGACCGATCCGATGCGCGACACGCTGACGAAGGTGCGCGCCGCCGCGCCGCTGCGGGGTCGGGTGCTCGATACCTCCACCGGGCTGGGCTATACGGCGATCGAGGCGGCGAAGTCGCCGCAGGTGGAGGAGGTGGTGACGATCGAGATCGATCCGACGACGCTGGCGATCGCGCGGCGCAATCCGTGGTCGCGGGCGTTGTTCGCCGATCCGAAGATCCGGCAGGTGATCGGCGATGCGTATGAGGTGCTGCCGGGGCTGCCGGATGAGTCGTTCACGCGGATTATTCACGATCCGCCGGTGTTCAGCCTGGCGGGGCAGCTCTATTCGGGCGCGTTTTACCGCGAGTTGTACCGGGTGCTGCGCCGGAATGGTCGGCTCTTCCACTACATCGGGAGTCTGGAGAGCAAGGCGGGCGCGGGGATCGCGCGCGGGGTGGTGCGGCGGCTGAAGGAGGCGGGGTTCGCGCGGGTGGACCGGCGGCAGGAGGCGTTTGGGGTGGTGGCGTTTAAGTGAAGTGCCGAGTGCCAAGTGCCGAGTGCTCAGTGCTCAGTGCTCAGTGCTCAGTGGGTTGGACTGCACCCGGCCGTTGCGGCGGCCACCCTCTCGTAGCAGGAGAGGGGTAGGGGCTGGCCGATAGATGGTGGTGTGGGATTAGGTGACGACCATGCGGCGGTAGCGGGCTTCGGCGAACATGTAGAGGCCGTAGGCGACGAAGCCGAGGGCGACAGCGCCGAGGAGCCAGGGGCCGAAGGGTTGCTGGGCGAGGGTGGCGAGGGTGCTGTCGATGCCGCGCGCTTCGTCGGGGTTGTGGTGGAGGGCGGCGACGATCAGGAAGAGGCCGATCAGGCCGAAGACGAGGCCGCGCGCGATGTGGCCGAGTTGGCCGAGGCGCGTGACCCAGTTGTTCTCGGTCGGGCCGAGTTTGCCGAGTTCGAGGTCTTCGCGGAATTTAGCTTTGACGCCTTTGTAGAGCTGGTAGCCGCCGAGGCCGATGACGACGAGGCCAGCCACGCCGACGAGGAACTGGCCGAAGGGTTTGTCCAGCAGTTTCGCGGTCCAGTCCTGGGTCGATTGCGTGGTGTTCTTCCCGGCGCTGCCGGTGCGGAGCAGTTGGACGGCGCTGAGCGCGAGGGTGGTGTAGGCGACGGCGCTGCCGACGTAGCCAAGGCGCGTGGCAAGCCCTTTGGCGTCGGTCCCCTCGTTGTCGGTGTCGAGGAGCGCCTGGAGTGCGCGCCAGAGCACAAAGCCGGCGATCCCGACGGCCATGGCGATCAAGAGGAAGCGTCCGAAGGGGGCCTGGGCGATACGGACGAGTGCGCCTTTGGTGTCGGTCATCTCGCCGCCGCGACCGAGCGCGACTTGCACCGCGAGCGCGCCGATCAGGAGGTAGACCACGCCTTTCGCCGCGTGCCCCAAACGCCCGAGGCCGATTAGCCACGGGCTGGCCTTGCGGGCCGATTCGCGCGCCTGGTGCTCGGCCCGCACCATGGTCATGTTGCTGCTGCCTGCCATTGGGTCCTCCCTCGTCGCTCGCCGGAGTGCGGCGTCGTTATCCTGCGGCACAAGTGCAAGATCGACGCCAGTTCTGATCGCGCGGATGTGCCCTTGCGGTTTCGAGTGAGGGGGATGCGTAATACTTACTGGTCAATTACGGAATGCGAGCAATCTCAGCAAGTTCGCGGTTCATTAGGGCATTCCCAGGAATGCCTTCCCGCGCGGCGAGGATGTCGATGTGCGCGCGAAGTCTGGTCAGGTGCAGGCCAGGGCGCTTGAGGACGTAAATGCGCGGAACTGGGTGTGACTGCTTCGCGATCTGCGGCAGGTGGAGCATGAGCAAGCCCGTTGCACCGAGCGGATCATGGCCAAGCGCGTCGGTCACGACCAGTGTGAGACGCGTGTGCGATAGCATCACCATCTCGCGCGGCAAATAGAGGAGGCTGGAATCGTTGGTGATGAAGCCGTCTACGTCGCCACGCCGTTGGAGTGCGCGAAAGATCTCCCAGTCGTCATGATCGCGGGTGAACTCCGGGGCGATGGTTTGGAGCGAACTTACCTCGACGCCGCGTGGCCAGGGAAGCCCCGTCGCCTGGAATGGGAAGTTTTGATCGCGCACGAAGTGCATCGAAGTAACTCGCTACGCAGCAGTCGGGGAAATCAACGACCGCTCGAAGGCGATAGCCTCGCGTAGTGCGTCCGGGGTAGCGTCGGGATACATTGCGCGGATCTGCTCCAGATCGAACCCGGCGTCGTCCAGACCGCCGATCGTCATTGAGGGGATGCGTGTGCCGACGATGTGCGGCTCGCCATGGAGTTTGCCTGGGATAATCCGCAAGAGGGGGCGAGGCTGGAGAAGATCGGGAGCACTCCTATAAGGAGCGACAAGCGGTAGCATGCCCTCAATCAGGTATTGCCCGCCAGGCTGTGCCTGAACGGTGCGATCCGGCAGTTGGAGGTAGAGTTTGCCGTCGGTACCGGAAATCGCCAGGATACGAGCGAGCTCATCGCGCAAATACCCGGCATGTTCCAGTTCTACGAGGGCAAGGCGGATTGTGGCGACACTGGCCCGAGCACGCGATTCGTCACCTTTGCGGAACCAGTCGATCGCGCGCAACGCGAGGAGATCGGCCCACGACCAGAGGCGGGTGCGTGGCCCTGGAGCGATCGACGGCGCATAGAGCCCGGTGCGCGCCCAGTAGTGCAACGTTGAAGCGGGGACTCCGGAAAGGGCAGCTGCCCGGTGAGTGTCGTAGACACCGCGTCCGGGTTCCATCAGCCGCTCGGTACCCTGCTCTCGCTCGCTCGTCGCCAGCATGTCGCTATCCTCTTCGGTGCCTGCCGGGCTGAACATCGCGCATGCATCGCCGCCCAGGTTAGGTATGCTCACAATGAGTATACACCGAACACTTGACCGGGGTTCTGGCGGCAAAGGACAGCGGGCCGAATTCTAGTTGGCAGCTGTGTCCGTGGTACACTTGGCCTTATTGCGATGCGTTTTTCGTGGAAGGAAGACCGGCATGGCGAAGCGGAAGCAGGAGCGACGGGCGGGGTCGATGATCGACCCGGCGCAGCTCCCGCCGCTCAATAACGAGACGATCAACGAGCTGGCCCGCATGATCGACATGGGGCGTTTCGTCGAGGCGCTGATCATTCTAGAGGCGCTGCGCGAGGAGCACCCGCGCGAGCCGATTCTCTACAAGTTGCTCGGCACGGCGTATGCCGAGATCGGCGATCTGGCGAGCGCGGGGGAGCGCTGGGAGGAGGCGCAGCGGCTCGATCCGGGCGATCCGAGCCTCTGGCGGCTGCTGACCGGCGTGTACCAGATGCAGGGGCGGATCGTCCACGCGTTGCGGGCGCTGCGGCGCTATCTGTCGGAGGATGCCGACGACCCGGATGCCGACCAGCTGGAGCAATTGCGCGAGGGGTTGGAGGCGGCGGTCGCGGACCTGGGCGAGCAGCATGGCGTGCCGGCCGCCGAGGCGGAGCGGGCGGGTCTGCTGCTGGAGCGCGGGTTGCGGCAGATGGAGGAGGAGGATGCGCTCGGCGCGACGCGCCTCTTCCGCGACGCCGCGCGGATCATGCCGAAGTGGACCGCGCCGAGGAACAATCTGGCGCTCTGCCAGTTCCTGCTGGGCAATACTGACACGGCGATCAGCACGGCGGAGGGGATTCTGGCGACCGATCCCGATGATCTGCACGCGCAGGCGGGGTTGGTGCGCTTCCTGACGATCACGGGGCGACGCGCCGAGGCGCTGGTACACGCGGATCGGCTCTGGGCGCAGGTGCAGGCGGCGAATGGGCAGGCGACGAGCGATGCTGACGCGGTGCGCTTCGATTTCGAGCGGGCGGCGGATGCGTTCGCGCTGCTGGAGCAGGATGAGCGGGTGATCGGCGCGCTGGAGCCGCGCCCGCGCGAGACGCTGAGCGGCAATGGGATGCTGATGCTGGCGGCGGCGCTGGCGAATGTGAACCGGAAGCCGGGCGCGCTGGCGATCCTGAAGGAGATGGAGGGGGACCCGCTCGCCGCGCGGATGACCGAGGCGCTACAGCTGAGCGAGACGCCGCCCGGGCGGCGCTTCTCGGCGCTCAGCCCGGCGGATCTCGCGCCGCCGAAGGTGATCGACCGGGTGGCGAAGGAGCTTGACCGCATCCTTGACGACCTGACGCTGGCGGAGGACAAGACGGCGCGGCAGGGGCAGTTGCAGGATCTGCTGAACGGCGCGCCGACGTTCCTGCCGTCGTTCTACCTGACGCTCTGGCTGGGGGATGAGATCGCGTCGGCGAACGCGGTGACGCTGCTGCTGCACATCGGGACGCCGGAGGCGATCGAGGCGGTGCGGACGTTCGCGTTCGGGCGGCTCGGCCCCGACGATTTGCGCCTCTTCGCGGCGCTGTCGATGCGGCGCGAGGGGGTGCTCGAATGGACGCGCCCGCAACTGCTCTGGCAGGATGGGCGCTATCAGGAGATGCTGCCGCCGCGCTACGAGTTGACGCCCGCCAGTGAGGTGCGGCCGTATTCGGCAGCGATCAATAAGCTGATGGAGAAGGCGCTCGACCGGCGCGCGGAGAACGATCTGGAGGGCGCGGCGCGGATCTATCGCCAGGTACTGGCGCAGGATGCGACGGTGACCGAGGCGGAGCAGCAACTCGGGTTGATCGCGATTCTGAGCGGCGACAACGAGGGGGCGGACAAGTACCTCAGCCATGCGCTGGAGGCCGCGCCCGACTCGGTGCTGGCGCGGACGACGCTGGCGTCGCTGCGGATCAGCCAGGGACGCACGCGCGAGGCGCGCGATCTGCTGATCCCGCTGGTGGACCGGACGACGTTCGCGGTGAATGAGTTCGCGTCGTATCTCTTCACGACGGCGGAACTGGCCTTTGCGGAGCAGGATTTCTCGCGAGCGCGCCAGCAGTTGCGCCTCTTGCTCGCCCACCTGCCGACGCACCAACCGGCCCGGATGCGGCTGCGCGAGTTGGAGCGCGAGGAAGCCGAGCGGCGCAAGGCGGAGGAGCAGAAGAACAAGGGGGTCGGTGGCCTGGTGCGGAATGCGATGGGGAACATTCCGATCCTGGGGCAGCGGAATCAGTAGGCTATCCGCAGAAGAGAACGTTGGCGCGGCGGGCCGGGAGTTCCCCGGCCCGCCGCTCTGGTTCGTTGGGGGAATCTGGGTGGGTACGGCTACCATGCCGATGTATCGCCCGCGCTGACGCTGCGCCATGATCATCGCGCGTGCCCAGTGCGATCCAGCGCCGCGCGCATCTGGTTCAGCCACTCGATGGCCAGTTGGCGTCCATTCGGGAGTTTGTCGTCGCGATCCCAGCGCCAGGCGATGATCATCGCGAGCATCAACACCCGGCATTCGCGAAGCAGATCCTGATCGGCGTCCGGATAGTGATTGCTGACGCCTTCGGCCGCGTGGACGATGTCGAACTCGACGGGGCCACGGCAACAGGTCTCGAGGTCGATGAACAGCAAGCCGTGCTTCGTCCTGAGCAGGTTGCCGGGGTGCGGCTCGCCGTGCAGCACTTGCTCGGCTGCGCCACGGTTGACGATCGCGCGCCTCAGTTCGCGCAGCGTGTTGCCGAGGAGCTCGCGGTCGGCTGCTGCGAGTTCCGGAGTGAGGGCGCGGTTGTCGATCAGCTGCTGTGCCTCCGCGACGCGATCCGTGAAGTGCGGCACGGGCAGATCGAACTGTCGCAGGCCGGTATGCAGCCGCGCGAGCGCGTGCGCGAACTCGGCTGGCGCGATGTCGCGAGGCGCTACGGGTTCGTAGTAGGTCCACAGCGTGATCACGAAGCCATCACAGACGTAGGCGCGCGGCTCTACGCGAGGCTCAAGAGTTGCCACGGGGCTACCGATTGCAGCAAGCCGCCGAGCAACCTCGACCTCGAATGCAGCACCTGCCTGATGCGACACGTACGCGACCCGAGCGAGGACATCACAAGGCAAGAGGCGCACCGCGAGTCGGTTCGAGGCGTGAAGAATGGCCGCGTCATCGACGCGCAGGCCAAGCGCTGAGGCGATCGACCTCGCGGCAGCGACCGCGCGCGGAATATGCACTGCCTGCATCGTCGCCTCCTTTCGAAGAGTCTGCCAGGGGATCGCTCTGATCCGAACGGGGAGTGAGCCAGCGAAGCTGCCGCGCCTACTGTAGCACGCGACTTGTGGTGCAAACGTCGGGAGGAGGCGTGGCAGCCGGACGATCTATCGGGCTGTCACCAACGCCATACCAATCGCGCGCTGTTCTGTCGATTCCCGGTCGAGTCGAGCGACTACTGCATAGAACGGTCCTGACGCCGACGAATGTTATTGACATGGGGAGGGGAGCAGGCATGCGCAAGGTGGTGTTGTACGAGTTGTTGTCCCTCGATGGCGTAGCCGAGAGCCCGGACACCTTCTTCACCGACTGGGATGAGGCGATGGAGGCCAACCTCGCTGCGGTTATCGGCACCCAGGACGCGGTCATTCTCGGCCGTCGCAGCTATGACGAGTGGTCCGAGTATTGGCCGGGCAGCGAGATCGAGCCGTTCGCCACGTTCATCAACAGCGTTACGAAGTACATCGCAACGTCCACACCGCTGGGAGGTCAGTGGCATAATGCGACCGCGATCGAAGGCGGGTTGGTCGAGTTCGTGCGGAGCCTCAAGCAGTCGTCCGGTGGTGATATTGGCATCCACGCCAGCGTCTCGGTCGGACAGGCGCTGCTCGCGGGGGATGTCGTCGATGAAGTGCGGCTCGTCGTCGCACCGGCGATTGCTGGTGGCGGGCGACGGCTCCTGGATGGACTGCCGACGATGCGCCTCGAATTGGTCCGTAGCTCGACGTCGCCCAGCGGTTACCTGCTTGTTGACTATCGCATCGCGAGGTGACTCGGCTCGCCATTTGCACAGGAGAGAATAGAGACAGCGACCGAAGCATTTGGGGCTGGATAGGCAACTGGCAAAGGGGGGTATTTGGCTGGTTGCCCAGCCAAATACCCCCTCTTTGTCCAGTGACCCGAACGTATACCCCCTTCATCGAGAGGCCACTGCCCGTGAGAGGGTGCTCATTCGTAGCGGAGGGCTTCGATGGGGCGGAGGTGGGCGGCGAGGAGGCCGGGGCCGACGCTAGCGATGATCGAGAGGATGATGGCGAGGATGGCGGTGCTGGCGGCGATGGCGGGGGTGAGGAGGAAGTCGAGGCGGAAGAGGGAGGCCCCGGTAAGGTCGACGAGGGCGCGGGCGAGGAGGTAGCCGAGGACGGAGCCGACGGCGAGGCCGAGGAGGCCGAGGGCGAGACCTTCGGCCAGGAGGAGGCGCAGGAGGTGGCCGCGCCCCGCGCCGATGGCGCGGAGGATGCCGATCTCGCGGCGGCGCTCGGTGACGTTGAGGATGAGGGTGTTGGCGCTGCCGGCCGCGCCGACGATGCCGACGATGGTGACCATCGCGCGCAGGAGCAGGGTGAGGACGCGGACAGCCTGGAGGGTGCTCTCTTTGTCGGCGTAGGCGGCGAAGGTGCCGGGGAGGACGTCGCGCGTGGCGAGTTCGATGCGGGCGAGGGCTTCGTCCACCCCGGCCGGGTCGTGGCGGGTGAGGGCGAGGGCGAAGAGGTTCGCGCCGTCGCCGTAGTAGGTGAGGCGGCTGACGTCTTCGACGGTCATGAAGAGCTTGCCCGAGGCGACCGAGCCGAGGTAGGTGCTCTCGTCGTCCACGATGCCGACGACGGTGAAGGGGCGGCGCTGGTCGCCGATGTCCACGTCGAGCAGTTGATCGACCGCGATGTTGTCGCGCCGCGCGAGGTCGGCGGTGACGACGACCTCGCGCGGCTGGCCGGAGTACCAGCGGCCTGAGAGGAGGCGGTAGCGGTAGAGTTCGGTGTCGCTCGGCACGCCCCAGACATCGACGTTGAGGGGGCCGACGAACCCGGCGGTGCGCGACCAGGCCTCGGCGCGGGCGACGTCGGGGAGTTGGGCGAGGTCGGTGGCGTAGCGGGGGGTGACGGTGCGGCCGACGGAGTAGAAGGCGTCGGCGGCGTAGATGCCGTAGAGGTTGTCCACCGTGCCGCGCACCGAGGCGTCGAGCGTCTGGGTGGCGAGGAAGGCGGCGGCGCTGATGGCGATCACGAGGATTGTGACGCCGGAGCGGGCGGGGCGACGTCCGACCGCGCGGAGCGCCATCAGCCCGAGCGCCGAGAGGCGTCCGACCGGGCGCAGGAGGCGGTCGAGGAAGCGCCGGCCGCGCGCCGCCGCGACGCCGTAGGAGCGGACGAGGCCGCTGACAGGAGTGCCCGCGCCGCGCCAGGCGGGGATGGCGGCGGCGACGACCGGCACGCCGACTCCGACGGTGAGGGCCAGCAACGGTTCGCGCGGGGCGAGGTTGGGCGGGGGGAGGCGCAGGCCGAGCAGGTTCGCCAGGAAGGTGCCGAGCGCGCCGCCGCCGAGCACGCCGAGCGGCAGGCCGAGGGCGGTGCCCGCGCCGCCGAGGAGGAGGGCGGGGAGGAGATAGGTGCGGATCAGGCGCAGTCTGCCCGCGCCGAGCGATTTCATGATGCCGACCTGGCGCATCTCCTCGGCCATGATCGCGGAGATGGTGTTGCTGACGAGGAAGCCGCTGAGGACGCCGCCGAGGATGGAGAAGGCGGTCAGGAGTTGCAGGAGGGTCGCCAGTTCGCGGCGGCCTTCGGCGTTCTCGGGGTCGCGCACGATGACGAAGCCGATGGGGATGCCGCGCGTGCCGAGGATGCGGCTGATCCGGCTAGCGGTGGTCCCGGCTTCGTCGGGTGCTTCGAGGCGGAAGAGGAGGCGGTTGTCGCCGGTGAGGTTGGCTTCCTTGCGGACGTCGGCGATCGGGGCGTAGGCGAAGGCCTGGTTGAGGATCGAGGCGTCGATGGCGGCGGGGGTGCGCGTGAAGCCGACAACGCGGCGGGCGAGCGGGCGGTCGCCGACGCGGCTGCGGGTGTAGACGATGTCGCCGATCTCGGCGGGGATGAGGCTGCGGGCGCTGGCGTCGATGGCGATCTCGCCCGCTTCGGGGTAGCGGCCTGCGAGGAGTTCGATGCGGTTGATCTGCACGGCGTTGAAGTCGGCGATGCCAGTGAGCCGGAGGTCGGGCCAGCGGGCGGCGGCGGGGTCGAGGGAGGCGCGGGTGTAGTAGACGACGCGGCCTTCGACTAAGGCGACGTTCGGCAGGCGTTCGAGGACGTTACGAATCGTAGGGGATATGTCCCCAGTGCCGATGTTCAGGTCGGCCTGGCTGGCGTCGGCGTAGACGGCGGTCTGGGCGACGGCGAGGTTGCGGGCGGTGTAGGAGATGGCGACGATGCCGGCGACGCCGATGGCGATGCCGAAGAGGGTCAGAATGGAGCGCAGCGTCCGGTGGCGCAGGTCGCGGAGGGTTTTGAGGAGGAGGATGGGCATTGGGGGCTCCGACGAGTCGTGAGTCGTGAGTCGTGAGTCGTGAGTGGATTGGGCGTCAGTCGTCGGTCGTCAGTCGCCAGGAAGGGCGGCTTCACCTCCGCTCTGTGATTCAAACGCGCCTGGGGTGGTTAGCGCTCCACGAATTCGAGCCAGTGTTCGACGTGCGTGAGCATCCGTTGGGTCCACACCGGTGGTTCTTCATTCTGCGAACGTTGGATGAATTCGAGGCCGAAGTTGGCGGCGTAGAGCCAGACGGCGCGTTGCTGGTCGGCGGTGAGGGGCCAGAGGCGGCAGAGTTCTTCGACGTAGTAGAAAGAGGATGGGCCGATGTCGGCGATGACGGCGGTGGCGGTCAGGCCGATTTGGAAGAGCGGGTCGCCGTAGCAGACGACGTCGAAGTCGATCAGGCCCTGGAGCTCACCGTTCTCAATGATAACGTTCTTGGTGGTGACGTCGTCGAGGAAGCAGATTGGGGGGACTGCGTGCAAGTAGGGGGCGCAGCGGTCGATGGCTTGGGAGAGGCGGGCGACGAGTTCGGTGTATGGGCCGGTTGGCGGGTATTGCTTGCGCGACGCGAGTTCGGCCTGGAGGAGGTCCCACCAGGAGGCATATTGACCCTGCTCACCGAGCGGTGCCCAGCCGTAGGCTTTGCCGGGCGGCAGGGTCGCGACGAGGCGTTGGTAGGCGACGATTTGCTCGGCGACGCGGGTCATTTGCTGGGGGGTCATGGTGGGGAGTTCGTAGCGAAGGTCGCGGCCGGGGATTTTGGGCAGGATCAGGTAGGCGAAGGGGTAGTGGGTTTGGCTGAGGTCGGCGGCGAGGATGGTGGGGACGGGTAGGCCAAGGTTGGCGAGGGCGGTGAGGTTGCGGGCGGTGTGGGCGAAGACGGTTGGCTGGGTGTTGGTGCGGACGATGATGTGGCGATCGGGCAGGGTGACGTCGAAGGTGATACTACTGTGGCCGAAGGTCATGCGGGTGGCGTGGAGGGGTGTTGCGCCGAGGGTGGCGGTTACGAGGGAGAGGATTTGTTGTTCGCACATTGGCATGAGGCCCTCGGGGCTTGGGCGGGCGGCGTGGGTACGCCGCGACTGTATCGGGTGGGAGGATAGCACGAAGAGGTCCCCTACATCCCCCAAATCTGGGGGGACTTTCCCGGGGTAGTGCTTGGAGGTGCCGGGTGGAGTGGGCAGGTCTGGGACCTGCCCTTAGCGGCGCGGGGTGGGGGTGGGGAGGGGGAAGGGAAGGGTGCGGATGGGGTGGACAGCGGTGGGGAGGTCGTCGGGGGAGGCGGGGTTGGTTTGGACGACGACGACTTCGCCGACGGTGGCCTGACTGAGGCTGTCGAAGAGTTCGAGGGGAGTTCGAGGGTGCGCGCGAGGAGGCGGAGGGATTCGGGGGCGTCGGGGCTGACGACCAGGGTGGGGGTTTGCTCGCGGAGGGTGGCGAGCAGGTCGCGTGGGCAGGCGGCGAGGGAGGAGGCGACACACCAGACGGTTGCGCCGAGTCGGCGGGCTTCGCTGAGGAGCTGGTGCAGCAGGCCGGGTCCGGCGGTCGCTTCCAGGATCGCGGTCAGGTCGTCGAGGAGCAGGATGCGGGGGTGGTGCGGGTCGGGATGGGCGGTGGCGAGATGGTCGAGGAGGGCGCGGAGGGCCACGGCGGCGCAGCCGGGGGGCGGGGCGATGCGCTCGCCCGCGTGGTCGGGGCTGGCGTCGTAGCAGACGAGGTTGGTGCGGGAATCGGGGCGGAGGACGTCGCGGTCGTCGCCGGTGGTGGAGAGGAGGAGGGTGGCCAGGTGGCGGGCGGCGGGGCCGCTGCCCTGGAGTTGCGCGGCGAGCGCGGGGAGGCCCAGGGGTTCGCCCCAGGCGAGCGCGCCCTCGGCCAGTGACATCAGCCCGGCGGTGAGGTCGCCGAGGTCGTCTTCGGCGAGGTCGGGGCAGAGGTCGGCCAGGAGGTTGGCCATGCTGGCGGCCCAGTCGCCGATGCGGCGCTCGACCGGGCCGCCCGATGGTCGGCGCAACTGCTCGGCACCGAGCGTGGCGAGCGCCGCGCCGAGGTGGAGGGCGATCGGCAGGGCTTCGCCGTCGCTGGCGGCGACCGCGCTGTCCCAGCCGCCTTGCGTGGTGACGACCGCGACCCGCGCGCCGCGCGCGGCTGCGCCGAGGGCGAGGGTGCGCGCCAGGCCACTGGCGGCGGCGGTGCCGCCGGTGACGAGCAGACCGTCGTCGGGATCGGGCCAGATCGCGGCACCGTCGCGGCGCAGGCCGAGGGGGAGGCCATCGCTGCGTCGTTCGAGGTCGTCGGCGGTGTTCGCCACCTGCGGCGTGAGCAAGGCCGCGCCGCGACTGGTGAGGGTGAGACTGCGGCCGACGAGCGGCGTACACAGAGGGGCGCAGGAGAGGTGGAGGTCGCGACTCAGGCGCGGGCCGTGGGCGGCGAAGCGGAAGCCGAGGCGTTCGAGCGCGGGCTCGACCTCGTCGCGCATGGCGCGGGCGCTCTCGGAGGGGACGGTGCAGGCGATCAGCAGGCGGGCCGGGCGGGGGCGGGCGGCGGGATTGGCGACGGGGGTGAGGGTCGCCATGATGTCGCGGCGCTCGGCGATCAGATCGTCGGCACGGCGACCGTGGTGGCGGCGGGCCTCGATCGCGGAGTCGAGTTCCTGCAATTGCCGCCGCACGGAGAGCGAGACGGGTTCGGGCGCACCGGCGGGGGCGAGGTGGAGGGTCAGCATCGTGGGCACGCCGGCGAGGACGCTGTCTTCCAAGACACGCTTCGCCCAGTCGGTGGGGGGTTCGGCGGTCAATTCGGTGATCGACCAGCCGATCGTCACGTCCCCGGCGGCATGGGGGAGGAACCAGTCGCCCGCGAGCGTCTTCACTTCGGCCAGGGTGGCAGGGCGGCTGGGAAAGGGGAGTGCGTCGGCGGTCGCGATGAGGTCGCGATGGAGGGTCTCGGCGTCCGGGCGCGCGAGGACGAAGAGGGAGCGGACCTCGCTCCAGCCCGCATCGACCAGGGCCGGGAGATAGCGATCGGCGATGGTGGCGGCGACGCCCGCACCAGCGGCGCGACCGCGCGCCAGTGCGCGCCAGGAGGCACCGGCGCGTTCGGCGTCCACCGGCCAGCGCACGGTCAGGAACTGGCAGGCACCGAGCGGCAGCGCCTCGGCGAGCGCCGCGACCTCGCTTTGTCCACGTTCACACCGATCGGCCAGGGCGAGCATGCCGACGTGCGCGCCGTCGTGGCGCAACAGTGCGCCGGTGGCACCCGCGCCGCCGCGCCCGAGCGCCGCGACGCCCGCCGGGAACTCCAGCGGGTCGTCGTAGGCTGCGTCGAGTTCCGCCTGTTCGGTGCCGAGACCGAAGAATCGTGCCGCCAGTTCCCAGGCCATGGTTTGCTCCGTAGTTGCTAGTGATTCGTTGATAGTTGATAGTGGGCTATCTTGACTAACAACTAACCACTAGCAACTATCAACTGAACAGGAGTCGCTACCTCCAGCTGCTGACCAGGCGCTTGACGGTCGAGACGTAGTTGTCCACGTTGTTGCCGTCACTGGTGGGGGCGTAGACCGGGATGATCCGATCGACGGTCGTCAGACCCCACTCGCCGATGTAGAGGTCGCGGATGAGCTGGTACCAGTCCTCGATGCCCTGCTCCCAGGTGTCGTACTTGCGGAAGCCCTGGTACTCGTTGTAGCCGGGGGTGACGCGGATGTTGCCGACCGACCTGGTGACGCGCGCCACGCCCTGGGTGCCCGCCGTGCTCTCGTGGATGAAGAAGGCGAGGCAGAAGGCGGGGTCGATGCCATATTCGACGCCGAGGGTGTACATCGCCTCGGATGCACCGACTGCCGGAGAGTTGTAGGACTGGAGGACCTGGCGAATCTTGGCGGCGGTGATCGACGGGGTGTGGCGCACGTCGAAGGAGTCGGCGGCGGCGGTGGCGGCGACCGGCTTGGTCGAGCCGCCGTCACCCTTGTCGCCCGCCGGGCCGTTCGGCCAGATGGAAGGCGACGCGGAGGGGGCGGCCGACGAGGAGGCGGTCGGGGTCAGCAGGGAGCTGAGGATCGGCGCGGCGTTCCCGCTCGAACGATTGAAGAAGACGAGGGCGAGCGCCAGGAAGAATGGGAGGATGAGCATGGTCCAGCGGTTGAGCATTAGCGGCCACCTTCCTGCTGCTTGAGCTGCGCCAATTCCTCGGCGGTAATTGGTCGGAAATTCGTTCCGTCGTTGATGTAGACCAGGCGCTCGTCCTTCACCTGCACCAGGAGATCCTTCTTGTCATCGCCATTCACATCTTCGGTGCGGAGCTTGACGACGGTGAGGTCCTCGGCGCGGCCGAAGAGGTAGGGGCCGACGATCACGCGCGGCTTGGTGACATCGCCGCCGGGGAACTCGATGACGGTGACCTGCCGGTTGAGGTTCATCGCCACGAAGTGGGTCAGCGCGCCGTTCGTTTCGCCGTGGCCGACCGAGGCGGAGAGCTGCGAGGTGCGCGGGCGGCCGTACTTGATGTCGTCGAGCTTGGTCTGGGTCCAGGCGAAGAGGCTGGTGATGCCGAAATAGAGCAGGACGGCTAGCGCGCCGACGATGGCGGCGGTGGTGAGGAAGCGCGACGGATCGGGCAGCGCGGGCAATGTGACGGTGCGCTGATTCCCGGCGGTGACGGCCCCGGCGCGCTGGCCGGCGGTGCGGGGCACGGTGCGGAGTGTGGCGGTGCCAGCGGTTCGCGCGTTGCGGCCGACAGGGATAGCTTGCGTCGCGCCGTCCTCGTCCCACCACTCTTGCTGCGGCTGATACTTCTGTGCAGCGCTCATGACGATCCCTCCCGACCGCACCCGGCGGTCCGACTAGAACACAACCTAGAACAACTGGGGCAAAAAGAAAGGCCGCCCGCGCTAGGCGGCCTGTCGGATCACGGTGCGCACCGTGCCCTGGATTGCGCAGAACTCGTCGGCCGGGATGATGATCGGGGGCATCGTCGGGTTGGCGGGCTGGAGGCGGATGTGGGTCCCCTCGTGGTAGAACTTCTTGAGGGTGACGGTGTTATCCCCACCAGCGCGACGACGATTTCGCCGTTGCGCGCCGTTTGCTGCGGGCGGACGACTACGAGGTCGCCGTTGCAGATGTGCTCGTCGATCATGCTTTCCCCGCGTACCCGCAGGATGTAGGCATCCTCGGTGCCGGCCATCGAGAAGGGGATCTCGAAACGCTCGTCGTGCTGCTTGTTCGCCTGGATCGGCAGACCGGCGGCGATTTCGCCGACAATCGGCAGGCTGAGGATGCGCATCCCCTTCGGTCCGCGATCTTGCGGGCCATCTTCGGTGCCGCGCAGGACTTCGATCGAGCGGGCGAGGCCGTCGTGGCGCTGGATGTACCGCTTGCGCTCGAGCGCGTCGAGGTGGACGGCGATGGTGTTCGGTGAGCTGACGCCGACCGCTTCGCAGAGTTCGCGCACGGTGGGCGCGTAGTCATGGTGCCGCTGGTGGCGCAGGATGGCGTTGAGGACATCGCGCTGCCGCGTGCTGAGTGGTGCGACCATGGTGGACTGCTCCTTCCCGCGCCCCGAGCGCGTCGTTGTCGTGTTGACGGCAGAATACATTAGAACATCTGTTCTTGTCAAGAGTCTTGGAGCAGCAATTTCGGCGTTCGTTCGCATCTTTGTGATGGATCTCATTTTAGAACAACTTGTTCTAGTTGACAATAGATGGACCAGCGGGAGTATTGCAACGGCGATAGCATAGGATTGGGAAGGCACTGTTCGGATAACTCTGACGGACTTTGAGCACGCGCGATGGGGTGAATTGATGATTCCAATGGCCTATTTACCGCGCTATCGCGAATTTCACCCGCCTCGGGCGCTGGCCGCGACGATCGACGCCGTCTGGGGATTTTCCTTGCCGGAATGGGCTGAAGCGGCCGGGGCGACGTTTCCGGATCGCGTTTTGCCGGATGGCTGCGTGGAGAAGATTTGCGGCCTGGGTATTCGCTGAAACCTGAGTGTAGGCGCACGGTAGACGCCTGCTCTGTCCACGTTCACACCAACAGGGGTGCCAGCGGGATTTCGCCAGATGAGCACGGCCGACCCGGAGGGTTTGCCAGGCGGGCGACCGGGGCGGCATACTCTCGCCTGCTGCCGGGCTGTCGCGTTTGTGCTTGCTGAACTGCTCTCTCTTCTATAGAGGAGGAGGCAGGGGAAGGATGCCGAGGATGCTTTTCATGGTGATCGAGCGGTTCAAGGACAATGATATGGTGCCGATCTACAAGCGGGTACGGGATGAGGGGCGGATGATCCCGGAGGGTTTGAAGTACATCGACAGCTGGATCGAGCCGAACTTTTCGCGCTGCTTCCAGCTGATGGAATGCGACGACCTGCGGCTGTTTCAGGAGTGGTGCTTGCAATGGCGCGGCTGGGGGGTATCGCTGGAGATTGTGCCGGTGGTGAGCAGCGCCGATACGCGCGCGGTGGTCGCGCCGGTGCTCGATAGCATCTGAGTCGTGAGTCGTGAGTCGTGAGTCGTGAGTGGTTATGGCTCTTTCGCCGCTCAACCTGCGGATAGAGCGGCGAAAGAGCAGGGCGAACCTGGCCCGCAATTGCGAAACGAAGCACTCAGGTACGCGGCAACCGCGCAACCTCGTACTGCGCCTTGACACCCTACCCTTGGCGTCTATACTCACCGGAACGAAACGTTGCGGGTGACTGGCGAGAAATGTGGCGCACCACGGGGAAATCCGCAGCGGGAGATGCAGCCGCTCGCCTGGGCTGGGTGTCGCCGGAAGGCGGACGCCCTTTTTTATACCCGGCGGCTCGTGGCGCGCGGTGCCGGGCGGCCATTGAAGGAGGCAGCGCATGGTGACGACATCAGGGCAGCAGACGTTGCTGACCAAATATCTCGGCGGTCTTAATGGCGCGCCGATCAATTCGGCGGCGGCGGCTTTCTATGCGTCGCTGGACCACCTGCGGAGCGTCGCGCCGTCGGTGGCGACGGCGATTGCGAATGAGTTCCGCGACCAGCGGCGCAATCTGAAGCTGATCGCATCCGAGAACTACAGCTCGCTGGCGACGCAGCTGGCGATGGGCAATCTGTTCACCGACAAGTATGCCGAGGGGTATCCCGGCCACCGCTTCTATGCGGGCTGCGACAATGTGGACGAGATCGAGGCGGAGGGGGCGCAGCTGGCCTGCGATCTCTTCGGCGCGAAGCATGCGTATCTCCAGCCGCACTCCGGGGCCGATGCCAATCTGGTCGCCTTCACGGCGATCCTCTCAGCGCGGGTACGCACGCCGATGTTGGAGGCGATCGGTCTCGACGACCCGTCGAAGGCCCCGCGCCCTGATTGGGACAAGATTCGGGCGGCGTACACCGGACAGCGGCTGCTCTGCCTCGACTATTACTCGGGCGGGCACCTGACGCACGGCTACCGGCACAACATTTCCAGCGCGCTCTTCGATGTCTATTCCTATAGTGTGGAGCGCGAGACGAAGCTGCTCGACCTGGACAAGCTGCGCGCCCAGGCGCTCGAGGTGAAGCCGCTGATCCTGCTGGCGGGGTACAGCGCCTATCCGCGCAAGATCAACTTCGCGAAGATGCGCGAGATCGCGGACGAGGTCGGCGCGGTCTTCATGGTGGACATGGCCCACTTCGCGGGGCTGGTTGCGGGCAAGGTCTTCACGGGGGACTTCGACCCGGTGGCGCACGCCCACGTGGTGACGACGACGACGCACAAGACGCTGCGCGGGCCGCGCGGCGGCATGGTGCTGGCGAACGAGGAGTTCGGGCCGTGGGTGGACAAGGGCTGCCCGGCGTTCCTGGGCGGTCCGCTGCCGCACGTGATGGCGGCGAAGGTGGTCGCGCTGCGCGAGGCGTCCACGCCGGAGTTCCGCACCTATAGCGCCAAGATCGTGGAGAACGCGCGGGCGCTCGCCGATGGCTGCATGGCCGAAGGGATGGAGGTGCTGACCGAGGGTACCGACAACCACCTGCTCTTGCTCGATGTGCAGGAGACGTTCGGGCTGACCGGGCGGCAGGCGGAATCGGCGCTGCGCGCGTGCGGGATTACGCTCAACCGGAACTCGCTGCCGTTCGATGCGAACGGGCCGTGGTACACGAGTGGGCTGCGCGTCGGGACGCCGGCGACGACGACGCTCGGTATGGGCGCGGCGGAGATGCGCGAGGTTGCGGGGGTGATCAAGCAGGTGCTGGCGGCGACCACCGCGACGAAGATCACGCGGGGGGCGGACGCGGGCACGCTGAGCAAGGCGCGCTTCAAGACGGACGAGGCGGTTGCCGCCGCCGCCCACGAGCGGATCGATGCGGTGCTGGCGAAGTATCCGCTCTACCCGGAGCTCGACCTCGATCTGGTGCTGGGGGAGTCGTGAGTCGTGAGTCGTGAGTCGTGAGGGGACGCACCCCTCTCCGGCCCTCCTTCTCCCATGGGGAGAGGGGGGGCGCATTATTTCGGAGGATCCATGCCGATTCGCGCGGTCACGATCGATTTTCACAATACGCTGGCGTGGTGTGACCGCTGGTTTGCGCTGGAAGTGCGCGAGCTGGTGCCGGAGGTGTTGCTGGCGCTCGGGCCGGGGCGCGGTGTGAACGTGGACAGCGCGCTGCTCGATGCGGCGCGGCGCGAGTACCGGACGCTGCGCGAGGCGATCATCGCCAGCGGCGACGAGCGGGTGGCGCTCGATGGGACGATGGCGACGCTGGAGGCGCTGGGTTTCGATTTCCCGCGCGACCAGGTTGAGGCGACGATCGACGGGCTGATGCGCGCGGCGCTGGAGGAGGCGCGGCCGATGCCGGGGGTGATCGAGGCGGTGCGGGCGCTGCACGGGCGGGGCTTGCGCTGCGGGATCGTCTCCAGCGCGGTGCATCACCCGTTCCTGGAATGGACGATCGCGCGTTTTGGGCTGAGCGATGCCTTCCTGTCGGTCGTGACCTCGGCGTCGAGCGGGTTCTACAAGTCGCGCCCGGAGATCTATCAGACGGCGCTCGGCGCGCTGGGGGTGGGGCCGGAGGAGGCGATTCACGTCGGCGATTCATATCGCTTCGACGTGCAGGGGGCGCGACGCGCGGGGCTGCGCACGATCTGGTATGCTGACACCACCGCCGCGATGGCCCAGCCCGACAACGAGGCCGATGCGACGGTGGCCGATCTGGCAACGCTGCCGCAGGTCGTGGCGACGCTCGACGGGGGAGGGGAACGGCGTCGCTGGTGGAGGCGTTGACAGCGGGGAAGCACTGTGCAAACTGCATAGATGGCGGCGGGGCCGGTGGGCGGGTTCATATTGACACGCTTTCCGACCGTGTGCTACAGTGCAGACCACCAGAACGCCAGATTCGCGGTCGCAGCGCAGCTTGGGCACAATTCGGCCAGGCATATCGGAAGATCGGGTGATTCTCCGGGGCAGGGGGAACATTCACGGCTTCCGAGTCGTCTCATTTATACTGAGGGACACGCCAGCGCGGTCAGGTGCCGCAGATAGGGAGCGACTACCTTCCGGATTGTGCATCGCACGGCGAGGCGCACCGCCAGATTGCGGACTCGCCGAAGGACCGCTCCTTGACCGAGGGGTTTGCCGCCATCGCTCTGGATGGCGTGTGGAGTTGGAGGAACGAGCGATGGTCGCATATGCCCTGAACCGGATCTTCTGGATGATCCCGACGCTGCTGGTGATGTCGGCAATTGTCTTCCTGGTTTCGAAGAATACGCCGGGAAGCCCATTCGACCCCAGCATGTTCGGGGCGAACGCGCTGAGCGAAGAGCAAATGGCGAATATCAACGCCAAGTATGGGCTGGATAAGCCGCTCTGGGTTCAGTATCGCAACTTCCTCTGGAACGCACTCCACCTCGACTTCGGAACCTCCTTCGTCTACAAGACCCGCGACGTTTCCGACATCATCAAGCAGACGCTCCCCATCTCGCTGCAACTCGGTACGCTGACGATGATCCTGGCGATTGTGGTCGGGACGTTGCTCGGTACCCTGGCTGCGATCAGGCAAAACGGCATGGTGGACTATCTCAGCGCCGGTATCGCCGTCCTGGGGAGTAGCGTGCCGAATTTTGTGATGGCGGTGGTGCTCGTCTTCATCTTCTCGATTACGCTGAAGTGGTTACCGCCGATCGGCTGGGAGACGTCGCAGCCGAAGACGCTGATCTTGCCGACGTTGGTGCTGGCGGCATTCCCGATCGCGACGATCACGCGCTACACGCGCGCCAGCATGATCGACGTCATCCGCTCCGACTTCGTTCGCACCGCTCGCGCGAAGGGGTTGGCCGAGAACCGCGTCATCGTCAACCATGTGATGAAGAATGCGCTGATCCCGGTCATCACCATCATCGGGCCGCTCTTCGCCGCCGTGGGCACCGGATCGTTTGTGGTTGAGCAGACGTTCGCGATCAACGGCATGGGCAAGTTCTTCGTCACGAGCATGCTCCAGAAAGACCACCCGATGATCATGGCGGTGATTCTTTCCTATGGGGCATTCCTCGCGGTCATGAATCTGGTGGTCGACATGCTGTACGGCGTCCTGGACCCGCGCATTCGCTTGCAGCGCTAGCGGCTCTTCGCCGAACTGAGACCTATCCTGCGAAGATTCTGACAATTCTCGAACACTGTCGAGAACGACTACTAGCGAATGAGGGATGGGATGGCTGATACAGTATCGCCGCGAGATGCACAGTCCACCACGGCTAGCCTTGAGCCACGCGGGCAGATGGCGCTGATGGCCAGGGGCCGGAAGCAGTCCAGCTTGTGGGGCGATGCCTGGCGGCGATTGCGCAAGAACAAGCTGGCGATCAGCGGTCTCGTGATCGTGGGGCTGATGCTGCTGGTCGCGCTGTTCGCGCCGTTCCTCGCGGGCGAGGGTCTCGAAGATCAGAACATTGACCGGCAATATGCGCGCCCGAGTAGCTCACTGCCGATGGGCGCGGATGAATTCGGGCGATCGGTCATGGCGCGGGTCATCTGGGGTTCGCGCGTCTCCCTGCTCGTCGGGGTGGTGGCGCAGGTCATCGTGCTGGTGATCGGCGTGCCGATCGGGGCGTTCGCGGGCTACTTCGGCGGCAAGACCGACCTCATCCTGATGCGCTTCGTGGATGTGATCTACGCCTTCCCAACCTTGCTCTTTGTCATCTTGCTGATGTCGATGTTCGGGCGCGGACTCGACAAGATCTTCATCGTGATCGGGTTGACGAGCTGGGTGACCCTCGCCCGGTTGGTTCGCGCCCAGTTCCTCTCGCTCCGCGAGAAGGACTTTGTGGTGGCGGCGCGCTCGATCGGCGCGGATGATATGCGCTTGATTCTCAAGCACATGCTGCCGAACGCGCTGACGCCGATCATCGTCGCGCTGACCTTCGGCATTCCGACGGCAATCTTCACCGAGGCGTTCTTGAGCTTCCTCGGTATCGGCATCGCGCCGCCGCAGACCAGCTGGGGCTTCATGGTCGGCTCGAACCAGTCCTACCTGCGTTCTTATCCGTGGATGCTGCTGTGGCCGTCGGCGGCCCTCGCACTCACGATGCTCTCGTTCACCTTCCTGGGCGATGGCCTGCGCGACGCGCTCGACCCGAGCGCGAAGAAGGACTAAGCGGCCACCCGCGTTGCGTGGGGAGCGCGCGGGAGCGTCCACGGTCACGTTAGACCCGTAACGATGGGGGGACGGGAGAGGATCGTCGCTCCGGGAAGGTCTCCCGGGGCCACGTCAGGGAGGGGCCTATCGGGTCGAAGAGACACACGGTGGGATGCAATCGCGAGTGTGGATTACGCAACCCCAACCCTGCAATCTCTGGGTGTGGTGAGAGCTTGCGACTTCAGAGGAGGATTACCCATGCCTGTGCAGACTCCAGTCGAGTGGTTGAATGATCCCGAGCAGGTCGAGCGCTTTAAAGCCCGCATGAAAGCGGGCGGCATGCCCCGTCGCCAGTTCGTCGCCCTGATGAGCGCCCTCGGTGCCGCTGCTGCCGCCGCTGCTTGCGGTAGCACCACCCCGACCGCGACGACCGCCCCGGCGTCCAGTGCCCCGGCGTCCAGCGCGGCGGCCTCCAGCGCCCCGGCGTCCAGCGCGGCAGCCTCCAGCGCCCCGGCGGCGGCGAGCGCGGCGGCCTCCAGCGCGGCGGCGTCTGCGGCTGCCTCCGCTTCCGCCCGACCGTCCACCGCTGCTTCGGCGGCTGCGTCGGCTCCCGCATCGGCGGCGGCATCATCCCCGGCGGCGAGTGGCGCTACGGCGCTCTCCACGTGGGGCGTGACCATCGCGACTCCGGCCGACATGGCCGCCGACCAGGTATTCAACCGCATCGTGAACAACGACCCGAGCGACTTCGACATCAACAAGAACCTGTACGGCGGTGGGTTCAGCAACATCTACGAGCAGCTCCTGCGCTACGACCCGGACTTCAAGCTCTGCGCGGGTGATGCGGTGAGCTATACCGTTGGCGACAACGGCGCGAAGTACACCTTCAAGATGAACCCGGCCGCGGTCTGGAGCAACGGCGACAAGATCGACGCCAGCACCTACATCTACTCCTGGGCACGCCAGCTCGACCCGGCGACCGCCGCCGCCTACGCCGGCTTCCTCACCGACATCAAGAATGGTGAGAAGTTCAACACCAAGGCCGCCGGTATCACCGCCGCCGATCTGGGCTTGAAGGCGATCGACGCGACGACCCTGGAAGTGACGCTGGAGCGCCCGGCCGGGTACTTCCCGATCCTCGCGGCGTACAAGGCGGCGGTTCCGGCGCACAAGCCGTCGGTGGACAAGTTCGGCGACAAGTGGACCGAGCCGAGCGTGACCGGCGCACCGGTCGTCTCCAACGGCATCTTCGTGCTGACCAAGTGGGAGCGCGGCAAGAGCTTCACGTGCGAGCGGAACGAGAAGTACGCGGTGGCGGCGAAGCCGCTCACCAAGACGGTGAACTTCACCGTCGTCCCGACCTCGGCCGGCCTCGCGCCGTATGAGGGCGGTAATCTCGACTATCTCGGCTTCGGCAACATCCCGGCTGGTGAGTTGCCGCGCCTGCTCAACGACGCGCAGCTCAAGACGCAGATGAACCGCCACTCGCAGTCGGGCCTCTGGTACCTGGTGCCCGAGGTGGACCACCCGCCATTCGACAACCTGAACGTCCGCAAGGCCGTGCAGAAGGCGATCGACCGCGACGCGCTGGGCAAGGTGATCCAGGGCCTCGGCGAGCCGGCCTACTCGCTGATCTCGCCCGACCTGCCGTACTACATCGACCCGGCGAAGTACCCCGAGTTCAAGAACGCGGTCGCGTTCGACAAGACCGCCGCGATGAAGCTGCTCGATGGCACGCCGTATGCGGGCGGCAAGAACTGGCCGGGCAAGATCGTGATGTCGATGCGCGACGAGGGCGCGGTGCCGCGCACCGCCGCCGAGTACATCCAGAAGTCCCTCAAGGACAACCTGGGCATGGAGATCGACTTCGACATCAAGCCGAGCACGGCGTTCAACGCGCCGATGTTCTCGCGCCAGTACCAGCTGATCTTCATCCGCTGGTACATGGACTATCCGGACCCGAATAACTTCTACAAGGACGTCTTCAACAGCCGCAAGTCGGCCGGCAAGCGCCAGGCGTGGAGCAATGCCAAGTTCGACGACCTGATCTTGACGGCGGCGTCGGAGCCGGATCCGGAGAAGCGTGGGCAGCTCTATCGCGATTGCGAGAAGATCCTCCTGATCGACGAGGCCGCGTACTCGCCGCTGTACTACGGTTTCGCGTACGCGCTCTTCAAGCCGCGCGTGGGCGGTATCCCGAAGACCTCGGCGGGCATTCCGCAGCCGGACTGGAACATCTTTGTCGACATGCAGCGCGTGCTCTACGCCAAGAAGTAGCACGACGCAGCATCGTCAACCAGGCAGAAGCAAATGGACGCCGGGGGCCAAGTGGCCCCCGGCGTCCACGTTCACACCGACCGCCGCCCGGGAAGGTGGCCTGCCGGCGCGAGGTTAGGGCAGATCGGGCCAGGCCGGGCCGTCGCTGCTAGGCGCGGTGGCGGTGGCGGTCTGTGAGCGACCCTTCAGGACGGCGCGGCGCTCTTCGTACTCGGCGCGGTCAATCTCGCCGCGCGCGAAGCGTTCGCGCAGGGTGGCGAGCGCGGGATCCTCGCGCCGCGCGTGGCGCATCCGGTGGGAGACGCCGTGGAGCAGGCGTGCCCCGCCCATCCACCAGAAGACCATGAAGAGCCACCAGTAGCTCCAGATGCTTGGACCGAACCCGTCGTGCCAGCCCATGAACGCGAATACCATGTCCTCACCTCGCTCACCCTGTGCCGCCGGGCGCTGACGGCTGCACCAGTGCCAACGATTGATGTACGCGGGTGGGGCGGTGTTGGTGTCACGGATCGGGGGTTGTGCGTCAGTGTGTCCGTGCGTTAGTGCGTCAGTAGGTCGATGGTTCAGAATCCGACACACGGACACACTGACACACGGACGCACTGCCTCACTGGACCTCGGCGGCCATGACGGCGGCACCGAGGAGTCCGGCGTCCTGGCCGAGATCGGAGGGGAGGACGCGCAGGCCGTGGCGGAACTGGGGGATCAGGTGTTCGTCGATGGCTTCGTGCATGGGGCGCAGGAAGAATTGCCCGGCGGCGACGACGCCGCCGCCGATGGCGACGACTTCGGGATCGTAGAGGTGGATGAGCGAGGCCACGGAGAAGCCGAGGGCGCGGCCGGCGCGATGCAGGACTTCGATCGACACGCCGTCGTCCTGTTCGGCGGCGTAGTTAATCAGGGCACCGCTGATGCGCTCGTTGCGCTCGGCCATCAACTCGGTCAGGAGGCTGGGCATGCCCTGGTCGAGGAGACTCTGGGCGGCTTCTTCGATGGCCCAGCCGCCCGCGAAGGCTTCCAGGCAGCCTTTGCCGCCGCAGTGGCAGCGCGGCCCATCCATCGCCACGACCATGTGCCCGGCCTCGACGGCCAGCCCGCCCTTGCCGAGCAGCAGGTGGCCATCAACGATGATGCCGCCGCCAACCCCGGTGCCGCAGGCGAGATAGATGAAGTGCCTGGTGCCGCGCCCGGCCCCGTGGCGCCACTCGCCGAGCGCGCCGGCGTTGACATCGTTGCCGATGGCGACCGGTCGCGCGAGTCGTTCCCGGAGCAGGGTCCGAATCGGCACGTCGCGCCAGCCGAGGTTGGGGGCGATGCCCAACATGCCGGTGTGTGGGTTGACCGTGCCGGGCATGGCGATCCCCACCGCCGCGTCGGTGTTCAGCCCGGCCTCGGTCGCCGCGCCGCCGACGGCCTCGGCGATCCGGTCGAGTACGTGCGCCAGGCCGAGTTGCGGCTGTGTCAGCGCCTGACGCCGGGCCAGGATTTGCCCGTCGGCGGTGACGGCGGCGGCGCGCACGTTGGTCCCGCCGAGATCGACGGCGAGGACGGGGGCGGCTGCGGGTTGTGGGTCGCTCATCGATTCCTCCATCGCGGTGGAGCGCGCCGGGGTGATCCGGCGAACGAACGCAATTGTCTCCGAAGCGTGAAGGCGGGGCAATGGGCTGCTGGCGCGCTCAGGGGGCCGCAGCGAGGCCGAGACGGTCGAATGGGGGGTGGAGGTCGCGTACGGCCGTCAGGAGCTCCTCAACCGCCTGGTGTGCGGCAACCTGTATTTCCTCGGGGTAGGCGTAGCGCACGCTATTTTCGGCGAAGTCGTCCTCGTCGGTTACGACACAGCTGCCGTCGGGCCAGACGAGCACATCGAGGTCAAGATCGATGAAATGCAGCTCTGGTCCCTCCGGCGTGAGGACGAAGGTGGCGGGGGTGCAGATGTTGCAGTAGCAGGCGCGCAACAGGCCTTCCGGCGAGTAGCCGGCGATGATGTTGTAGCCGCGATCGGCGTAGAAGAACTCGACAGCCTTGTCGCCGCCGAAAAATGGGGTGCGCCCTTCGACGTACGAGTTGAAGGTCGCCTCCAGCCGCACCCCGCCGTCGATCGACTCGGCGAAGTGGACCTGCCAGCGCCGGTATTCTTTGCCGTCATATTTGTGGGCGCGCACCGTCACGGGAGTACCGGGGGCGACAGCGGCGAATTGGTGGCTGGTGCCGACGTGTTCCATGCGCGGCAGTATAGCAGGGCGACGGAGGGCTGGTGACACAGGTCTGATCGCCTTCGTACTCTTGGTAACTGGTGGCAGATTTCTCACCTTGAGGCAATGTCTCGCGAAGATTGGGTGCGGCGAGAGGAGATTCGCGGTGGCTGATTCGGTGCCGGGCGATGTCTGGGCGATTGGTACCGCGTATGAGCCGTATGTTGGGCGCTGGAGTCGTCTCGTTGCCCGCGAGTTGGTGTCCTGGCTGGGAGTGGCCCCGGGTGGGCGCTGGCTCGACCTGGGGTGCGGTACCGGGGCGCTGACGTGGACAATTCTGGAGACGGCCGATCCTGAGATGGCGGTGGGTGTGGATTCGTCGGCTGGCTTTGCCCGCTATGCGCGCGAGCAGGTCGGGCGTCCACATTCACACTTTCTGGTCGGCGATGCGCGTGCCTTTCCCTGCCGGGATGCGTCGTTCGATGTGGTGGCCTCCGGGTTGGTCCTCAATTTCGTCCCGACGCCCGGCCGGGCCGTTGGCGAGATGGTGCGCGCGGCGAAGGCCGGGGCAGTGGTTGCGGCCTATGTGTGGGACTATGCTGGCGAGATGCAGCTGATGCGCCACTTCTGGGATGCGGCTGTTGCGCTTGACCCGGCGGTGTCCGAGCTGGACGAGGGGCGGCGCTTCCCGCTCTGTCGGCCCGAGCCGCTGGGCGCGCTCTTTCGCGAGGCGGGGTTGCGCGAGGTCGAGGTCCGCGCGATCGATGTACCGACGCACTTCCGCGACTTCGATGACTACTGGTCGCCGTTCCTCGGCGGCCAGGGTCCGGCACCGACGTATGCGATGTCGCTGACCGAGGAGCGACGCGCGGCGTTGCGGGAGCGCATCCGGGTCGGGTTGCCGCTTGAGCCGGATGGCGCCATTCGACGGGTTGCCCGCGCCTGGGCGGTGCGCGGGCGGCGGTGAGTTGTCCACACGCTGTTGCTGGTGGTGGACAAGGTGAGGGCGACGCTGTTGGTTCCGGGGAGTCGGTGTCGGAGAGTGGAGCGTGCGCGGGGATGCGGTG
Source organism: Chloroflexia bacterium (assembly GCA_046328475.1). Classification (GTDB taxonomy): domain Bacteria; phylum Chloroflexota; class Chloroflexia; order Thermomicrobiales; family CADCWN01; genus CADCWN01. Next base: position 11,277 of record JAXLWN010000009.1, on the reverse strand, counting down.
AACTCGCGTTGCTCTGGGGATAGCCCGGTACGTTCCTTCTTAATTAATGAAATAGAGGGATGAATACCGTATTAGATCGTAGGGGCTGTGGATAGTGTGGAAAAGTGCCAATTGCCCAGTCGTAGCAGGGGAAAACCATGCACACCGCCTGTGGACGAGCTATCCACATCCCCACGGCTGACTGTGGAGTGTTGCCGGTTGGCCCGAGTTGTGCCCAAATTGCCCACCGGCAATACACAGGCCACCCCCCGATAATACACAGAGTTGTCCCCATTGTGGGTAAGTTATCCACCACTTTTCAGCGAGTTATCCACAACGATTATGTTCAACCTCGTTCTAGCGGATGCAGTTGGGGATAAGTGGATGGCGCGAAATAGCGCGCAAAATGACGCTTTGGATGATTCGGAGGGGATAGAACGTACGCCTAGCCTCCCTGGGACTGTGGATAACTCATCCCCGGCTGTTGATAACTAGGGTCAATTGGGGATAACCTCGGTGGATAGGTCGGGTGCCTGGCTTGCGGCAAGGGTTGGCTGTACACCTGACGGCGTTGGGTGGTTCTGGTGTGAGTTTGGGGCGGGCCACGAGGGCGGGTCTCAGACCCTCCCCGACCGGGGTTGTGGCTTGTGGATGGGAGATGTCAGGCTTCCTCGAAGATGCAGCGACCGCTGCCACGGCCGTCTTCCCAGGTCCAGCTGTCGATCAGGCGCAGTTTGCCGTTGGCGAGTTGTTCGATGGCGACGGTGCTGCGGCCCGATTGGAACTCGCCGCGCTGGTTGACCTGGATGTAGCGATGGGTCATCGCCGCGCCGCTGACGATGCCGAGCAACTTGCCGAAGCGCACGCCGCCGCCAGTGTAATCGGCGTGGGCCATCTCCCCCTCCTGGCGGAAGTGGAAGATCGTTTCTTCATTTACCTCGGTGCCGGGGCCGTCGTTCGAGATGATGCGGAAGGTCTTGCGGTCGAGGTCGAACACTGCGGGCACCTGTTCCTTCGTTGTGCGGCGCGTTGTGGATAGGGTGTGGATAACTCCTGTGGATAACGTCTGGATAACCTCGTTTTTGCCCGTCACATCTGGGCAAAGAGACGCGCGGCGGTGAGCGCGTAGATCGCCGCCGCCTCGGGGATGCCCGCCAGTTCGGCGTATTCGGCGGGGCCGTGGGAGACGTCGAGGATGCCGGGGCCGTAGGCGTAGGCCGGGATGCCGAGTTGGTCGTACCAGCGAATCTCCAGCAGGCCGGGGCACATCTCGAAGCTGGGGATGATGCCCTTGATTTGCTTGATGGCCCCGACCAGCGCGCGGGCGACGGGGGTGTCCTCGGCGCAGCCGGCGGCGTGGCCTTCTTGCAGCACTTCCACGTCGAGGTTGATGCCCTGGGCGCGTACCTCGTCGAGGATGGCGAAGAGGCGGGCGCGCTCGGTGGCGAGGTCTTCCTCGGGGTTGATGCGGCGCTCCACGGTGAAGGAGCACTCGGCCGGGACGGCGTTGAACGAGGTGCCGCCTTCGGTGCGACCGCCGAGCATCAGGATCGAGCCGCTGGCCGCTGCGGGGTCGGCTTCCGAGTCGAGGCGGTAACCGGTCTCGCGCTGTTCGACTTCGGCCTTGAGGACCATCAGCGCGTTCGCGGCGGCGAGCATGCCCTCGAAGGCGTTGATTCCGCGATAGTGCTGGCCGACGTGCGCGTGCCTGCCGTGCACGGTGACGCGCAGGGTGATCGCGCCGCGATTGGCGTTCCAGATCATCGTGCCATTGGTCGGCCTGGCAGATCATCCCGATCGCGCCCTGGCCGAGGAGGCCCTGCTCGAGGCGCAGCGCGAGCCGCGCTGGCCGCCGGTTTCTTCGTCCGAACGAGGGTCAGGCCGATCCGCCCGGTGGCTGGCAGGCCGCAGTCGGCCAGGGCGCGGACGGCGTAGATCATCGCGGCCAGCCCGCCCTTCATGTCGGAGGCACCGCGCCTGTAGAGGCGGCTGCTGACGCGACGCGGCACGAATTGCTCGGCGGTGGCGGGGACGACGTCGTAGTGGCCGTGGAAGTAGAGGCGTGCGCTCGCCGGTGCCGTAATAGCTTTGCAGGCAGGTGCGCGCGTAGGGGTCGTCGGCTGGCTCCGGAACGGCGATGACTTCGGGAGGGAGCCCCAACGCCTGAGCCGGGCGTTCAGGAGGTCGACGGCGGCGGATAGGTCTGCCGGGCGGGTTCTGGGTGGGGATCGCCACCGTCTCGGTCAGGGCGAGGACGTCGTCCTGATAGCCGCGTACCGCCTCGAGGAGTCGGGTCTCATCCACAGGTGTCATGCTCGCTCCATGCGCTATTGCCAGGTGCTCTCGCCCTGGTTGGCGAAGCTCCACGTGGGCTTGCCGCCCTCCGCCGTGGAGGTGATGTTCAAGCCGACGATCAGGAAGGTCGCCCCGTCGGCGGCGCGGACGCGATGCTCCATGCCCTGCGGGACGACGAAGAGGTCGCCCTCGGCGAGCGGAAATTCCTCCGTGCGGAGTTCGATGGCCATCTGCCCGCCGTAGAGGATGAAGAGTTCGTCCTGATCGTCGTGCTGGTGCCAGTTGATGTCGCCGGTACCCTTGGCGACTTTGAATAGTTGGCCATTGGCTGCGGCGATCACTTTCTGCGACCAGTATTCGTTGAGGGACGCGATCTCGTCTCGGATGGTGACTTTCTGCACGCCAATCTCCTGGGGTTCCTGATCAGCTCGGTATCGAGTGAGCGGGCGACCGGCGGCGTAGCACCACGCTGCCGGTCGCCTGGGTCGTTTAGTCGGCGGCGACAGCTTGCGCTACCGGCACGGGGGTCAGCCAGTGGCTATACTCGGGCACCCGGGCGCGGATCACGTCGAAGAAGCGCTGCTGGATGGCCAGGGTGACCGGGCCGGGGCGACCGTTGCCGATGGTGCGGCGGTCGATGCTGGTGACCGGGGCGAGTTGCACGCCGGTGCCGCAGAGGAACATTTCGTCCGCGACGTAGAGCTCCGTGCGGTCGATCTCGCGCTCCTCCACGGGGATGCCCTGCTCCAGGGCCAGTTCGATCAGGGAGCGGCGGGTGATGCCTTCGAGGATGTCGGCGGTAACCGGCGGGGTGATCAGGGTGCCCTTGCGCACGACGAAGCAGTTGTAGGCGCTCCCTTCGCTCACCTTGCCCCGGTCGTTGAGCATGATGCCGTCGTCGAAGCCGTAGGCCCGCGCCTCGTCCTTGACGAAGGCCGAGTTGGCGTAGGAGCCGGAGATCTTGCCGCGCGCCGGGATGGCGTTGTCGCCGATGCGCCGCCAGGAGGAGACCATCATCGCGAGACCGGCCTGGGTGTCGTAGTAGTCGCCCATCGCGGCCATGAACATGGTGAAGCCGTCGGCGATGCCGTCGAGCGCGGGACCGAGGTCGAGTCCGGCCTTGTAGGCGAACGGGCGGTAGTAGACGTCACCGGTCGGCGCGTTGCGCCTGGTCAGTTCGACCGCGATGTCGTAGAGTCCGTCGCGGTCGAACGGGAGCGCGACCTTGATCAGCCCGGCCGACTGCATGAAGCGGGCGCAGTGGTCGCGCAGGCGGAAGATGTTGATGTTCTCGCCATCGGCCGAGAGGTAGCCGCGAATCCCGGCGAAGGCTCCGGTGCCGTACTGGAACGTCGAGGTGGCTACGCTGACCTTCGCGTCGGCGAAGGGGACGATCTGGCCTTCGAAGTAGGCGTAGGGGAGATGCGCGGTCGCCATGCTGCCCTCCTGCGGCTGAGTTCGCCGATGCATCCATTGCACCGCCGGTGGATGCCATTATGGGGCTGATCGGCAATTGCAAAAGAGCCAATATCGCAATGGACCTTTACTTTGCCGGAATAAACGGCGACAATGGCAACATTGAACCTTGAACTTTGAACTTTGAACCGGGTGGTGATGGATACGCTGAAGCTCGAAATCAACGCGACGTCCGACCGGGCGCTCTATCTCCAACTGGGCGATGCGCTGGCGGGGGCGATCGCGGTCGGGGATCTGCGGCCGGGCGAGCGGTTGCCGTCCGAGCGCGACCTGGCGGATCAGCTTGGCCTGAGCCGCACCACGGTGGTCAGCGCCTACCGCGAACTGGCCTCGCGCGGGTTGGTGCGCGGGCATGTGGGGCGCGGCACGTTCGTCTGCGCCGATCCGACGCCGACCGATGCGTCGTTTGCGTGGCGCGGCAAGGTCGCGCTCGGGGCGCAGCGGACGCTCGACCAGACGATTCGTACGCTGGTTGTGAATAACGCTAACACCGATGTTATCTCTTTTGCTGCCGGGACGACCACGCTCGATCAGTTCCCGCTGGATGACTACCGCGCGCTGAGCGATAGCATCCTGGCGCGCGACCCTGCAGCGCTGAGCCTCGGGCCGAGCGAGGGGCAACCGGCGCTCAGGCGGGCGCTGGCCGCGCGCCTCGGCACGCGCCCGGAGCAGGTGCTGGTGCTGGCCGGGGCGCAGCAGGGGATCGACATCGTCGCGCGCTGCCTGCTCGATCCGGGCGACACGGTGGTGATGGACCGGCCGGGCTACCTGGGGGCGATCCAGATCTTCCGGGCAGCGGGGGCGTCGATTGTCGGCTGGCGCAGCGAGGAAGGGGCGCTGGATGAGCTGGAGGATCTGATTCTCCGCTATCGCCCCAAGCTGCTCTACACCAATCCCACGTTCCAGAATCCGACCGGGGCGGTGATCCCCCTGTCGGTCAAGCGCGATTTGCTCGAATTGGCGGCGCGCTATCACCTGCCGATTGTGGAGGACGAGCCGTACCGCGATCTCTACTACACCAGTCCGCCGCCACCCTCGCTGCGGGACCTGGATGACCAGGGGTTGGTGATCAGCCTCAGCACCTACTCCAAGACGCTCGCGCCCGGTTTGCGTCTCGGGTGGCTGGCTGCGCCGGAGCCGATCGTGGAGCAATTGGCGCTGATTAAGGGGCGTTGCGACGTTTTCTGCGCGGGGCTGCCGCAATTGGTGCTGGCCGAACTGATCACCAGCCGCCGCTATGACGAGCATTTGCAGCGGCTGCGCGGCGAGTTGGCTCGCCGGCATCGCACGATGCTGGCCGCGCTCGACGAGTTCACGCCGCCGGGCATGGTGACGACGCGCCCGGTGACGGGCGGTGTTTATCTCTGGGCGCGACTCGGCAATGGTGTCGCGGCGCGCGATGTTGCCCAGCTAGCCGGGCGACTGGGGGTGCGCTTCGTGGAAGGCGAGCGCTTCTACGCCGATGGTGGGGGGCGGCACGAGCTGCGGCTCTGCTTCACCGGCATCCCGCCGGAGCGTATCTCGGAGGGGGTGCGCCGACTTGCTAGTGCGATTGCCGAGGTTGAGGCGCAATCGGCGCATCCGGAGGGGCGCGAGCCGGTGGTGTGAACGTGGACAATGGGTGTGAGGGGCTTTCTCTGTCCGCTTCGTTGGGGTGTCCACGTTCACACCGTTGGTCTGGATTCTAAAAGGACGTGAGGACGGATTCTTCGCACGCGCTCAGATTGACACCACAGAGGCATAACACCTCTTCCTTGTCATTCTGAGTGTAGCGAAGAATCCGTCCCCTTTTGCTTGGCGGCTACTCGCCGCCCTTCTTTGTGCCTTCCTCGCGAGCGGGGCCTGCGACGGTGATGGCGAGGTTGTCGGGGTGCAGGTGGCGCTGGGCGGCGGTTTGGAGTTGTTCGCGCGTGAGGGCGCGGATGATGCCGGGGTAGCGATCGAGGTAGTCGAGGCCGAGGTCGTAGAGTTCGATGTCGAGCGCGGAACGGGCGACGCCGTCCTGGCTCTCCAGGGCGAGCGGGAGGGAGCCGGTGAGGAAGTCCTGGGCGTCGAGTAGTTCATCCTCGCCGACCGGTTCGTCCTGGAGGCGGCGCAGTTCGACGATCATGCTGTCGATCGCCTTGTCCACGTTGGCCGGGTTGACCCCGGCGCGGGCCGCCCAGAGGCCCGGTCCCATGCCGCCGTCGAGGCTGCTCGAGGTGGAGTAGGCGAGGCCCTGCTCCTCGCGGATGCGCTTGCCGAGTCGGCCGGAGAGGCCGAAGCGGCCGAGGACGAAGTTCGCCACGTCGAGCGCGTAGTAATCGGGGTGTGAACGCGGCAGGGCCGGGTGCCCGGCGCTGATGTCCGATTGCGACTTGCCGGCGATGGTGAACTCCTCCCGCTGGGTCGCGACCGGGAGCGCGGCGGTCGGGATGTTGAAGGCCGGGGTCTCGCCGTCGGACCGCCAGTCGCCGAAGTTCTCGTCGATGACCCGTACCGCCTCGTCGAACGGGATGCCGCCGACGACCGAGAAGGAGAGCACGTCGGGGCGATAGTGCAGCTGGTGAAAGGCGACGAGCGCGTCGCGGTCGAGCGACGTGACCGATTCTTTCGTGCCGGTGATCGAGCGGGAGTAGGGGTGATCGGCGGGGTAGGCCAGCTTGCGCAGGCCGCGCTCGGCGACGGTGCGGGTATCCTGGTCGCCTTGCATGATGGCGGTGAGCGTCTGGCCGCGCACTTTTTCGAGTTCGCTCGCCGGGAAGGTCGGGCGGCGGATGACGTCGGCCAGCAGGCTGGTCAGTTCGGCGAAGTCCTCCACGAGGCAGCGGACGCGGAGATCGACCACCAGCCGCCCCGGTTCTGCGCCGATGGACGCGCCGAGCGTGTCGGTGCGCTCGTTCAGTTCGACGAAGGTGTGGCGCTCGGTGCCGCGTTGCAGCATGATCGCCACCAGCCGCGATAAGCCTTCGGTATCTTCGCCGTCGAAGAGGCCGCCCGCGCGGAGCCGCGCCCGCAGGACGACCGAGGCCGATTCCGGGCGCTCGCTCCCCAGGACGACGATGCCGTTCGGCAGCACGCGGCGCTGGAAATTGACGACTTCGCCGCCAAACGCCGTTGCGGGGCTCGCCATGGCCTGCTCGAAGCCCTCTTCGCTGCTCTGAGTACCCCACTGATCGGTGTACCAGCGGCGCTCCACTTCGGGCGCGAAGGCTGCGGCTGCCCCTGCGCCTTCCGACTTCTCACTTCCCACTTCCGACTTCGGCACGAAATGTCCCACCGTGCGGTTCTCCGGGGAGAGGTATTCGCGCGCGACGCGCTGCACGTCGGCGGCGGTGACGGTGGCGAGGCGGTCGAGGAATTCGTCGTAGAGGGTGTGGGTGTGGATCGTGGCGAGGCTGCCGAGCCAGTAGGCGATGTTGCTGACGCCCTCGTTGGCGTAGGCGAACTGGGCGCGCAGGCCCTTCTGCGCGCGGGCCAGCTCCTCGTCCGAGACAGGTTCGTCGCGCAGGCGGTCGATCTGGCCCAGGGCGACGCGCTCGACTTCGGCGATATCGACGTTTGGCCGCACCCCGGCGGAGAGGCTGAAGAGGTAGGGGTCGCGCATCAGGCCGTAGCCGCAGCCGGCCGAGGAGGCCAGTTCGGTCTCCACCAGGGCGCGGTAGAGGCGCGAGGAGCGGCCGAGGCTCGCGCCGTTGCCCATGCCGAGTCCGCCCGCGCCGCCCAGCACGGCGTCGAGCACCATCAGCGGGAAGACATCGGGGCTGCCAGCTCCCGGCGTGTGGTAGAGGGCGAGGAAGTGGGGGAGCGGGCCGGGTCGGCGCACGATCACGCGCCGCTCCCCTTCCTGCCCCGGCTCGACCGGGCGCACGTTCGGGATATCGGCCCCGCGCGGGATGCCGCCGAAGGCCGCTTCGAGCCTGGCGATCAGCTCGTCGCTGTTGAAGCTGCCGACCGCGACGATCGTGGCGTTGTTCGGGACGTAATAGGTGCGATAGTGGTTGTAGAGGTCGTCGCGCGTCAGCGCCAGGAGGTCGCTGAGGTAGCCGATCACGCCCTGCCGGTAGGGGTGGATGCGGAAGGCGGCGGCGAGCGCGGTCTCGCGCAGGTGGACGGTCGGGTGGTTCTCGCCGCCTTGCTTCTCGGAGATGATCACGGTGCGCTCCGAGGCGACCTCGTCCGGGTCGAAGCGCGCGTTGACCATGCGGTCGGACTCGATGCCGATGGCGATGTCGATCCGGTCGGTCGGCAGCGTGGAGTAGTAGGCGGTGTAGTCGAGCGAGGTGAAGGCGTTCAGGACGCCGCCGTTCTTGTTGACCCGGCGGAAAATCTCACCCGCCGGGAGACTCGGCGTGCCCTTGAAGAGCATGTGCTCGACCCAGTGGGAGACGCCGGTGATGCCGGGGGTTTCGTTGCGAGCGCCCACGCCGTACCAGACCCAGAAGGTCGTGATCGGCGCGCTGTGCATCTCGCGCGTCAGGATCCTGAGGCCGTTCGGGAGGACCGTCTCGCGGGTCTGCCCGCCGCCATTCGCCGAGGTGGTGCTGCTCACGGGTTGCTCCAGTCGCGAAATCGCGTTGCGCGCGGGCGGCACCGGTTTCGGCCAATGCCGCCCGCTTCATACGGCAATTGTCGCACGGCGGTGTGCGTCTGGGTACCAGCGTGTTACGATACCGTCGAATCGGCGCACCGGGCGAACCCGACCGTGCGCCCCGACGCTGATGGGCGATGTCGCCCGGCGGATGGGGTGTCCCTGGAAAGAGGCGGCGAAATCCAGCTATCGGTGGGGTGCTCGCGGAGGCGTGATGCAGCTACTCCTGGTACGGCACGGTGAATCGATCGGTAATGTTACGCGCCAGCTCCAGAAGCACGACGAGCCGCTGACCGAGCGTGGCCGGCGGCAGGCGGGCGAACTTGCCTCGTTCCTGGCGGATCGCCCGGATCTGCGCGTGGTGTATACCAGCCCGCTCAATCGGGCTGTCGAGACGGCGACGATTATCGGCGCGGCGATCGGTTTGCGCCCGATCGCCCTGCCCGGCCTGGCCGAGATCGATGTGGGCAAGGCGGCGGGGTTCACCTTCGACGAGTGGTCGGAGCGCGACCCGGAGTCGGTGCGGCGGTGGCGCGAAGAGGGAATCGATTACGTCTGGCCGGGCGGCGAGAGTGGTCGGCAACTCGCCGCGCGCACGGCCGCCGAGATCGACCGGATCATCAGCGCGCACCGGCTGGACCGGGGCGCGGTGGTGGTGGTGTCGCACGGCGGCGCGTTGGCCTGGATTATCGCCCACCTGCTGCGCGAGCCGCGCGATCGCTGGCCCACCCACCAGTTGCTCAATTGCTCGCTGACCGAGATTACGATCGAGGCGGACGAGCAGGCCGTCAGTTTCCTCTGCCACAACGATACCGGCCACCTCTCGCCCGAACCGGAGGAAGAGGCGGCGTTGGGGCAGACGCCAGAATGAAGTGCTGAGTGCTGAGTGCTGAGTGCTGAGGGGTTGGTTCAAAGTTCTACGTTCTACGTTCTACGTTCAACATTGGGGTACTTGACCCCTGAACCTGGAACCTGGAACTTTGAACTTCGCATGATTCGGGGTGGCCATGCGTCTTCTGCTTGTCCGGCACGGTCAGACGGTGGGGAACATTCTGCGGCAGTTGCAGGATGATCATGACCCGCTGACCGAGTTGGGGCGACGGCAGGCGCGGGAGGTGGCGGCGCATCTGGCGACGCTTGGTGCCGTGGAGGCGCTGTACTGTAGCCCGTTGCAGCGGGCGCTCGATACGGCGCAGGTCATCGGCGCGGCTATCGGGCACGAGCCGGAGGCGCGACCGGCGTGGGCCGAGATTAATGTTGGGCGGGCGGCGGGACACACCTTCGATGGCTGGCGCGAGCAGTTCCCCGAGGAGTCGGCCGCTTTCCGGGCGGATGGCGTCGGCTACCGCTGGCCCGGGGGCGAGAATGGCTTCGACGTTGCGCGGCGCACTGCCGATGAGATCGAGTGGCTGCTTGCGCGCCACGGGGATGCTGGCGCCCCGGTGATCGTCGTTTCCCACGGCGGCGCGCTGGCCTGGGCGATCTCCTACCTGCTGCGCGAGCCGGGTGATCGCTGGCCGCGCGAGCACATGCGCCTCGACAATTGCTCGCTGACCGAGGTGGCGCTCGTGCCCGCAACCTGGGCCGCCGGGCAGCCCGCCACGTTCGTGTGCCGCAACGTGACCGACCACCTCGCTGCGCTCGTCGGTGCGGAGATCAGCGGGCAATAGGTTCAGACCGTAGTCCCAACCGTGGCTTACGCGATCCTGGCCCCGAGCCGCCTTCAGGAAGACAAACAGCCGCAAATAGCCGTAGGGGTCGGCGCGCAGCGTCGCCTCGCGATCGATCGCGATGGTGATGCGCGCCATTAACACCACCTCGTCCCCGTAGATCAGGTGCCGATCGAGGAGCATTCGAGATGCGCGCGGCACTCCTCCACCAGCAGCCCCAGCCACCACCCCCGATGGCGCGGGGGTGAGCCCCGCCGCTTCGATCGGGCGCGGGTGGGGTAGGGCGCTCAACCGCCAGGCCGTCTCCGCAAGCTCGGCACCGGGGACATTGACCACGAACTCCCCGCTCCGCAGGATGTTGCGGGCGGTCCAGTGCTGTAGGTTACAGCCGAGCGCCACGATCGGGGGGTGGAACGCCATCATCGAGATCCAACTCTTCGGCGCGATGTTCGACGTGCCATCCTCGTTGACGGTGGTGACCAGCACGATCTGGCCGAGCAGCGGCGAGGGGTGCCACTCGTGCTTGTCAATGGGAAGGCGGACCTTCTCCTTCACTGGCCGCTCCTGCTGATCATGCTGCCTGCTGCCGATCGCCGGGGCCGGACCTGTCCCGCCCCGCTGTCCGCGTCCAGATCGTAGCCCGCTGTCATCTGGGGCGCAACTGCGCCCACCTCGCCACCAGAGTAGCGCGCTGTGGCCTGACGCGGGTCCGCACTCCAGCACCACCGCCGAGTCGTCCGCTTCCCCCGTCGCTTTCCGCCGACTTCTCATCGGTCGGGATAGGTGCTTCGGTATCGAGCGCTGCCCGGATCGCCATCCGTTCGTCCGAAGTCGCCGTCGTTGCCCTCCTGCACCGCAGACAAAAGCCAGCGGCATGCCGCAAACTGCGGCACGCCGCCAAAGAGGCATGGACTCTTGCGGCAGACAATGGCAGGGTGGCGGTTGAGTCGCAGGCCCGCAGCCGGGTGCGCCTTGAAGCCGCTCGCCGCGACAACGCCGGGCGATGGCCCTGATTGCGATGCTACCGGCGGTGAGGGCGCTACGCGACGTTCATGCCGATAGCGCGCGATCGATCTGCTGCCCGCCGACGAAGTCGCCCATAATCGGCGCGGAACCGTTAGCCCGCTGCGGCGCGACATCCACACCTTGCACGTCGATCCCGTCGGCAAGATGGTCCTCGTAGCCGCAGTTGTAGCAGACAATATCGATCTGCTGGATATCGTCGCTGACCGCCGTCACCGGCACCATGTCGCCGCACTGGGGGCAGATCAACCGGTACTGCCCGCC
>JAXLWN010000089.1:0-28132 GCA_046328475.1 Chloroflexia bacterium | reverse complement strand
GCGTGCGGTCGGGGAAGGCGGCGGGGATGTTCGGGCCGTCGATGCGGTGCGCGATGTAGAGCGCGTTCGGGTCCTGGATCAGGCGCTCGACGGTGGCGGCGAAGTCGGGCGAGAGGGTGCGACCCTGGCCGTAAATCTCTTGCGGCTGGACGCGACCGGCGGTGAGCAATTCGACGTTGTATTTGATGCCCCAATCGAGCGCGTAGGGCCGGTGGTAGTCGAACGGGTCCTCGTGCGGTGTGTCGAGATAATCGGCCAGATAATAGATGCTGGATGAGAAGCTGGCCTTGCCGCCCGTTTTGGCGAGGGCCTGGTGGTAGTGCGCGTCGATCAGCAGGTTGCCACCGACCGTCGGGGCGAGGATGACGAGCGCCAGGAGCGCCGCCACCAGGGTTCCGGTCAGTGCGCGTCCCTCGACCTTGGCCGCCAGCCACTGGCCGAGCAGCGCCAGGGCGGCACCGATCAGGAGGAAGGGGAGGGGCAGCAGGATGAGGAGGTGGGTGGCCTCCAGGCCGGAAACGGTGACCGAGCTCTCGACGAGGATGGCGAGGGTGAAGGTGCCGAGGAAGATGGTGGCGGCGCGGTGGCGGCGGTAGGCGGGCACGCGCCAGAGGAGCAGAACGAGGGCGAGGGCCGCGCCGATGAAGACGCCGAGTGGCAGCAGATTGGCGTGGGTTTCGCCGAGGAACCAGAAGTAGGAGCCCTCTAGCACGGTCTTGAAGGCGTTGAAGCGCCCGGCGAGGTTGCCGAGGACGTTGGTGTTGTCGACGCCCTTCTCGGTCTGGCCGAGATTGGCGCGGAGGACCTTGAGGGTGCCCGCGCTGGCGAGGTTGTAGCCGATCAGCGGGGCGGCACCGAGCAGGAATCCGGCGGCACCGGCGAGGAGATCGCGAGGATGGATGGCGTGCGGCTCGCGGAGGCGGGCGCGGAGGCTGCGGCGCGGCAGCGACTGCCCATGCGCATCGAGCGGCCACCACCAGTTGACCAGCCAGACCATCACGCCGGAGGCCGCCGCACCGGCGATGAACCAGATGAAGAGGACTTTGGTGCTGAGGCCGATCCCGGCGAGGAGGCCCGCCAGGGCCAGCCAGCGGCTGCGGCGGGTGTCGTGCCAGCGCAGGCAGCAGAGGAGCGCGCCCAGGGAGAGGGGCACGACCTGGCTGACGACGTAGACGCCGAGGCGGGACCAGAAGATGAAGGAGGGGCTGGTCGCCAGGAGGAGCGCGGCGATCAGGCCCGCCGGGCGGCTGTAGAGGCGGCGACCGAGCAGGTAGGCGAGGACGATGGCGATGACGCCGAAGCCGATGGTCATGGCACGGACGGGACCAACGCCGGGGCCGACGATGGCGAAGAGGGGCAGCACGGTGTACATGCTGCTGACGCCCTGGTAGTCGCTGATCATCAGCGGGAGGTCGTGGCCGAAGAGGTGGAGGCCGACGCCGCGATTGAGATCGACGGGCTGCCCGAGGAGGAGTTGCATCGCGGGGACGACGTCGTAGGCCTCGTCGTTGTAGAGACCGGGGAGTCGCCACTGGTGCGCGGCAATGCCGATGAAGATGGCCGCCATCAGGGCGACCGCGAGCCAATCGAGGGCCAGCGGCCAGGTGCGGGCGGCGACGACGTTGCGCGCCGACGATTGCTCGCGCGGCGGCGCTGCTGGCTCGCTGTAGGTTGTCGCTTTGAGTTCCCGCGTCCGAATCGTGTTGCTCCTTTGCCGCTTCACCACCGCCTGGACGGTACACGACGAGAGTATAACGGCTCGCGGGGCGGATGGTGGTGGGTTGAGTGCGTTTTCTGGGACGAATGGGCTATCTGCACGCGGATTGCGGGTGGCAGGGCGGGTGGGATTTTTATGAATGTGTGCCATTCCCACGCGGGCGGGTCGGTGACCCGCCCCTACCGTGGGTAGAGGTGGTGAGGGTATGGGAACAGATAGCACGATTCTTGGCATTGATATTGGTGGGACGAAGACTGCGGCGGGGGCCGTGGCGGGGGATGGCTGCGCGCTGTCGTATGTGCGGGAGGCGACGCCGCAGGGGGTTGGGGCGGGCGAGTTACTGGGCTTTGGTGGTGGGGGTGGCGCGAAGTGGGCCTGGGAGGCGAGCGGGGCGACGCCGGTGGCGGTCGGGGTGGGGTGCGGCGGGCCGATGCGGTATCCGAGTGGGATCGTGTCGCCGCTGCACATCCCGGCGTGGCGGGAGTTTCCTCGCTGCGCGAGGGGTTGGAAGCTGCGCTGGGGTTGCCGACGATCGGGACAACGATGCTGCGCTGGCGCTGGGGGAGGCGGTGTTCGGCGCGGGGCGCGGGGCGCGGGCGATGGTGGGGATGGTGGTCTCCACCGGTGTGGGCGGCGGGGTGGTGGTTGAGGGGCGATTGCTGCACGGGGCGACCGGGAATGCGGGGCATATCGGGCATTACGATCGTCGCGCTGGCGCGGGTTGATCTGCGAGTGCGGGGCGCGAGGGTGCCTGACGCTGTATGCTCGGCACGGGGATCGCGGCGCGGGCGCGCGAGGCGATCAAGCGCGGCGTGGCCACCAGTCTGGCGGGTTTGCCGGTCGAGGCGTTGACGGCGGAGGCGGTCGGGGCGCACGCGGCCAAGGGCGACCGGCTGGCGCGGCGACTGGTGGGTGAGGCGGGGTGATGCTGGGGCGGGCGATTGCCAGCGCGGCGGCGTTGCTCGATATTGATCTGTTTGTGCTCGGGGGCGGGGTGACGCTGAGTGGTCCGTTGTTGTTCGGGCCGCTCGGGCGCGCCAGAAGGGTGCGCGCTCACCTGTCGTTCGTGCGCGATATTCGGGTGATTCCGGCGCAGCTGGGGCAGGAGTCGGGCGTGGTGGGGCGGCGGCGCTGGCGCTGGATCTCGCCGGGCGGTAGAGGGGGCGGGCGGTTGAAACCGCGCCTCGCAGGCCTGCGGGCCACGAAGTCCGCCTGCGCGGACTGAGTGGGCCTGTACTTAACCCGCACGGGCGAGGCGCGGGGCTCCGCAAGGCGCGATTGGAGGCACCAGCCAGCGTCGGCGGCGACTCATGCATGTGCCCGCTGGGAAGGCTGGTTCAGACTTGACCCGCGCCGAAAACCGTGTACCCTTGCTGAATGCGCGCACACGCCGCCATCGTCGCCGTATCCGGCGACTGGCGACTGACGACTGGCGACTGACGACTTGTGGGGAGAGGCACGATGACCGACACCAACGGCTCCTTCGACATGAAGCACAAGAGTCGCACCCTGCTCGAAGGGCGCGACCGCGCGGCGGCGCGCTCGTACCTGAAGGGGATGGGCTACACCGACGAGGATCTTGCCAAGCCGATTATCGGTGTCGCCAATACCTGGACCGAGACGATGCCCTGCAACCTGAACCTGCGCCGTCTGGCGGGGTTCGTGAAGCAGGGGATTCGCGCGGCGGGCGGCACGCCGATGGAGTTCAACACGATCGCCATCTCGGACGGGATCACGATGGGGACCGAGGGGATGAAGTCCTCGCTGGTCAGCCGCGAGTTGATTGCCGACTCGGTCGAGTTGGTCGGGCGCGGGCACATGTTCGACGCGGTCGTCGGCCTCGCCGCCTGCGACAAGACGATGCCGGGCATGGCGATGGGGCTGATCCGCCTGAATGTGCCGAGCATGGTGATCTACGGCGGGACGATCCTGCCCGGCAATTTTCGGGGCAAGGATGTCACGGTGGTGGATATCTTCGAGATGATCGGCGCGGTCGCCGCCGGGCGGATGACCGAGGATGATCTGAACGAGCTCGAGCGCGTCGCCTGCCCGGGCGCGGGTGCCTGCGGCGGGCAGTTCACGGCGAACACGATGGCGACGGCGTTCGAGGTGATGGGGCTGTCGCCGCTCGGCTCGGCCAGCGTCCCGGCGGTCGATCTCCGCAAGGACAAGGTCGGCGAGATGGCCGGGAAGCTGATCATGGACCTGCTGCGCGCGGGCCTGCGGCCGAGCGATATCCTGACCCGGCAGGCGTTCGAGAATGGCATCGCCTCAGCCGCCGCGACGGGTGGCTCGACCAACATCGTGCTGCACCTGCTGGCGATGGCGCGCGAGGCGGGCGTGCCGCTGACGATCGACGACTTCGACCGGGTGAGCACGGCGACGCCGCTGATCGCCGACCTGAAGCCGGGCGGGCGCTACACCGCCGCCGACGTGGACAAGGCGGGCGGCATCCAGCTGGTGGCGCAGCGGCTGGTCGCGGCCGGGCTGGTGGATGGTTCGCAGCGCACGGTGACGACGCGCACGCTGGCGGAGGATTCGGCCAGCGCGACCGAGACGGCGGGGCAGGATGTGATCGCGCCGGTGTCGGACCCGCTGAAGGAGACGGGAGGCCTCGTCATCTTGAAGGGGAACATCGCGCCGGAGGGGTGCGTGGTGAAGGTGGCCGGGCACGAGCGGCCGTACCACCGTGGCCCCGCGCGCTGCTTCGAGCGCGAGGAAGATGCGATGGCGGCGGTCCAGGGTGGCCAGATCAAGCCGGGCGATACGCTCGTCATCCGCTACGAGGGGCCGAAGGGTGGTCCGGGCATGCGCGAGATGCTCGGCGTGACCTCGGCGGTGGTCGGCGCGGGGCTGGGCGAGACGGTGGCGCTGATCACCGACGGGCGCTTCTCCGGGGCGACGCGCGGGCTGATGATCGGGCATGTCGCGCCCGAGGCGCAGCTTGGCGGCGTGATCGCGGCGATCCGCGACGGGGACCAGATCGAGATCGACATCAACAAGCGCGGTCTCAACGTGCAGTTGAGCGAGGATGAGATCGCGGAGCGGATGAAGGGCTGGACGCCGCCCGCGCCACGCTACACGAGCGGGGTGTTCGCCGTGTGGCGACCGTCTCCTCGGCCTCCGAGGGGGCGGTGACGCCTGGTTGGTGAAGTAGGCGTTTTCGGTCGCAGAGAGAGGCGGCGCGGGCTGGTGCTCGCGCCGCCTCTCTTTGTGTTTTGGGGTGCGGGTGGACGCCGACTGAAGTCGGCGCTAGGGCCTCGGGCCACGAAGTCCGCTGCGACGACTGATGGGCGCTTCCCGATGCGGTGCGGTCTTCCCAATTGGTACAATCGTTGTCCAGATTTGTTTGAGGTGACGCGAGGGGCGAGGGCGATGGCGGGGCGCACCCTCCTCTGGAGGCCGAGGGCTTCTTGCCTGCTCCGACGACCGCGCTGATCGGGCGGGAGGGGGTGGGGCGGTGATCGCGCTCCTGGGGGAGGAGGGCGCGCGGCTGGTCACGCTGGCGGGGCCGGGCGGGGTGGGGAAGACGCGCGGCGCTGGCGGTGGCGGCGGCGCTCCGGGCGACGGGCGGGCGGTGGTCTGTGCCGCTGGTTTCGCTGCGGTCTCCGGCGCTGGTGTTGCCGCTGATCGCGCGCCGTGTGGGGGTGGCGGGGCAGGATACCGGGCGGCGCTGGCGGCGCTGGCGTATGCGCTACGGGAACGGGTGATCGTCCTTGTGCTCGACAATTGCGAGCATCTGCTCGATGCCGCGCCACATATCGGGCAATTGCTTGCGCAGTGTCCGGGGCTGCACGTACTGGCGACAAGTCGGTCGCCGCTGCATCTTGCCGGGGAACGCGAGGTGTTGCTCGCGCCGCTGGCGCTACCGCGCCGGTGGTTCGGGTGGGGACCTGGCCGCCATCGCGGCTGGGCGGTGCGGCTGTTGTGGAGCGGCGCGGGCGATCCGGGTCGATTTCGCGCTGCACGAGGAATGCGGGGAGTGTGGCGGCGATCTGCGCGCGGCTGGATGGGTTGCCGCTGGCGCTGGAGTTGGCGGCGGCGCGGGTCAAGCTGTTGCTCCCGGCGGCGCTGCTCGGGCGGATGGAGGTCGGCTGCACCTGCTCAGTGGAGGGCGGCACGATCTGCCGGAGCACCAGCGGGCCTCACGACGCTCGATTGGAGTTACGACCTGCTGAAGCCGGATGAGCAGCGTTTTCCGCGCGCTGGGCGTCTTGTGGGGGGCTGCACGGTTGAAGCGGCGGAGGCGGTGTGCGGGGAAGTGGGAAGTCGGAAGTCGGAAGTCGGAAGTGATGGATCAGGGCGATTCCGCCTCCGTTCTCGACCTGATCGGTTCGCTGGTTGATAAGAGTTTGCTGCAAGGCGATCCCCGACTCGGCCGATGGGGCGCGGCTGGTGATGTTGGAGACGATTCGGGAGTATGCGCTTGACCGCTTGGGGAGGCGGGCGAGGCGGCAGGCGTCAGGGCGGCATCTGCGATATTTTCTGGGATTTGCGGGCGAGGCCGCGTTGCAGCTGACGGGACAGGATGCTGCCCGGGGCTGGTGGATCGGTGGAGCGCGAACACGCGAACTTGCTGGCGGCGATCGCGTGGGCGAGCGAGGCTGGTGATGCCGAGGCAACGCTGCGACTCTGGGCGGCGCTGTGGCGCTTCTGGCTGACGCGCGGGCACCTGGGCGAGGGCGGCGCTGGCTGGACGGCGATTGCGCTGGGGCAGGCGGTGAGACGGGCCTGCGGCGGAGTTGCTGGCCTGGAATTTGCTCGGGGCCGGATGCTGGCGAATTACCACGGGGATTCCGGCGGCGTGGCGCGGGCGCGGGAAGTGCCGAGGTTTTCGCAGATCGGCAACGAACACGGGTTGGCGTCGGCGCTGCAGTGCCTGAATCACGGGGCGGGGGTGATCGGCGATTGCGGCGGCGCTGGCGTGGCGCTGGGGCTGTTCCGCGCGCTTGGTGATGAAGGGAACGCATTCATGGCCGATGCTCGGGCTGACCCACGGTTGGCCGGGGATCTCGATGCGGCCGGAGCGCCTACGCGGACTTGCAGGCTGCGGCGCCGCGGGGATTCACTTCTTGCCAATGCGCTGTATGGGAGGGCAACCTCAACAACGCGCGCGGCGACTATCTGGCCGCGCGGCGCGCGTTCGCAGGCGCTGCCGCTGATGCGGCAATTTGTGACTGGCGGGGCCCGTCGCGTTGCTACCTGGCGGCGATAGCGCGCTCGGCGAGGCCGATCCGACGACAACGACCGGGCATTACCTGGCGGCGCGGAGTTGCTGCTCGCGGTTGGCGACCGATGGGCTGTCGCGCTGCTTCGACGGGTTGGGCGGGGTGGCAGGGCTGCGCCAGCGCCCGGTGCTGCTGGCGGCGGCGGCGGGGGTGCGGGAGGCGCTCGGCACGCCTGCCGCGCGTGAGCGGGACCGGCGCGGCGGTTGGCGCGGCGCGGGGCCGCTCGGTGCGGCAGCCTTTGAAGAGGAGTGGGAGCAGGTCGGCATTGTCGGACGACGCAGCGGCGCTGGCGCGCGAGGTCGCGCTGCCTGCGGCGGTGGCCGCGCCGCCCGTGCCGATCGTCGGAAGGCCCTCGGTCGCGCTGCCCGAGCCGCTGACCCGCCGCGAAGTTGAGGTGCTGCGCATCGCCGAGCGGCAGAGCGACGAGGAGATCGCCGGAACACCTTCACAGTCGGCGCACCGTCCATGCCTCGGCATATGGCAAGTGGAAGAGTCGCGAGCGCGACTGGCGTGCGGCGGTGCTCAACCTAGCATGACGTTGGCGCGAAAAATCGGAATGTGTGCCGATGTGGCGGCATGCCTCACCTGGGCTGGGGCATCGGCCTGGACGATGCGGAGCGGGGGCTGAGCGATGGGCGACGCGAGCGGTGATCGAGCGGCTATTCGATGAGTTCTATAACAAGGAAATCTGGATGTTGCCGACGACCTGATGGCCCCGACGGTGGTGATCCACGACGCGGGTGCGCCGCCGGAGGCGGGGAGCCCGCAACTGGCGAAGGGCGGCACCACGCCCAACTGATCGGCATGCCCGACTCGCTGATGGAACTGCACGAGGTGATCGTGCAGGGGGAGCTGGCGGCCTATCGCTGGACCGCCAGCGGCGCACAGCCCCTGGCGCGGATGCCGCCGACAAGCAAGGCGATGGCGATGACCGGGATCAGCCTGGTCCGCTTCGAGCGGGGCAAGATGGCGGAGGTCTGGCACAACTACGACACGCTCGGCATGTTGCGGCAATTGGGTTGCTGCCGGGCGGCGGACCGGTGGCGATGCAAGCGAGCGAGCGATGGAGAAGGGCGCGATGTTCACGATGCAGGGCTGGAGAATCCGGTCCTCGGCGTCCGCGTCCGCTCGTGCGAGACGGCGCGCGAGAGCGGCGGGGCGCGCTGGGTGAATGAGTTTTCCGTGGAGCCGGGGGTCGCGAACCGGCGCAGCACATCCACCGGACGAGCAATGAGCGGTTCGAGATCGTGCGCGGCGCGGCGCGGTACATGATCGCTGGCGTGGAGAAGACGGCGCGGGCGGGCGAGACGGTCGTGCTCCCGGCCGGGTGCCCACCCCCGTGGAACGACAGCGACGAGGTGCTGATCACGAGGCAGACGGTCGGTTTCCGCGCCCGGATGGGCGTCGCTGCTGGCGATGGAGACCTTCGAGACGCTGTATTGGTGCGCGACGGGAAGGTTGACCGCAAGGATGCCGAATCCGTTGCAGATGGCGGTGCTGGCGCGCTCGATCCAGCCGGAATTCTGGCTGGCGGGGATGCCCTTCTGGCTCCAGCGGGTGCTGTTCGGGGCGCTCGGTGGGGTGGGTCGGCTGGTGGGCTTCCGGGCGGCGTATCCGCAGTATAGGGGTCATACGGCATTGCGCGGGGTGTAGGGAGGACATCAGGTAACGGAGCGCTTCGCCGGGCAAGCGGCTCTTGTGGTGATGGCGATTGTGGCGGGGCGTCCTGCGGGGTTGATGCGGGTCTCTGTGGATGGAAGATGGCGTCGGGATGAGAGGTGTGGTGGTTCGAGGAGGGTGGGGAGACCGGAGAGAGAGTCGGGGCGTTCTATCGGTGATTGGCATGGCGTTTGCCGGGAATGGCCCGTTTCGCCTGGGCCTTTCGTTGGGGGTCATGGAAAAACGGAGTACGGAAGCACCGCGAGCGTGCGAGATCATCCGCCTATGGTTTGCGGCAATGGGCGCGATTATTCTTGACGATAAGTTGGTGGCTAGGCAAATGGGGAGTAGGTATTTTGGCAGCGGAATACACTCAGGTGACATTGGGCACGTTGCGACGGGATCTGGCGTTGTCCAAGCAGATCCGGCTTCGGCGGTGCGGCGGAGCGATCCCGATCTTGTTGACGCCGAGAATCGGCGGGTGCGCTGGTTGGAACAGCATATCGCGTACCTGGAGGAGCTGGCGGAGCAGTACGACGAGCGGCAATATCGGATCGAAATCGCCGGATAAGCGTCGTTTCTTGCGCCACGCCCCGATCCTCGCGGCGAGGGGCGGTCCACCCGCCCGCCCGGTACGCTGATCATCGCTCGCCATTGATGACCGCGTGTTGGCACAGTACAGTACGCAGGTCTGACCCCGATATAGCCAGAAGGTCCCGAGTTTCTGCGCCTGGTTAAATGGCACTGCGCCCGCCCGAACGTTCAGAGCGCGTGCTGTTTCAGCACGCGAGGGCGTCGGCCACCTCGCCAGCCGCTGCCGCGCGAGCGAATGCCCGCGATCGGCGTACCGGTGTCCCAGCCTGGCGGCATACAGTTTCTGGCAGCTTCCTCCCCTGTTTTGTACAGCGCGCGAACCGCTAGGCTCCCGGCAAGCGACGGACCGAATCGTCGCTGGCGTATTCCTACGGGCCGGTAGCGAACGGGAGGAAGCGATGCCGGGTAGGCGATTTGGACGGAGTCTGCTGTTCGTCGTTGTACTTGTCATTGCTCTGGCGGATGTGCCGTCCCGAAGTCTTTCACTACGCCTGCAACGGCCCGGGCAGGCTGCATTCGGCCCGACATGCCAGATGCGGTCCACGCCGCCGACGACTTCGAGGAGCGGGCGGGCCTGCTCTAGCGTTGTTGCGTCGCCGCCGACGATGATTGAGAGGGTGCCCTCGACCGCGCCGACCGTGCCGCCGCTGACGGGGGCGTCGAGGAAGCGCAGCCCGCGCGCGGCGCATTCGGCACCGAGCGCCGCCGCCTCGTCGCGGCCGATGGTCGCCATCTGGAGCACGGTCGCGCCGGGCGCGAGCGCACCGAGTGCGCCGTCGTCGCCGAGGAGCACCGCGCGGGCCTGCGCCGCGTTCAGGACCATCACCAGCGCGTAGTCGGCGTCGCGCGCGGCATCGGCGGGGCTGGTGGCCTGGGTCGCGCCCAGTTCGACCAGCGCGGCGCTGGCGGCCGGGCGGATGTCGTAGGCCGCGACGGCGTAGCCCGCGCGCAGCAGATTGGCCCCCATCGGGCGTCCCATCGCTCCCACGCCGAGGAGCGCGACCTTCGTTTTTGTCGCCACCGTGCCGTTCCTCCACTCAGGGCTTCGCCGTCGTGTTGCCATGGGCGGCGGGTGCGTTGGCGGTTGAAACCGCGGCTGGGGGCGCTCACGCGCCACGAAACCCGCCTACGCGGGTTAGGTTTGCCTACCCGCAGCCTTCCTGAACGATTGGAGTAGGTTGCACCGGACGACAGGCACCACTACACTTTGGAGAGAATATTTGTCGTTTATTGTCCGACAGAAACAAGCGAGGTGGGTGCGATGGCACGGCCGAAGAAGGAGAAGACGCTGGATCGGCGCGTCTCGGTGCGGCTGAGTGCGGAGACGTATGCGGCGTATGAGGGGATCGCGGCGGCGTTCGATGTGCCGGTGGGGCAGTTGATGCGCCAGATTTTGACGCTGGAAGTGCCCGAGCTTCAGGAATTGGTCGCGGCGCTGAGTCAATGGACAAAAGGGGTGCCGTTCGCGGCGTATCAGGGTCCGGTCGCGGCGAACCCGCAGGAGCTGTTCCGGCAGGCCAGCCAGCACGGGGGTTTCGCCGAGCGGCTGCGCTATCAGGCAGCGATGCAGTATCGACCGGACAAGGCGTCGCGAGAGGAGGGGGCGGCGCTGCGCAAGCCGTAAGTCTGGGAGGCCGATTGTCGGGCTTGCACGATTTTCCGGCCATGCTACAATGCACGCCAGCATCCTCTCCATAATCCCGGAATAACGGGGTTCGACACCGGAGTGGTGGGCTAGGACACGACAACGCGGGTTGGCCCGAATGTGGGCGGCAGGCGGGGTCGTGGATAGTGCATGGAGGAGTAGTATGGCCCGTATTGTCTTCGATCACGTCGTCAAGCGCTACGAAAACAGCGACGTGCTCGCCGTCAATGATCTCAACCTCGACATTGACGACGCCGAATTCCTGGTGCTGGTCGGCCCGTCCGGCTGCGGCAAGACGACCGCGCTCCGCATGTTGGCCGGCCTGGAAGAGATCACCTCCGGCAGCATCTTCATCGGCGATCGCCGCGTCAACGACCTCCCCCCCCGCGACCGCGACATCGCGATGGTCTTCCAGAACTACGCGCTCTACCCGCACATGAGCGTGTACGACAACATGGCCTTCGCGCTCAAGCTGCGCCGCGTCGCCAAGGCGGAGATCGACCGCCGCGTGCGCGAGGCGGCGGAACTCCTCTCGATCACCCCCTACCTCACCCGCCGACCGAAGGCGCTCTCCGGCGGTCAGCGCCAGCGCGTGGCGCTCGGACGCGCGATCGTGCGCGAACCAGCCGCCTACCTGATGGACGAGCCGCTGTCGAACCTGGACGCGAAGCTGCGCGTGCAGACGCGCGCCGAGATCCAGAAGCTCCACCGCCGCCTGAAGGTCACGACGATTTATGTCACGCACGACCAGGTCGAGGCGCTCACGATGGGCGACCGGATCGTGGTCATGAAGGATGGGTTGCTCCAGCAGTTCGACACGCCGCAGAACCTCTACGATCACCCGGTCAACATGTTCGTCGCCGGCTTCATCGGTTCGCCATCGATGAACTTCATGCCCGCCACGGTCCAGGGCGAGGGCGACGCGCTCTATGTCGCCGATTCGGGCTTCAAGCTGCGCGTGCCGCGCGAGCACGAGTCGCGCCTCGCCTCCCGCAAGGGGCAGAAGATTATCTTCGGCATCCGCCCGGAGGACATCGAATCCGCCGAGTACGCCGAGTCCTCCTACAAGGATGCGGTGGTGCAGTCGTACGTGGAAGTGCTGGAGCCGCTGGGCAGCGAGATCCAGTTGCACGCGACGACCGCCAACCACGCCAACGGCAACCGCGCCATCGCCGTCGAGGAAGGTGCGCAGTCCGATGTCTTCGTCGCCCGCATCGACCCGCGCGCCCGGCTGAACCGTGGCGAGACGGTGCCGCTGTCGTTCGACATGCGGAACATGCACGCGTTCGACCCGCAGACCCAGGAGGCGCTGGTCTAGCGCGAGCGCGCAACACGACACACACGGCAGGGGGTGGCCCAGATGGGCCACCCCCTGCCGTTCCTCCGGGCTTCCCCCTCGTCCTCGGTTACGACGATAGCGTGGCCGGGTGGAGGGAGTGGGGAGACAGAGTGGCTATTCGGTTGACGGGCGTCGCCGCCGACGGGTGAGCGGCGACGCGAGGCGATGCGCGATGGGGCTTACGCGCCGCGCAGCATGCGTTCCAGGTTGCCGTAGCTGAAGGCGACGCCCTCGACTTCGTCCCCGGCGGTCACGTCCTGCTCGACGAAGATGTAGCGCGCGTGCCCCAGTTCGCGCGCGGTCGCGATGATCGCCGGGATATCCATGGTCCCCGCGCCGATGCCCGCGAACTGGGCGGGATCCTGGGTCTTGTAGAGTCTCGGCAGCGTGATCGGGCTGTCGAAGCCGAAGGCCTCGAACCAGTTGACCGGCTGTGCTGTCGTCGGCAGGTCTTTCTGGTGCAGCAGATCGCAGCGCTCGCCGAGCGTGCGCAGCCGGGCGATCGGGTCGGCCCCGCCGCGCGCCGCCCAATAGGTGTCGAACTCGAACTTGACCAGGGCCGGGTCGGTGTGCGCGAGCAGAAGGTCGAAGACGCGCTGGCCGTCGAAGAGTTGGAACTCCTGGAAGTGGTTGTGGTAGTAGAGTTGCAGCCCGCCGTCGTGGCAGACCTGGCCGGCGCGATTGAACATGTCGCAGAAGGCCAGGACATCCCGGGTGTCGGTGAAGAAGGCGATCGAGCAGCCGATGGCGGTGCTGCCGACTTCCTGGCAGGCGGCGATGATGCGGGGCCAGTCGGTGTGCGCATCGACCCGCGTGTGGGCGCTCACCGCCCGCATCCCCAGGCGGTCGAGCTGGCGGCGCAGCTCGGCGGGCGTGATGTCGCCACCGAGGCTCAATTCGCCATCCACCATGCGCAGGACCAGTTCCAGGTTCTCGTAGCCGATCGCCGCGATGCGCT
Source organism: Chloroflexia bacterium (assembly GCA_046328475.1). Classification (GTDB taxonomy): domain Bacteria; phylum Chloroflexota; class Chloroflexia; order Thermomicrobiales; family CADCWN01; genus CADCWN01. The sequence goes on along the minus strand of JAXLWN010000089.1, from coordinate 14,992 downwards.
CCAGGGTCCCGACGTAGTCCTGCGCGAGCGCCTGTTTCACCGAGAAGACTTGCAAGCCGATGGCAAGGTTCATGTTCCGCACCTCCGATGCTATTGACGGATGTCAGGCGGGATTGCGGACGCGCCCTAGTTCTGGCCGGGGTCGCCCTGTGCGCTGCCGTTGGCGGAGGCTGTGGCGGTGCGCAGGGCGCGGAGTTCGGCCATCGACTCGTCCTGCTCGGTCTCGCGCGGGATGACGATGTACTCGGGTTCGCGGGCATCCTCGCGATTCGCCGCCGCGACGAGCGCGGGGTCGTGGGTGAGCTTGCCCGTGACGGGGTCGTAGCTGTAGCCCTTCGGGATTTTCGCGACGTAGATGGGCACCGCGCGGCGGCGCAGCTCGCGCAGCAGGGCTTCCAGTCCCTCGCTCTCCAGGCGTCCGAGGCGATCGAGCGTGTGGGTGATCACGGCGGTGCCCTGCTGCTGCGCCACCAGGCCGATCAGCGTGGTCATGCCGGGGCGCACGAGCGAGGAATTCGGGGCGTCCTCTTGCAGGACGGCGTGCGCTTCGACGGTGTAGCCGAGGTGCTCGGCGAGGGCGAGGCAGGCGTCGAGCTGCATCTCGACGGGGGTGCGGTCGTGTTCATTGAACTGCGGCGCGCGGGCGTAGACCACCGCGCGCTGTCCGGTGCCGATCTTATCGCTCATGGTCACTCCTCGCTGGCGGCCGGGGGGATTACCACCAGCGCCAGCCTTTCTTCGCGGGCTGCTCCTCCGCGTCGTCGCGGGCGGGCGCGGGGCGGTTGGCATCTTTGATCGGGCGCGGGACGGTGGGGCGCATGCCGGGGCGGAAGAGCCAGGCCTGCACCGGTTCGCCGCCGGTGAGGTGCTGGCGCGCGATCTCGCGCACGCCCTCGGGCGTCAGTCGATTGTAGAAGACCGGGCCGGGATAGATATTCATCGAGGGGCTCTGCTCGCAGCGGTTGCGGCAGGCGCTCAGCTGGATCGAGACGTCGTCCTCGATGCCGAGCGTGCGCAGTTCGTCTTCGAGCGCAGTCAGCAGCTCTTTCGGGCGGAATTGCGTGCAGTTCGGGCCGCAGCAGACATGGACGCGGTATGGTTTCTTTTCCACAATTCGCTCGCGAGTCGTCAGTCGTCAGTGGGCCGGTTGTTGATGCCAGTTTTCAGGCATCTATGGGAAGGATCCCACGACCGAGCGGTAAATGCCAACTGGCGACTGACGACCGACGACTGACGACTGATCACTGCCCCGGTGCAAGTTCGGTGTAGACGACGACGTTGCCGCCATAGGAGCTGGTGGTGCGATTGAAGCCGCTGTCGACGTCGCAGGTGATCAGGTTGAGGTGGCGAGCGGTGCTGGGGCCGAAGATGCGATCCAGGGGCGCGTCTTCGCGCTTGTAGCTCTCGATGCCGGTGACGATGAACTTGCGCTCGACGCCGTCATCGCCGGCGACGAACACTTCGTCGCCCGCCTTCAGCTTGGGCAGATCCCAGAAGACGGCCTTGCCGGTCTTGGAATCGACGTGCCCGGCGATGGCCGAGTTGCCGAGATCGCCGGGGCGGGGGCCGAGCTGATACCAGGCGGTGTTGCTGTAGTTCTTCGGCGTGTCCATCGCGCCATCTGGGGCGAGACCGACGTACTCGATGGCGGCGTCCACCTTGATCGTCGGGATTTTCAGCCGCACCGGCTTGCCGACGACGATGGGCGTGGCGGTGGGTGGCACCGGCGTGGGCGTCGCGGTGGGCGGAATCGGGGTGGCAGTTGGGGTGGGGACGACCGAAGCGCCCGGTGTGCCAGGTGTGGCGACGGCGGGGGCGACCGGGAGGGTGGGGGTCGCGGTCGGGGTCGCGGTCGGCGCGACGGTCGGGGTGTTCTCGACCTGCGCGGCGATTGTCGCGACCGGCGGCGTGGCGGTGGCGAGCGGGGTCGCGGTCGGGTTCCCGCCGCAAGCGGCGAGCGTCAGGACGATCGGGAGGAGCAGCGACGCGGCGAATCGTCCCCAGCGTCGTTGCGAGAAGCACTCTTGCAAGGAAATCAAGGCTCGATCCTCATCGCGATGAGACCAGGCTCGTGTGCCAGTCTGCCACTTAAGATTACGCTCCGTACCCCGGTGCGGTTCACTGGGGTATCAGGATAGGAGATCGGCGCGGCCACTGGCAACCTGCCATCCGGCCCGGATGGCGCGTGGGACGATTGGCCTCTTGGCGCGACAAGGGGCCAGAACCACCCGGTGCCCGAGCAGCCGTGTGATCGTGTGTCGCACGACGCGGGCGGGTCGGTGACCCGCCCCTACCGCGATCATTGTCAGCGCCTGCGCGTTGCGAGCACCGCTGTCGCGCTTCGTCGCCCGACCCACTAGCCAAGAACGGCGGCGTACCCTACCATTGTAGCAAGTGATCTCCACCATAGTGCAGTTGGCCCGGATCACCGTCTCTGTGGCAACGCGACGCACGAAGCGCACTATCGGCCCGGTCGCGCGATCGGCCGATGCTATACTCATCCCTGAGGCTGCGATCCAACGCAAGGAGGAGGTAAGCCATGCCCAAGGCGTCCACGCTCGCCGGGTTAATCTCCGATGTCGCCGCCAGCAACCCCACCAAGACCGCGATTACCTTCCAGGATCAGCCGATTCCGTATGCCCACCTGAATGGCATGATCGAGCTCGCCGCCAATGCGCTCGCCGCGCGCGGGATCGGGCAGGGCGACCGCGTGGCGATCATGATGCCGAACATCCCGCAGTTCGTCGTCGCCTACTACGCCATCGCGCGCCTCGGCGGGACGGTGGTGCCGCTGAATCTGCTCTACAAGGCCGACGAGGTCGGCTACATGCTGAACGACAGCGGGGCGAAGGCGATCATCATCTTCGAGATGTTCTATCCGCAGGCGGCCGAGGGGATCAAGGCCGCGCCGGCGGTGGAGCACGTCATCTACGTGAGCCAGGGGGCCGCGCCGGAGGGGACGACCCACTGGGCGGCACTGATGGATAAAGCAATCCCGCAGCGCGGCCCGGTGGAGGTGAAACCGGACGACGTGGCGGTGATCTGCTACACCTCGGGCACGACCGGGCGGTCGAAGGGGGCGATGCTGACGCACCGCAACTTCATCTCGAATTGCGAGCAGTGCGGCCTGATCCCCAATTACGAGTACACCGCCGAGGATAGCACGCTGCTGGTGCTGCCGCTCTTCCACATTTACGCGATGAATGTCGGGATGAATGCCTCCTTCTGGAATGGCGGCTCGATCATCCTGATGACGCGCTTCGAGCCGGTGCCGGTGCTGGAAGCGATCCAGAAGTATCGCCCGACCTTCTTCTACGGCGCGCCGCCGATGTACGTCGCCTGGATCAACACGCCGGGGGTCGAGCAGTACGACCTGTCGAGCATCCGCTTCTCCGGGTCGGGCGCGGCGGCGCTGCCGATGCAGGTGCTGAATCGCTTCAAGGAATTGACCGGCGTGACGATCCTCGAAGGCTATGGCCTGACCGAGACCTCGCCGGTGACCCACTCCAACGCCGCCTCGCCGCAGATCAAGCCGGGGACGATCGGCTGGCCGATCCCCGGCGTGGAGGCAAAGCTGGTGGACGAGAGCGACCAGGAGGTGCCGCTGGGGAGCGAGGGCGAGATCGTCGTGCGCGGCGAGAACATCATGGTCGGCTATTGGAACAACAAGGAGGCGAGCGACGAGGCGCTGCACGGCGGCTGGTTCCACACCGGCGATATCGCCACGATCGACGGGGAGGGCTATTACACGATCGTCGATCGCAAGAAGGATATGATCAACGCGGGCGGCTTCAAGGTCTGGCCGCGCGAGGTGGAGGAGCTGCTCTACAAGCACCCGGCGGTGCAGGAGGCGGCGGTGGTGCCGATGCCCGATCCCTACGCGGGCGAGCGTCCGGTCGCCTATGTGTCGCTGAAGCAGGGGCAAGCGGCGACCGAGCAGGAGTTGATCGGCTACTGCAAGGAGCGCCTGGCCTCGTTCAAGGCCCCGGTGCGGGTCGAGTTCCGCGACGACCTGCCGAAGCTGCCGACCGGGAAGGTGCTGCGGCGGGTGTTGCGCGAGGATGCGCGGCAGTTGCAACCGATGTGAAGTACGAAGTACGAGCGACGAAGTACGAAGTATGAGCGGGGCTTCCTTACGGCACTGCCTTAATTCGTACTTCGTACTTCTGACTTCGTACTTCTCGTGAATGGAGTGAGCCATGACCGGAACAATCGAGGGTATCGTTCCCGGCGAGCAGTCGGAGAGGCTGCACCGCGAGGGGGCGAGCAAGGAGACGGCGGGGCGCAGCACCAATTTGCTGGGCGTGACGTTCCCGCGCACCGATTTTTACGCGATCGATGATTTGCTGAAGCCGGAGGAGATCGCGATCCGGGATACGGTGCGCGATTTTGTGGACCGCGAGATCATCCCGATCGCGGGGAGCCACTGGGAGCGGGGGGAGTTCCCGTTCCAGATCCTGCCGAAGCTGGGCGACCTGGGGATCATCGGCGGGGCGTTGCGGGGCTATGGCTGCCCCGGCCTGAGTCCGGTGGCGGACGGACTGGTGGCGGCGGAGTTGTCGCGCGGCGACGTGTCGATCAGCACGGCGATCGGCGTCCACTCGGGCCTGGCGATGACCTCGATCTGGGTGGCAGGGAGCGAGGAGCAGAAGCGCAAGTGGCTGCCGAAGATGGCGAAGCTGGAGGCGCTGGGGGCGTTCGGGCTGACCGAGCCGATGCACGGCTCGGACGCGGCGCACATCCAGACGACCGCGCGGCGCGATGGCGACCACTATGTGCTGAATGGATCGAAGCGGTGGATCGGGCTGGGCCATCTCGCCGATGTGGTGGTGGTCTGGGCGCGCGATTTGGAGAATGACGGGAGCATCGCGGGCTTCCTGGTGGAGGCGGGGACGCCGGGATTCGAGGCGAACCTGATGGCGGGCAAGGTGCCGCTGCGGATGCTGGGCAACGCCGATCTCACCTTCAACGACGTGCGCATCCCGGTGGAAAACCGCCTGGGCAACAGCACCAGCTTCCGGCAGACGGCGATGGTGCTGACCGCGACCCGCTACGGCGTGGCCTGCTCGGCGCTCGGGAGCGCGATGGCCTGCTACGAGGCGGCGCTGGCCTATGCGACGAAGCGGCAGCAGTTCGGCAAGCCGATTGCGGGGCACCAGATCGTGCAGCAGAAGCTGGTCTGGATGCTGGCGGAGATCACCGGGATGCAGCTGATGTGCTGGCGGCTCGGCACGCTGCTGGGGCAAATGAAGATGACCGGGGAGCAGGCGTCACTCGCCAAGCTGAATCACAGCACGAAGCTGCGCAAGATCGCGGCCGAGGCGCGCGACATCATGGGCGGCAATGGCATCCTGCTCGATAACCTGGTGATCCGCCACTTCAACGACGCCGAGGCGATCTACTCGTACGAGGGGACCGCCGAGGTGCAGACGCTAGTGGTGGGGCGGAAGATCACGGGGCTGCAGGCGTTTGCGTGACGAGTAGTCAGTAGTCAGTAGTCAGTAGTCAGTTCCTCGCACGAAGTCGGCGCTCTCCGATATGGCGCAAGCCCCGAGTGAGACACTGACTACTGACTACTGACTACTGATAACTGCGAACGGAGTGAACACATGACAAGCACGATCACGCGCGTGGCGGTGCTGGGCGCGGGGACGATGGGGGCGGGAATCGCGGCCCATTGCGCCAATGTGGGGTTGCAGGTTGCGCTGCTCGATATCGCGCCGGATAAGCTGACGCCGGAGGAGGAGAAGCGGGGGCTGCCGCTGGAGCACCCGGCGGTGCGGAACCGGATCGTCAAGGCCGGGTATGACCGGATGGCGAAGTCGCGCCCGGCGTCGCTGGCGAACGCGGCGGCGGCGAACCAGATCCGGGTCGGCAACTTCGCGGATAACTTCGACTGGCTGCGCGAGGCCGACTGGATCGTCGAGGTGATCATCGAGCGGCTGGGGCCGAAGCAGGAGCTGATGGCGCGGATCGAGGAGATCCGCAAGCCGGGGAGCATCGTCACCTCGAATACCTCGGGGATCCCGCTGAACCAGATCGCGGAGGGGCGGGGCGAGGATTTTAAGAAGCATTTCCTCGGGACGCACTTCTTCAACCCGCCGCGCTACTTGAAGCTGCTGGAGGTGATCCCGATCGCGGAGACCGACCCGGCGGTGATCGCGAAGATCAGGGATTTCGGCGAGAACACGCTCGGTAAGGGCGTGGTGGTCTGCAAGGATACGCCGAACTTCATCGCCAACCGCTTCGGGTCGTTCGACGGCATGTTCGGCGCGAACTGGGCGCTGGAGAACGGCTACACGATCGAGGAAGTGGACGCGCTGACCGGGCCGCTGATCGGTCGACCGAACACCGCCTCGTTCCGGCTGGTGGACCTGGCCGGGGTCGATATCATGGCGGGGGTCTCGAACAATCTCTACGAGGCGGCGACGAACGACGAGTCGCGCGAGCTGTTCAAGCCGTCGGCGCTGATCATGCGACTGGTGCAGGAGGGGCGGCTCGGCAACAAGACCGGGCAGGGCTTCTACAAGCAGGTGACGGGGCCGAAGGGGCAGCGCGAGTTCCATGTGCTCGATCTCGACTCGCCCGACCTCGCCTATCGCGCGCCGCGCCCGGTGGAATTGCCGATCATCGCCGAGGCAAACAAGATTCGCGACCTCGGGGAGCGCATGCGCTTCATCATCCAGAAGGCGGACGAGGGAGACCGGGGCGCGAAGCTGGTCGAGATGTCCACGGTGCCCGCGATGGCCTACTCGGCGCGGCGCATCCCGGAGATCGCCGACGATATTGCGTCGTTCGACGACGCGATCCGCTGGGGTTTTGCGCGGCAGATGGGGCCGTTCGAGACCTGGGACGCGCTCGGCGTGCGCGCGACCGTGGAGCGGATGGAACGGCAGGGGATCGAGGTCGCGGGCTGGGTCAAGGAGATGCTGGCGGCGGGGCACGAGTCCTTCTACAAGCGGGAGGGGGGCAAGGTTGCTGCCTACCATCCGGGTAAGAAGGATTACGAGGTGATCGACCGTGGCCCGGACCAGATCGACCTCGCGGCGCTGAAGGCGGCGGGGAAGGAGCTGGCGGCGAAGCGCGGCGCGAGCCTGATCGACCTCGGCGATGGCGTGCTCTGCCTCGAATTCCACTCGAAGGCGAACGCGATCGGCTCCGACGGGATGACGCTGCTGGCGCAAGGGCTGGACATGCTCGACGGCGGCGACGACTGGCGGGCGATGGTGATCGGCAATCAGGGGCAGTTCTTCGCCGCCGGGGTGGACCTGAACGAGGTCGGCAGCGTGGCGATGAGCGGCGACGGCAAGGCGCTGGCCGATTTCCTGAAGAATGGGCACGACCTGATGCAGCGTCTGCGCTTCGCGCCGAAGCCGGTCGTGGCCGCGCCGTTCGGGCAGACGCTCGGGCTGGGGGTGGAGATCTGCCTCGCCTCGGCCGGAATCTGCGCCGAGGGCGAGACCTACATGGGGCTGGTCGAGATCGGCGTGGGGCTGATCCCCGGTGGTGGCGGCTGCAAAGAGTTGGTGCGGCGGATCGTCTCGCCCGCCATGCGCGTGCCGGGCACCGACTCGACGCCGCACCTGCGCCGCGTCTTCGATGTGATCGGGCAGGCGAAGGTGAGCGCGAGCGCGGCGGAGGCGCGCGAGTTCGGCTTCCTGGCCGAGAGCGACCGGATCATTTTCGGCAAGGACCGCCAGATCGCCGAGGCGAAGCGCTTTGCGCTCGATCTGGCCGACGCGGGCTACCACCCGCCGACGCGCGGCGCGAACTGCTACGCGACGGGGCTGCCGGGCAAGGCGACGATCATGGCGGGGGTCCACCAGTTCAAGGTCGGCGGCTTCATCTCGGACTACGACGCGCAGCTCGCGGGGGTGCTGGCGCACGTCATCTGCGCGGGCGACCTCTCCGCGCCGCAGTGGGGTGGACGAGAGTACATGCTGGGTCTGGAGCGCGAGGCGTTCATGAAGCTGCTGACGCAGCCGAAGACCCAGGAGCGGATCATGCACATGTTGCAGACGGGGAACACCTTAGGAATTGAAAAGTACGAAGTACGAACGACGAAGTGACAAAGTGAGTCGGGATACATTCGTCGCTCGTGCCTGATACCAACCCCTTTCTCCATTCTCAATTCTACATTCTCCATTCGTCATTGGAGGTACATGATGGTCAAGGAAGCAGTGATCGTCGCGGCGCGGCGGACGGCGGTGGGGAAGGCCCCGCGCGGGATGTTGCGGACGACCCGGCCGGATGATATGGCGGCGGCGGCGATTAAGGCCGTCGTGGATGATGTGGCGGGCAAGCTCGATCCGGCGGAGATCGAGGATGTCGCGCTGGGGTGCGCGATCCCGGAGGGGGAGCAGGGGTTCAACATGGCGCGCGTGGCGGCGCTGCGTGCGGGGTTGCCGGAGAGCGTGGCGGGGACGACGGTCAACCGCTTCTGCTCGTCGGGGTTGCAGACGATCGCGCAGTCGGCCGAGCGGATCATGGCCGGGTTCGGCACGGCGATCATCGCCGGGGGCGCGGAGAGCATGAGCCTGGTGCAGCTGGGCGCGTCGCGCATGGCCCCGAATCCGCACCTGGTCGAGACGCACCCGGACATCTACCTCGGGATGGGGCTGACCGCCGAGAACGTGGCGAAGCGGTGGGAGGTCAGCCGAGAGGATCAGGATGCCTTCTCCTTCCGCTCGCACCAGCGCGCGGCGGCGGCGATCGCCGAGGGGAAGTTCAAGGATGAGATCGTCCCCTTGCCGGTGAAGATCACCTACGTGGACGAGGGGGGCAAGGTCCGCACGCAGGAAGGGAATTTTGACACCGACGAGGGGCCGCGTCGGGATACGTCGGTCGAGGCGCTGGCGAAGCTGCGGCCGGTCTTCGCGGCGCGCGGCACGGTGACGGCCGGGAACTCGTCGCAGACGAGCGACGGGGCGGCGGCGGTGCTGCTGATGGAGCGCGAGGCGGCCGAGGCGCACGGGCTGACGCCGATCGCGCGATTCGTGGCGTTCGCGGTCGGCGGCGTCGGGCCGGAGGTGATGGGGATCGGCCCGGTCGTCGCGATCCCGAAGGTGTTGAAGATGGCGAATTTGACGCTCGCCGACATCGACCTGATCGAGTTGAACGAGGCCTTTGCCGCGCAGGCGGTCGCGGTCATCCGCGAGATGGGCATCGACGAGGAGAAGGTCAATGTCAACGGCGGCGCGATCGCGCTGGGTCACCCGATGGGCGCGACCGGTTCGAAGCTGACGGTGCAACTGATCAACGAGTTGCGGCGGCGCGGCGGGCGCTACGGCATGGTGACGATGGCGTCGGCGGCGGCCAGGGGCGGCGGGGATTTTCGAGCGTTTGAACTGACGGCGTGCCGGGTTGTGGGGGCGACGTGTGGTCGTCCGTGCTGGATGGCGATTGTGTTCGCGGTTGCCACGCCACGCGGGCGACGCACCGCGTCGCCCCTGCGATGTGCCAGGTGACTAGCGGTTGTGGATGGGAAATTCGATGCGTTTCAGCACCTTCGTCTTCAAGGTGGCCGATAGTTGTGCGTTGCAGGCTGATGTCTATCGGCCTGCTGATGATCTGATCCGGCCGGTGATTGTCTGGATCCATGGCGGCGCGCTGATCATGGGTAGCCGTAGCCGGATCAACCCGGATCATCTCGATCGCTATATCGATGCTGGATTTGCGGTGGTCGCGATCGACTATCGTCTCGCTCCAGAGACATTGCTGCCGGTGATTGCCGAGGATTTGCAGGATGCGTTTGCCTGGGTGCGCAACAAGCTCGCGAAGTCGGCGTGCCTGGATCCAGAGCGAGTCGCGGTGGTGGGGCATTCGGCCGGGGGCTATCTCACGCTGCTGAGTGGCTGTTTGATCGAGCCGCGACCGCAGGCACTGGTGGCGTTCTACGGGTACGGCGACATTGCGGGGGACTGGTATAGCCACCCGGACGAGTTCTATCGCCAGCAGCCGCTGGTCGCAGAGGCGGATGCACGCGCGGCGGTCGGGGGGCAAGTGCTGGCGGATGCGGATGATCGCACCAGCCAGGCGCGGCGCAGTTTTTATCTCTGGTGCCGTCAGCAGGGGCGCTGGCCGAACGAGGTGGTGGGGGCCGATCCGCACGCCGAGCCGGGCGCATTCGAGCCGTGGTGCCCGGTGCGGCACGCCACGGCGGAGTACCCGCCGACGCTGCTGCTGCACGGCGACGAGGACACCGATGTGCCGTATGCGCAGTCGGTGCAGATGGCCGGGGCGCTGGCGCGGGCGGGGGTCGAGCACGAGTTCATCACGATCGCCGGTGGCGGGCATGGTTTCGAGCGCGACATGGCGGATCAGCCGGTGGTGCAGGATGCCGTCGCGCGCGTCGTGGCGTTCCTGAGCCGCCAGCTTGCGAGCAACTGAACGGGAGAGGATAGCGCATGGCCGAGGGGACTGCCGCGCTCGTTCGCCGCTTCGCCGCTGGCGCGGAGCAGCTTGCCGCAGTGGTCGCGGGCTTGCCAATCGGGACGCTGAGTACACGCCCGACGGCGGAGGAGTGGTCGCCCGCCGAGATCCTGGCGCATCTCGCCGATGCCGAAGTTTTGGCTGGGGAGCGGTTCCGCCGGATTATCGCGGACACCGACCCGCCGATTCAGCCGCTCGCGCAGGTGGACTGGGCCGAGCACTTGCGCTACCGCGAGCGCGATCCTGATATTGCGCTTGCCAGCTTCCGTGCGCTGCGCGCCGCCAACGCCGAGATTCTGCGGCTGGTGCCTGCTGAGGCGTGGGAGCGCAGCGGCATCCACAGCGTCATCGGCCCGACGAGCCTGCGCGATCAGGTGCAGAGTTTCGCCGATCATACCGAGGAGCATATCGCGCAGATCGCGGCGATGCGGGGTTAAGGCAAGGTGAGAATCGGTTGCGCGGAGCAAGCGGGGGCCGTTGGACTGAAGTCCCGGCTGAAGGCGCCCTGCGGGTCGCCGCGAAGTCCGCCTGCGCGGACTGGGGCGAGGCGGCGGTTGGTGATGGCGTGGAAGGGGTGGCATGGCGGAGTTGGTGGAACTTGGGAGCGAGTGGGTGTTGCGTTGCGATGCGGACGGGCCGCCGATCGATAGCGACCGGGCGGCGGCCGATCTGATCGGGGATGCGCTCTCCGAGGGTGCGATCTGGGTTGCCCTGCCGATCAGCCGCCTGACGGCCGATTTCTTCCAGTTGCGCACCGGCATCGCGGGGATGATCTCCCAGAAGTTCATGAACTATCGGCGGAAGCTCGCGATTGTCGGCGATATCGCGGCGCAGCTTGCGGCCAGCAACGCGCTGCGCGACTGGGTGCGCGAGTGCAATCGGGGCCACGAACTCTGGTTTGTGGCGAGCTTCGAGGAGTTGGCAGCGAAGCTCGGCGCGGCCAATTCGGCACCTTCGGGCAAATAGGCGTTCAGCCCCGGACGGCGTCGTGGAGCATTGCCACGAAGCGTTCGCGCGAGGCTTCCAGCACGATGGTGGTGTTGGCCGGGAGGCCGGTCATCCCGCGTATGTCCACGACGGTCTGGCCGCGACACCACTCGCCGCCGGTTTCGATGGCGACGAAGCGCTGCTCGGTCGCGGTGGCGACGGTAGGTTCGAGGGCGACGGCCATCGCGATCGGGTCGGGGAGGTCGAAGCCGGCCAGGCCCGACACCTCGCGCGCGAAGACATCGAGTACGCCCTGGATATCGACGCAGAAGGTCGCCAGGGGCGTGCCGATGGCGCGGAGGGCGGCGGCGTCCTCGGGGCCGAAGACGGCGAAGCGGTAGGACATGTCCCAGCCGACCATCGTGAGGGGCAGGCCCGCGCCGAAGACGATCTTGGCCGCCTCGGGGTCGGCCCAGATGTTGAATTCGGCGACCGGCGTGACGTTGCCGTAGCCGCGCCCGATCCCGCCCATCACCACGCACGCCGCGACTTTGCCCGCGATGGAGGGATCGCGCAGGACCGCCAGCGCGATGTTGGTCAGCGGGCCGAGCGTCACGAGGGTGATCTCGCCAGGGTAGCGATTAATCGTCTCGACCAGCACGTCCACGGCGTGGCCGGGGGTGGGGGTGCGGCTGGTCAGGGGGAGGTGGATGTCGCCCATGCCGTCGATGCCGTGGACGTTCTGCGCGGTCTCCAGGGGTCGCAGCAGCGGGGCGGCGGCTCCGGCGTGGACGGGGACGGTCGCGCCCGCCAGTTCGACGGTGTAGAGGGCGTTCTGCACGGCCTGGTCCAGCGGCACGTTCCCGGCGACGACGGTGATCGCCTCGACGCGCACGTCGGGGTACTTCAGGGCCATCACCAGCGCCACGGCGTCGTCCGAGGCGGTATCGGTGTCGATCAGGAACCGGCGCACCATGCTTCTCCCTCGCTTCCCACGCAGCCACAATGGCGGGTACTGTAGGTGGGGCGGCGGGGCGTGTCAATCCTTGCAATCTGGTAGGATAGTGGCATGATTGGCCCCAACGGCAGATCCGGCGATCCGGCTGCCCTTCCGTATGCAAGGAGGTAGACGATGGCTGTCGATATGGCGCTGGCCACGCGTGCGCCGCTGACGGCGGGCCGGATGGCCGAGGCGGCGAAGCGCTTCCTGGCCTCCCTCTCCGAGGAGCAGCGCGCCCAGGCGGCGTTCGAGTTCGCGGGGGACGAGCGCTATTTCTGGCACTACACGCCGATCGATCGCAACGGGCTGCGGCTGGGCGACATGACCGACGAGCAGCGCGAGCTCGCCTACGCCCTGTTCGATGCCAGCATGAGCGGGCGCGGCGCGGCGCAGGCGAAGGGGATCATCGCGCTGGAGCCGATCCTGAAATTGACCGAGGAGACGGAGAATATCCCGACGCAGTGGCTGCGCGATTCGGCGCGCTACCGGTGGAGCATTTTTGGCGAGCCGGGCGGCAAGGCACCGTGGGCCTGGCGCGCGGGCGGGCACCACATCGGCATCAGCTTCACGGTGGTGGATGGCGACTGGGTCGCTTCCACGCCGCTCTTCCTCGGCGCGAACCCGGTCGAGGTGCGACACGGGGAGTCGAAGGGGCTGCGCTCGCTGCTGGAGGAGGAGGAGTACGCGCGCACGCTGCTCGCCAGCCTCACGCCGGTCGAGAAGGCGGTCGCGGTCGTCAATGAGGTCGCCCCGGCCGATATCCTGAGCACGAACCTGCGGCGGGCGGAGCCGGAGATGGCCCCGCTGGGCATCCCCTACGCCGATCTCGGCGGCGAGCAGCGCGAGCATCTCGTGCGCCTGATCCGCCACTACGCCACGCGCACCGCCGATGAGGTGGCGGAGAACACCTGGCGCGAGGTCGAGCGCGCGGGGCTCGATGGCGTCGGCTTCGCCTGGGCGGGTCCGGAGGAGCGCGGTCAGGGGCACTACTACGCGGTGAAGGGTCCGCGCTTCCTGATCGAGTACGACAACACGCAGAACAACGCCAACCACATCCACTCGGTCTGGCGCGACTACGCGAACGACTGGGGCGAGGATCTGCTGGCGGCGCACTATGCGGAGACGCATAGCCACGGGGACCACGCACACTGACGGGGGATTGAACCGCCAAGACGCCAAGGTCGCCAAGAACGAGGGCCGAACTAACCGCAGAGGGCGCGGAGGACGCAGAGACGACGAGGAGTGAGGAGAGAAGAGGGAGGAGAGTGGAGAGTGGAGAGAAGGGGACGGATTCTTCGCTGCGCTCAGAATGACAGGGGGGCGGGCGGAGCCTTCGTAGTGTCATCCTGAGCGATAGCGAAGAATCCGTTTCCCTCTTTTCAAAGGGAGCATACGATGCGGCTCGCAATCCTCTCCGATGTGCATGGGAACACGACGGCGCTCGATGCCGTGCTGGCGGATGTCGAGGCAGCGGGGGGCGTGGATGGGTATTGGGTGCTGGGCGACCACGCGGCGCTCGGCCCCGACCCGACTGGGGCGATCGAGCGGCTGGTGGCACTGCCGAATGCGCAATTCGTGCGTGGCAACACCGACCGTTACACCGCGACCGGCGACCGTCCCGAGCCAACGCCCGAGGATGTGCTAGCCGATCCGGCGAAGTTGCCGATTGCGCTGCAAGTCGCGGCAAGCTTCGCCTGGACGCAGGGTGCGGTGACGGCGGCGGGGCAGCTCAACTGGCTCGCGGCGTTGCCGCTCGAACAGCGGCTCACGTTCCCCGACGGCACGCGCCTGCTCGGTGTTCACGCCGCGCCGGGCGAGGACGATGGCCCTGGTATCAACCCAGGGCAGAGCGACGACGAACTCGCGACGATCCTCGGGGGGAGTGGGGCAGACCTGGTGATCGTGGGGCACACGCACGTCGCGCTTGATCGCACGGCGGGCGGTGTGCGCGTGATCAACCTGGGGAGTGTCAGTAATCCGGTCACCGAGGACTTGCGGGCGGGGTACCTCATCCTCGAAGTCGATGCCTCGGGCTATCGCCTCGAACGCCGCCGCGTCGCCTACGACATTCCGGCCGTTATGGCCGCTGTCGAGCGGGCTCGACACCCCGCCAGCCCCTTCCTGTTGCCATTCTTTCGCGGCGAGCGCCGTTCCCGCTGGGCGTAGCGAGCCCTCGCCATTCCCGACGCGAGTGGCGAGTCTTTCAGGAGGCAAGAGGCGATGCGGCTGGCCATCCTCTCCGACGTGCATGGGAATACGACCGCGCTCGATGCCGTGCTCGCGGACGTGGAAGCGGCGGGGGGCGTTGACAGGTATTGGGTGCTGGGCGACCACGCGGCGCTCGGGCCGGACCCGGCCGGGGCGGTCGCGCGGCTGGCGGCGCTGCCGAATGCGCAATTTGTGCGCGGCAATACCGACCGCTACACGGCCACAGGGGACTGGCCGAAGCCGACTGCGGAAGGTGTCATCACCAATCCGGCGACGCTCCCGGTGGCACTACAGGTTGCGGCGGGATTCGCCTGGTCGCAAGGGGCGGTGACGGCGGCGGGGCAACTCGACTGGCTCGCGGGACTGCCGCTCGAACAGCGGCTCACGCTGCCCGATGGCACGCGGTTGCTCGGGGTCCACGCGGCA
>JAXLWN010000088.1:0-28246 GCA_046328475.1 Chloroflexia bacterium | reverse complement strand
GCAATGCATCCGCCGCGCACGCTCTCCTAGATCCTCGCTCGTCTCGCACGGGACATCCCTCGCTTCGTTGCAGAAGCGCAACGACGTTTCGGTGGGTGAGTTGCCTTGTTGGCAGAGGCTCACCCCGTCGCCGAAGTGACGGCAATCGGAACCGCCCGCCTGCGCCGATAGCTGAGCGCGAGGATCGCGGCGGTCGCGGCCAGCGTGGCGCTGAGCGTAAAGAGCCCGCCGAAGCCCACGTTGGCGATGACGAAACCGCCCACCGCCGCCGACGTGGCCCAGCCGAGCGCCATCCCGATCGTCAGTACCGCCGCCCCCGTGGTGCGCCACGGCGCGCCGACAATCTCCTGGCTGAAGATGTTGCGCGCCGGATTATTCATCGCCGCCATCGCCAGCACCGTGGCGAAGCTGGCCGCCGCCATCCCCAGGCCGGGCAGCGCGACCAGCGGCACCAGCGCCGCCACCACCCCCAGGCTGCCGAACGCGAGCGTGCCGGGCGTGCCCCAGCGCGCCAGCAGGCGCGGCGTGGCGAGCGCCACAACGACCGGCAGCAACTGCGCGCCGCCCATCAGCGTGCCGATCAGCTGCGGCGCGACCCCGAGATCCCTGTCCAGGTAGACATTGAAGAACGAGCGCACCGCGCCCTCTCCCGCTGTCTGGAGGTAAACGATGACCAGCAGCAAGGCGAGCAGCCCGGTTGGCCGCGCACCACCACCTACCGTCTCGCCCTGCCGCGCGACCGATGCCGCCGGACTGGCCGAACCGAAGAGCAGCGACGACACCGCGTGGAGCGCCGGCACGATCCAGAGCATCGCGCGGTAGGGCGCGGGATCGGCGAGCGTATTGCCCGTCCACCCCGCGATCAGCCCCGGCCCCGCCCCGGCCACGATGCTACCGGCCAGCGCCATCAGCGCCATCACCGCCGACTGGAGCGGGAAAATCCGATTCCGCATGCTCGGCCCGAACGCGCCGAGCGCATACGGGATGTTGTTGACGCTGTTGAGCGCCGAACTCGCCCAGAGCAACGCCCAGCAGCCGAAGAGCCAGACTGGCCAAAACGGGCGCGGGAAAACCTCCACCAGCAGCGCGAGGCCGTTCGCCACCCCGCTGAACGCGATCCCGGCGATCAGGATGACGCGCACGCCGAACCGGCGACCGAGCGCGGCGGCCGGCAGCGCGCAGAGCGCCCAGATCAGCTGCCCGACCCCGGTGAGCAGCCCGATGAACTCCGGCCCGAAACCGAGCCTGAGCAGGTAGAGGTTGAAGATCACCCCCTGGATGCCGAAGTAGCCGAAGCCCATCAGCCCCCAGGCGACCAGATAGAGCACCAGCCCGCGATTGAAACCGCGCGGCAGAGACCAGCGACCGGGCATGTTTCGGGGACTCCTTCGCTCCGACGACGCGCGCAGTATACCCGCAATCCCGACGCGCCGTGCGGCCAGCGCGATCGCTTTCGGCGGTTGTATCCTCCTTGCTGCGATGCTAAGCTGCGCTCAGCATGTGGACGCACCCTGAGGTTCCGTCCCCCGCGCGGCAGACCGAATCGGCGCGAGGGGAGTCGCCGAGCGGTGCCACGGCCGACCGCCAGGTTGGCCGCACAACTGATGGCACAAGAGCCGGAGGTCTGGATCGTCGTGCCCGGCAAACGCCGGGTAGCAGCGAAAGGACCTCCCTTCGTGTCTACGCCCTTGTCCAGCCGGGTTGCCGGCCGCCGCATCCTGATCGCCTCCTCGGTCCTGCACTTCACCAACGACGCCTGCTTCGCCCTCCTCTATCCGCTGTTACCGCTCATCGCCGCCGATCTCCACCTTTCCTACTCCCAGGTCGGCCTGGTGCGCGCCATCTTCTCCGGCGCGGCGGCCGTCTTCCAACTCCCCGCCGGATTGCTCGGCGAACGGTTCGGCGAAGGTATCATCCTCCTGCTCGGCAATGCCTGGCTCGGGACTGGCCTCGCGACGATTGCGCTGGCGGGCGGCTTTGCCGGGCTGCTCACACTGGCACTTCTTGCGGGGCTTGGTGGCAACGCCCAGCACCCGCTCGGTGCCGCGCTGGTCTCGCGCTCAAGCGAACCGGCGCAAGTCGCCACCTCGCTCGGCGTGCTGCACTTCGCGGGTGACCTCGGCAAGCTGGTCGCACCCGTGGTGGCCGGGATCGCCGTCGGACTCGGCTGGCGCACGCCGTTGGTCGGCGTCGGCGTGGCGACCACGCTCATCGCGGCCTCGCTCCTGCTGCGGCGTCGCACCGTCCTGCCTCACCTGCCAGTCGCGCCACGCGCCGCCGGTGCGCCGCCTGAGGGCGGCAATGCCCCCGGCTTCCCACTGTTGCTGGCTGCCGGGGCGCTCGATTCGGCGACGCAGGGCGCGGCATTGACCTTCCTGCCCTTCCTCTTCGCGCGGCAAGGGCTGGATGCCGCGCGGATCGGCCTGCTCTTCGGCCTCATCTTCGCGTCCGGGGCCGCCGGGAAATTCTTCTGCGGCTGGCTCAGCGACCGCTGGGGACCGCTCGCCGTGATCATCGCGACCGAACTGACGACCGCCGCCGCGCTGCTCGGCTTTGCTGCCGGGCAACCGCTCTTCACCTTCCCACTCGCGGCGATCTTCGGCTTCGCGCTCAGCGGCACCGCCACCGCACTCGGCGTCGCCGTCACCGCCTTTGTCCCAGCCAGGCGGCGTGCGCGCGGTTACGGCACCTTCTTCACCGTCGCGCTGAGCGGCGGCGCAGCCGCTCCCCTCGCCTACGGCCTGCTCGGCGACCACACCGGGCTGCTCACCGTCTTCCTGGTCATGGCTGCGCTCACCGTCGCAATTGTGCCGGTGGTGCTGCCGCTCCGGCGTATCCTGGCGACGTTGCGCTGATCGCCCGCCGCCCCGATCGGGTACACTGCGCCCACTCTGCCGCAGGGCGAATACGCGAGGGAGGAAATACGTGATCATCGACATCCACACCCACACACCGCGCCACCGCACGATGCCGGAGGAGACCGGGTCGCGCGCGGCGGATGCGCTCTGGCGACCGGACGGGGCGCGCTCGACGGTCCACACCTGGGACTTGCACCTGGAAGGGACGAAGTCGGTGGACCGCGCGATCTGCTTCAACATCGGCTCCGACCCGCGCCTCGACTACCCCGACGATGGCGGGCTGATCTACCGGGCAGAACAGGCCAACGACGACACCGCCGCCTTCGTGCGAGCGTATCCTGAGAAGTTCATCGGCTTCCTAACGCTCCACCCGCACGACCCCGAAGCCCTGGACGAGATCGATCGCGCGACCGGCGACCTCGGGCTGAAGGGGATCAAGCTCGGCCCGAACTACCAGAACTTCGACCCGCTCGGCGAGGAAGCCTTTCGCGTCTTCCGCCGCGCCGAGGAGTTGGGCCTGCCGATCCTGCTGCACCAGGGTACCTCGCCGGTGCAGTTCGCCGACCTCGACTACGCCCACCCGCGCCACCTCGACCGCGTCGCGATGGCCTTCCCGAAGCTGAAGATCATCCTGGCGCACATGGCGCACCCCTGGCAGATCGACTGCTTCGTCGTCATCCGCAAGCACCCCAACCTCTATGCTGACATCTCCGCCAACTTCTACCGCCCCTGGTCCTACTACAACGCCTTCCGCCACGCGACCGAGTGGGGCGTGCTGCACAAACTCCTCTTCGGCTCCGATTTCCCGATCGCCACACCGCAGGAAACGATGGACGCCCTCTGGCGCGTCAACGACGTCATCGAAGGCACCAAGCTGCCCCGCGTGCCAGAAGAGGAACTGGAGAAGATTCTCTATCGCGATAGCTTCAGCCTGCTCGGACTGGAGTAGATTCGTGCGTCAGTGCGTCAGTGCGTCAGTGCGTCAGTATGTCGGTATGCCGATACCTGATTCACGGACGCACTGACACACGGACACACTGACACACAGGAGCACAATGGGCATCTACGAAACCCTCGGCGTCCGCCCGGTGATCAACGCCGCCGGGCCGCTAACACGCCTGAGCGGCATGCCGGTGGAACCGGAAGTCGCAGCGGCCATGGCCGAGGCGGCACAGTCTTGCGTCCCCATCGAGGACTTGCAGGAAGCCGCCGGGCGCTACCTCGCCGAAGTCTCCGGGGCCGAGGCGGGCTACGTGACGACCGGCGCGGCGGCGGGGCTCGCGCTCGGCGCGGCGGCCTGCATCGCCGGGCTCGACGTGGCCGCGATGGATCGCCTGCCCGACACCACCGGTCTGCGCGGCGAGATCGTCGTGCAGCGGGCGCACCTCACCGCCTACACCCACGCCCTGCGCCTCTCCGGCGCGAAGCTGGTGGAGGCGGGCTACCTCGGCTACCCGGGGCAGGGGATCACCTGGCCCTGGCAGATCGAGGCCGCGATCGGCCCGCAGACGGCGGCAATCGCCTTCTCCAACGGCATCGCCGCCGGGAGCATCCCCCTGGAAGAAGTCGTGGCGATTGCGCGTCGACATAACCTGCCGGTGATCGTGGACGCGGCCGGGGGCGTGCCACCGGTCGAAAACCTGCGCCGCTTCATCGCCGCCGGGGCCGATCTCGTGGCGTTCAGCGGCGGCAAGGCGATCGGCGGACCGCAGGCCTCGGGCATCCTGGTGGGCCGCGCCGACCTGATCGCCTCGGTTGCCTTGCAGCACCAGGACATGGACGTCTACCCCGCCACCTGGACCTGGCGCGACCGCTACCTCACCAGCGGCACCCTGCCCGGCCCGCCCCACCACGGCCTGGGTCGTCCGATGAAGGTGGGCAAGGAGGAGATCGTCGGCCTCGTCGTCGCGCTGAAGCGCTTCCTGGCGCGCGACCACGCCGCCGAGCGCCGCGAGCAGGCCGCGCGCCTCACGGCGGTGGTCGAGTCGCTGGCCGGGTTGCCGGGCGTGCGCGCCACCCTGCTCGACGACGCCCACGCCCCGCGCCCCTACCCCACGGCTGCTGTCTACCTCGACGAAGCCATCCTCGGCCGCTCGGCGGAGGCGATCGTCAACGAACTGATCGCCGGGGAACCGCGCGTCGCCGTCTCTCAGAACCTCCTGCACGACCGCGCGCTCGCCCTCTACGCCACCGCGCTCCGCAACGAAGAAGAGGTCGCGCTGGCGACGCGGCTCAGGGAGGTGCTGGCGTAAGACCGTGTCGCACGGCATCGGTTCGCGTGGCCGTGTGGTAGCATCCTCGCAGCAAGGTCGCACGCAGGAGGTGTTGCATGGTCGCGCGGGCGTTGGGCTTGGGATCGGAACTCGACTGGCTGCCGGACGATACCGAGGAGGATATCTGGGGACCTCGATCCACCAGGCGTGATCGTCGGGCTGGACAACTTCCTCGCCTACGTGCGGCAGTTCTTCGGGCTGCCCTGGTTCATCGGGAATCAGTTGAAGTTGATCGTCCCGCGCCAGGGCGGCGGGACCTACCAGCCCTCGCCCGACATCATCGTCCACGCGACGCTGGGGTCGGTCTACCTGGCCTCGCTTTCGGTCGCGCAACACGGCCCGCCCGCACTGGCGATCGAGATCGCCTCGCCGGGCACCGCGCGCGAGCACGATCTGAACACCCTCGAACCCGGTGCCAAACCGTCGGCCTACGCCCAGGCGGGCATCCCCGAGTACCTGGTCTACGACCCGACCGGCCTGGTCATCCCTGGCCGAGTGCGCGCCTGGCGAATGGGCACAGCGGGCGAGTACGAACCCTGGCAAGCTGCGGCAGACGGACGCTGGCACAGCGCGCTTGGCATCAGCTTCGCGCCCGAGACAGGCGGCGTGCTCCTGCGCGTCTACGACCAGACCGGGCAACTCGTGCCCACGCCGCTCGAGCTAGCGGCGCAGTTGGCGGAACGGGAGGCGCGGATCGCGGAACTCGAATCCGTGCTGCGGCGACAGGGCAAGGGCTGATTCTCCCTCGAACGACCTCGTGTTATCGCAGTGAGGAAGTAACGCCAGGGCGGGCCAGTTGGCCCGCCCTGGATGTGTTCGCCGCTCGTCTTCCCGCTGCGCCCGCCTTATCTCCATACTGGGCAACGGGGTGTGATCCCGATCCAGGACCGCGATGATCCGCATCACGGCGTCCCCACGCTCGCACGCTATGCTGGTTGCACGACAGCCGCAGAGCGGCGAGGTTAGAGGATGCCATGATCGATGTGAAGACGAAGGAAATGCCGCTCGTGTCGGCGCGCGATATGGAGACCGCGCAGTTTCCGCAGGTAGCGGTGGCCGCAGACGATCAGACGCGGAAGATCGCGCCTGAACAGGTCCCGGCGACCCCGCCCGCGCCGAACCTGCCGTCGCCGTTCAGCACCGCCACCGGTGAGCTGCCCGTTGTGCAGGCCGCGCCCCGGCCAGCCTCAATTCCCCGCACCGCCCGTGGCGGCCCCGCCGCCGTTCAACCCGCCGTGGCGCAACCCGCACCGCCAGCGGCACAGGCCCCTGCGGTGGCGGCACTCGTCGCGCGCCGCCCGCGCCGCTGGCCGGCGGCGGTCGCTTCCTGGCTCGGCGGCATGGTCGCCGGATGCTGCTCCTGACGCTCGTGCTTGGCCTCTTCGGCGGGGCGCGCGAAGTCGCGGCGAATACCGGCGACCCGACGGCCGCCTGGGACACCAGCATCACCCTGACCGACGCCTACCTGACCGCCCAGGCGCGGAAGAACGGCAGCGCGCAGGTGCAGGAGCCGACCATGCGCGTGCAGGCCGACGGCACGATCACGATGAACGGCAAGGCGAACCTCTTCGGGCGCAGCGTGCCGGTCAGCGGCAAGCTCCAGCCGACCATCGCCGACGGCAAGCTGAAGATGGAGATCGTCAGCATGAACCTCGGCGGCCTCAACCTGCCGGAGTTCATCGTCACCCAGATTCAAGGCAGCATGGCCAGCGCGGCGCAACCCCCGGCGGCGGCGATGTCCACCACGATCGTGAAGCTAGAGGCAAGCGAAGGCAAGCTGGTGATCTACGGCAAGTTGCAATAACCTCCCCACCTTCCCCTCTTTCCACGCTGGGCGCGTTCGGAGGCGGGTGACGACAAAGAGGCCGGTGGCGCAGCGGTATTTTCCGCTGCGCCACCGGCCTCGTTCTGGGACAGATTCCTCGACGCCAATGCCTGCTGTGGCCGCCTGTCAAGATGGATTCCAGTTTTCCCTGCGCCCACCTTCGCGAACCTGGCCGGATTCTCCGCCATTTCTAAGGCAAATGTCCTCATGAAGGCCAATTCGCGCGACAATAACCTTGCCAACACGACAATAAAATTGACAGCGCACTACTGTTCTGCTAGTCTACTGCCACTGCCCAAGAGGGGGTGCAGTCTTTACCACGCCAACGGCGCACAATGGGTCGTGTCGATCGCACGCAGGCGTGCCGACGCGAGTCCTGGCTGTGGCACACGGTAAGGTGTTGGTCCGGGTGACGGCGCGAGAGCGGGCTGCCAGCCACAACCTCGCTTTGCCCCGCTCCTGGACCGTGGATCGACGCGAGAGTTCGGGGACGCAGCTAACGGGCGATAGGGGAGGGCACCGCGCGGCACAGGGACGTGCCGCCCTGGGTATGTTCCAGGTTACATGTTCGCAAGTTGCAGGTTATCGACTGAGAAACATGCAACCTGCAAACTTGTAACTTGCAACTTCGTCTTCGATCCTCCTCCCGCTCGTGCGAATCCCGGCCTCGCAGGAGGATGGTCAGTGTCACGTCGGTCTCGCCAAGTTATGATCCGCTGCGGCATCCTCGCCTTGCTGCTCCTCACCACATTCGTCACGCCGATCGCCGCGCTCGCGGCCGAGAACGCCACCATCAGTGAGGAACTCAACCTGCGCAGCGGACCCGGGCTCGGCTATCGCATCCTCACCATCATGCCCGCCGGGTCCACCGTTGCGGTCACCGGCGAGCCCACCGAGGGTTGGTATCCGGTCCAGTACAACGACCTCACCGGCTGGGCCTTCGGGCAGTACATCTCCATCGGCGGCGGCAGTGCCCCCGTCGCCAGCACCGGCACTCGCGGCACCGCCACCGTCGTAACCAGCCAGCTCAACCTGCGCACCGGCCCCGGCTTCGACTATTCCGTCGTCGCCAGGCTCAATTACGGCACCACGGTCGAACTCCTGGGCGGCAAGCAAACCGCCGACGGCTACACCTGGGCCGAAGTGCTGACCAAGGGGCAGCAGCGCGGCTGGGTCGCCAACATCTACCTCGATCCGGGCGAGTCGGGCGGGAGTTCCGAGCCAGCGGACGCCCCCGCCGCCGAGGCAGCCCCGGCTCCGACCTCATCGGGCAACCCGATCATCGACATCATCACCGAGGCCGCGCTCAAGTACGGGCAGAATCCGCAGGCGATGCTCGCCGTGGCGCGCTGCGAATCCGGGCTGAACCCGAACGCCTACAACGCGCGCTACGGGGCCTCCGGCCTCTTCCAGTTCCTCCCGGGCACCTGGCGCACCACCCCCTTCGCCAGCTACTCGATCTTCGACGCCTGGGCCAACGCGAACGCCGCCGCCTGGATGTGGTCGGTCGGCCGACGCGGCGAATGGTCCTGCTGAGGAACCAGAGCAATACAACCGCCTTCCTCCAGAACTGAAGACACACCAACGGGCCGCAGCCGAGATGCTGCGGCCCGGCCTATTCGCGCAGGGCGCTACCAGCACTCAGAACAACTTATGTGAGCGAGGTGGATGAAGCGCCAGGCCCTGTGCCCCGAGCGTGCGAATAACTGAGCCTGGGCGCTGCTGCAAGAGCGCGCATAGCAATTCGTCGGGGTGCAACACCCGCAAGTGATACGTTGCCAACCAGGGCCAACGCATCTAAATTTGCGGTGTAGGAGAAGCGGGCACCGACGAGTGTCGCTGCGCGAGGAGGGACCCGCCGTGCCCGCCCAACCGACAAGTATCAGCCTGCACTTCGGGGCGCTGCCCGACCGCGCGTGGCGCGGACGCGGGAGCATCTGCTGATCGACATCCTGACCATCGGGCTGTGCGCCATCCTGTGCGGCGGGGAGGGCTGACCGACATGGCGACGTTCGGGCGGACGCGCGAGGGCGGCGCACCTTCCTCGCCCTGCCCAACGGCATCCCCAGCCACGACACCTTCGGGCGGGTCTTCGCCGCGCTCGACCCGGCGGCGTTCGAGGCGGCGTTCCGCCGGCTGGGTGCGCGCAGTGGCCCTGAGACCGGCGCGCGGGCGCTCGCCGTGGACGGCAAGACGCTGCGCCGCTCGCACGACCGGGCCAAGCAAGGCGGCGCTGCACCTGGTCAGCGCCTGGGCCGACGCCAGCGGGCTGGTGCTCGGGCAGGTGGCGGTGGACAGCAAGGCGAACGAGATCGTCGCCATCCCCGCGCTCCGGCGCTGCTCGATCTCGGGGCTGCACCGTCACGATCGACGCGATGGGCTGCCAGGACCGCCATCGCCCGGCAGATCGTGCGCAGGGGGCGACATGTGCTGGCGCTGAAGGACAACCACCCCACGCTGCACGACGACGTGCAGCCATCTTCGCCGAGGCGCGGCGGACGGACTTCACCTTCGACCCGGCGCACCACGGCCACGCCAGGGCGATCGAGAAGGGCCACGGGGCGGCTGGAGCTGCGCTGCGCCTGGGTCATCAGCGACCCCGAGATCATCGCCTTCCTCGACGAGACGGGCCGCTGGGCGGGGCTGCGCGCCATCGGCCTCATCGAGGCGAGCGGCGCAGCGGGGCCAAGCGGGAGGTCGAGCAGCGCCATTACCTGCTCAGCGCCCCGCTCGACGCGGCCACCTTCGCGGGCACCGTACGCCGCCACTGGGGGTGGAGAACAAGCTGCATTGGGTCCTCGACGTCACCTTCAACGAGGATGCCAGCCGCGTCCGCGCCGGGCACGCCGCGCAGAACCTCGCGGTGCTCCGCCGCCTGGCGCTCAACCTGCTGCGCCAGGACACCACCCGCCGGGGCAGCCTCGCCACCAAGCGCTTCACCGCCGCCCTCGACCAGGACTACCTCGCCGCCCTCCTGGCCGCCGCCCGCACTCCGCGCCCGCCCGATAAGATGCGTTAGCCCTGCGTTGCCAACGCTTGCGCTGGAAAGTGCCGGGTGTTATAGGTCACGATGGCACTCGCCTGGCTGACAATCGCGCAGGCCAGGACGTGGCGATCGTGCAGGGTTATGGGTAGCGTCGCCAGTGACGAAGGGTAGTCATCGCGACGGGCACCGGAAAGCGTTCCATCGCCTGCAACAGGCGTTGGCAGCGTTCATCTGCGTTCGTGGGTCCGGACACTGCGGCAAAATTCCGCTCGACTTCGGAGAGGATTTCTCCCGACGGTAGCACCACAGGGAAGCGTGGTCGATGGATCGTGCCCCTGGCGGAACGCTCCGGTGCGGCGCTGGGCAGCCCTGCGTGGCTCCCTGCGACCACCTGTTCGTGTCTGTCCCCGATCCCGTGCCCGATCCGCCGCGGCGGGTGAGCCCTGGCGGCGAACGGACACTCAGTCGGCCCACGCACGCATCCACGGTTCCCTGGGGTGCTACCCTCCCGACCAGAAGACTGCCAAAACCTTGATTTCTGCCAGGCGCAAGAGCGTATTGCGGATCGGTGCCTGGAGTAGCACGTTCGCGTCGAGGACTACCCTTCTGATAGGCTCACGCACGCTACTCGCCGTAGACACCAGCTTCCTCGCTGAGTTGCTGGATCAGCCGAACGCCCTCGGCGCGCAGCACGCGCAATTCCGAATCATACGCGAGGAGATCAGCAAGCGCGATGCGCCATGTTCCATCAACTTGCCGCGCGGAAATTGTGCCATCCTGCACCAGGCCGTCTACGAAAAGCGGGGGAACGCCCAGGAAATCGGCAGCTTCGTCGATCGAGTATTCGCGCTCGGCAGGTCCGATCGCTGCGCTCCCATCGTCCAGCAGATAGGCGACAAGATATTGAAGCGCCTCCGTCACCGCTGCCGGGAGGGGGATAGTCACGCCATCCTCAAGGATCAGCCGCGAGGGAGCCACCGGAGGCTCGCGCAATACGCGAATGGCCGGCCGCAACTCCGGGCTATCCTCGCTTTGCACAATGATCGCCTGTCGAGCCACCGACATCGCACCCTCGCTCATCGCATGATGAAGAGACCGTCGCATGTGTAGCAGGGGGAAACCTCTTGCGACTAAATGCAGCAGGCGCGTCGCAAGGTCGGCGGCTGGTTAGCCGCCGACCTTGCATCACGAAGTGGCTGATTATCTGCCCGCAGCGTCAGTCGGTGTTGCGCAGGCGCGGGTCGAGGACGTCGCGCACCCAGTCGCCGATCATATTGATCGAGAGCACGGTGATCAGGATGGCGATGCCGGGGAAGGTGGCCAGCCACCAGGCGGAGGCGACGTAGGCGCGGCCGTCGGCGAGCATGTTGCCCCAGGTGGGGGTGGGGGGGCGAATACCGACCCCCAGGAAGGAGAGGGTGGCTTCGCCGATGATCGCCGCCGCGATGCCGAAGGTGGCGATGATGATCGCCGGGGTGATGACGTTGGGCAGCAGGTGGCGGAAGAGGATCGCGGGGTCGCGCGCCCCGATCGTGCGCGCGGCGATGACGTATTCCTGCTGCTTGGCCGAGAGCACTTGCCCGCGCACCAGCCGCGCGTAGGGCACCCACGAGCCGATGCCGAGGACCAGGATCACGTTGAAGAGGCCACCACCGAGCACGGCGACGATCGCGATCGCCAGCAGGATGAAGGGGAAGGCGAGTTGGATGTCGGCGATGCGCATGATCACCGCGTCGACAACGCCGCCGTAGAAGCCGCAGAGCAGCCCGGCGACGACCCCGACTAAGCCGCCGATCAGCACGGCGGTGATACCGACGATCAGCGAGACGCGCGCGGCGTAGACCATCCGGCTGAAGACATCACGACCGTTCGCGTCGGTGCCGAGCGGATATTCGAGCGACCCTTTCGGCGGTGCGCCGGTGCTCGTCGCCGCGCCCGGCAGGGTGAAGCCGCCGATGGTGGATGGCTGCGCCTGCCCCGATCCGCCGACCGCGCCACCAAGATTCGGGCAGGTGGTGAAGGCCGGGCATTTCCGGCTATCCTCCAGCTTCCCGACCAGCGGGTCGTGCGGCGCGATAAACGGCGCGAAGATCGCCGACAACGCGATGATGATGAGCAGAACCAGGCCGACCAGGCCCAACCGCCCGCGGCGCAGCATGCGCCAGGCCCGGCGACGCATATTGCGCCGCGAGGCCGCTGCCGCTTCCTTGATCCCTGGTTGCTGTGCCCCGAGTCGCCCGGCGGTCGTCCGCTCTGCCATTGTCGTTCTCCTGGTCGTGAGACGCGAGTCGTGAGTCGTGAGACTCTTCCCTTGGCTCAACCCCGCAAGTTCAGCCACTCACTCGAAGCGAGAATCTCACGTCTCACGTCTCACGTCTCACGACTTCATCATCCGAGTCGCACGCGCGGATCGAGCCAGGTATAGATCAGATCGACCGCGAGGTTGATGAGCACGAAGGTGGTGGCGATGATGAAGACCGCCGCCTGCACAACCGGGAAGTCGCGCCGGTTGATCGCGGTGATGACTTCCTTCCCAACCCCCGGCCACTCGAAGATCTGCTCGGTGACGACCGCGCCGCCCAGCAGCGCGCCGAGGTCGAGGCCGATGATCGTCACGAGCGGGATCGCCGCGTTCTTCAGCGCGTGGCCGAAGACGACACGCATCTCCTGCAGGCCCTTCGCCCGCGCCGTGCGAACGTAGTCCTGCCCCATCACATCCAGCATACCCGAGCGGACGAGGCGGGTGAGGCGCGCGAGTCCAGGCGCGGCGAGGGTGATCATCGGCAGGAGGATGTAGCGCGGGTTCCAATCTGCGAAGCCCTGCGACGGCAACCAGCCGAGGTTGACCGCGAAGATCAGGATGAGCATGATGCCCAGCCAGAAGTTCGGCACCGATTGCCCGAAGAGGGCCAGGAACATCACCCCATTGTCGAAGATCGAGTAACGGTAGACCGCCGAGATGATACCGAAGATCATCGACAGGAGGACCGAGAAGGCCAGCGCCAGCAGCGCCAGCCGCAATGTCGCCGGATAACGACCGAGCACGATCGGCAACGCGGGCTTGCCGCCCTGGGCGATCGATCCCCCGAAATCACCCCTGGCAACATTGCCCATGTAGGTGAAGTATTGGATGTAGAGCGGGCGATCGAGTCCGAGTTGCTGATTCAGGGCGGTGATCGCCTCCTCGGACGCATTGTCGCCCAGCATCAGCCGCACCGGGTCCCCGGTGAGCCGCAGGATGATGAAGACGACGGTCAGCACCCCGAAGATCACCAGGATGGCCTGTAGCAGGCGGCGGATGATGTACTGTGCCATAGATACCCCAGTGCTGAGTGCTGAGTGCTGAGTGCTGAGTGGAGTCACGAGTAACGAGTAACGGGTGACGAGAGCGTCCTCTCTCCGACTACCCGACTGCCCGACTACCCGACCTCACTCAGCACTCAGCACTCAGCACTCGTTACTCGTTGAACGCCATCTCGTGCGCCCAGACCATCTCGTCCTTGCGCGGCTCCCAGAGGACCCAGTTGTCCACGCCGAAGATATCGGAGAGGGTGTACATGTAGAGCGCGGCGGCGTCGTCGAAGAGGATCTTCTGCGCCTGCTTGTACAGGCTGAGGCGCTTCGCCGGGTCGAGTTCGACGCGCGCATCCTCGACGATCTTATCGTAGGCCGCATTCTGGTAGGGCGTGCTCGCCGTCCCCTTGCCGGCATTGGCGGTCTTGCTCAGCGAGGAGTGCCAGCGGGCGTAGAGCATGTTGTCGGCGTCGAAGATCCAGTTGCCCCAGGAGGCGAAGATCAGGCCGGTCAACTCCATCGAGTTGTCCTTCGCCGTCAGCGCGGCCGGCTCCAGCAGGTTCGCCTTGCAGCGGATCCCGACCTTGCCGAGCTCCTGGGCGATCGCCTCGGCGACCTCCTTGTCCTTCATGTAGCGACCCTGGATGTAGTTGATCTCGGTGTCGAAGCCGTTCGGGACACCGGCTTCCTTCATCAGGGCCTTCGCCTTATCCGGGTCGTAGGGATACGGCTTCAGGTCGGGGTCGAAGCCGACGTGCCACGGCGCGACAGTCGTCGCCACGCGCGTGCCGTTGCCGTAGAGGACCGACTTGATGATCCCATCGATGTTCGCGCCGTAGTTGATCGCCTGGCGCAGCTTCACATCGGTCAGCGGCCCCTTGCGGCTGTCCATCACGTAGTAGGGGATGCGGTTCGACTGGGTGATCTTGCCGAGAGCACGGCCGCTGCTGTTGATCGCCGCGACCTCTTCGACTGCGATGTCCTTGGCGACGTGGACCTCGCCGGAGCGGAGGGCCGCCGTGCGCGTCGCCAATTCGGTGATCACGCGCAGCGCCACCTTCTTGATCTTCGGCGCGCCGCCCCAGTAGGTCTCGTTCGCCACCAGGTGGATCGGCTTGTCGTAGCCGGTGTAGCCGCCGGGGGCCAGCTTGTACGGCCCGGTCCCCTGGGCGTCGGTCTTGAGGGTGTTGTTGCCCTGCGCGGCCCACTTCGGCGCGACGATGCACATCGAGAAGCCGGTCAGGCGGGCCAGCAGCGCCGGGTCGGGCTTGGCGGTCTTGATGTTGACCGTGTACTTGTCGATGACATCGACGCCGCTGATGCCGGAGTAGGTCGTGCGCAGGGCGGCGTTGTTCTCCGGGATGAGCGGGCGATTGATGCTGAACTTCACCGCCTCGCCGTCGAAATCCTCGCCGTTGTGGAACTTGACATTCTGCCGCAGCTTGAACTGCACCGTCAGGTCATCGAGTCGCTTCCATTCGGTCGCCAGCTGCGGTACGACGTTGCCGGCGCGGTCGAGTTGGACCAGCGGCTCGTAGATGTGTCGCAACTGGCTCTCGGCGATCGTGCCGCCGTGGAGTTGCGGGTCGAGTTCCGTCGTCTGGAGCTGGTAGGTGCCCCAGGTGAGGATGACCTCGTCCGGCTTCGGCGTGCTCGGCTTCGGCGGGCGACTGGCGGCGGCGCTGGCCGCAGCGCTGGCGCTCGGTGCGGCGGAAGCGGCGGTGCTCGGGCGTGCGGAGGCCGAGGCGGCGGCGCTGGCTGCCGCGCTGGCCGCCGGGGCGGTGCTGGCCGCAGCGCTGGCGGCAGGGGCGGCGCTCGCAGCGGCGCTGGCGGCGGGCGCGGCACTGGCGGCGGGCGCGGCGCTGGCGGCGGTGCTCGGCCGCGCTGAGGGTGCGCTGGTCGCAGTCGGCGACGCCCCACCGCAGGCGGCGAGGAACGCACCGACGGCGAGTGTGCTGGTACCGGCCAGAATCTGGCGACGACTGAATCGTTTCTGGACAGCAGACATGCTTCTCCCTCCTGATCACGATTCCCGTGTGCCCGTTCGCCACCCCATCGGCGACCGGCATCACCCGTACGTTCCCCCGTGTTCCCCCGATGTCGATCACCGCTGCGGCGACGCGAACGGATGGCAGGATTGGGCGGCTTGCACAGATGCGCCGCGTGCATCGGGCAACACTGCCCCTCTGCCACCTATCCGCTGACCGCTCGTCGGAGTCTCCATTCAGCATACCGCAGAATTCTCATCCTCGCTATAGGCGATTCTCCCAATCTGCCCCCAGGCATCTGGCCGGGTGCATCAGCGCGGCGCAGCAGGCCCGCCGTTCGGCTTGCACCATGCGCTCCTCCCTCCTCCGAACGACCAACCCGCTCGCTAGTAGGCCGGTGCCATCCCTTCGAGGATTTCCTCGCTGTAGGCGAAGACGATCGGCAACCCGCCGCTGTGCACGAAGACGACCGTCTCCTCCGGGCCGATCGCGCCGCGCCGGATCTGGTCGATCATTCCCGAGAAGGCTTTCGCGGTATAGACCGGGTCGAGGACGAGCCCCTCGCGCCGCCCGGCCAATGCCATCGCTTCGAGTCCGGCGGCGGTCGGCACGCCGTAGCGCTCGCCGACGTACTCGTCGTGGGCGACAAAGTCGTTCGGCCCCACCCGCTCCTCGATTTCCAGGAGCGCGGCCACGCCGTTCGCCAGGCGGCAGACCTGTTCCTCGATCTCGGCCTTGCTGCCGCCGACGCTGACCGGATGGACCTGGTAGCCCGCGCCGAGCAGTTTGTTTGCCAGCGCGAAGCCGGCCGTGGACGACCCGGCGGCCATGAAGATGTGGTCCACCCTGGTGCCCTGCGCCGCTAACTGCTCCATCAACTCCATGGCCGCCAGGAGGTAGCCACAGGTTCCGGCCACCTTGGAGAAGGTATCGGTGACCGCGTTGTAGACCTTCCGGCCCTCTCCCTCCAGCTTCGCCACCAGTGCGGTCAACTCGCGGTCGACAACCTCGGGATCGGCGCTGCTCGCCTCCACGATCCGGGCACCCAGGATGTGATCGAGCAGCAGGTTGCCATTGGGCGGATTGTCCTTCTTGCTGGGCAGCTTCAGGATGTAGGTCGTCAGGCCGAAGCGCGCCGCCAGCGCGGTGTGCAACCGGGCGTGGTTCGACTGCGCCACGTTGGCGACGATGATGGTGTCGCAGCCCTTCGCCAGCACGTCGGCCAGTCGGAACTCCATGTGCCGGACCTTGTTGCCGCCGAAGGCCAGCCCGGTCAGATCGTCGCGCTTAACGAAGAGACGCGGCGCTTTCTCGCCCAGCGCCTCCCGCAAGCGAACCATCTCTTCCAGGGGCGTCGGGAGGTGCGCGAAGCGGACGCGCGGCAACTTCCCGATTGCGGATTTCAGATTGCGGATTGCGGATTGCTGGTCAAGGCCATCGGCGACCGAAGCCGATTGTGTAGCTGGCAGAGTCTGGCTCATCTCCATCTCCGATCACGAGTGTGGTACGGTTCGCGGACGAGCAGCGCGCTGACGAGTGGTGTTGATCGAAGAGACAGTCATGGCGAGGAGTTCGTTGCCCTCGGCGACTAGTGGGGCCAGCTTGGCCGCAGCACATAGTCCGCTGCGATTCAACAACTCCAGCCAATACAGGCATTCGTCCGCCTCTTCCTCGACAATGCCCATCTTGGCAATGAAATCTGCGGTCGACTTGGCACGACACGCAGCTCGGTAGTTTGCCCCGACCGAGGTCGCCGATCTCAGCAATTGGCGACCGATGACATCAGCAGCACGGGTCCGAGGCAACGCTTCAACCAGTGCGATTGCCAGCAAGGCATAGTCTTGTGTGCGTCTTTTGAACTCCTCCTTGCTGGTCACTGCCCATCCCCAGCGTCAATCCGCAATCCGCAATCTGAAATCCGCAATCGTCAGTACGCCAGTGCGTAGCCGTCGCGGCGCGGGTCGGCACCGGCCATGAACGCGCCGCTGTCGGGATCGATCATCGCGCCCTGGCCGCCGCCGACGAACATCGTCCAGTTGTCCATCACGCGGACGTCGTGGCCGCGCCGGGTCAGTTCGGCCTGCACGTCGGCCGGGATGCGCCCTTCCATCGGCAACTCGTAGCCGGTGCCGGTGCGGAAGCGCGGGGCCTCGATCGCCGCCTGGATGCTGAACTGGTGATCGAGCAGGTTCATCATCATCTGCGGGGTGGTCTGCATAATCCCGAACGAGCCGGGCGTGCCGACCATCGCGAAGAGCTCGCCGTTGCGCCAGATCTGCGACGGCGCGAGGCACATCTCGACCTTCTTGTTCGGCGCGATCACGTTGGGGCTGGTCGGCTCGTCGTCGAACCAGTGGAAGAAGTTGTTGAGCGCCAGCCCGGTGCTGCCGTGGACCACCGCCGAGCCGAAGCCGCCGCCGAGCGTCTGGGTGCAGGCGACCGCGTTGCCCTGGTTGTCCACGGTGACGAAATGGGTCGTGCTCTCGTGCTTCAGGCTCTCGATCGAGCCGGGCAGGACTTCTTGCGGCAGCTTGTGCGCGGTGTAGCGCTCGCCGCCGCTGTAGAGCACCTTCGCGGGGTCGATCAGCTTCCGTCGCTGGTCGGCGTAGCTGTTCGAGAGCAGCCCGGCGATCGGCGACGAGGGGTCGGGCGCGTAGGTGGTGCGGTCGGCGACCGCCAGCTTCATCGCCTCGGCGAGGTGGTGGATGTAGTCGGCGCTGTTCTGCCCCATCCCGGCCATGTCGAAGCCTTCGACCAGCTTGAGGGTGATCAGGTATTGCATGCCGCTGCACGGCAGGGGCGGGCAGTAGATGTCGTAGCCACGGTAGTTGACCGTGATCGGCTCCTGCCACTCGGGCTCGTAGGTGGCGAGGTCCTGCTCGGTGATGATGCCGCCATTCGCCTGGGAGAAGCGCGCGATCTCCTTCGCGATCGAGCCGCGATAGAACTCGTCCGCGCCGCCATCGGCGAGCGTGCGGAAGGTGCGCCCGAGGTTCGGCTGCTTGAGGATGTGGCCGACATTCGGGGCTTCGCCGTTGACCAGATACTGCTCGCTCGATGTCTCCCACTTGCGCAGGTTCGCCACCGAGGTCTTCCACATCCAGTTGTTGCTGATCGAGATCGGGAAACCCTCTTCGGCCAGCTGGATCGCGGGGGCGAGGACGGTCGCGCGGTCCATCGTGCCGAAGCGGTCGAGCGCCTTCATCCAGCCGCCGAAATTGCCCGGCACCAGCGGCGAGAGGATGCCGGTATCCTTGCTGCCGGGTCCCGCTTTCTGGAAGACCGACAGCTCCGCCGCCGCCGGTGCCCGCCCGATGAAGTCGAGCACGACCGGCTGGGACATGCCTTTGGTCTTGATGACCATGTAGCCGACGCCGCCCGCGCCGGACATGTAGGGCTCGCCGACGTTCAGCGCCGCCGCCGTGGCGACTGCCGCGTCGATCGCGTTGCCCCCCTGCTGCAACATCCGCAAGCCCGCCATCGAGGCGTGCGGGTTGGCCGACGCGACCGCGCCGCGCTGCCCCAAAACAACCGGCCGGTGAGCGAGTCCGTTCTGTCCCCAGGGCATGACCACTCCTTTCCTTCCAAGTACGACGTTGTACCTCGTGGTTTACCTCTCCCCGTCGTCAGACCTCACCCCGCCGCCGCCAGCCACGCCCGCGCGCCCTGGGCCAGTAACCCCAGCAGCGACACGCTTGTCAGGCGCACGCCGCGCGCACGCTCGCGCGCGGCGGCTTCGCCGGTCGGGCAGTTCATGCCCACCACTTTGCCGGCGGCGACGCCTTGCCGGATGATCTCGGCGATGGCGGCCTGGACCTCGGGATGCTGGGAGTCGCCGGGATGGCCCATCGACTGCGACAGGTCGGAGGGGCCGATTGAGATGATGTCGAGGCCCTCAACGGCCAGGATTTCGGGCAGGTTTTCGACCGCGCGGATGTCTTCGATCAGGCCGAGGACGAGCAGTTGCTCGTTCGCCTCGCGCACGTAGTCTTGCAGCGAGCCGCGCAGGCCGTAATCGGCCGCGCGCGTCCCGGCGAGGCCGCGCTTGCCGAGCGGGTGGTAGCGGGCAGCCTGGACCGCGCGCTCGGCGTCTGCGCGCGAGGAGATTTGCGGGACGAGCACGCCCTGCGCCCCGGTGTCGAGGTAGCGCAGGATTTCGTGCTGGGCGTTGACCGGCACCCGCACAATCGGCGTGATGCCGAACGATTCTGCCGCGCGCACGAGCATTTCGCAGTCGGCGACGGAGATGTGGCCGTGTTCGGCGTCGATCAGCACATGGTCGAAGCCGGCCAGCGCCACGACTTCCACCAGCGCGGGCGCGGCGAGGGCAGGATCGGCCCGGCAGTCCAACCGCCCCCGGTGAGGCGGGCTTTCATCGCGTTGTGGCGCATGATTACTCCATTGCGGATTTCAGATTGCGGATTGCGGATTAGGGTCTGGCGAGAGCCTGGGGTATCTTGGCTTCCCTCGTCAATCCGCAATCTGAAATCCGCAATCCGCAATCACTCAACGTCCGTCAGCCACTCGCCGTAGCCCTCGTCGATGCCTCTCACCACGTCGTGGTAGAGGCGGTCGAGGCGGCGGGTGATCGGACCCATGGTGGGGTTGCGGAGGGGGATGCGGTCCACGGAGAGGACGGGGGTGACTTCGGCGGCGGTGCCGCAGCAGAAGATTTCGTCGGCGACGTAGAGTTCGGTGCGGTCCACGTCGCGCTCGGTCACGGTGAGGCCGAGGCGCTCGCGGCAGAGTTGGATGACGGCGTCGCGGGTGATGCTTTCGAGAATGCCGCTGGTGACGCTGGGGTGATCACTTCGCCACGGCGCACGAGGAAGACGCAGGCACCGGGGGCCTCGGCGACTTTCCCGGCGGCGGTGAGCATGATCGTGTCGTCGTAGCCGTTCACGCGCGCGTCGAGCTGGGCGAGGCGGTTATTCTGGTAGTTCGACATCGCCTTGATGCGCGGGGGCATCTGGTTGTCGCCGATGCGGGTCCAGGAGGCGATCGAGACGTGCTTGCCGCGCTCGGTGAGGAGTTGGGTGCCGGTCGGGCGGTGCCAGATCAGCAGCGAGGGGGGTGCGCCGAGGGTGTCGCCGAAGGAGTTGTGTTCCAGGCCGCTGTAGTAAGCGACGGGGCGCACGTAGGTGTCGCCGCGCACCTGGTTGCGGCGCAGCAGCTCGATGGTCGCGGCGGTCAATTCTTCGACCGAGAAGCGCAACGGCATCCGCATCATGATCATCGAGTCGTGCAGGCGCTCCAGGTGCTCGCGCAGGCGGAAGACGCTGAGGGCTTCGCCATCGCCGCTGCCGTAGGCGCGGATCCCCTCGAAGACGGAGACGTGCGCGCCCGCGCCCATCGCCGTGACATGCACGGTCGCGTCGTTCCAGGGCACGAATTCGCCATTCAGCCAGAGGGAAGCGGGGATGGTGCCATTGGGGAAGAGCGGGAACGCAGAGGCGGTCATCGTCGCACCATCCTCCCACGGTGTATTGTCCGACATCCTACGCAGGTGCCAAAAACCGACTCGGCGTCGCCTGGCAATCCGCATTGTGGAACGTTGGCGCTAGGCTAGCATGGGGGTTTGGGGCCGTCAAGCGGGCGCTTTTCCGCCTGGAATGGTGCCTTCCGCGCGCCAAAAGTACCACTTGGACACTGGACAAACATGCGCTAGAATGCGGGCAGTCGCAATCGGAGTGAACCGACGAGTCCCGATGTAGCCGGTGCGAAATGGGCCTTCGCACCACCGAGCATGGACCGCCGCAGTTCGGCGCGTGAGCAGGGGGATTCCTGGGCGCGTCGCGAACGCTGGCCTGCGTTGCCTGGGTGGGCAATACGGGCCGGAGGACTTCGCTCGCGATCAGTGGCGTCGGTCGGGACGAGCAGTCTTGTCTCTCACGGAGGGGAGAGTCGATGAAGCGCGCGAAACGTACGATGCCGAACGCGAGGATCCTGGCAGTTCTGGGGATGATCCTGTTGACGTTGGTGGCATCGTTCATCAACGCGCCGCAGGCGTCGGCCCACAGTGACGGGGCCTACTCGCACGATTCATCGACGGGGGCGACGTACCCCGACTGGATGGCCTCGCTCCCCGGCAATACGCCCTTGAGCCAGCTCTCGATCCCCGGCACCCACGACAGCGGTGCCGCCCACTTCGGGGGAGACGCTGTCCAAACGCAATCGATGGATATCCCGACCCAGCTCAACGCCGGGATCCGGGCGTTCGACATTCGCCTGGGGAATCTCGATGGCAACCTCGACGGCTTCTGCCCGGAGAAGAACGGGTTCTACATCTTCCACGGCATCGCTTGCCAATACATCACCTTCAAGGACGACGTGCTGTCGCCGATGAATACCTTCCTGGCTGCCCACCCCGGCGAGGCGGTGTTGATGCGCCTCAAGCACGAACATGGCTCCGAGGATAACTTCGCCTCACGCGTC
This sequence comes from Chloroflexia bacterium, assembly GCA_046328475.1. Taxonomy (GTDB): domain Bacteria; phylum Chloroflexota; class Chloroflexia; order Thermomicrobiales; family CADCWN01; genus CADCWN01. The sequence goes on along the minus strand of JAXLWN010000088.1, from coordinate 6,587 downwards.
GCTAACGAGTTGTCGTCCTACTCGAGCATCATGTACACCGGCGGCTCCAGCAACCCCACACTTCAGGAGATGCGCGGAAAGATCGTCGTGTTGCAGAACTTCACTGGCAGTATCTCCTCGGTGACCACCCCGATCAGTTGGAGCAGCCTGGACCTCCAGGACTATTACTCGGTGACGACCAACTGGGATCTGGTGGACAAGTGGCACGACATCAAAAATCAGTACATTGACTCCGATGCATTCGCCAACCTCAATACGATCTACGGCAACTTCCTCAGCGCCTCGGGCGGCTCGCTCCCCTACTTCATCGCCAGTGGCCACTCGAGTAATGGGACAGGTGCCCCGCGCCTGGCGACCGGACTGACACGCGGGGTGATCGATACCTGTAGCCCGGTTAGCGACTGCATTGACGAATTCCCGAGCGTGGACTGCTTCGCCGGCACCTGTACCGTCGCCTTCGAGGGGACCAACATCATCTCTCGCGACTACATCAACGCCTCGGTCCAATGGCGCACCGGCATCGTCTTCGCCGATTTCCCCGGCGCGAGCCTGATTCAGGCGGTCATCGACGTGAACTCGAATCGCGAGGCGACCGTCACCATGATCACCTTGCCCGCCAACCTGGTTTATGACGGCACGCCGAAGGTGTCCACCGCGCAGACCACCGCCGGGGCGACCGTGGTCGGCACCCCGACCGTCACTTACACCGGGACTGGCAGCACGAGCTATGGGCCGAGCACGACCGCGCCGACCAACGCGGGTACGTATTCCGCCAGCGCGACGTTCGACGCCACGATCGACTACTACGGGAGCTCCGACACGAAGGCGTTCACCATCGCGAAGGCTCCGCTGACGGTGACCGCCAACGATGCCACGCGGATCTACGGGGATCCCAACCCGGCCTTCACCGCCTCCGCTCCTGGAATCGCCCCCGGCGATACGGTGGCCGGAATCGGCATCACCTGCACCACCGCAGCCACCCCGACCACCCCGGTCGGGACCTACGACATCACCTGCTCCGGTGATCCCGCGAACTACACGGTCACGTTCGTCAAGGGGACGCTGACGATCATCCGGGCGAACACTTCGACCAGCGCGAGCAACGCCACGGCGATCTACGGGGATGCCAGCGTCACGCTGAGTGCCACCGTTTCCAGCGTCAACAGCTCGGCACTGACGGGCGGCACGGTGACCTTCGTGGTCAGGCAAGGGTTCACCGTTCGTGCGACGCTCACGAGCGGCTCGGCGGCGGGGGCTTCGCCCAGCACGGTGAGCGTCACTCTCCCGCTCGACGGCACCTGGGGCGCGGGCACCTACACGATCGTCGCGACCTACAGCGGCGATCACAACTTCAACCCCAGCACTAGCAACACCGCTTTCCTCCAGATCACGCGGCGCATCATCTGGGTGAAGCCGGTCGACCGCACGGTGCGGCTCAAGCAGGCGAATCCGTCGACCGATCCGCACGGCGACCCCGCCTGCCCCGCGCCGAGCTACTGTATCCAGCTCACCCGCAATAGCAGCTTCGCCTATGGGCAGTCCTGGTCGAACCTGAACCTGTCGGTGTTGCGCTTCCAGTACGCGCGCAACCCGCCCAGCACCAACGCGACCGAGTACGTCGGCAAGACCTATCGCATGACCGCCTTCGGGGTGACGAGCGGCAACTACGACATCCGCTACGACCCGGGCACCCTCACCGTGGTGCCATAGGATCGCGCAATCTGCGAAGTACACCAGCGGCGGGCGGGGCGACCGGAATGGTCGCCCCGCCCGCTTGCGCGTCGATCGCCGCGCGCAGCTGTGGTCCGGGAAGCTCGAAAGCCCGACTCGTGGCGGGGAGGGGAGATGCGCGAGCGGTCAATCGGCGATTGACCGGCGATTGACCGCCGACCGCTAGGCTGTGCGCATGTCGTGCCTGGGCATCGTCATTCTTCGAGCACCGGCACCAATGCGCACACGAGGAGGTCACCATGAGCGCCGTCTCCGCCCGCCGCATGGCCCTGATCCTGCCACTGCTCCTCACCCTCCTGTTCGGCTCGGGTATCGGGCCGTGGGGTGGCAATGGAGTAGCCGCCGGGCCCGCCCCGCGCGCCAACGCGGAGGGTACGCCAACAGCGATCGGCAGTTTGCTCACCTGGGGATCCGACGACTACGGCCAGATGGGTGATGGCGCGGTGGCACCGGATGTCCCCGCGCCGCAGCAGGTCGTGCTGCCGACGGGGATCCCGGTGACCGATATCGCCTCCGGGGGAAACCACAGCCTGGCGCTCCTGGCCGATGGCACCGTGTTTGCCTGGGGCTATGATAACCGCGGGCAGCTGGGCGATGGAGTCGTGGGTGGCCCCGACACCTGCCCCGGCGGCTCCGTGTGCCACGCCACGCCGCAGGCGGTACTGCTGCCTGCGGGCGCGCGGGTGACCGCCATCGCCGCCGGGGCCGGTTTCAGCCTGGCACTGCTGGCTGACGGCACCCTGCTCGCCTGGGGCAATGACTCTCGCGGGCAACTGGGCGACGGCACCGTGGGCGGGCCGGATACGTGCAACGGCAATCCCGATTGCCACGCCACGCCGCACGCGGTGCTGCTGCCACCGGGCGCACGGGTCACCGCCATCGCCGCCGGGTTCGCCCACTCCCTGGCGCTGCTGGCCGATGGCACCGTGCTCGCGTGGGGCAGCGATGGCTTCAACGGGCAACTCGGCGATGGCACGGTGGGAACACCGAGCGATGTGCCCACGCCGCAGCCGGTGCTGCTGCCGACGGGCGCGCGGGTCACCGCCATCGCCGCCGGACTCAACCACAGCCTGGCGCTGCTGGCCGATGGGACCTTGCTCGCCTGGGGCGCGGACAACTTCGGGCAGCTCGGCGATGGCACGGCGGGAGGGTCGAGCGAAGCCCCCACGCCGCAGCCAGTGCCGGGGGTGACGGGGGTAGTCGCCATCGCCGCCGGGAGCGGCTATAACCTGGCGCTGAAGGCGGATGGCACGGTCGTCGCCTGGGGGCGCGACGGCAACGGGCAACTCGGCGATGGATCGCCGCAATTCAGCGGGTGCGGGTGCCACCCCAACGCACAGCCAGTGCCGGGTCTGACGAACATCGTCGCCATCGCCGCCGGGTTCTTCCACAACTTCGCCTTGAAGTCCGACGGCACGCTGATGACCTGGGGCGCGAACAATAATGGGCAACTGGGCGATGGCACGACCGTCAACAGCGGCTGCTTCTGCCGCCCCACGCCGCAGCGGGTGCCGGGGGTGAATCGCGTGGCGGCGGTCATCGCCGGGGCCGACACCAGCCTGGTCATCCTCGCCGCGCCCACCGCCACGGCCACGGCGGCCGACGACAAGGGCGCGGTCTACGGCGCGGCCAGCGTGACGCTGAGCGCCACGGTGACGAGCGGGGCGGGCGCGGTGAACGGCGGATCCGTCACCTTCACCGTCAAGAATGCCGGGAGCGCGACGGTCGGGGTCCCGGTGACGGGCCAGGTCAACGCCACCGTGGGCGGCGCGGCTATCTGCGGCAGCTTCGGCACCAGCGCCCACCCCGCAGCCGGTGGTCGGCGTGGGTGGGGTGGGCCTGCTCAGCAACATCATCGCGGTCTCCGGTGGGGAGGATCACGCTGGCGCTGCGGGCCGATGGCCGGGTGATCGCCTGGGGGTCCGACTTCAGCGGGCAGCTTGGCGATGGCACCAGGGGATCGCCGAGCGCACCGCCACGCCGCAACTGGTCCCCGGCGTGACCGAGGTGATCGCCATCGCGGCCGGTCCCCACCATAGCCTGGCGCTGGAAAGCGGATGGGACGATCGTCTCCTGGGGCAACGACCTCTTCGGCGAGTTGGGGATGGTGCGGCGAGCGGGAACCGGCGTGCAGCGGCAATTGCAATCCCACGCCGCAGGCGGTGCTCATGCCGACGGGCACGCGGGCGACCGCGATCTCGGCCGGTGGGCGGCAGAGCCGGCGCTGCTCGCCGATGGCACGGTCCTCGCCTGGGGAACCGATGGCGTCGGCGAGAGCGGATGGGCAGGGCGACCTCCGGCTGCTTCGCGAAGCTACCCCGAAGGTGGTGCTGAACGTGGCGAGCAGTCGCCACGCCGCCGGTGGCGGCGGGCATAACCTGGCGCTGAAGGCGGATGGCACGGTCGTCGCCTGGGGGCGCGACGGCAACGGGCAACTCGGCGATGGATCGCCGCAATTCAGCGGGTGCGGGTGCCACCCCAACGCACAGCCGGTGCCGGGCCTGACGAACATCATCGCCATCGCCGCCGGGTTCTTCCACAACTTCGCCTTGAAGTCCGACGGCACGCTGATGACCTGGGGCGCGAACAACAATGGGCAACTGGGCGATGGCACGACCGTCAACAGCGGGCTTCTGCCGCCCCACGCCGCAGCGGGTGCCGGGGGTGAATCGCGTGGCGGCGGTCATCGCCGGGGCAGACACCAGCCTGGTCATCTCGCCGCGCCCGCCGCCACGGCCACGGCGGCCGACGACAAGGGCGCGGTCTACGGCGCGGCCAGCGTGACGCTGAGCGCCACGGTGACGAGCGGGGCGGGCGCGGTGAACGGCGGTCCGTCACCTTCACCGTCAAGAATGCCGGGAGCGCGACGGTCGGGGTCCCGGTGACGGGCAGGTCAACGCCAGCGGCGTCGCCAGCGCGACCTTCGCCATCCCCGCTGGCACCCCGGCGGGGGCTATACGGTCGAGGCGAGTTACGGCGGGGCGCTTTCCTTCAACGCCAGCAACGATCCGAGTCCGGCGACCCTGACCATCGGCAAGGCGGCGACCAGCACGACGATCGGCACACCGGGCACGCTGCCCAGTTGCGGCAGCGGCAGCATGACCATCCCGGTCACCATCGCTAATACGAGCAACGGTGCGGCGCTGACCGGCGGCACGGTGACCGTCACCCTGACGCAGGGGGCGACTGTCGTCGGGGGTGGCAGCGCGGCGGTGAGCGGGGCCGATCCGGTCACGGTCAATGTTATCGTCGCGCTGAGCGGGTTGGGGGCGGGGACGGTCGCGGTGAACGCCAGCTACGGCGGCGACGGCAACTTCCAGGGGAGCGCCGCCGCGCCGACCAGCTTCGTCAGTCCGCTGACGGCCACCAGTGTGGCCGTGCCGAATGCCACGGCGGCCTATGGCGATGCGAGCGTGACGCTGACGGCGACGGTGGCGAGCGCGAACGGCGCGGCGCTGACCGGGGGCACGGTTACCTTCGTGGTGAAGAAGGGTGCGCAGGTCGTGGCGACGCTGACCAGCGGCCCGGTGGCCGGGGCGTCGCCCCAGGCGGTGAGTGTGACGCTGCCGCTCGATGTGAGCTACGACGCGCGCAGCTACAGCGTCACCGCGACCTACAGCGGCAACGCCTGCTTCGCGACGGGCAACGGCACCGGGACGCTGACGGTGGCGCGGAAGGTGCTCTGGCTGAAGGCGAGCGACCAGACGGTGGGGCTGAACCAACCCAACCCGCCGACCGCGCCGCCCGCCAACTGCCTGGCGAGCGCCACCGCGACCGCCGCCTGCGGGGTGCAACTGAGCAACGGCAGCGGCTTCGTCTACGGCCAGTCGTGGTCGGCGCTGAACATGACCAATCTGCGCTTCCAGTATGCGCGCAACCCGCCGAGCACGAACGCGACGGAGTTTGTGGGCAAGACCTACCGGATCACGGCGTTCGGGGTGAGCAGCGGCAACTACGACATCCGTTACGAGCAGGGGACGATGACTGTGGTGCCGTAGTGGTGGTGTTGCCGACAAGGTGGGCGGACGAGGGCGGGGCGACCGGTGTGGTCGCCCCGCCCGCTTGTGCGCGGAGTCGCCCGGCTCGATAATCGGGCTACGCCCGCGTGGGAAGGATGGAGGCTCGGCTCGTGGCAGGGAGGGATGCGATGGAACCGCTCGACCGGCTTGTCATGCTCAATGGCCTGCGTTTCCACTATCGGGAGTGGGGTGCGCCGGATGCGCCGCCGCTGGTGCTGCTGCACGGCTATACCTCGCACGCCCGCGCCTGGGATACCTTCGCCCGCGCGCTGGCCCCGCACTGCCACATCTTCGCGCTGGATCAGCGCGGGCATGGGGAGACGGGGTGGACCGATGATTACTCGGCCGACCGGATGATCGAGGATGTGGCGGCGTTTGTGGGGGCTTTGCGGCTGGAGCGCTTCGATCTGCTGGGGCTGTCGATGGGCGGGCGCAATGCCTATGGCTATGCCGCGCGGCATCAGGAGCGGCTGAAGCGGCTGGTGATCGTGGATATCGGGCCGGAGGCCCCGGCGGCGGGGAGTGCGCGCATCCGCAGCGGGGCGCTGGCGAACGATGTGTTCGCGTCGCCCGAGGAGGCGATCGCCGCCGCACGCGCGGCCAATGCGCGCCCGCCCGACGCGGAGCTGCGGGCGCGGACGCTGAACGGGCTGATGCTGCGGGAGGATGGTCGCTGGACCTATCGCTACGACAAGGCGCTGCGCGATCCGGCGCGCCCGCGACCGTTGCCGGATGCGGCGGCGCACTGGGCGATGCTGGAGCGGATCGCCACGCCGACGCTGCTGGTGCGCGGCGGGGAGAGCGATATCCTCGCGGCCGAGACGGCGCAGAAGATGA
>JAXLWN010000087.1:0-28281 GCA_046328475.1 Chloroflexia bacterium | reverse complement strand
TCGGCGTCCGGCCTGGGCCGCGCGCTCAGGCGGCTCAAGGTCGGGCGGCAGCGCGGGCGGCTGCGGCTGCACAGCCCCGACCCGGAGTATCGCGAGAAGTCCTGGGACATCCGCCACGCCTGCTCGCTCGCCCTCGCCCCGCCCCGCCCGCCGGTGGTGCTCTACGGCGACGAGTTCAGCCTCTACCGCCAGCCGACCCTCGGCCCCGCCTACGCCCCCGCCGGCCACGGCCTGGCCGCGCCGCTCTCCTGCCGCAGCAACACCTACTACCGCTACGCCGGGGCGCTCGACGTCGCCACCGGCCAGCTCACCTGGCTGGGCCGCTCCAAGATGGGCGTCGCCAACCTGCGCCGCTTCCTGGCCCGGATCCGCGCCGCCTACCCCGGCCGGCCGATCTCCCTCGTCTGGGACAACTGGCCCGTCCACCGCCACCCCGACGTCCTCGCCACCGCCGACACCCTCGGCATCGAGCTCCTCTGGCTGCCCACCTACGCCCCCTGGCTCAACCCCATCGAGAAGCTCTGGCGCTGGCTCAGCGAGGACCTCCTCCGCCACCACACCAGGGCCGACCGCTTCCCCGACCTCCAACGCCAGGTCGCCGCCTGGCTCGACCAGTTCGCCGCACCCTCCCCCGCACTGCTCCGCTACACCGGCCTCGCCTCATGACCCGATCAAGTCCGCCACCGCCATCAGACCTTGGGGCATATGCCACGGGCGCTGCAACCTCGACCTACCGGCGGCGACCGTCCGACTTCATTCGCAGGCATAGCTCTCTCCTCCCGCTCGGGCTGTTTCGTCCTAAATTCCCTTGTTGACGTAACGCTGGGTCAGGCCGGGCCGCGCAACCCCAGCCGGGCGAGTTCGCCCTGGACGGCGAGCGCGTAGAAGGTGGCCGGATCGCCGACCGTCGGCTCCAGGTGACCGAAGAGTTCGAGCATGATCAGACCCTGCAAGTGCGCCCAGCCCGCGATGGCGACGTGCAGCAGGGCGGGCGGCATCGCCTCATCCAGGTACTCCGTCGCGAAGCCGATGAAGTGCTGGCGCAGCGATTCCGGCAACTGATCACCGGGGGGAGGGGCGAGTTGTCCCTCTCGCCAGGCGCGCACCAGCAGCGCCAGCAGCGGCGCGGTGCTCCGCATGACGGCCGGAACCGTGATCTCGCGCGGCGCGTGATAGTCGGGGAGGGGCGTGCCGTAGATCAGCGTGAAGTCGGCGCGGTTCGCCAGCGCCCAGTCGCGATACGCCGCCATCATCGCCACGAACTGGCCGGGATAGTCGCCCGGGACACACGCCGCGCCCGCAGCTGCGAGCGCCGCGCCGAGCGCGTGGAAGCTATCGACGATCAACGTCGTCACCAGCTCGTCGCGGTTCTTGTAGTAGCGATAGAGCGCCGGGGCGGTCAGCCCCATCTCGGCCGCGATGGCGCGCAGCGAGAGCGCCGCCGCCCCCTGCTGCGCCATCTGCCGCCGCGCGGTCGCCTTGATCGCCTCGCGCGTGGCGTGCTGGACTCGTTCGCGATGGCTCGCAACCATCAGCTTTCTCAATCCTCCGTCGTCAAAGCAGTAACCACCGTTTACTACAGTAAACAGTGTAAACCGTGCATCGCGGGTTGTCAAGCGTGCGAGGTCTTTGCGGGTGCTGCTACCAGGGCATCCCCAGCACGATCCGGCGGCTCTGCCAGAGATACCAGGAGGCGATCGTGCGATAGGGTCGCCAGGGTTCGCCGAGCGCTAGTAATTCCTTGCGCTTCGGGCGGGCGGGGAGTTCGTAGAGCCCTTGTACGGCGATCACGATGCCGAGGTCGTCCACCGGCCAGACATCGAGGCGGCCGAGCGAGAAGATCAGCAGCATCTCGGCGGTCCAGCGCCCGATCCCCTTCACATCGACCAGGGTCTTGATGATCTCCTCGTCGGGGAGCTGCGGCAGTTTTTCAAGGTCGATCAGTCCCGCGACGATGTGCGCGGCCAGATCCTTCAGGTAGAGCACCTTGGCGCGCGAGCACCCCGCCGCGCGCAACTCCTCGTCCGGCGTGGCCGCGAGGCGCTCGGGCGTGGGGAAAGGGTCGGGCGCGTAAATGGCGCAGATCCGCTTGAGGATCGACGCGGCGGCCTTGATCGAGATCTGCTGGGAGGTGATCGCGTCCACCAGGGCATAGAAGATGTCCGCTTCGAGCGTCATCGTGCAGGGGCCGACCGCGTCGATCGCCTTCGCCATGATCGGATCGACCGCGCGCAGGTGCGCGACCCCGGCCTCGATCAGCGCGGGGTCGACGATTCGCTCCGTCATGCCCTGTTGTCTCCCCGGTTGAGCTGTCGCGCGAGGAAGTCGCCGACCAGTTGCAACGACTCACCGCTGACTTCGTGCGCCATCGCGAATTCCTGGTACTCGGGCGCGAGGCCGTTGGTTTCCAGGAAGTGCCGCGCCCGCTGGCCGAGCGACACCGGCAGCACCTGGTCGCGGGTGCCGTGGACGATCAGCAGCGGTTGATCGCGCCGCCCGGCGAGGTGCGCGGCGAGGTCGTCGGCCTCGGCCAGGTAGCCGCTCATGGCGACCAGCGCCGTGTAGTGCTCCGGGGCGCGCAGGCCCACGTCGAGCGTCATCACCGCGCCCTGCGAGAAGCCGCCGAGCGCCGTGCGCGCGGGCGGGACGCCGGTGCGAGCGTGAATCTCGGTCAGGAACGCCACCAGGGCCTCGCGCGCGGTCGCCATCCGCTCCGGCGTGGCCGGGATCGGCTCGTACCACGAATAGCCGGTGAAGCCGCCGAGATTCAGCGCCACCGGGGCCTGCGGGAAGGCGTAGCGCCAGCCCGGATCGAGCATCGGGGCCAGCCCGGCCAGATCATCGGCCGAACTGCCGCGCCCGTGCATCATCACCACCAGCGGCGCATCGCTGGCTGCATCATCCGGCTCGATCGCGATATACCGCAACCCGCCCGCCTCGGCCCACGCTGCCTGCATAGTACCTCTGAGCAGAAGGGAGAAGGGAGAGAGGAGAAGGGTGTAACGGGGTAAGTTCGGCAGAATAGCCAGCCTCGTTCACCCCTCTCCCTTCTCCTCACATCCCTTTCGCCTGGATCGACTTGCGGATCTCCATCGGCGTCATGCCGCTGGTCGGGCGGCCGACGACGGCGTCGAGCGACTTGCGGTCGCTGTAGCCGCGTGCGCGTGCCCAGCTCCAGAACTCGGTCCAGCCGTAGTTGGCCATGTCCACGCCCTCTTCTTCGAGCGTGTCGAGGTCGGGCTCGCGCGTGAGGACCGGGGTCGGGCGTGGCGCGGGGCGCACCACCGGCTGCGGCGGGGCGGGACGGGGGATCGCCCGGGCGACCGGCTCCGGCTCCGGTTCGGGTTCCGGCTCGGGAGCGGGCGGCGGTGGCGCGGCGGCGCGAATACGCGCGGGCGCGGGGCGTTCCGCCGGGCGCTCCTCGTTCATCAAGGGAAGCGCCGCGTCGAGCCCGTCATCGTCCAACTCGCGCAGCGGGCGCACTGGCGTCGGGCGGCGCGTGTCGGCGGGGATCGCCTCGGCGCGCGGCTGGGTCGGCGGCGGCGGGGCGGCGCGTTGCGGGGTGGCCGGTTGCGGGGCCGGGGCGGGGGCGGGGCGCGGCGCGGGCGGTGCCTCGGCGCGGGGCGGGGCCGAGCGGACGGGCACCGTCTCGGTCACCTCGTCCTCGCCGAACTCCTGGGCCGATTGCGTGCCGAAGCCGAGCGCGAGCAGCGCGCGTCCCAACGCCTTCGTCTCAGCTTTTTCTATGAAGTCGCCGAAATCGCGCGCGGTCTCCGAGCCGTAGCCGGTGGCCGAGCCGCCGCCGGGAATCGTCACCTGCGCCCGGAAAATTGCCAGATCGGCGGTAATCGTCACATGCTCGGTGTTGATGTGGGCGTCGGGATGCTCCGAGCGCAGCCAGACCAGCCGCCACTTCACATCGAGATAATCGGAGTTCCCCCCACGCCCGCGCAACTGGCGCATGTGGCGCGACGGGTCGAACTTGCTCCCGCCGCCCGCCGGTTCCTGATCGCTCATCGCCGCGTTCTCCTCGATCCAGCCCGCCGTCCCCGAAGCGGGCAGATTCGTACGTACAGGAGCAAGTATACCGCACCGCCGCAACAGCCGCACGCCTGTTCGGGCAAGGAAATGGGGTATTCTGGGTGGGCGCTGCCTTGCCAACAAGGAGACCCCTGGGGGCGCTTCGCGAAGCGCCCATCTCCGGGTGGCAACTGCCAGCCAGGGACGCCAGGGCGGTTCACGAACCGCCCCTACGACGCTCCCTTGCCCCTTGCCTCATGCTGCGGGTAGAGTAGCGGCAACAATGGCGATAGCCTTACCCCCCAGCGGAGGAGACCATGTGCGGCGACTTGCTCCATCATCACGACGCTGCCGCCGGTGCGCCCGGCGAGGATGAGTTCCTGCTCGATACCCCGGTCGTGCGCGGCTTCATCGCCGACGTGCGCGCGGCCATCGCCGCCAGCGACGGCCCGGCGGCGGCGATCGAGGCGATCGGTCCGGCCTTCACCCATCTGTTGCACGATCATGACTGGCTCCCCGACGACTACCAGGCCCCCGCGCCGAACAGCGGCATGGGCGGCGGCATCGGCCAGTGGCTCATTTTCCGCTCCGGGGCGCGCGATCTCAGCCTCTTCGCGCTCGTCGTGCCGTCCGGGTCGGCTACGCCGGTCCACGACCATCTCGCCTGGGGCCTGATCGGTCTCTACAAGGGCGAACAGGAAGAGACCGTCTTCGCGCGCCGGGACGACGCGGCCCCCGTCGCCGAGCGCGAGGAGCTGGCGCAGAGTCTCCAGCGGATCGTCCATGCCGGCGAACTCTACCCCCTGCTCCCCCCGGTCGAGGACATCCACCGCGTGCGCACCACCTCCGCCGAGACCTCCGTCTCGCTCCACCTCCTGGCGAACGACACCGGCTGCATCTGGCGGCACGCCTACAACCCCGACACCGCCGAAGTCCGCCCCTTCCGCTCCGGCTACGTCAACCGGCCGTGCGAGGACGAGGCAGCGAAGTAACGAGTGACGAGTAATGAGTGATGAGGAGGGACAAGGTCTGGGGAGAGGGCCTGCCTGCGCTTGAAGTCCTCGTTACTCGTTACCCATCACTCGTTACTCGTCACTTCGTATAGTACGTACGCGGTTGACAGCGCACGCCTGCCCCCCGTATACTTGCCTTGCGGCAGGCGGAGGGGCGAAGCTGAGGGCTACAGGCTCTCGGCTTTTGTCCATTCCGTAGCGTTTTGCTCGCCCGTGGTCGTGCCGGGCGTATGCCGGGGCCGTGCGACGAACCGTTGGCAATGAGTAAGGATTACCGTCATGGCCGAGATGAAGCAGACCCTCCTCACCCCTGGTGGAAAACAGGACCTGGAGGCGACCCTGCCGACCCTGATCGCCCGGAAACGCGAGATTAAAGAGCGCTTGCAGAGTACAAAAACCTACGGCGACGCGGCCGACGGCGGTGAGGGGAGCGAGGCCAAAAACGAACTCATCCGGATCGATCGGAAAATCGGCGAGATCGAGCACATGCTGCGGACGGCGAAGATTGTCGATACCACCGAGGGCGACGGCACCGTGCGGATCGGCAGCCGGGTGACGATCAGCGACCCCGAGGGGATCGAGGAGACCTGGATCATCGTCGTCCCCGCCGAGGCGAGCACCCGCAATCGCAAGATCTCGGATCAGTCCCCGATGGGGGCGGCGATGATCGGGAAACGGGTCGGCGACGAAGCCCGCGTCTGCGCCCCTGGCGGCGATGTGCTGTACCGGATAGTGACGATTGAATGAGTTCGGGGGACGGTTCAAGAGTTCGAAGGTTTGAACGTTCAAACTTTCGAACCTTGCAACCTTCGAACCGTCCCCGAACCCGCAGATAGAGGAGCACCCCACAACATCATGGAAAGCGAACAGCAGCCCCAGCACGACGAGCTGCCCGAGCAGACGCGGCTGCGGATGGAGAAGGTCGCGCGCCTGCGCGAACTCGGCGTCGATCCCTATACCCCGCGCACGCAGCGCACCCACCAGATCGCCGAACTGGCCCCCCTGGTCCCCGCGCCCGATGGCGCGGACGGCGCGGGCGGCGAGGCGGTGACGATCGTCGGGCGGCTCGTCGCGCGGCGCGACATGGGCAAGTCCACCTTCGCCCAGTTGCGCGATGGCAGCGGCGAATTTCAGATCTTCGTCCGGCTCAACAAGATCGGCGAGGAGGAGTATGCGCGCTTCAAGTCGCTGATCGACCTCAGCGATTTCCTCCAGGTCACCGGCACGCTGATGCGCACGCGCACCGGCGAGCCGACGCTGGAGGTGAGCGCATACCGCCTCCTCTCCAAGGCGCTGACCCCGCCGCCCGACAAGTGGCACGGCGTCTCCGACACCGAGACGCGCTACCGGCAGCGCTACGTCGAGCTGATGGTGAACGAGGAGACGCGCCAGCGCTTCGTCACCCGCTCGCGCATGATCAGCGCGATGCGCCGCTTCCTCGACGCGCGCGGCTATTTGGAGGTCGAGACCCCCTCGCTGCAACCGCTCTACGGCGGCGCGGCGGCGCGGCCCTTCACGACCCACTACAACGCGCTCGACCAGACCTTCTACCTGCGGATCGCCGACGAGTTGTACCTGAAGCGGCTGCTGGTCGGTGGCTACGAGCGGGTCTACGAGATCTGCAAGGACTATCGCAACGAGGGGATCGACGCGAAGCACAGTCCCGAGTTCACCATGCTCGAACTCTACGAGGCCTACGCCGACTACGAGACGATCATGGCGCTGGTGGAGCAGATGATCCACGCCGTGGCGCTGGAGGTGAACGGCGGGCCGCAGATCACCGCCGGTGGGCGCACCGCCGACCTCACCCCGCCCTGGCGGCGCATCCCGATGCGCGAGGCGATCCTGGAGTGGAGCGGCGTCGATTACGGTGCGCTGCCCGAGCAGCGGGCGCTCTACGAGGCGGCCCACGCCGCCGGGCGGCAGTCGGGCACGCACCTCGACATCACCCCGGACACCGTCTGGCCCCGGATCGTGGACGAACTCTTCAAGACCTTCGTCCGACCGAACATCATCGAGCCGACCTTCATCTACGACTACCCCACGCCGCTCTCGCCCCTGGCGAAGCAGAAGCCGGGCGACCCGACGACGGTGGAGCGTTTCCAGCCCCTCATCCTCGGCACGGAGGTCGGCAACGCCTACAGCGAGCTGAACGACCCGCAGGAGCAGCTGGCGCGCTTCATGGAGCAGGCCGCCGACCGCCAGGCGGGCGACGAGGAGGCGATGCCGATCGACGAGGACTACGTGGCCGCGCTGCGCTTCGGCATGCCGCCCACCGGTGGCCTGGGGATCGGCATCGACCGCTTGGTGATGCTCTTCACCGACCAGCACGCCATCCGCGACGTGATCCTCTTCCCCGCGCTGCGGAACGCGAAGGACTGAATGGAAGTCGGAAGTCGGAAGCGTCTCGTTCGTGCGGCTGAGCCTACCCTGATAGGCTACTGCGCCGAGCAAGCTACTTCCGACTTCCGACTTCCGACTTTTTCGTTTACGGCGCGGTGGCCGTGACCGGCTCGGCCGCGATCGTGGCGCGCGTCTCCGCCCACTCGATGTTCAACTCGCCGCGCTGTCCTTGCCACGTCGCGCCCTCGCCCGGCTTGAGGCTCGGCAGCGCCGGGTTGGAGAAGGACATGCGCGTGATCATCTCGCCCGCCGCGTCGTAGAGCTCGATGATCACCTTGGAGACGCGCACTTCCTGGCTGCCGAGGTTGGCCACCTGGGCGCTGAAGGTGACGCTCCCGTTCCCCTGCGCCTTGTACTGCACGTTCTCGATCGACACGCCCAGCGTCGGGAGCGCGGTCGGCTGGGGCGGCGGGGTCCTGGCGGGATCGGCGGTCGTCGGCCCACCAACGACCGAGCCGAGCACGGTGGTGCCCGTGTCGTCGCCGCCCGGCGTGGGCGCTTTCGAGCCGCCGCAGGCCACCAGGGCGAGCGCGAGGGCGAGGATCAGGGGGAGCAGGGACAGGCGGCGCATGGTTCCTCCGTGGGGGCGAAACAGGATGACGCGAGTTGACAGGCCGGGGGCACACTCCCGCCCCGGCGGGCGGATCAGGGTGTTTGGATGATGGTGACGTTGAGCGGCCCGACATAGTAGCTCGGATCCCAGCCGGTGACGCCGTCGGTGTGCATCGGGAAGTTCTTGACCAGCCTCCCCGTGACCTGTCCGGTGCCGCCGTCATACGCGATGTAGAACGCGCCCCAGCGACGGCCCTTCAGCGCGGTCTGGTATTGCTCCTGATCGTCCTGGCTCGAGTAGATGCACTGGGTCGGGCACCAGGGATCGCTGTCGCCGATCGGCAGGACGACGATGCAGCCGTCCGGGATTTCGTCCGCTTTGCAGCCCTGCGGGCCGTTGATCGAGCGGTTCGGGGAGACATCGTCGTAGGGGGCCGTAAAGGAGGCGCTCCCCTTGACTGCGGTGAGGCCCGCGAATTGGAACTCGGTCACGGTCTGCGCGGTGTAGAGATTGACCTGGTCGCGTTCCGAGCTGGAGCGCCTGACCAGGCCCTTCCAATCGCCGATGCCGCAGTTTTCGATGCCACTACCGTAGATGACAAACTGCGGACCGCCGTAGTCGTAGAAGCTGCCATTCGTGTTGCGGACATTCCAGTCGTAGCTGTAGGCACCCGAATCGATCGTGTAGGGCGAGATCGCGATCTTGTAGTCCATCGGCGAGGGCGACGGCTCCGCCGGTCCGGGATCGGTTTCGATATCGGTGGTGAGGATGCTGAAGGAGCCACCGCCGACGACCGCCGTATCGACGCCGCAGACCATGAAGGGGAAGTCCTGCCCGAAGATACCCTTGACCATCTGGACCTGGGCGGCGGAACTCGCCGCCGTGCCGGTGGTCGTGACCCCGAGGGCGCGCATCACGATCGGGGTGTGGGTCTCGCTCACGCGCACCTTCACGCCCGTTACCCCCGAGGGGATCGGGCCGTCGGTGCAACTGGAGGTGGCGAGCGCGTCGGTGATGTATTCGCAGATCACATTCGCCGCGCTCGGCACCCCGTTGGCGACCGCCGCGTTCTCGACCTCGGTCTTGACGTAGCCATTCATGTAGTCCGGAGCATCGGCGTAGACGGCCTTCTGCGCGATGACGCGCGCCCCGCGCAGGGCGGCGGTGTCGGCGGCGTTCTGCATGGTGCGCCGGTTGCTGTAGTCGAGCCCGGCGTCGAAGATCAGCCCGAGCCCGGCCAGGAGGAGCAGCGACATCAGCGCGAAGAGGACCAGCGTCTGCCCGCGCGGCGGCTCGCTGCGGTGGTGGCGAAAGATGGTCAGCATCAGTACACCGCCCGTACAGTCTTCTTGATGGTCCCGTCGGCCGGGAGGAAGCGAAGGATCTGGCTGGTAATCGGCCGGAAGACGTGGTAGCCGGTGACCTCGATGTACGCGCCCGGCGCGGGGATGAAGTCGTCGGCACAGTTGTCCACGACAGTGCCATCCGCCTTGTAGCAGGTCATCTCGACCCAGAACTCGCCATCCGGGGGGGAACCCTCCGTGCCGAGCAACTTGCGCCCGGTCGCCGGGTCGGTCACTTCCTGGAAGGCGCGGGCCTGGACCGTCGCAGGAATTGGCTGGTAGAGACCGAGGATTGCCGCTTCCTTAATCGCGCTGTTGAGCCGGTTCTGGTCGATGTA
This sequence comes from Chloroflexia bacterium, assembly GCA_046328475.1. Classification (GTDB taxonomy): domain Bacteria; phylum Chloroflexota; class Chloroflexia; order Thermomicrobiales; family CADCWN01; genus CADCWN01. Next base: position 18,611 of record JAXLWN010000087.1, on the reverse strand, counting down.
GATTCGGCCCAGGTCGAGCGCGCCGAGCAGAATCAACATAAAAAAAGGGGTCATCAACGCCATCTCGGTGATCGCCTGTCCGCGTCGTGCCCGCCTGGTGCCGTCTCGCCGTCGCCATCGCCAGATCATCGTTGCCCTCGTCCTGTCTGATGCCATTGCGCAACTATTGTGGCCCGCGCCCCGGCCAGGTGTCTATGCCACTTTGGTCCGGGGTGGGCTGCGGCAGAAGCACCGAACCGGGGCGGCAGAGACGCCGCCCCGGTTCGTGTGTCGCGCGTTAGGGGACGTTCTGGATATCGACGGTCGCGCACTCCGTCATGTCGATCGTGCCGAAGCCGATCAGCTTCGGGGCCACCATGTTGAACTCATGGGTGGCGCAGAAGGTCAGGAGCTTCCCGGTCGTCGGGAACGAGCAGTCGAGCGTGCCGGGGGCAAACGCTGCCCCACCCCGGGCCTCTGCCGTGGCTGTCACGGCGCTGCTCGATCCGTCACCGTCCGGGGTGTCGGTGGTGTCGCCCGGCGTGGGCGTCGGACCCGGCGTCGGCGTCTTGGTCACCGTCGGCGTCGGGATCGGCGTCCGCGTCGGCGTGTTGGTCGGCGTCGCCGTATTCGTCGGGGTCGGCGTGATCGTCGGCGTGTTGGTCGGCGTCGCCGTCGGTGCCCCGGCGGTGGCGGACTGAATCGCGCTGATCGTCGCCGTCTGCTGCGCGCTCTTCGTCGCGGTCTGCTGCGCGCCGGTGGTCGCCGTCTGCTGCGCGCGGGTCGTGCTGGTCGCGCCCGGCCCGGCGGTGGCGGTCTGCTGCGCGCTCGTCGTCGCCGTCTGCTGGGCCGCCTTCGTGCTGGTCGCGCCCGGCCCGGCGGTGGCGGTCTGCTGCGCGCTCGTCGTCGCCGTCTGCTGCGCGCCGGTCGTGGCGGTCTGCTGCGCGCCCTTCGTGGCGGTCTGCTGCGCGCGGGTCGTGCTGGTCGCGCCCGGCCCGGCGGTGGCGGTCTGCTGCGCGCTCGTCGTCGCCGTCTGCTGCGCGCCGGTGGTCGCGGTCTGCTGCGCGCTCGTCGTCGCCGTCTGCTGCGCGCGGGTCGTGCTGGTCGCGCCCGGCCCGGCGGTGGCGGTCTGCTGCGCGCTCGTCGTCGCGGTCTGCTGCGCGCTCTTCGTCGCGGTCTGCTGCGCGCCGGTGGTCGCCGTCTGCTGCGCGCGGGTCGTGCTGGTCGCGCCCGGCCCGGCGGTGGCGGTCTGCTGCGCGCTCGTCGTCGCGGTCTGCTGCGCGCCGGTGGTCGCCGTCTGCTGCGCGCGGGTCGTCGCCGTCTGCTGCGCGCCGGTCGTGGCGGTCGCGCCCGGCGCGGCGGTGGCGGTCTGCTGCGCGCTCTTCGTGGCGGTCTGCTGCGCGCCGGTGGTCGCCGTCTGCTGCGCGCTCGTCGTCGCGGTCTGCTGCGCGCCGGTCGTGGCGGTCTGCTGCGCGCCCTTCGTGGCGGTCTGCTGCGCGCCCTTCGTGGCGGTCTGCTGCGCGATCGTCGTGGCGGTCTGCTGCGCGATCGTCGTGGCGGTCTGCTGGGCGCGGGCCGTGCTGGTCGCGCCCGGCGCGGCGGTGGCGGTCTGCTGCGCGCTCTTCGTGGCGGTCTGCTGGGCGATCGTCGTGTTGGTCGCCGCGATGTTCGGCGTGTTGGTCGCCGTGTTGGTCGGCGTCGCCGTCGCGGTCTGCGTCGCCGTGGACGTCGGGGTCTTGGTCGCCGGCACCGTGCCGACACCCGAGAGGTCGAAGACGACGTGGAAGTAGTAGGGTGTCGGCGGCACGCTGACCGCCAGCGTGTGCGTGCCAGGGCCGAACGTGCCCGAGTCGCTGTTGTAGGCCGGCGTGATATCGGTCTGGTTGCCGTTCGCATCCGGTGCCGTGGTCTTGTACGACTTCAGCGAGACTGATGCGCTGGTGCATCCGGAGCTAATCGTAAAGACTGCCTGGACATAGTCACCATTTTGTACCGAAGTCAGATCCGGCTGCTGCGTACCATTGATGACGAAGTAGTAACTGGCCATGCAGGATGGAGCCATCGCGACGGCCTGGTTCGCGACCAACGGTGCGATCCCTCCCAGGACCGCGCCCGGCGCGAGCGGCATCTTGATCGACTGCCACCCGCCATCCGGCTGGTACGCGACCGGGCGGTCGTAGCACCGCACCGACCCACCCTTGTCCACGAACCCATTGGAGCTCGTATCCAGGCCCAGGCCGGGCGAGGTGTTGGCTGCCGCGGTGATCATGCCCGAATAGTCTGTCGGATTGGTGGAACCATACCGCGCCGCTTCGCGCACCGCATTGGTGAGCGCCGTGCGCGCGTACACGCCGCGGCCAAGGTCAACGACGCCGAAGGTCATGGCCAGGATCAAAAGACTGACCAAGGCGAATTCGGTTGCCGATTGCCCTTTGAAACGGCGTGATCGAAAAAATGGGGGCCTACCCCTGCTCGTGATCATTCTGCTTGCTCCTCCCTGTCGCGCGCCAACCGCTGCACTTGATCAACGACCAACCGCGCCTGTCGTCGTCCCTCGTCAGGCTTCACCAGTGTAGGTCAGCGACCTGCATGGCGATATGCCATATTTCTCCCATACGCGACTAGACTGGTAGCTTGGCCGATTGTCTGAAAGCACCGAGGGGGTCCCAGTACTCTTAGGGGGTGGGTTTTGCGGTCCTTCCGGCCCGACCTGGCGGTACGTTCGAACGATTCGCCGCTCGCGCGTGTGCGTTTTTTGCCCATGCCGTCAGGGAAAACGGCAATCACACCCACCAACTGCGCCAAAATTGCCGCCCCTTGGCGCACGGCGACGGGTGTGGCGCAGTGGTCGGTGTTGGTGCCGGTAAAGTACCCCCTCCCGTGGCAACCAGTACTCCCTAGCCCCTCCGGACCGGCGGCTGAGACCGGTGTACCGGGGGAGGCGGGTGGTTCGGTCCTGGTGTGGGGCGCGGCTGGGGCCAGCACCCCGGATACCGCCCGATTCCCCCAATCGCGGCCGAGAGGCAACGCAGTCAGCGATGATCGCGGACCTGGGGCGACGGGGTGATCGGCAGTTTGCCCGCTATTGCTCGTAATTTGACCCTGGTGATGTCTAGACTTGCCCTGTGGCGACGCCTCGTCTCGTCGCGTTTTGGGGCGGCAACGCGCGTTCGCCGGGGCAGCTGGGTGCGCTGCAAGCGCGTGTCGGGTGGTCGATTGCGCGAAGTCCTGGCCGTCCTAGTGGCACCCAGGTCCCAGATCGGCCCGATCGCGCCGGGCGGTCACCAGGACCAGCGGCGCACCCGTTGCGCACGCGCACCGGTGCTGCTACCCTGCACGGCGCAGGAACCCGGGTTTGCACCGAGGAGGATGATGGAGATCTACCTGCTCCGCCACGGCGATGCGGTCGATCGGCTGACCGGCGGCTACTCGCGCGACGAGGATCGGCCCCTGACGGCCGCCGGCCGCGCCGAGGCGCGCGACGCCGCCCGCGCGCTGGTGCGCCTCGGTGAAGCACCCGCACGTCTGCTGATGAGCCCGCTGGTCCGCGCCGTCCAGACGGCCACGCTGGCGGCCGAGGAGCTGCGCTCCTCGCGCGACCCGGAGATGTGCGACGCCCTCGCCCCCGGCGGTGGCCCGCAGGCGATCGTGGATGCGCTGATCACCCTTGGGTCCCCGGCCTCGGCCCTCCTCGTCGGCCACATGCCCGATCTGGGCGAGCTGGCGGGGTGGCTGGTGTGGGGGCAGCCCGACACGGCCCTGGCCTTCCGCACCGGGGGCCTCTGCCGCATCACCACCCCCGATCGCCCCGCACCCGGCACCGGCGACCTCCGCTGGTTCCTCCCGCCCAGGCTGCTCCGGCGGCTCGGCTAACTTCCGTCGCGGAATAATCGGGCGCGATGCCGCGTCCCCGTGATGGGGAGTCGCTCACGTTGCGACGAAGGAGGGATCGGTCATGTCCACCGATGGCAGCCAGGCGGGCAATGCGCTCGCCGCGCACGAGTTCGCCGTGCTCACGACCTACCGCAAGACCGGCGCGCCCGTGCCGACCACCGTCTGGTTCGCCTATGACGGCGGCAAGGTCTACATCACGACGCGGGCTGCCTCCGGGAAACTCAAGCGCATCCGCAACGACGCGCGCGTGACGCTCAGTCCGTCCGATCGCGTCGGCACCCTCCTCGGGGAGTCGGAGGTTGCGGGCACCGCACGCGAAGCCCTCGGCGACGAGCGCGAGCAGGCGAACGCCGCCCTGGCGCAGAAATATGGCGAAACCTGGACCCGCGTCGTCGGGGACGGCGGCGACAGCCCGGAGCGGGCGTATATCGTCGTTGAGTGCTGAGTGCTGAGTGCTGAGTGCTGAGTGAGTCGGGCGGTCGGGCAGCCGGGCAGTCGGGCAGAGGACCCCCCTCGTTACTCGTTACTCGTTACTCCGTCTCCCAATCAGCACTTTTCGCCGCCCCAAGCACCCCCAGGTAGATCAACTCATCCAGCCGTTCCTGGCGCAGCTGGTCGCCCCAGAGGACCGGGGCGATGCCGCGCCAGCGTTCTTCGAGGAAGTCGTTCAGGGCGCGCGTCGCCTCTTCGGCCGCCACGGCGGGGTCGTCGCCCCGCGCGACGCGCGCCTCGTGCAGCATCGCGGCGGCCCGGTAGATGCAGAAGCCGCCCTGGCACGGCCCCATCCCGAGCCGTACCGTGCGCCGCACGTCGTCCAGGGTGGTCGCCCCGGCGTCGATCGCGGCGCGCAGGCGGTCGCGCGTGATCAACTCGCACTCGCAGAGCAGTTCGCCGTAGCTCTGGTCCTCCTCGACGCGCGCCAGCGACTGCCCCAGCCAGAAGAGCGTCGGCGAGCCGGGCGCGGCGGCGGGGTCGAAGGCGCGCGGCGCGGTCGGTTCGAGGTGGGTGCGGCAGGGCGCGGCGACATTCAGCCGCGCGGCGGCGAGATCGACCGTGCGCTCGGCCATCAGCCGGAAGGTGGTGAACTTGCCGCCGACGATCGAGATGAAACTGTCCACGCCATCCCGCTCGCGGTGGTCGAGCAGCTTGTAGTCGCGGCTGAGATCGCGGCTATCGGCCACATCGGCATCCTGATAGAGCGGGCGCGACCCGGCCCAGGCGCGCAGCGCGCGGGAGTTGGCGAGGCCGGGCACCAGCTTGTCCCCCTCCTCCAGCATGAAGGCGATCTCATCGGGCGGCATGGATGTGTCGTCGGGATCGGCGACCGCCTCGTCGGTCGTGCCGACCACGCAGACGGTGCGGATCGGCACCAGGATGTCGCCGTCGGCCGGGGGCTTGCAGCGGTTGATGACGGTGTTCACGAGGCGGTGGTTGAGGGCGATCATCACCCCGCGCCCCGGCACGATCGTGATCGGCGTGCCCGCCAGCGCCCCGATTTGCCCCGCCCAGGCCCCCGCCGCGTTAATCGTCAGCGCCGCCTCGATCGTCAGCAGCCCGCCGCCGCGCCGGTCCTCCACCCGCGCCCCGACAACCTGACCCCCCTCGCGGATCAGTTCGACCACCCGGTGATAGGTCAGCACCTCCGCGCCGTGCTCGCGCGCCGAGGCGGCCGTCACGCCCACGCTGAGGAAGGAGTCGGCGGCACCATCGGGCACGGCGAACGCGCGGCTGATCCGGGGATTCAGCCGCGGCTCGCGGCGCAGCGCCTCGCGCACCGGCACCTCCTCGCACGGCACCCCCTGCGCGCGGCACCCGGCGACGAATTGCTCGGCGTACTCGGGCGGGTCCCACGGCGTGACGACGAAATAGCCGCCCGTATCCTCGATGCAACCGGGCAGGATGCGCCGCAGGATCGCGTTCTCCCGCGCGCAATCGTGCGCCGAGACCGGGTCCTTCACCGCGTAGCGCCCACCCGAGTGGAGCAGCCCGTGATAGCGCCCGGTCGTGCCGCTCGCCAGGTCGTCGCGCTCGACCAGGATCGCCCTGATCCCGCGCATCGCCAGGTCGCGCAGCACCCCCGCGCCGGTCATCCCCCCGCCGATCACCAGGACATCGGTTGAGCGTGTGGGCATTGGTTTTCCTCGCTGGCGCAGATCGGCGCGGTGAGGTCATTCTGTCGTTCTATGGTAGGGCAGGTCCCTGCCCTGCCCTTCGTTGGGTAGCAATTGTGCAGCCATTCGCCACCCACGCGGGGTCTCAGACCCGCCCCTACCTACAGATCTCGCTGTGCCTCGTCCTGCTTCTTCTTGAGCCAGGACCAATCATCATCTATATCTTCCAAACCCTCATCGGGCGCGAACTCGATCCATTCCATTGCCTCGCGCTCGCGCTCCTCATCGGCGGCCATCGCTGCGTACTCGGCTTCTCTCTCTGCCTGAGAGAGTGCATAGGTTCGCAGGAAGTTCTCAACGATCCTGCTCAGCTGGGCATCATTAAAGCGCTGCATTCGATGACAGACGTACTCATCTACGATTGTAACTGTCCTGCTCATCATCTCCCTCTCGGGCGCATCTTCTGGAATTGTGGCACGTCGCTATTTCTTATCCTTCCTCCACCCACCCCAGCGTCCGCTCCACCGCGCGCTTCCAGTCGTGGTAGAGCCGGGCGCGCGTCGCCTCGTCGCCATCGGGTTGCCAGGTTTTGTCCGCCTGCCAGTTCTGCCGCAACTCGTCCAGGCCGGACCAGAAGCCGACCGCCAGCCCGGCCGCGTAGGCCGCGCCGAGTGCCGTCGTCTCGGCCACGCGCGGGCGCACCACCGGCACGCCGAGCTGGTCGGCCTGGAACTGCATCAGCAGCTCGTTGGCGACCATGCCGCCGTCTACCTTTAATGCGGTCAGCTGCACGCCCGAATCCTGCTCCATCGCGTCCAGCACCTCGCGCGTCTGGAACGCCGTCGCCTCCAGCGCGGCGCGGGCGAAGTGCCCCCGGTTGACGTAGCGCGTCATCCCGACGATCGCGCCGCGCGCGTCGCTGCGCCAGTAGGGCGCGAAGAGGCCCGAGAAGGCCGGGACGAAGTAGATGCCGCCATTATCCTCCACGCTCTGTGCCAGCGTCTCGATCTCGCCCGACGACGCGATCATCCCCAGGTTGTCGCGCAGCCACTGCACCAGCGCCCCGGCGATGGCGATCGACCCCTCCAGCGCGTAGACCGCCGGGGCGTCGCCGAGCTGGTAGCAAACCGTCGTCAGCAGCCCACACTTGGAGGGCACGATCGTCTCGCCGGTGTTGAGGATCATGAAGCAGCCGGTGCCGTAGGTGTTCTTGGCCTCGCCGGGGCGGTAGCAACCCTGCCCCATCGTCGCCGCCTGCTGGTCGCCCAGGATCCCGGCGATCGGCACCCCCGCCAGGTCGCCGCGCGCCGTGGCGTAGACCGCGCTGCTCGGGCGAATCTCCGGCAGCATCGCGCGCGGCACCCCGACCGTGGCGAGCAGTTCGTCGTCCCAATCGAGCGTCGCCAGATCCATCAGCAGCGTGCGCGAGGCGTTCGTCACGTCGGTGATGTGGACGCCGCCGTCTGGGCCGCCGGTCAGCCACCAGGTCAGGAAGCTATCCACCGTGCCGAAGAGCGCATCGCCGCGCTCCGCCTTCTCCCGCGCGCCCGGCACATTGTCGAGAATCCAACGCGCCTTCGGCCCCGCGAAGTAGGTCGCCAGCGGCAGCCCCGTCTTCGGGCGCAGCCGGTCCTGCCCCCCCTCGCGCGCCAGCGCGTTGCAGATCGCATCGGTGCGCGTGTCCTGCCAGACGATCGCGTTGTAGAGCGGCTCCCCCGTCGCCCGGTCCCACACCAGCGTCGTCTCGCGCTGGTTGGTGATCCCCACCGCCGCCAGTTCCGTCGGCGCGATGTTGCCCTTCGCCAGCGCCCCGCGCACCACCGCCTGTGTCCGCTCCCAGATCTCGTGCGGGTCGTGCTCCACCCAGCCCGGACGCGGGTAGATCTGCCGGTGCTCCTGCTGGTCGAAGCAGACCACATTGCCGGCATGGTCGAAGATCATGCAGCGGGTGCTGGTCGTCCCCTGGTCGATCGCGGCGACGTAGCGCGCGGCGGTCATCGGCATTCTCCTGAGTCGGGCGGTCGGGCGGTCGGGCGGTCGGGCCGTGGCGATGGTAGCAGGATCGGGATCGCGCGGCAACGCGCCAACCCGGAGACCTGGCGTGCAACTTGCACACTCCCGCTGCGCAGGGATTGTCCGCCGGGCGACGACCACGGAGCGCCCGGCATCGTAGAGGAGGACCACCATGGGCCAGGGTCCAACGCGGCGAGATCAGCAGCACCAGGAAGACGAGCAAGACCGGGCGGGACGCCTGCCGAGTCTGGAGGAGCAGACCCCCGGCCTCGACGAGGCGCAAGAGGAAAAGACCCGGCGCGACGCCGAGGCGTACTTCGCCCGCGAGGGCCAGGAGGAGCGCGGCGACACCGCCCGGCAATCCTGACCGATTTCTCGCGTGCGCACACGGCGAGAGCGCAGCGCGGTTGCACAAGAACAGTGCAGCCGCGCCTTTGCGTCTCGTATCGGGATAGATTGGGAAGAAAGTAACGGCGGAACGCGCGAACGCCGATGGTACAATGGAAGGGTAGGAGAGCCAGGCACCGCTGCTTTGCTGATGCCCAGCATGACACCGTAATGGCTTGCTCCCTTCCGCGCCGACGCGATATTGAGTGGTTTTGCGCTTTCGCCATGCCGTTGCGTTTCCCGGAGGTCCCGTGCCGATCCGCGACGCCACCCCCGCTGACATCCCGGCCATCGCCCGCATCCATGTCGATAGCTGGCGCGCGACCTATCGCGGCCTGATGCCCGACGATCTCCTCGCCGGACTCTCCTACGAGCGCCGCGAGCGTCTGTGGACGCAGGTAATCGGTCGTCTCGACGACGCCGTCGGTTGCACCGTGGTCGCCGACGAGAGCGCGGAAGGCATCGTCGGCTTTGCAGGTTGGCGGAACCGTCGGGGCGATTGGGATTACGACGGCGAACTCCTCGCCATCTACCTCCCCGAGACGCACCAGGGGCGCGGCCTGGCAAGGCCCTCCTCCTGGCAGTCGTCGAGCGTCTGGCGGCGCAGGGGAAACGCTCGATGCTGCTCTGGTGCTCGATACCAACGCGACTGGGCGCGGCTTCTACGAGGCGCTGGGTGGTGTGCCCGTCGGCGAGAAGACCGAGGAGCTGCGGCGCGACCATCTGCGAAGTCGCCTACGGCTGGCCCGATCTGACCAAACTGCTCACGCGAACGAGGCGAACATGATCTCTGCGCCCATTGCCGGTGAAGACCAGCAAGAGAGCGCTCAGCCGGCGGCGCGCGAGGCGCGCGGCGTGACCCTGGCCGCTGCGTTCAACTGGTCGCTCGCGACCCTGCTGATCGCCCTGATTGTGGTCACCTGCTTCCGGGTTGGCCTCACCTCCCAATATACGGCGGCAGCCGCGCTCCTGGCGGTGGTCGGCGTCCCTCGCTCCTCTTGCTCGTCGAGGGCCTGCGCCGGGCGCGCGAGGTCGCGCGCGTGCTCCAGATGAGCCTGTCGAGCATCATCGTCTTCGCCAAGCGCCGCCGGTGTCCTCCGCGACCTGCGCGACCAGCGCAAGGCGACGTGAACCCCAGCACCAACCTCCCGCGCTGATCGTCAGCATCTACGTCGTCTACGGCCTCACTCGCCGCCAGACCATCGCCTGGTTCTCCGACGTCAGCCCCGCCGAAGCCCTGCGCCACTTCGACCGCCGCTGGCTCCTCCGCGTCGCCCTCCTCGGCGCCGTGATCGGGGTGCTCGCGGTCTTCATCAATATCGGGTAAGTGCTGAGTGCTGAGTGCTGAGCGCTGAGTCGAGTCGGGCAGTCGGGCAGTCGGATAGTCGGGTAGAGATTGCTTGTCTCCGTCACTGCGTATTTCGTCGCCCGTACTTCGTACTTACTCAGCACTCAGCACTCAGCACTCAGCACTACTTGGGACCATCGGGGGATGGTCGCTCCCCGGTACGGATGGCTATGCTGCTAGGGTGATGCCCGCGCTTGTGGGCAGGGTAGGAACTGGGGTCTTCCGCATGCTCACCACGGTCCTGATCTACGTCGCGTCGGTGTTGGTCGGGTTGTGCGCGGGCACCTGGATCGACCACGCGGCGGCGGCGATCCCGGCGCGGCGGTCGGCGGCGAGCCTGCCCGCCTGCCCCGAGTGCGCCACCCCCTGGCGCGGCCTGGCCCTCGTCCCACTGGTCGGGCCGCTGCTGGCGAAGCGCTGCGCCAACTGCGACACCCCGATCGGCTGGCTCCGCCCCCTCACCGAAGCGACCACCGCCATCCTCTTCGCGCTCGCCTTCTGGCGTTCCGGCCTCTCGCCCGAATTCGCGGCCACCGCGATCTTCTCGGTCGTCCTCCTCGTCATCCTGCGCATCGACTGGCGGCACCACCTGATCTTCCAGCACACCATCCTGGTCGGCCTGATGATCGCGCTCGCCTACGCCGGGATCGCCTCGCGCAAGCCCGACGCGCTGCTCTGGTCGAGCGTCGCCGCCGTCGGCGCGGCGCTGCTCTTCCTCTTCCTCTACGGCCTCGCCCTGGCGATCTACAAGCGCCGCGCGCTCGGCTTCGGCGACGTGCTACTCGCCGCGCTGATCGGCGCGATGGCCGGCACCGACACCGTGATGGCCCTGATGATCGGCATGGTCCTCGGCGCGGGCGGCGGCCTCCTCCTCGTCGCCCTGCGCGTCCGCACCATGCGCGACTACATCCCCTACGGCGCGTACCTCTGCGCCGGGACCATCATCACCCTGCTTGTCCGCTAGCGGCCATCGATACCACGATCGGAGCAGGCCCGACGTTGCATGCGTCGGGTCTTTCCGTGTCCCGGTCGCCGTCAGCCGACGGTCCCCACGGTGACGCCGCTGGCGCTGCCCTCGATCTCGATGTCGTAGCGCCGGGTGGCGTCCGCATAGCCGGGAGTCTGCAACCGCCCGACACTGCCCATGGCATCGAACGTCTGATCCCCGAAGGTGAGGTGGGCGGCCCAGCCTTTGACGCGGAGGCTGACCTCGACACCGGGCGGGCGATTGATGGTGATCCCCGACGCCCCCCCGGCGATCTTCACCGGCACCGTGCCGGTGGGCCTGGGGAGTTCCACCGTGACGCTGCTCGCCCCGCCCCGGATTTCGAGTCCGACGAGGGTGATCCCGCGCAGATCGGCGGTGGTATCCGACGCCCCGTTCCGCAACTCCACCCGCCAGGGCACGGCGGCGTTCAGCGCGACCTCCGCCTCGTGATTGCTGCCGAACAGGGTGCGCAGGCGGCGCGGGAAGCGCATGGTGACGGTGCCGCCATCGACCCGCACCTCCGGCACCGCGCCCTTGAATTCGGCGCGGTAGAGCTCCGTCATCCCATCCTCGCCGCGCAGGGAGAGCCTGGCCGCCCAGGATGAGAAGATGAACGTGCCGCGCTCGACCCCGGCCACGGGGATGGCACGCCCCGCATCCCCCTCCGCAGGCTCCTCGCGCAGCCGGTAGATCTCCTCCCCATATGTCGCATTGGCGGCGGCCATGAACTCCAGCAGGAGGGCGAGTTGCTGGTCGTCGTAGCGCCCCGCCAGCCCTTCCAGCGCGCTCCCCGCGCCGTCGAGCGCCGGGCCGACCTGGCCGGTTTTGTCCCAGTCGGGGGCGAGGCTGACCAGCACCCGCCTACCGTCGTCGGGGTCGCGCTCGCGGCGTACAACGCCATCCTTCTCCAACCGGCCCAGCAACTGCGCCGTCGCCCCGGTCGTGAGCCCCGTCATCTCGGCGATCTGCCCTGCGGTCGCCGACCCGGTGCTGGCGAGGATATCGACGACCTGGAGGTCGGTCGCGTTCAACCCCACCCGACCGGCCAGCGCGCGGAAGTAGGTCGCCCCGAGCCCGCCGAAGCGCCGGACCTCCCGCACCAGCTCCCCGAGTATCTTCCGACGATCATCTTCCGATGCGCACCCCTTGACAACGTGAGCCTCCACCCTTATCATGCATTTATCTTCGTTGCGAAGGTATTTGCAATTTACCACAGCTTCGCAGCGTAGTAAAGCAGATTGTAACATAGTTCGACACGGAGGTATAGCGATGGGGTCGGTCGGGATGGCGAACTCGCGAGAGACGCTCGCGGGTGAACCAGGGGGAATGTCGGGCGGCGTCATGGAAGGAGGGAGTATGACCGCAGCAACACGAAGCATGGAAGCGCCGAATATGGCGATCCAGGTCCATGGGTTGCAGAAGTCCTACGAGAAGTTGCAGGTGCTCAAGGGGGTGGACTTCGACGTGGCGCGCGGCAGCATCTTCGCGCTGCTCGGCTCCAACGGCGCGGGCAAGACCACCGTTGTGCGCATCCTCTCCACCCTGCTCAAGCCGGATGGCGGCACGACGCGCGTCAACGGCTTCGACGTCCTGTCGCAGGCGGCGCGGGTGCGCGAGTCGATCAGCCTGACCGGGCAATTCGCGGCGGTGGACGAGATCCTCACCGGCCGGGAGAACCTGATCATGATCGCCGAGCTGCGGCGCGTGCCGGGTGCGGGCAAAGTGGCGGACGACCTGCTCAAGCGCTTCGGCCTCGCCGATGCGGCCGGGCGCCGGGTGGGGACCTACTCGGGCGGCATGCGCCGTCGCCTCGACATCGCCATGAGCCTGATCGGCAGCCCGCAGGTCATCTTCCTCGACGAACCGACCACCGGCCTCGACCCGGAGGCCCGACTCGAAGTCTGGCAGGTGATCCGCAACCTCGCCGCCAGCGGCACGACCGTGCTCCTGACGACCCAATACCTCGACGAGGCCGAGAAGCTCGCCGACCGGATCGCGATCCTGCACGATGGCAGGATCATCGTGACCGGCACGCTGAGGATTGCGGAAGCTGCCCCTGCCAGCGCAAGTCGAATACGTGGAGCGGCAGCCCACCCTGGAAGAGATCTTCCTGGCGATCGTCGGCGGCAACAAGGAGGCGCAGCAGTGAATACCCGTGCTTTCAACGACACACGCGCTCGGGAGCGGCAAGCAGGAGCGACGATGAACACCCATGCCTTCAGCGACGCGCGCGTGATGCTCAAGCGTTCCCTGCGCCACATCACGCGCAGCATGGACACCATCATCACGGTCACGATCACCCCGATCGCGATGATGCTCCTGTTCGTCTACGTCTTCGGCGGTGCCATCCAGGCGGGCACCGACAACTATGTGAACTACCTGCTACCCGGCATCCTGCTCATGGCGATCGCCAGCGGCATCTCCTATACCGCCTTCCGCCTCTTCAACGACATGAAGAGCGGCATCTTCGAGCGGTTCCACTCTATGCCGATCGCCCGCTCGTCGGTGCTCTGGGGGCATGTGCTGACCTCGCTGGTCTCCAACGCCATCTCCGTGGTCGTCATCGTCCTGGTGGCGCTGATCATGGGCTTCCGCTCGTCGGCGGGCGTGCTGGCCTGGCTCGCAGTAGCCGGCATCCTGCTCCTCTTCACACTCGCGCTGACCTGGATCGCCGTGATCCCCGGCATGACCGCGCAATCGGTGGACGGGGCAGCCGCCTTCGCCTACCCGCTCATCTTCCTGCCATTCATCAGCTCGGCCTTCGTGCCCACCGCCACCATGCCGCGCCCCGTGCGCGCCTTCGCGGAACACCAGCCGGTCACCGCGATCGTCAACACGATCCGCGCCCTGCTCGAGCGGCAGCCGGTCGGCAACGACATCTGGTTCGCCCTCGCCTGGTGCGTCGGCATCCTCATCGTCGCCTACGCATTCGCCATGCGGGTCTACCATCGCAAAGTAGCCTGACCTATCTCGCGCGCAGGCTTCGGGAGATGGAGTAAAGACGGGGGACCGACGAACTTGTCGGCCCCCGTTTGTTGTTCTCTTGTGCGGTCTCGCCCAGCTGTCGCGTCTACCGTGGCTCGTCCGGCACGAAGATCTTGCTCAGCATGGGGCTAGTGAACTCGCTCGCCAGGCAATCCATGTAGACGAAGTCGTGGAGCTTGCCGTTGAGGAAGGAGCACTCGCGGCGACGGCCGAACTCCTTGAATCCGGCCTTGCGATAGGCCGCCTGCCCCGCCAGGTTGTAACTGTCGGTCGTGAGCATCACGCTGTGCAGCCCGAGCGCGGTGAAGGCGAAGTCGAGCATCAGCCGGGTCGCCTCGGTGCCAAAACCCTTGCCGCGCGCGTCGGCCTCGCCGATCACGATGCCGAAGCCGGCGGTGCGCCCGCGCCAGTCCACGCCGAAGAGATAGGTCCGCCCGATCGGCCGCCACGTCGCCCGCTCGTAGATGACGAACTCGTAGTCGTTCCCATGACCCGCGTCGTAGCGCGCGGTGACCGCCTCGATCGTGCGTGGCTGGGGAGCGCCGCCGAAGGTGCGTGCCACGGCGAAGTCGTTGCCCCAGCGCGCGAAGAGCGGGATGTATTCGCGCACCAGCGGCCCGAGCGCCACCTGCTCGCCGAGGATATTGATGATCGGCTCGGTCGCCGCGCCCATGCCCCCTCCCACAATGCGGCGGCCTATCCCGCCGCCGGAGATCATAGCAGTGGCGTTCGGTGGGGCCAACGATCGGAAGTCCAGTGCTTATCGCTGTGCTAATGCTTGCTGCCGATCCCGCACGCTCATGATATCGGCGGCAACGTCCGAGAGATCGTTGTTGAACTGATGCCCACGCCCATCGAGCGCGCGAACGGTTGCTTGCGGCAGCCGGTCGGCATACAGCGCCAGATGCGCAAACGGCACCACCTCATCGTCGCGACCATGGTACAGAAAGAGCGGCGTGCTCTGCGGGAGCCGCGTGGCAAACCCCACTGGTAGCTCCAGTTCCTCATAACCGTCGTACAGCCAGCCATCCCCGCCCCAAAATGGGGTAGCAAGGAGAAAGATGCCAGCAAGCGGCGGCTGCACCGCATTTTCGCTGAGCCACTTCATGAGAATGCACGCCCCGATCGAATGGCCGCTGAGCATTACTGGTCCCGGCAACGTCGCCAGGTCTTGTCGGATGTGCCGCGTCCACTGCTCATACGGCGCGTTCCCTTCGTCCGGCAGTGCGGGGCAATGGACATCGTACCCCGAGCCAAGTGACTGCTGAAGGCTCTCGGCGAGCTGCTTGTCGGCTGCATACGCGCCTTCGCCAGCGCCATGAATAAAGAGCACATGCTGCTTCATCTCCTCACCTCCCGTACTAAAATTGGTCTCGGCTAGGTCGTGCTGGCGCATTTGCCCCGCGCCGTCGTTTGTGGTGATCTCCAACCGCCACGCTGTGCGCCAGCGCTACCGCCAGCGGGGTCGCCACAGCGACACCCAACCGCGTACAATCCCGCCTCACAAGAGGCTCCATGCCCCCCATTCCCAACCACCGGGCGCGGGGCCGCCGCTGCACAGCGTAGCAAGGGGAGGGCCATCTTCCCGCCTCGTTACTCGTTACTCGTTACTCATTACCCATTACCCATCACCCCGGAGGTGCCCCATCACCCTGCCACCCGGCTACACCACGCGCCCCCCGACCCTCGACGACGCCCCCGCCGTCGCCGCGCTGATCGCCGCCTGCCAGGCCGCCGACGACACCGGGCCGACGATGACCGCCGACGAGTTGATCGGCGATTGGGCGGGCCTCAACCTTGCCGAAGATGTGGTGCTCGTCGTCAGTGCCGCCGGGGAGCTGGCCGCCACCGCCGATCTGGTCAATCGCCGCTACGTCCAGGGCTCCGTCTACGCCTATGTCCACCCCAACCAGCGCGGTCGCGGTCTCGGCTCCGCGCTGGTGCGTTGGGGCGAGGACTGGCTGCGGTCGCGCTGGGACCGCGCGCCGCAGGGCACCCGCGTCGTCGTCCAGCACTTCATCCGCTCCACCTACGCCCCCGCCCTGCGCCTGATGGCCGCGCACGGCTACCGCCACGTCCGCACGATCTTCGTCATGGAGACCGTGCTGGACGCCGCTCCCTTGCCATCCGAGCTACCGGCGGGCATCACCCTGCGCCCCTTCGTGCCCGGCCAGGACGAGCGCGCCACCTTCGACACGCTCGAAGCCGCCTTCCTCGATAGTTGGGAGCGCCCGCCGGGCGATTTCGACTATTGGCTTCGCCTGACCGAGCAGGAACGCCTCGCGCCCGACCTCTGGACCCTCGCCGTGGACGAGGCGAGCGGCACGATCGTCGGCACCTGCCTCGGCAAGATCGCGGGCACCGGCGGCTGGATCGGCTCAGTCGGCGTGCGCCGCCCCTGGCGCGGGCGCGGCCTGGCCCTGGCGATGCTGCGCCACACCTTCGCGGCCTACCATCGCCGCGGCATCCGCGAAATCGGCCTCAGCGTCGATTCCGAGAGCTCCACCGGCGCACCCCGCCTCTATGCCCGCGCCGACATGCGCATCACCGAGCAATACCTGCTCCACCGCAAAGAACTCCGCCCCGGCACCCTCCTCACCGACACCACCCCCGCCCAATAAACACGACGCCGCCGTTGCAAGGAAATCTGCAACGGCGGCGTGCCTCTTCCCAACTTTGAACCTTGAACCTTGAACCGCCCTCGTGCCTCGTTACTCGTTACTCATCACTCGTTACTTAAACGAACGATGCCGACAACCCCGAGAGGCCATCGGCATCCATTCGATCAAGCACCGTAACAGTCTCGCGCCACCTTGCGGCTTTGCAGGACCCGGATGGTCGTTCGCCTGACCCGAAAGTCTCACGTCCGTCCGCTCCACCACCCTCCGTTCGTTGGCTCCCCCTTGCGGGTTCGCCGCCTGCCCGGCAGCGGGTACGTTCCTGATGTATGTACAATAGCACGACCGTGCCAACCTGTCAATACCTTTTCGCCACCAATCTCTTACTTTCCCCTAACAACGTGAATTCCAACCCAGCCCCTCATCCCCATCTTCTCCTTATCACGGGAGGGTCGCTGCCGCAGCGCCGGGGAGGAGCCGTCTCGCCCTCACGCCTTTCTCCTCTCCTCGCGGGAGAGGGGTGCCGCCGCAGCGGCGGGGTGAGGTCTCTCCTTACGACTTACGACTTACGACTTACGACTTCGTCTGGTATAAGTCCCCCACACAACCGACCGGTCTCACCCCAGAGAGGAGGCAGCCGTTGGCAACCGATTTCCCCCTGGACGCCGAGAAAGACGCGATCTTCGACCTCACCGCCAAACTGGCCGCGCTCGATGGCGTCGCCGGGTTCGAGGGCGCGGTCGTGCGGCGTCTCGTCGATCTCTTCACCCCCCTGGCCGACGACGTGACCGTCGATCGCTTCGGCAACGTCATCGCCACCCGGCACGGCCAGGGCGGCCCCGGTAGCGGCCCCTCGCTGATGATCGCCGCCCACTCCGACGAGATCGGCGGCCTGGTGCGCGCCTTCGAGCCCGACGGCATGATCCGCTTCGAGCGGATCGGCGGCGTGCTCGAAACGACGCTGATCGGGCGGCGCGTCCGCATCAATGGCCTGCGCGGCGTCGTCGGCGTGCGCGCCGGGCACGTCCAGACCCCCGCCGAGCGCCTGCAAGCGCCGCCCCTGCGCGACCTCTACATCGACCTCGGCTGCAACTCCGCCGCCGAAGTCCGCGCGCTCGGCGTCAAGGTCGGCGACCCCGTCGCCTACGAGAGCGACGCCGTGCGCCTCGCCAACCCCGACCGCATCTCCGGCAAGGCGATCGACAACCGCATCGCCTGCGCCCTCCTGGTGCGCCTGCTCGACCGCCTGCAAGGCGTCCCGCTCAACGGCACCCTCTACGCCGTCGTCACCGTGCAGGAGGAGGTCGGCCTGCGCGGTGCGGAGGTCGTCACCTACCGCCTGAACCCCGACTACGCCATCGTCGTCGACACTCTCCCCGCCGCCGGGACGCCCGATGTCAACTACACCCGCGAACTGGCGATCAACATCGGTGCCGGACCCGTCATCCCGCTCCTCAGCGGCGGCGGTGCCGGGCGCGGCAACATCATGCACCCCGCCATGAAGCGCCTGCTGCTGGAGACGGCCGAGCGCGAGGGCATCGCCGTCCAGCCCGCCATCTTCACGCAGGGCAACTCCGACGTCGCGGCGGTCCACCTCGTGCGCGAGGGCATCCCGGCCGGCGTCGTCAACATCCCCCGCCGCTACTCGCACACCCCGGTCGAGACCGCCGACCTGAACGACGCCGCGAACGCGCTGCGCCTGCTCGAAGCGGTCGCGCGCGACCACGGACCGGGCGTCAACCTCGATTTCTTGCAGGACTGAGCACCGAAGGGAGCGGCATGGTCTTCCGAGCGCCGTTCCAACTCCTGCGCGACGGCCAGCCCTTCGGCACCGTCGTCTCCTACGGCTACGAAACACCCTGGGCGACGGGGCGGGTGGTCGCGCACGACCCCGCCGCGCTCGCCCAGGGCGAGGCCATCGCCGCCTTCCTCGACTGGGCCGACGCCCTCCCCGACGATCTCCCCGACGCCGAAGCCGACGCCCGCTACGAGCGCGAATGCGCCGCGCGTGGCCTCACCGCCGCCGCCATCGACCGCTGGACCGCCGCCGCCTGGACCCTGATCGACCCCGAAGGCAACCACCACCCCGCCTACTCGCTCTCCTGCCTCGGCGACGAGTTTGTGCAATGGCGCTGGTAGACGCGTTGGATGTGCGTCGGTGCGTCAGTAAGTCAGTGCGTCAGAACACGGAAATACGCACGCACCGACGCACAGACGCACCGACGCACTACCCCAACGCCCGCAGCGACCACGCCACCACATCCAGCCGCTTCGCGAACTGCAACACC
>JAXLWN010000086.1:0-28473 GCA_046328475.1 Chloroflexia bacterium | reverse complement strand
GCACTCGACTATCTGCACGCTGATCGTTCAGAATAGCGCGCGACAGGGCCGCACCTGCGCGGCCTGCCAGCATCGGAGTTTTGATGTACAAGGGCCTCACGATCTCCGTCGTCATCCCCTGCTTCAACGAGGAGGAGGGGATCGCCCACGTCTTGCAGAACATGCCGGAATACGTCGACGAGACGATCGTCGTGGACAACAACTCGACCGATGGCACGGCGGAGGTGGCGCAGGGGCTCGGCGCGCGGGTGATCCACGAGTCGCGCAAGGGCTATGGCAGCGCCTATCAGGCCGGGCTGCCCGCCGCCACCGGCGACATCATCGCCACGGTGGACGGGGATGGCACCTATCCCGCCGACGCGATCGCGCCGCTGATCGACGAGATGCTGGCGGGCGGGCTCGATTTCATCTCCGCCAGCCGCTTCCCGTTGCAAGACCCGAACGCGATGCGCAGCCGCAACGTGCTCGGCAACATGATCCTCACCTGGACGACGCGCGTCCTCTTCATGCGCTGGATCGCCGACAGCCAGTCGGGGATGTGGATCTTCCGGCGTTCGTGCCTGCGCTGGGTTTGCCCGCGCGAGACCGGCATGGCCTTCTCCGAAGAAATCAAGCTGGAAGCGATCCGCTCGCCGCAAGTGCGCTTCGGCGAGCGCCCGGTCGCCTATTACGAGCGGATCGGCGAGACGAAGCTCTTCACCTGGCGCGATGGGTTCCTGAACCTGGCTTTTCTCTTCCAGTATCGGGTGGGGCGCTACCGGCGCAAGCAAAGTACGAAGTCGGAAGTACGAAGTACGAATTAAGGGCTGTGCTTTGGACACAATTCGTTCGTACTTCTAACTTCGTACTTCGTACTTAAATCGCCTTCCCATTCCGCAACCGCTCAATCATCCGACCGTCGCGCCAGAAGAGGATGCGGCGGATGCCGTAGTAGACCGATTTGTAGATCGGGGAGCGGCGGACGGGGTCGTAATCGACCAGCACGACACGGCGATCGGGCGTCAGCATCAGGTTGTGCGAGCGGAGCAGGTTGCGCCGCACCAGGAAGCTCCAGAGCCGCCAGGGGAAGTGGAGCGGCGAGTTGCGCCGTTTGCGGTCGGCTTTGCTGGCGGAGCTGCGGCCGTAGAGGTCGGGCATGCGCTGCACGGCGCGGAACATCGCGCGCGACCGCTGCAAGAGCCCGGCGAGTTGATCGGCGAGGTCGGCGCGCTCGGCGGCGGTGAGCGCGGCGTAATCCACGTCGTTCAGCGACCGCGCTCCGTGTAGGTTCGGCTGCACCACGACGACCTGCGCCATCCCCGCGCTGTCACGCGCGATGTAGAAGTGGCAGGGGATCGTGTGGCGCGGTCCCAGCCACTCCGCCAGCTCGGCGGCGGTCGCGCGCAACTGCCGCGCGCAGGCGAGCGCCCCGGCCAGCGATTGATCGGCCTCGTGCTTCAACTTCACGACGTGGCGCTGGTCGTCGGTGCGAAAGACCTCGGTCTCGTTCCCCCCGCCGATCCGCTCCAGGTCGCCATCATGATCGACCGGCGCGAAGGCGCTGTCAACGTGGATTGTCATCGCCTCATCCCCCACCGATGGGACGGTCCCCCCAGACCGCAACGCCCGACCACCGGCACGGATATGTACGACGCGAACCGCGCGGGCGTTCCTCGCTCCGCTCACCAGGAGATGTACCACTTCGCCCCTGGTCCCTGCGTAATTTGCTTCAGGCCACTGCCGTCCTTGCGCATGATGTAGATCTGCTGCGTGCCATCCTTTTTGGAAGAGAAGGCTATCCACTGACCATCCGGAGACCAGACCGGATTGCTGGTATCGACATGAAAGGAGGTCAAGGTTTTAGGCTGCTCTCCGTTCGCGCCAGCGACGACAATCTCCCGGTTGTTTTCATTTTTTCCCGCCGAGAAGGCGATGTATGCGCCATCCGATGAGAATGCGGGCGTATCCTGATGGGGGGCGTTCAATGCCACAAGCGGGCCTGTGGCGGTAGAGATTTTCAGCGTTTTGTCGCTTTGCGCTTTCGCATAGACTGGCTGCTGGGTTTGGGGCGACCAGCTATGCCAGCCCACCGGCCCCTCTAGAACCTTCGAGAGGGCGCTCCCGTCCGGCTTGATGCGATACAGTGCAAAATTTGCCGCCGTGCTATCCCGATTCGAGCCAAAGATGATGAACTCGCCGTCTGAAGACCAGGCCGGCCAGTCATCGGCAGCGCGATTATCCGTCAGGCGCTGCTGACCTGAGCCTTCGGCATTCATCACATAGAGTTCGTGATTGCCGTCACGTCCCGAGATAAAAGCGATCCGCCGATGATCGGGCGACCACACTGGGTTGAAATCGTCTGTCGCCGGATCGGTAAGCCGATGCGTCTCCGATCCATCCGGGAGCGTGGTATAGATCGAGAACCGCTGTGAATTTAGGTTCTCGGAGTTCGAGGCAAAGAGGATTTTTCCGGTTGGTTCGACGCCGGGAGTGCCGGGGTTACTTGGATTCTTGTTGTTCGAGGCGAAAATTCCGGCAATGAACGCAACTACCAGTAGCCCAACGATGAGAGCACCGGCAGGGAAACAACCATCCCCCGACGATGCGCCCGCTGTCTCTGCCCGCTTCTTCGATGTACCGGGACCACCTTTAGGTGATTGCGCCTCATTGATGGGGAGATACGGAGTCCTATTGTCGGGCGAGGTGGGGACGGGTTGCGTCTTGACCCCATCTGGTCCACTCTCACCCCCCGCTCCCCAACTGGATAATGCGCTTTGTGCGGCAACCTGAACACCAGCGGCCAACTCCCCAGCACGCTGGTAACGCTCAGCGTGATTCTTCGCCAGTGCCTTATCCATCGCGAACTGCAACCCAGGCGACGCAAGTGGTCCCCGGCCCAACGTTGCTAAACGGGGCGCAGGTTCCTCAAGGTGCTTCCACATTACCTGTGCAGGTGCCCCGGTGAAGGGAGGGCGGCCAGTCAGCAATTCAAAGAGGACACAACCAAGTGAGTACACATCGCTGGCACGCCTGGAGTCCCCAGAGAATTGTTCCGGGGCCGTATAGGC
Organism: Chloroflexia bacterium; assembly: GCA_046328475.1. Taxonomy (GTDB): domain Bacteria; phylum Chloroflexota; class Chloroflexia; order Thermomicrobiales; family CADCWN01; genus CADCWN01. Next base: position 25,426 of record JAXLWN010000086.1, on the reverse strand, counting down.
AACAGCGCCCATCGCGTGTGTGCTCTGCGTCTGTTCGATGAGTTTAGCAATGCCAAAATCGGCTAAGACCAGCGAACCATCATCACGGAACAAGAGGTTCTGCGGCTTCACATCGCGGTGGATGATTTTCCGCTCGTGCGCATAGTCGAGCGCGGACGCCACCTGCCCCACGTAGTCGGCAGCTTCGCGAAGCGAGACTGGGCCACGATTGCGCAGACGATCCGCCAGGGTGCCGCCTGAGAGATATGGCATGACCAGGAAGAGACTCGTCCCTTCCCGATCACAATCGAACACAGGCATGATGTGAGGATGGTCGAAATTGGCGATCAAGTTCGCTTCCTGGATGAAGCGATCCATAGCCTTCGGAGTAGCGGCGTGCTCTGGAAGTAGAACTTTAATTGCCACAGGGCGGTTCAAGTGTTGAGTATCACGGCCCAGGAAGACCCTGGCGAAGCCGCCCTGGCCGATCTCACGATCTACTCGGTAGCGCTTTTTGAGCAAATCGCCGACCTTGACCATCGTCGCCCTCCCGCCACTGCGTCTCCCCGTCGCTCGCTTGCGCACCCTATAGCCCTGGCGGGTCACAGAACCCGCAGCCATGCAGGAGGGTGCGATAACGACGAGAACGCGATCACTCACACATTTGCATATGTCGCCAGGACAACCATAGAGCGAATCCTATCATGTGCGAGTAAACCAGCCAACGTCGCCGCAGCGCGGCCCAACACGGATAGTGCTGACGTGTATTTGCCTATCTTGCGAGTAAAAGAAGACCCGGCGCGCTCTTCGTGCGCCGGGTAGGGGGAGGGAGGGAAGGGGAGGGAAGAGGAGAGTTGAGGATTGTTTGGGAGCCCGTTGGCCTGGGCCAGTTTGTCGAGTCTCCCGTGTGACCGCGACGGTTGGGGCGTCGCTTATCTATGAATACGCCCTGCCCATGGGGGTGGATGCGCCATCAACCTGTGATCTCGATCACACCCCGGCGCGGTAACGCATCCGCTTCGGCAGGCACCTCTGACGCACCACCGCGCCGAAGGTTCCGCCGCAGCAATCTGGCCCGCCGCGTGCAGGGAGAGGGGCGTGATGGCACCGGCCACAACGCAGCCACCCGCACGAAGGAGGAGACCATGGCCCACCATCCCGGCGCGACCTATCTGCTCTCCGATGGCCAGATCGCCTCCGGCGGGCACCCGGTTTGCTACCAGACCCACACCGCCCACCCCCAAACACCCCTCTCGCCCGACGCGGACAACGATGGCCTCTGGGCCGAGATTCCCGACGTGGACCCGAACGACTTCTCGGCCACGCAGGTCATCGCCTGGCTCTCGCCCGAGGGCGAGGCGACGCTGCGCGGCAGCGGCACGCTCCACACGTTCCGCAACGACGTGCGCCACCGCAACCAGGACGCGCAGGTGGTTCGCTACCGGCGCGCACACGGCGCGGTTGTGCGTGAGATGGTGATGATTCTGGAGGGAGAATAGGGGAACAGGAGAACGGGCGAACGGGCGAACGGGCGATCAGTTCCCGGATCAAGGACTGCCACCAGGGACACCGCGCGCTCCTCTTCTCCTCTGCTCCCGCTCTCCTGCTCAACCCACAGCCCCACCCATCCGCTATACTCCTCCACCGTGGCCTACGACCTCGATCCGTGGAGGCACGCGCATGATCGCTTTCCCCGTTGGCTCGCCGCTCCCGCCCGATGTTGTCGCGCGCCGGGATGCGCTGCCGCTCAAGCCTGCGCCGGTGACGCTCACCGGTGAGTATGTTCAGCTGCGACCGCTCGATCTGGAGCATGACGTTGCGGCGCTGCACGCCTTCTCCAACGGCCAGCCCGCGCGGTTGGGTGAGCGCTCGGTGGAGGCATACGACCCCGAGATGATCGTCTGGCGCTACCTGGCGGCCGGGCCATTCGCCACCGCCGATGATCTCGCCCGCGCGCTCCGGGCGCAGGTGGAGGCGGCGAATGGCCTCTGCCTCTGCGTCCACGACCGCGCGACCGATCAACCGATCGGTGTGGTCAACTACATGACCAACCACCCCGAGCACCTGAAGGTCGAACTCGGCAACATCTGGTACAGCCCGGTGGTGCAGCGCAGCAAGGCGAACGTCGAATCGACCTATCTCCTGCTGCGCCACGCCTTCGAGATCGGCTACCGGCGTGTCGAGTGGAAGTGTGATAGCCTCAACGAGCGGTCGCGCCGCTCGGCGCTGCGCATGGGCTTCCAGTTCGAGGGGATTCAGGAGGCCCACTACATCGTCAAGGGTCGCAACCGCGATACCGCCTGGTTCCGCATCCTCGACCGCGAGTGGCCCGAGGTGCGGGCGCGGTTGGAGCGGATGGTTGCTGAGTGAGAGACGGTTTGAAGGTTTGAAGGTTCAAGAGTTCAAAGGTTCAGGGTGTAGTCCTCAAACCTTCAAACCTTTGAGCTTTCGAACCGTACCCCTGAACCTTGAACCTGTAAACCGATAGCGAGCATCATGCGCCTTCTCCCGGACATCAGCTTACCCCGTCAGCGATCCCTCCCGCGCATGAGCGAGGATGGGCGGACGATCGATCGGCTCGCCTGGCCGATTATTGGCGATGGGCTGTTCCAGACGGTCCTCGATCTGACGAATCTCGCGCTGGTAGGACGGCTGGGGACGGCCGCGCTCGGCGGTGTCGGCGCGGCGACCCAGTTGATCCAGCTCGGCGTCGCGGCGTTGGGCGCGGTCAGCGTGGGGGGCATGGTGCTGGCGGCGCAGGCGCGCGGGGCGCAGGATGCGCGCCAGATCGGCAAGATCAGCGGCCAGTCGCTGCTGGTGAGCCTCGCGATCGGCCTCGCTATCGGGGTACCCGCGCTGCTCTTCGCCCCGACGTTGTTGCACCTGATCGGCACCTCCGCCGAGGTGACCACGCAGGGCGCGATCTACCTCCGCTTTGTCGGCGCGGCCTTCCCGGCGCTGGCGGTGCTGACGGTCGCCGCCGCGATCCTGCGCGCCCTCGGCAACAGCCGCATCCCGATGTACGTCACCGGGCTGACGAACCTGATCAACGTCGGCGTCACCGCCACCCTGCTCTACGGCCCGACGCACCTCGGCGTCGCGGCGGCCGGGATCGGCTCCACGGTCGCGCGCGTCTCGGGCGCGGCGCTGCTGGTGACGACGCTCTGGCGCTCCGGCAGCCTGCGGGGTGCGCGCTATCGCCCGGAGAAGGCGACGATCCGGCGCATCCTCGATGTCGGGCTGCCGTCGCTGGGCGAGCAGTTGCTGCTGAACTTCGGCATGCTCGCCTACGGCCTGGTGGCGCTGCGCCTCGGCACGGCGGCCTTCGCCGCGCAGCGCGTGGTGCTGACGATGAGCGGCGTGATGTGGATGCCGTCGTTCGGCTACGGCGCGGCGACCACCGCGCTGGTCGGGCAGGCGGTCGGCGCGGGCGAGGCGTTCCGGGCGCGCGTCCTGGCGAAACTTGGGGCGATCCACTCGGTCGTCTCGATGTTCGGCCTGGCCGCGTTCTGCTTCATCTTCGCCCCGGTCCTGATGGGCTTCTTCACCACCGACCCCGCCGTGCGCGCGGAAGCCGCCGCCGGGTTGCGCGCCCTCTGCTTCGGCCAGCCCTTCTGGGGCCTGAGCCAGGTCTACGCCGGGGCGCTGCGCGGCTCGGGCGACACCCGCTTCCCGCTCTGGGCCACCGCCGTCGGCGTCTGGTGCGTCCGCGTCCCCTTCGCCTATGTTTTCGGCCTCACCCTCGGCTTCGGCCTTGCCGGCATCTGCTTCTCCTCCGCCATCGACGCCGCCACGCGCGCCTCGATCGTGATCGCGCGATTCCAGCGGCGGAAGTCGTGGTCGTGAGTCGTGAGTCGTGAGAGAAGAACGGCCGGCGAACGCTAGTTCTCGCCGAGACGCTTCGTGCCTATCGCCTATCGCCTATCGCCTATCGCCTGATCCACTCACGACTCACGACTCACGACTCGCGTCTAGCCCCCCGAGGAGGCGAGCGTCGTCCCCGGCTCGGTCATCTTGGAGGGATCGAGGAGGTCGTTCAGTTCCTCCTCGGTGAGATTGGTCATCTCGCGCGCCATCTCGCGGATGGTGCGCCCCTGCTCGGCGGCGGTCTTGGCGATCTTCGCCGCCGCGTCGTAGCCGATGCGCGGCGCGAGCGCGGTGCCGAGCATCAGGCCCTGTTCCACCATGCGCGGGCCCTGGTCGGTGGCCTTCAAGCCCTCGATCGCCTGCGCGGCGAAGTTCTCGGCCGAGGTGGCGAGCAGGGTGATCGACTGGATCAGGTTGTAGGCGGCGACGGGCATCATCACGTTCAACTCGAAGTTGCCCGACTGCCCGGCGATGTTGATCGTCACGTCGTTGCCCAGCACCTGCGCCGCCACCATCGCCACCGACTCGGCGATCACCGGGTTGACCTTGCCCGGCATGATCGACGACCCCGGCTGCACGGCGGGCAGTTCGATCTCGCCGATCCCGGCGCGCGGGCCGGAACCGAGCCAGCGGATGTCGTTGGCGATCTTCATCAGGCTGACCGCGATCGTCTTCAGCGCGCCGCTCGCCGCGACCACGCCATCGAGCGTGTTCTGCGCCTGGAAGTGGTTGGTCGTCTCCGCGACCGTGAAGCCGCGCTCCGCGCTGATGATGGCGCAGATGCGCGCGGCGAACTCGGCGTGGGTGTTGATGCCGGTGCCGACCGCCGTGCCGCCGAGCGCGACCTCGCCCAGTTCGCGGATCGCGTAGGCCAGGCGCGACTTGCCGCGCTCGATCTGCCCCGCGTAGCCCTCGAACTCCTGCCCCAGCCGGATCGGCGTGGCATCTTGCAGGTGGGTGCGCCCGGTCTTGATGACCGGCATGAACTCCGCCGCCTTCTGGCGCAGCGCCCGCTCCAGGCGATCGAGCGCCGGGATGAGGTCGGCGTGGATCGCCGCCAGCGCGGCCAGGTGGATCGCGGTCGGGATCACGTCGTTCGACGACTGGCCCATGTTCACATGGTCGTTCGGGTGGACCGGGCTCTTGTCGCCGCGCTTGCCGCCCGCCAGCTCGTTCGCGCGCGAGGCGATCACCTCGTTCGCGTTCATGTTGGTCGAGGTGCCCGACCCGGTCTGAAAGATGTCGAGCACGAACTGGTCGTCCAGTTTGCCCTCGGCCACCTCCTGCGCCGCCCCGATGACCTGCTCCGCCGTCCTGGCGTCGAGCAGCCCGAGGTCGCGGTTCACCTTCGCCGCCGTCCCCTTGATCTGCGCCAGCGCCTCGATGAAGCGGCGCGGGAAGCGCAGATCGCTGATCGGGAAATTCTCCTGGGCGCGCATCGTCTGCACGCCGTAGTACGCGCTGACCGGGACGCGCAACTCGCCCAGCGAATCGCGCTCGACCCGCGTCTCTTCTGTCGCCATGACCCTCCCTCTCCCATCGCTCGATGTCACGTTGACCGCGCCTGTGCGGCCGAGTAGTCCGATTCTACGACCAGGAGGCGCGATGTGCCAACGGAGATAGTCGTGAGTCGTGAGTCGTGAGTCGTGAGAATCTCGCTCGTGGCTCGTGGCTTCCGATGAAAGCACGACCTTTGCGCAGCCCTCTCACGACTCACGACTCACGACTCACGACTACTCGTGCTACAATGCGTGTGGCGCGAAACGAAGAAGCGAGGTCGGACGTACCCTGTAGTGGGCAGAGTGAGTTGTCGGCGCGATTGCGCGCGGGGCGACCGCCTGGCGTAGCAGAATCCCAGCGGGCGTCGGCCATGCGGCAGCGCCGATCGCAGGTGGATGGGGGAGCGAAAGGAGCGGGCGGGTGAACTTCGAGGAGGCACTTGCCGAGTACGGACGCTTGCGCCAGGCGTACAACAGCGGGCAACTCGGCGGGCAAGACTTTGCCCAGCGCGTCCAGCAGATCCAGGTGCGCGACAGCGGCGGCAGTTATTGGGCGATCGACGGCGCGACGGGTGGCTGGCTCCGCTACGACGGCAGCAATTGGGTGCCCGGGCAGCCCCCGATCGCCCAATCGGCGGCGGCGACGCAGCTCATCCAGCCCCAGCAGCAGGGTGGCTACGGCGCGCAGCAACCGACCCAGGTGGGGTATGGTCAGCAGCCGACGCAGGCGGGCTACGGCACGCAGCAACAGGCCAACTATGGGCAGCAGCCGACGCAAGTCGGTTACGGCCAGCAGCAAGCCGACTACGGCCAACAGCCGCAGGCGGGCTATGGTCAGCAGCAACCTAACTATGCGCAGCCGCAGCAAGCCAACTATGGGCAGCAACCCCAGGCCGCCTACGGCCAGCAGCAGCACTATGGCATGCAGCAGCCCCCGGCGCAGCCGGCCGCGCGGAGCGGCGGGCGGCGCGGCCTCCTGATCGGCATCCTCGCCGTCATCGGCGTCATTGTGGTCTTCCTGGTCGGTGCTATCGTGATCAGCGCGGCGACCGGGAACGGCTTCTTGTTCGCGGGCGGCAAGGCGGGCCTCAGCGATGTGGCCACCGCGAAGTCGGTCACGAGCAACTCGCGGCCCAACGAGAAGACGACCGACTTCGCCGTCAACCAGAAGGTCTTCATCACCTACAAGGCGAACCGGGCCAAGGCGGGGCAGTACGTGGACCTGAAGATGTTCCGCAACAACGAACCCGTCGCGTTGCAGGACACGAAGACCGACTTCGACAAGGCGGCGACCTACTACGGCTATTACAGCTACCAGCCGACCGAAGCAGGGACCTATCGGGTCGATGTCTACTTCAACGGCGCGAGCAGCCCCACCAGCGTTACCTTCACGGTGCGGTAATCCGCCCGCCCCGGCAATGCCTGCACGCCGCCCATCTCCCACCGGGGATGGGCGGTCTCGTTCTCCGACTGGCACGCGGCCGGATGCGGCCGGGAGTGCGGCAAGCGATGCCACGCCCTGAGCGCGCCATGCACTCAATCTCGCGACCCCGGACTGTCGGGCCATGGGCCTGATCTGGCTCGGCGCGGCCTGGCTCGCCGGGATCGCCCTCGGCTATGGCCGCGATCCGCGCCCCTGGTGGCCGGTCGCGCTCTGGCTCGGGGTGGCGCTGGGGGCCGCTGCTGGGATGCTGCCGCGCCAGCGCCGCTTCCTGCTGTGGGGGCTGGCAGGGCTGGCGATCCTCACCCTTGCCACCTGGCGCACCACGCTGGTCACGCCGACCGTCGCCAGCCTCCCCGGCGGCGCGATTGTGGGCCTGCGCGGGCAGGTGGTCGATTGGCCGGAACGCGGCGACCGCACCGACACGGTGACATTGGCGGTGAATGAGGCGCGCGTCGGCGCGACCTGGTACCCGGCCAGCGCGCTGGTTCGCGCCGACCTCCCGCTCGCGCCCGCCGCGTGGCGCGGCGACCGCCTGGAACTCGCCGGGGCCTATCGCCCGCTGGCGAAGATCGAGCTGGTCAGCTTCCGCAACTGGCTGGAGCAGCGGCAACTGCACGGCCAGTTCCTGGCCTACAACAGCCGCGTGCTGGCGCAGGGGGAACGCGGGGATGCCGGGTCGCGGCGATTCGCACTCCTGGTCAACGTCGAGGAGCGACTGCGCCGCGCCATCCCCGGCGCGGAGGGCGCGCTGGCGACCGGCATCCTGCTCGGCGATGCCAATCTGCTCACAGAGGCTCAGCGCGACGCGTTCAACGCCACCAGCACCTCGCACACGATGGCGCTCAGCGGCTGGAACATCGCGATCATCGCCTGGCTCTGCGCCTGGATCGGGCGGAAGCTCCGCCGGTCGCGATCGATCCTGTGGCTCATCGGGTCCGGCGTGGCAATCTGGGGCTTCGTCCTGTTCGTCGGGGCGAGTCCCACGCTGCTGCGGGCGGCGATCATGGGCACGGCCTGCCTCGCGGCCGAGGCGTTCGGGCGACGCGCCGACACCCTGACCTGGCTCTTCGGCTCGGCGGTCCTAATGACTGCCCACAACCCCGCCGCGCTCCTCGATATCGGCTTCCAGCTCTCCTGTGCCGCGACCGCCGGGCTGATCCTGCTCGCCCCTCGCCTGACCGAGCGGTTCAAACGGCTGCGACTGCCCGAGGCCGTCGCCGTGGGAATGGCGACGACGCTCGCCGCCGAGATCGCGACTTTCCCGCTGATTCTCCACCACTTCGGGCGACTCTCGCGCCTCACCCTCCCCGCCAACCTGCTGATCGAGCCGCTGGTGCCCGCGATCATGTTCGGCGCAGCGTTCGCCGTCGTGGCGAGCGTCATCCCCGGCCCGCTGGTCGATCTCGCGGGCTACGTCGTCTGGATCCCCGCGCGGCTGATGCTGCTCGTCGTGGAAACGCTCGGCGCGCTCCCCGGGGCCACGCAACCCTTCCCGGCGATCGGCTGGCCCGTCACCCTCGGGCTGTATGTGCTGCTCGCGGCGGCCCTCAGTGCCCCCCACTGGTTACCATCGCTCCAGGCCGCCGCCAGGGCGCTGCCGAGCGTGCGGCCCGCCCTGGCACCGGTCGGCGTCGGGCTGATCGGCGGCCTCTGGCTCGGCGCGTGGCTGCTCTTGCTGCTGGGGTAGCGCGGCCACAAAACGCCCCGCTCGGGTACAATCAGGGGAACAGGGGCCGAATCGCCAGCAGACGGTCCCGGGGAGTACAGCCGTGGCCGCGCCAGCCCCGCCCTCCACCGCCGCAGCGAAGTCGCCGGAGACCGCGACGCCGGGGGTGCGCGTCCTGGCGATCAGCGACGAAGTCGAGCAGTTGATTTACAGCGACCGCGTCCGCGAACGGTTCGCCCACGTCGATCTGGTGCTCAGTTGCGGCGATCTGCCGACCTACTACCTCGAATACATCGTCAGCAGCCTGAATGTGCCGCTGTATGGCGTGCGCGGCAACCACGATTACGGCGCGAGCTTCGACGGCATCCCCACCGGCAGCCTTGGACCGGGCACCGGCGACCTCCACCGCCAGGTGGTGCATCTGAACGGCCTGATCATCGCCGGGCTCGAAGGCTCGATGGCCTACAATCACGGGCCGCACCAGTACAGCGAACTGGGGATGCGCTACCAGATCTCCCGGATCGTCCCGCGCCTGCTGCTCAACAAACTGCGCTACGGGCGCTACCTCGACATCCTGATCACGCACGCCCCGCCGCGCGGCATCCACGACCGGCCCGACCGCTGCCACACCGGTTTCGAGGCCTTCCGGAGCTTCATCCGGCGCTTCCGCCCGCGCTACCACCTCCACGGCCACATCCACGTCTACGACCGCCAGACCACCGTCCGCACCCAGGTGGACAACACCATCGTGCAGAACGTTTACGGCTACAAGGAACTGCGTATCCCGCCATTTGCGGGTGATCAGACGTAGCTCCCACACGGACATGGGTCGATCACAAGCCCTTCGCCCTCGCGCCTCCCTCTCCAACGCAGGGACGGATCTCCTTCGCTGCGCTCCAGGATGGCACCACGGAGGCCCTTGCCTTCCCCTTGTCATCCTGAGCGCGGCGAAGGATCGGTCCCCTCCTCGTCACTCGTTACTCGTTACTCGTCACTCTCCGTCCACTCACGACTCACGACTCACGACTCACGACTCGACTGAACCGCTTCTTCCCCGCCCGCAGGATGAGGCTGCCGTCGCGCAGGTCGGCGTCGGTGACGCGCGCCTCGACATCGCTCGCCGTGGTGCCGTTCACCGCCGCGCCGCCCTGGCTGATTAGCCGCCGCGCCTCGCTCTTCGACTTCGCCAGCCCGGCGGTGACGAGGAGATCGAGCAGCGGCAGCCCCGCCGCCAGGTCGGCCCGCGCCACGGTCGTCGTCGGGACCGCCTCACCCAGGTCGCCCTCGCCGCTGAAGAGGGCGCGCGAGGCCGCCTGCGCGGCGAGCGCCGCTTCCTCGCCGTGGCTCAGTTTGGTCGCCTCGAAGGCCAGGATTTCCTTCGCCCGGCGCAACTCGGCTCCTTCCAGCTTCGCCAGTTCGGCGATCTGGTCCAGCGGCAGGAAGGTGTAGAGCTTCAACAGTTGCTCGACCATGACATCTTCGACGTTGACCCAGTACTGGAAGAACTGGTACGGCGTCGTCTGCGCCGGATCGAGCCAGATCCGCTCGCCCGTGGCGGTCTTGCCCATCTTCTCGCCCGAGGCGGTCGTCAGCAGCGGCGTCACCAGCGCGAACGCCTGCCCGCCTTCGACCTTGCGGACCAGTTCGGTCCCGGCGAGGATGTTGAACCACTGGTCGCTGCCGCCCGCCTGGAGGGTGCAGCCGAACTCCTTGTACTGGTACAGGAAGTCGTAGGCCTGGAGCAGCACGTAGTTGATCTCGATGAAGTTCAGGCTGCCCGATTCCAGGCGATCCCGGTAGGTCGAGTGGCTGAGCATCTGGTTGACGCTGAAGTGCTTGCCGATGTCGCGCAGGAACTCGATGTAGCGCAGCGGCGTCAGCCAGTCGGCATTGTTGACCAGCAGCGCGGGCGGATTGTCGCCGAACGCGCGCCCCTCGAAGTCGAGGTAGCGCTCGAACTGCGGGCGCTGCCCCTTGATGTTCTCCTGGATCTGCTCCAGCGTCAGGATCGGGCGCGTGGCCGACTTGTCGGTCGGGTCGCCGATCATCCCGGTGCCGCCGCCGACCAGCGCGATCGGGCGGTGCCCGTGCCGCTGGATCTGCGCCATCAGCATGATCCCGAGCAGATTGCCGATGTGCAGGCTCGACGCTGTCGGGTCGAAGCCGATGTACATCGTGATCGGCTTGGTCGCCGGATCGGCCAGCGCCTCGCGGAGCCCCGCCTCGTCCGAGACATTCTCCACAAACCCGCGCTCCATCAGCACATCGAGCACGTTGCGCCCCTTCTCGGGCGTCGCCTGGGTCGTTGGGGATAGTGTTTCGACCATTGGTGTCCTCCAGTTGTCAGTCGTCAGTTGTCAGGTCCCGTTCGAAGGTTCGAAAGTTTGAAGGTTACGGGGCTCAACTTATGAACATTCGAACCTTCGAACCGTTCTTCGTCCTCGCCTCTCAGCACTCAGCACTCGTCACACCTCCAGCCGGAGCCGGTGCTTCATCGGCGTGAATCCTTGGGCCGCGTAGAAGTCGCGTGCCCCGGCGTTGAAATTCCAGACTTCGAGGATGACCTGGTCGGTGCCAGCCTCGGCGGCGAGCGCCTTGGCCTGCTCGATCAGCGCCGTCCCCACGCCGTGGCGCTGGAACGCGCTCAGCACCGCCATCTGATCGACGTAGACGAACGTGGCGGCGTGACCGAACGGCCCATCCGGCCGCTGTAGCACCTTCATCACGCCATACCCGGCCGGTGCGCCCCGCACCTCGGCGATGAGCACATGCGTCTCGGCATCCGCCACTTGCGCCGCGAACGGTGCCAGGTCGCTCACCACCGACTTGAAGAGCTTCGGCTCCCCCGCCGCATGCAGGCTCTGCACCTCCCGATTCAGCTCCAGCAGCAGCGCCTCGTCGCCATCCCGCGCCCGCCGAATCGCAATCCCCTCCCGCCCCATCGCCCTCCTCCCTTCTCGTTACTCATCACTCGTTACTCGTTACTCCGTGAACGCAAAAAGCCCCCGCCCCTGGAAGGACGGAGGTCCGTGGTACCACCTTCATTCGCCGCACGCTCGCGAGTGCGACCTCAACCGGCGGGATGCGGCGACGAGCGCCACACATGCCGTTCGCCCTGTAACGGGGGCTTGCCGACCGGATTTGGCTGCGACGCGAGGCCACAGGTTGATCCGGCAACTCGGGAGGGTAATTCGCCGCGCCGCGTGCCACGGGCTTGCACCAACCGCCCGCTCGCTGAGGTTACCGCGCCGCCGCTACTGACACTCCTTCATCGCGTTGCTCTTCTTCAATTGCTCGCAAGGATACCACGCCGCCGCAAGTCTCGGCACTGATCGATCAGACAGGATACGAATACCGCACAACGCCCACACCAGCAGCGCGGGCGGGTCTGAGACCCGCCCGCGGGGAGATAGCGCGCTTTCATCGACGATCGCCGGAGGGCGTGCGGGCAGCGCGTCAGCCTGCCGCGACGTCGTCGCTCTGCGGCACGAGCGGTGCCACGACTTCCAACACGGCGGTGATCGACGCCTCCGCGCCGCGCAGCTTCTCGCGAATATCCAGCAACGCGGGGGGCTGGATCGCGCCCATCCCTGGTTGCCGCGCCATCTCGCGCGCCAGGTATTCGCGCGCCTGCGCCACCGAGCGGCGCAATGGTATCCCGTGGCTGAGCCCTTGTTTGATCAGCACGCAGAGATCGATCGCGTCGCCGTTGTAACGCTCCGGATTGCGCCCGGAGGTGACGATGTAGCCCTGGCTGGTCCAGTGGCTAATCTGGCGGGTCGTCAGCCCGCAGAGTTCGGCAAGCTGGGTTTTGGTGAGCGCCAGGGTTGACCACAACGCGCCGCGATTCGGTGAGGTGAGAGTGAAATCTCGCATGTCCGACCCCCATCCCGAGACCGCCGTCAGGCGGCACAACATACCGACGATGGCCCCATCGCACGCCACAGGTTTTGACTCAACTTCGACAGCCTCATATTAGCGCCGCAATGGGCACTTGTCTATGGGTATTTCGGCTATTCCAATGGGATTTTTCGATGAATCTGTCATCGGCTTCGTCGCGGTGTCGGCTGTGTGCGGTACACTGTGTGCATTGGCGCTGGCGCTGAGGGCGACGCAAGGAGGCAATTGTGGCCGAACGGGCCTGGGTGCAAATGAGCAAGACGATGACTTCGGCCCCGCCACCGGTGGCGATTCCGGAGCGACCGCGCGGGCTGCGCGCGCTCGATATCGACGGGACGCTGCTCGGTCCGGGCGGAATCTTGAGCGAGCGGACGATCAAAGCGGTTCACGCCGCGGGCGAGGCGGGCTGGCTGGTGACACTGGCGACCGGGCGGCGCTGGGGCTCCACCAAGCCGGTCGCCGAGGCGCTGGGACTCCAGGCACCGCTGATCACCTTCAACGGCGCGCTGATCCGCGAAGCGCAAACCGGCGAGATCCTGCACTACAACCCGCTGCACCCGGAGACGATCGCGCCGTTCGTCAACACGCTGGTGGCGCGCGGCCTGCAACCGGTCCTCTACGAGGATATTCGCACCGGCGAAGGCTTCCTCACCGGCCCGGCCGACTACGACTCCGAGGCAATTAAGGGGTGGTTTGCCAGCCTGGGCGCGGAGTATGGCCCGCCGATCACCCGGCTGACGCACGAGGACCTCGCGCAACTCGACGGCACGGTCCGCATCATCGTCTATGACGATATCGACCGCGTGCGGTGGGTCGATTCGCTCGCCGGAGAGTTGGGCTTCACGGCCCACACGATCTTCTACCCGGTCGAGCGCTACAACGCGCTGATGGCCGAGTTGACCCACCCCGATTGCACCAAGGCGTTCGCCATCGCGGCCCTCGCCGAACACTATGGCCTCACCATCGCCGAGACGATCGCGGTCGGCGACGGGCCGAACGATCTGGAGATGATCGAGCAGGCCGGGATCGGCGTGGCGATGGGCCAGTCGGTCCCGGCGATCCTCGAACGCGCCACCCTGACCATCGGCGACCACGCCCACGACGGCCTCGCGGAGTTCATCGAGCGCGATCTGCTCGGTGGCAGCGGGTTCCCGGAGCACCTGCGCGGGCGGAAGTAAGCATTGAGCATGGAGAATGGAGAAAGGGAAGGAGGCGCGGATGCGGCTCTATCTCCTGCAACTCGGCATCCTGCCGGATCTCGGCAACACCCCGATCCCCGGCTACCTGATCCGGACCGACGACGGCAAGAATATCCTGATCGACACCAGCTATCCGCACAGCCTGCGCGGCAGGCAGGTCGCCGCCGCCGATGCGATGGTGGCGGCGGCCCCCGACGACCAGGAAGCGGCGTTCACGGCGATGATCGTGCGCGCGATCCGCGACGATCCGGCCGACGCGATTACCAACCGCCTGGCCGAGATCGGGCTCGCGCCGGGCGACATCGACATCGTGATCTGCACGCACTTCGATTGGGACCACGCGGGCGACCACGACCTCTTCCCGGACGCCGAATTCGTCGTGCAGCGCCGCCACTACGAGGCGGCGCGCGAACACCCGCGCTTCCTCCATTTCGCTGCGCCCTGGAAGTCGCCCGCGCTGCGCTATCGCTTCGTGGATGGCGACACGACGCTGCTGCCCGGCATCGAGTTGATCGAGGCGGGCGGGCATGTGCCCGCGCTGCAGGCGGTGCTGGTGCGCCTGCCCGAGACGGGGCCGGTGCTGCTGGCGACCGATGCGATCGCCGGGGCGGGCCAGCAACCGGCTGCGCCGCCGCTGGCCCGCCGGATATGGACCCCGAGGCGAAGCGAGCCAGCGTCAGGAAGCTGCTCGATGTGGCCGACTGCGAGGGAGCGAAACTGATCGTCTTCGGGCACAGCGGGGAGCAGTGGGCGACGCTGCGGCATTCGCCGGAGTATTACGAGTGATGAGTGCCGAGTGACGAGTAATGCCGGGGGGGACGGTTCAAGGTTTGAAGGTTTGAAGTTCATGACTCAATTTTTGAACCTTCGAACTTTCGAACCGTAACCCAAACGTTGAGTTTGTCGGTGCGGGGGAAGAGATGAGCGGAGCGTTGGCTGGGCGTCGGGCGCTGGTGACCGGCGCGGGGTTGGGCATCGGGCAGGGGATCGCGGTCGAGTTGGGGCGGCAGGGGGCGGCGGTCGCCGTCCACTACGCCGGGAGCAAGGCGGGGGCGGAGGAAGCGGTCGCGCAGATCGAGCAGGCGGGTGGGCGGGCTGTGGCGGTCCAGGCGAACCTGCGCCACGTCGCGGAGTGCCGCCGGTTGGTAGACGAGGCGGCGGCGGCGCTCGGCGGCCTCGATATCCTGGTCAACAACGCGGGTGTTACCCGCGCGCAGGAGTTCGCGGATACGACCGAGGAGATCTACGCGGAGCTCTTCGATCTGAACATGCGCGGCTACTTCTTCTGCGCTCAGAGGGCGTTGCCGCACCTCCAGCAGGCGGGCGGCGGGGTGATCGTCAACATCACCTCCGTCCATGGGGGCGGCGGCTTCCCGCGCCACGCGGCCTACGCGGCGACCAAGGGGGCGATCATCGCCTTCACGCGCACCCTGGCGATCGATCTCGCCCCGCACCACATCCGGGTCAACGCGATCGGCCCCGGCCTGATCGAAGTCCCGCGCTACTTCGACATGCCCGGCTACACGAGCGCGCAGGGGGACTCGATGGTCCCGTGGGGTCGCGTGGGCAAACCGGCCGATGTCGCGGGCGTGGTCGCCTTCCTCGCCAGCGACGCGGCCGAGTTCATCACCGGGCAAACCTTCTACGTGGATGGCGGCACCAACGCGCGCATGGGCCTGGTGTGGGAACAAGGGTAATTGCGGAATGGAGAAGTGAGAATGGAGAATTGAGAAAGGGTCGGAAGTAAATCGGGTGCTACGCCCGCTACCGCCCCATTTCTCCATTCTCACTTCTTCATTCTTCATTCCAAAGGGGGATCTGATGGAGCCAGAACTGCTTGCCGACTACGAGTGCCAGACCGGGGAGGGGCCGCTGTGGCACCCGGATGAGCGCAAGGTCTACTGGTTGGATATCCCGCTGGGGCGGCTCTTCCGCTACGACCCGGATACCGGGCACCACGAGGAGGTCTACAAGAGCGAGGAGGCGATCGGGGGCTTCACGTTCCAGGAGGATGGTGCGATCCTGCTCTTCGGGGCGCGCGGGTCGGTCGCGATCCTGCGGGATGGCGCGGTCACGACGGTGATCGAGGAGATTCCGGGCGAGGCCGATGGGCGCTTCAACGATGTCTTCGCCGGGCCGCATGGGCGGGTCTACTGCGGCACCATGCCGACGGACACCCACGACGGGCGGCTCTACCGCCTCGACCCGGATGGGACGCTCACCACCCTGCTCGAAGGGGTCACGGTCTCGAACGGCATGGGCTTCACGCCGGATGGCAAGGGGCTCTACCACACCGACTCGATGAAGAAGACGATCACCCTCTTCGACTACGACGATGCGACCGGCGACATCAGCAACGGCCGCATTTTCCGCGACCTGAACGACGAGCCGGGCGTGCCGGACGGCATGACGGTGGACGCCGAGGGCTACGTCTGGTCGGCGCGCTGGGATGGCAACGTGCTGGTGCGCTATGCGCCGGATGGCACGGAGGTGCTGCGCGTGCAGTTCCCGGCGCTGAAGGTTTCCAGCGCCGTCTTCGGCGGCGACGACTACCGCGACCTCTACGTCACCACCGCCGGGGGGCACGACAAGGCCACCAACGGCCCCGGTGCGGGCGCGCTCTTCCGCCTGCGACCGGGCGTGCAGGGGGTGGCGGAGTATCGCTCGGCGATCCAGGCACCAAAGGGCTAACGCGCGACGAGTTCCGCTTCCGGTGTGCCACCCTCGACCAGTTGTTGGTCGGGGGTGGCGTTGCTTTGTGCGGCGGCGATCAGCCAGCCTTCGATCCAGCTACGGACTTCCGCTGCGGTCGGTCGGCCCTGGAACCAGGAATCATCGTGGGCATGAAGGACGTGATCGGCGGCGGCAATCGCCTCGGCGTAGCGCCCCTGCGCCCCGAATACCTGCGCAAGAACCAGGCGATGCCTACAGAAGTCAATCAGTCGCAGCGATTCCTGCAGCACCTCTGCCGCTTCGTCCTGCTGGTCAAGCTCGTGCAGGACCTCGCCCAGAGCCCCAAGCGTGGCAGCGTGGCGATTGGTCGCCACCGCCGCGCGGGCGTAAGGTAAGCCCTCGGCGGCACGTCCGGCGGCACACAAACCGGCGGCCAGCATAGCCAGTCCCGAGAATGACAGCGCATCGAGTGCAACGCCGTCGTAGGCACTCACCACCCAGCGAAAGGCCCGCCCCCTGTGGCCCAGCATTGAGAGGGTGTTGGCAACGGCAAGCACCGCCCGCTCTCCCATGTCGCGGATGGTGGGCAGCAGCGCATCCAGCCAGACTTCTGCCTCATCATTGCGCTGGAAGTCGTACCCGTAGGCGCAGAGGAATGCGGCGGCGAGATGCCCCCCCGCCGCGAGTCGCCGGATGTAGGCGGTGAGCCAGGTCAGGCCGGGCAGCCCGCAGCGTTGCGCGAGCAGGCACCACATGCCGGGAATGACCCGAGGGTGGCCGAAGAGGAAGGAGGGCCAGCAGACGAGCGCCAGGAGGAGATAGCGCAAGTTGCGATCGCATCCAGGGCGGAACGCTATGCGCCAGGCGAAGGTGGAGAGCCCGATCAGGGCTGCCGCCACCAGGCCGATCCCCTGAATCGACCAGTGCATGTCGGAGGGTAGGGCGATTTGCCCGCCACTGGGGATGAACCGATCTTCGCCGCGACTGATGATGGTGTAGGCGATGGAGAGCATGGTCGCAGTGGTGATGTGCAGCAGGAAGACCCCACCCTGGGTAGTCCAGGGCGCGGGATGGCCGCTGCGCATGGTGCGATAGCCCCAGTAGAGGACGAGGCAGGCGATCAGGCCGACCAGCAGATTCGCCCCACTCCCAAGCAGCGCGGCGATCAGAGCGATGCCGATGAAGAGCGTCGGGGTGAAGCCAAACCAGCCGGTGCGCGCGGCGAGCCGTCCGCCGTCGAGCGGGGCGATCGGGAGCAGGTTGGCGAGATTGAGGAGCAGGCCGAACGAACCGGCGAAGGTCAGGGCGGGAATCTGCCAGACGATCCCGGCGACTCCGGCCAGCAACGCGACTGCGCCGCCGATGACCGGGCCGCCCAGCACCGTCACTACGTCGTCCCAGACGTGCGCGGTGGGATCGACGCGCACGAATGCGCCGAGGCCGGGGATGAAGATCGGGGCACCCTGAATCGTCATCTTGCGCGCCCGCGCCGCCAGGATGTGCCCGAGTTCGTGGATGTAGAGGAGGGCGACCAGGATGCTGCCGGGCACCCAGCCGACCGTCAGCCCCCAGAAGAGGAGCGCGAGGAGCCCGGAGATGATCGTGCCGCGCGAGACGAAGCTGCGCCATCTGCCTTGAGCGACCACCCGTCCTCCTCTCGGGCCTGTGTCGCACACCATCGGATGGACAAAGTACGGGAAACGGGCGAGTGGCGGCAATAGCCTCTTGGTCAGGGGGTGGGCGGTACTCGGGTGAGGAGAGAAGGGCGGGGGGTGGAGAGTGGAGAGTGGAGAGTGGAGAGTGGAGAGAAGAGAGAAGAGCGTAGACGGATGCTGCGCTGTCTTGAGAATAGCGTCTGTCGGTGTGCATGGCCGACACGAGTTGCTCTTTTCATGGGCCAGGGTGAGCCACCCGCTCATGACGGCTGCGCTCAGCATGACAGAGGGAGGGAGGGGGTGGCCTCCGGGGGGTCATTCGGAACTGAGCGCAGCGGGGTGAAGGATCCGTCCCCCTCGTACGACTTACGACCTACGACTTACGACTCCTCCCTACTCTCTTCTCTCCGCTCTCCTCTCTCCACGTCCCCTACGGCCCGAGCGTCGCGTACTTGTCGTAGACGATGCGGCCGATCGGGGCGGCGACTTTTGAGCCGGGGCCGCCGTTCTCGACCATCGTGAGGACGGTGATGGTGGGAGCGTCGGCGGGGGCGAAGGAGGCGAACCAGCCGTGATCGGGGTTCGGCGGAACCTCCGCCGTGCCGGTCTTGCCCGCGACGATGATCGGCGAGCCGACGAAGGGCGGGACAGCGGTGCCGTTCGGCGCGGTGGTGACATTCTTCATCGCGGTCCAGATCATCTGGAGCGCGGTCGGCGAAGTGGGGAGCTTGCCGATCTCCTTGCGCTCGGCCTGGCGAACCACCTTGCCATCGGGCAGGGTGATCTTCGCGGCGAGGAAGGGGCGCAGGAGGGTGCCGCCGTTGGCGAGGGCGTTGTAGAGATTCGCCATCTGCAGCGGCGAGGCGAGGAAGAAGCCCTGGCCGATCGAGAGGTTGATCGCGTCGCCGGTGGCCCAGCCGTCGTTCAGCACCTCGCGCTTCCACTTCGGGTCGGGCACCACCCCGGCGGCCTCGGGCAGCTCGTCCAGCCCGGTGACCTTGCCGAGACCGAACGCACGGGTCATCTCCGGCAAGGCGTTCTCGTCCTTATCGTCCAACTGCCGCCCGATCTCGAAGAAGACGGTGTTGCAGGATTGCGTGATCGCATTCTGGAGCGTCAGCGTCCCCTGCGCGTTGGGGTAGGTCCAGTCGCGCCAGACGTTCGACGCGCCGGGGAGGGAATATTGCGCCGGGCAGGGGATGGTCGTCTGCGGCGTCATCCCCAGTTTCTCGATCGCCGCCGTGGCTGTGATCACCTTGTAGATCGAGCCGGAAGGATAGGTGAACTGCGTCGCGCGGTTCCAGAGCGGTCGCAGCTTCTCATCGTTCAGTCGCGCCCAACTCGCGTCGTCGAAGCCGAGGATGAAGCCGTTCGGGTCGTAGGTGGGGTGCGCGGCCATCGCCACGATGCCGCCCGTGGCCGGGTCCATGACCACCCCGGAGGAGGGGCGGTCGCCCAGGCCCTCTTCGAGCGCGGCCTGGAGATCGATGTCGATGGTGAGGGTGATGTCGGCGGCGGGCTCGCTCTTGCGCTCGGCGATCACCTTGCGCACCTGCTCGGTCTGGCTGACGACGGTGAGTTGCCCGCCCTTCTTGCCGGCCAGGAACTCCTCGCCCCACGACTCGATCCCCGCGCGCCCGATGCGATCCCCGGCGATGTAGCCGCGCGCGGAGAGGGTTACCAGTTCCTCCGCGCTGATCTCGCCGATGTAGCCGACGACATGCGCGGCGAGCGTGCCCTGCGGGTAGACGCGCTGGGGCACCTTGCGGATGGCGGCACCCTGCTGCGCCTTGATCTTCGCTTCCACGTCGGCGGGCAAGGGATCCGCCATGATCTTGATCGGCACGAACCAGTCGGGTTGCGCCCCGGCATAGGCCGCCTTGATCTTCTCGGGCGCGATGCCGAGCACGCCGCTGAGGGTGTTCAGCAGGCCCGGCTCATCCTTGATGTTCTGCGGGATGACGCCGATCTGGTTGACGGTGCCCTGCTGGGCCAGCGGGCGACCCTTGCGGTCGAGGATGCGCCCGCGCGTCGGGATGTCGGGCAGGAAGCGGATGAGCCCGTCGCCGAGATCCTTGAAGATCAGCGAGGGGGTCCAGGCGATGCGCCAGCCGTCCGGGTCCTGCCGCAGCGACAGGGTGTTGTCCTCGTTGACCGGGCCGACGAGCGACGACTGCATCTCGACGCGCATGGGGAAGGTGTTGTTCGCGCCGGGATTGCCGAGGGTGGCCTTGAGCGAGGCGAGCCCGGCCTCGGCGGCGATCCCCTGGTAGCGCGCGACGAAGCGTTCTTTGGTGATGCCCGCCTTCTCGGTCGCGCCGATCAGGTCGTACATCCCGGCATAATCCTTCGCGTTCCAGCGCTCGACGTAGCCCTGCGCCACGCTGCGCGGGTCGGCGTTGTTGACCGCGCCCGCAACGGGCGAGCCGGGCGTCGCGCGGCCGGGGGTGCCCCCCGCAGCCGGTGTGCCGCCGAGCGGGATCGCGGACGGCGGCACCGCCCCGCCGCCGCTCGCCGGACCGCCGCCCGGCGTGCCGACAGCGGGTAACGACGATGGTGCCGCCGCGACGGCGGAGGGAGCGGCGGTGGCCGTGGCGTCGCCCCCACGATTGAGCGACAGGCGCACCCCGGCGGCATAGAGGCCGAAGCCACCGGCGAGGATGAGCAGGACGAGGACCAGCCCGCCCACCAGGATCGGCAGGGCCGCCGAACCCGATCGGCGTCGCGCACTACGCGAAGAATAGGGGGAATTGTACGGCACGATTGCTGCTCCCTCTTGCAACCCGCCGGAGGGGCGGGCGGATCAGTCGTGGATGTCGAGCCCCGCCGTCCGGTGCGGCGTCGCGGAGGGTCAGGGGGGACGCGGCGGGGGATTCGGACAAGCTCACCCAGGCGGGCGAACGTGGTCGCTGCTACTAACAGTAACGCTTCCCGACCCGCTCGGGATGCGTCGCTGCGGTAAACTGTGCCACCTTCCCCCGGCAGCGTCAAGGGTGAAACACTCGTACGTTCGCGATGAATTGGTGATAGAGGAAATGATACGACTGATCGACAAACGTCGCTGATGGCTTGTGGGACACGGTGCGGGCGCAGAGGTCCGTGATAGTAGCAAAATCGGCTCGTTCCTTGACAGGTGCTCGGTTGGCGGGTATTCTTCCCCGTGCCGGGCGTGCCCGGTTGGTTATGCCCGCATAGTCTAGTGGCCCAGGACGTCACCCTTTCAAGGTGAAGATCGCGGGTTCGAATCCCGCTGCGGGTACCACGCCAGTACCTGTCACAGGTGACAGGGAATTCATCGGGAACTCGTCGAACTGCCTCGACTGCCTCCGCCAATACCAGTCTAAGCCCCCCGTACCTATTGGGCACTCCCTGGGCCTGTTCTACACTCTCTCATTCGCTCAAAACGGTGTGTAGCGGCGTCTTGACGCCGCGCAATTCTTCCTGCGTGGTGGCGGTTGCCCGCTGGCTCGCCATCTGCCGTTTGTTGCTGGCTTCGCGCGCCGAGGCGCGCTGCCAGGCGGCGGGCATCCCCAATGCAGCAGCGGCTCGTAGGGCACGGTGTAGACGAGACTGTTGATGAGGCTTTTCTCGAAGTAGCAGCCCCAGTGGTCTACCTTGTCGCCGATCTTCTTGACCAGCTTGGGGGCGATCTCGCTCAATTGGTCGGCGGGAATGCGCGCGGCGGAGAAGCGCCGGTAGCGATCGGTGGTGTGATGGGCCGCAGCGCCCCTACGACGCGCTGCTGACGAAGCCGTTCGATGTCGAGGCTGTGCTGGCCCTGACGGCGCGCTTCCTACAGGGCGAGTCGTGAGTCGTGAGTCGCGAGTCGTGAGTGGACGAGGAGAGAGGAGGGTGGAGAGAAGAGCGAAGAGTGTGGGGATCGCACCCCCGCTCTCGCGAGGAGCGGGGGCGAAACTACCGGGCGACTCCTGCCGCGCTGTTCTCGGTGGGGGGAGCGGGCAGGAGCGGGAGCCGGATGGTAAAGGTGCTGCCTTTGCCTTCCTCCGACGCGGCGGTGATGGTGCCGTGGTGGGCCTCCACCAGTTCGCGGACGAGGAAGAGGCCGAGGCCGAGGCCGTGTTGGGCGGGGGTGTCGCTGCGGGCGACCTGGAAGAAGCGGGTGAAGAGATTGGGCAGGTTGGCCTGGGGGATACCCGCGCCGTAGTCCTGGACCTGGATCTCGGCCGTGGCACCGTCCTGGCGCAGGCGCAGATCGACACGATCGGTGCCGCGCGCGTGGACGATGGCGTTGAGCAGCAGGTTGAGCAGGATTTGCTCCAGTCGGCCGGCGTCGCCGTTCACGCGCAGCGCGGTTGCCGGGGCTGCGAGGTTGATCGGCAGCGCGGTCATCAGCCGCGCGACTTCCACGGACTGAGTCGCGACCTCGTTGAGGGAGACCGGTTGGAGCGTGATCGCCAGCTTGCCATTCTGGAGGCGGACGACATCGAGCAGGTCGGTGATGAGGCGCTTGAGGCGTTCGACCTGGCTGAGGGCGCTGCCGACGTAGCGCCGGGCCTGCGCGGGCAGGGGGGGATCGCGGAACTGGCGTTCGAGCATCTGGAGGTAGCCCTGCAGGCTGGTGAGGGGGGTGCGCAGTTCGTGGCTCGCCAGCGAGAGGAATTGCTCTTGCAGCCGTTGCAGGCTGCGGTCGGTGATGTCGCGGATGGCGAGGATGCTCCACTGTAGCCGCCGGTCGGCGTCGAAGACGGGGCGGCTGTCGGCCTCGAACCAGCGTTGCTCGCCCTCCGGGCCGGTGGTGGTGAATTCCATGCTGAAGGCATTGCCGAGGAGCGCCCGCTCCACCGGGCGCTCCTGGCGTGCCAGCGGGCGACCATCGAGGTCGCGCATTTCGAGGGTCGGCGGTGGGGGGCCGAAGAGGCGCTCGTAGGCGGCGTTGGCGAGCAGGATCGAGCCGTCGCGATTGAGGACGAGGATCGCGTCGCCCATGGTGTTGAGGATCACCGCGAGGCGGGCGCGCTCCTCCTCGCTGGTTTGCGCCACCTCCTGCAACTCGATGCTGCGGGCGTGCAATTCGTCGTTGGTGGTGTTCAGTTCCTCGACGGTCGCCTGCAACTCCTCGTTGAGGGTCTCGAGTTCCTCGTTGGTCGCCTGCATCTCCTCGTTGAGGGTCTCGATCTCCTCGGTGGAGGCCTGCGCCTCTTCCACGCTGAGGAGGAATTCCTCGTTGGCGGTGCGTAATTCCTCGTTGGTGCTGAGGAGGTCCTGGTTGGCCTCCATCAGTTGCCGGTTGGTATCGGAAAGCTGCCCGATCTGCCGCTCCTGCTGCCGCGCCCGCTCCTCGGGGCTGGCCTGTGCCGGGGTACCCGCGCTGATCGCCGTTTCCTGGCTGGAATCCTGGCGCATCGTGTCGGTCACGTCGTTCACGACGAGCAGCACCGTCTCCAGGGGGCTGCGGTCGTCGTCGGCCCGCTGCGGGTAGCAGGCGATCTGGAGGTGGCGGCGGGTGTCGGTGACGGGGTCTTCGGCGACGAAGGGCTCCAGGCTGGTCGGGCCGCCGGTGCGGAAGCTGCGATCGATGGCCTGGCGCAATTGCTGCGAGGGGACGCCCTGGGCGATGTGGATGAGGTCGTCGCCGATGGCGACGTTGTAGATGGCGAGGAGTTGCCGGGCGACGCCGTTGATCGACTGGATGTCGTAGCGGCGGTCGACCACCACCATGCCCACGGGGAGCTTGAGCAGGTAGCTTTCGTCGCGGCTGGGGGGGCGCTGCTCGCCGCGCGGCAGGCGGGCCGGGACCGGGCCGGGGCCGCCCCGGCTCGACGACGGGAAGCGTTGGGGGGCGTGCGGGGTGGGATAGAGCACGCGCGCGGCGGGCATCAGGATGCGCTCGCCGTGTCGGCGGTAGACCTTCAACTGATGGTGCTGGAGGGAGAAGAATTCGCCGAGCGGGCTGGTCGATTCGGCCTTGCCGAGGACGAGCAGGCCCTGATCGCGCAGCGAGTAGGCGAAGAGTTGCAGCGCGCGTTTCTGCAATTCCTGGGTGAAGTAGATCAGCACGTTGCGGCAGACGACGAGGTCGATGCGCGGGAAGGGGGCGCGCTGGCCGAGGTCGTGCTGGCCGAAGACGGTGAGGGCGCGGATGTGCTTGCGGATCTGGTAGACGTTGTCCTCGACGGTGAAGCAGCGGGCGAGCAGGTCGTCGGGCAGGCCTTCCACCGAGGCGGCGGAATAGATGCCCTGGCGCGCGAAGTTGATCGCCTCGGCGTCGAGGTCGGTGGAGAAGATGCGGATGTTCCAATCGGCCAGGTCGTGCCCGAGCACCTCGGCCACGAGGATCGCCAGCGAATAGGCCTCTTCGCCGGTGGCGCAGCCGGCCGACCAGATGCGGAGTTCGCGGTCGCGGCGCTCGGCGTGGGCGATCAGCTCGGGGAGGACGGTTTCGCGCAGGTAGGCGAAGAGCTCGGGATCGCGGAAGAACTCGGTCACTTTGATCAGGAAGGTGCTGACGAGTTGCTGGTACTCCTCGGGGTGGGCCTCCAGGTAGGCGAGGTAGCCGGCGATGTTGACGGTGCCGGTGGCGACGATGCGGCGCTGGAGCCGACGCCGGATCGTGGGCGGCTTGTAGGTGCTGAAGTCGATGCCGTTCTGCTCGCGCACCCGTTCGAGGAAGGTGCCGAGGGTCTCGTCGTCCTCGGGGCGGGTCGGTACCTGCACGCCGTTCAGCAGATCGTAGAGGATCGGGCCGATGCGCTCGAGGTCGGCGACGACATCGACGGTGTTCGGCGCGAGGGAGCGCGGCATGGCCGGGTGGGTGGCGGTTTCGGGATTCTGGATGACGACCGTGCCGCCGAGTTTCTTGACGGTGTGCGCGCCCGACGCGCCGTCGGAGCCGAGCCCGGTCAGGATGACGGCGATCAACTGATCGCCGTAGGCCT
The DNA here is from genome assembly GCA_046328475.1 of Chloroflexia bacterium. Taxonomy (GTDB): domain Bacteria; phylum Chloroflexota; class Chloroflexia; order Thermomicrobiales; family CADCWN01; genus CADCWN01. The sequence goes on along the minus strand of JAXLWN010000086.1, from coordinate 648 downwards.
CCGCCGCCGTTTCCAGGAGGAGGTTCACGGAGGGGATCGGCCGCCCGGTGCCATCGACGCGCAGATCGATCGTCGAGTCGTTGATCAGGACGTGGCGATTGGCGGGGACGACGTAGATCACCCCCGGTTCCAGCTGGGCGTGATCCTCCACCGCGCGGACGGGGAGGGTGCTGCGCCGGGCGAGGATGGTGGGGAGGGTGCTGGGGCGCTTGGGGTCGAGGTGCTGGGCGATGACGATCGGGGCCGGGAAATCGTCCGGGAGGGTGGAGACCAGGACCGAGAGCGCGTCGATCCCGCCCGCCGATGAACCGATGACCACGAGCTGTCGCGGTGGGGCATCCTGCTGCGTCTCTGCCATCTGTCTCCTCCTCGCGCACATCCCGCAGGATTATGGCACGATTTTCCCGTTGTTTGCACGAGTGAGGAGAACACAGCCAGGGTTGTGTCGAAGTTGATCGTATCCCGCCACCCGCCCGCAGATTGCGCACCCAGTTCACCTTTTGAACCCCATCAACTTGATCCCCGCACGCAGCAGTGTCTTCGTCAGCATATTGCCCGCCAGCGCAAACCACGGTGCCCGCTCCAACTTCGCCATGATCACCCTCTCACACTCCGTACAGCGGCCTCATCGCCCTGGCCCTCGCCAGT
>JAXLWN010000085.1:0-28871 GCA_046328475.1 Chloroflexia bacterium | reverse complement strand
TGGTTCTCCGCGTAGAGCGTCCCGCCGCCAACCTCGGGGACAACGTCGCGCACGAAGGTGCGCGTGTTCTCCGGCCCGGCGAGCAGCCCCACCGCCAGCAGGATCGCCCCGCCCAGCGCGCACCCGGCGAAGATGCGCCAGCGTCGCGCCACCAACGGTCCCAGCAGCAAGAGCACCGGGAAGAACTTCAGCGCGATCGGCAGCGCCAGGAAGGCACCACCCAGCAGGTCGCGGTCGCGCCGCATCGTCAGCACGGTCAGCAGCGTCAGGAAGAGCGAGAGGAAAAGGGCGTCCCACTGCCCGAGCCCCAGGCTATCGGCGCTCGGCACACTGGCGGCCCAGATCGCCGCCAGCGCCAGCGCCAATGGGCCGCGCCAACTCACCCCGAAGTGGCGCAGCAGGCCCCAGAGCGTCGCCGCGTAGAGGGCGATGTTCAGCGCTTGCCAGCTATGGAGCGCCAACCGGTAGGGCAGGAAGGTCCAGGGGACGAAGAGCACCGCCCCGACCGGCGCGTGGCGGTAGGCCACCACCTCGCCGCTGTCGCGCCGGAGCGCCGCCAGGTCGTAGAGCGGCGACTGTGTCCGCGCCGCCTCGCCCGCCCGGTAGAAGATGCCAAAATCGTTCCCGGTCACCGTCGCGCCGCCCGGCAACCAGTCGGCCACCAGCAGCGCGAGCCGCGCCAGGGCCACGAGCGCGGCCAGCGCCGCCGCGCCGTGCAACACCCGCGCCACGAACAGGCCCGGCGACCAGCCCCACGCCTCGCCGAACGCGAGCGCGAACCCCGCCGCCGCCCCCAGCAGAATGACCGCCGCTGCCGCATCCATCGGCTGATTATGCGCCCCGGCAAGACCGCGCGCAACGCGGCCCCCGGCCCGATTTGTGCCCGCGCGCGTTCCGTCCTATACTCGTGTTCGGGGTAGTACAGGTTCCGCGGGTTGTTCATGGCGGATAGCACAGAAAGGGGCAGGATCATGGGCGAACTGAAGGAGTTCTTCCCGGTCATCATCGGTGTCGTCCTCGGCATCGTCGGCACCCGCATCCCGGTGCCGCGCGTGCGCTACATCGTGCTGACGGTCCTCGCGATCGTCATCGGCATCGTCTGGTCGATGACGGTCGGCGAATTCGAGGAGAGCCCGGCGTTCGCGCTGGTCGACATCGCGTTCACCGCCGTCGGCATGGCGATCGGCTACTTCGCGGCGACCTACGCCGGGCGGCGGCTGGCCCAACCGCGCTGACGAGCGCAACTCCACGCGGAACCTCGCGCACCCGCCCTGTGGCGGGTGCGCTTTGCTTGTCCGGCCCCCGCTCGGCGACCCGGATGGTACTTTCCGGGCATTTCTGTTCCCCAGGCACCCCAATGCGGCAATTCGCACCGGCACGACGGAACCGCTGGGCTATAATGGGCGTATCATGTATCGGGAGCGAGGGAAGGAGGGACCCGCGCGATGGCTCATCCCAACGGTTACATCGATCTGCGCAGCGACACCGTCACCCACCCCACGCCGGCGATGCGCCGGGCGATGGCCGAGGCTGAGGTCGGCGACGACCAGTACGGCGAGGATCCGACCGTCCGCGAACTGGAGGAACGCTCCGCCGCGATGCTCGGCAAGGAGGCGGCCTGCTACGTCTCCTCCGGCACGATGGGCAACCTGATCGCCATCCTCACCTACTGCGGGCGCGGCGACGAGGTGCTGCTCGGCGACGAGTCGCACGTCCTCTGGTTCGAGAGCGGCGGCGCGGCGGCGCTCGGCGGCCTGCCGTTCAACAAGCTGCGCACCGACCGCCTGGGGCGCTTCGACCCGCAAGAAGTCAGCGACCTGATCCGCATCCGCCGCCCGGGCTACCCGCGCACCGGCGTGGTCTGCATGGAGAACACGCACAACCGCATGGGCGGCACGGTGCTCCACCCCGACCATCTGGCCCAGATCGCCGAGATCGCCCACGCGCGCGGCGTGCCGGTCCACCTCGACGGGGCGCGCATCTTCAACGCGGCGGCGGCGCTCGGCATGCCCGCCAGCGAGGTGGTGCGCCCGGTCGATTCGGTGCAATTCTGCTTCTCGAAGGCGCTCGCCGCGCCGGTCGGCTCGATCGTCGTCGGCAGCAAAGACTTCATCGCCGGGGTGCGCGGCAATCGCAAAATCGTCGGCGGCGCGATGCGCCAGGCGGGCGTGATCGCCGCCGCCGCGCTGGTCGGCCTGAACGAGATGGTCGACCGCCTGCCCGAGGATCACCAGCGCGCCCGCCGCCTCGCCGAGGGCCTGGCCCAGATCGATGGCATCGCCGTGGACCTGGAGACGGTGCAGAGCAACATCGTGATCTATCGCCCCGACCGCGCCCGAATCAGCAGCGAGGAGTTCATCGCCGGGATGGCCGAGGGTGGCGTGCGCGTCTCCAACTACGGCCTGCGCGGCCTGCGCTGCGTCACGCACTACCAGATCACCGACGAGGATATCGATGCGCGCTGCACGTCGCGGCGGAGTGATGGAGTCGCGCGTGCCCGTGAGTGCGTAACGAGACGTGAGTCGTGAGTCGAGTCGTGAGTCGCGAGTCGAGAATCTCGCTCCTGGCTGGTGGCTATAGATAGCAGCGCCAGTTTCGCCAAGCCCTCTCACGACTCGACTCACGACTAAACCCCGAGGTAGCCATGACCGCACCGAACGCCCAACCCGAGTCCCCCTGGGATACGCTGCCGCCAGAGGCGAGCCAGCGGCTGCGCGAGCAGTTGCAACGCCCCGCCCCGGCACCGCCACCGGCGAATCTCTCGCCCGGCATGCGGCGTTTCGTGCTGGCGGTGGACCGGGGTGTGCTCTGGGTCGCGCGCCACTGGCTCCCTCACCGTCAACATCATGGGCGGACTCTTCGCCGGACTGCCGATCCTCGGCCCCTGGCTCCGTTCGCGGGGATACAACATCCCGGCGGATGCGCTCTACGTCGCCTTCCGCCTGACCTGCCACCAGCTGCCCGAGCGGTCGTTCTTCGTCTTCGGCCACAAGATGTGCCTCTGCCAGCGCTGCATGGCGATCTACGTCACCGTGTTCGGCCTCGGCCTGCTCTATGGCCTGGTGCGCAAGCACATCCGGCCGCTCAGCTTGCGCTGGATGCTCATCCTCTGGATCCCGATGGCGATCGACGGCTTCACCCAACTCTTCGGCTTCCGCGAGAGCACCTGGGAGTTGCGACTGATCACGGGGGCACTCTTCGCGCTCTCCTGCGTCTGGTTCGGCTTCCCCTACCTGGAGCAAGCCTTCGCCGACATGCGCAGGGATCTCGAAGCGCGCTTCGCCCGCGTCGCCGCACGGGAAGTTGCAAGTTCGCAAGTTGCAAGTTAGCAAGTTGAGCAGTTCAGGGGTTCGACAGTCAGGTGGCCTTGTCACCAACGAACCTGTAACCTGCCAACCTGCAAACCTGCAACTTAAAGAAAATGGCGGTCGGAGCCAGCCTCTCCAACCGCCGAGGAGGATGGTCCTCCGAGCAATCTCGCCATTTGCTCAGGAGCACCTTAACCCTTAAGACGTTGGCGTGCGGCATTTTGTTTCATCGCAGGATCGGCCAACGGACAACGCAACCCAATGGGGGAAACGTGGAGTTTCGGCCGTACCGTGGCACAGAACGTGCTTCTCTCACCAGCGCGACGGAGGGGTGTCTGCTCCTGACCGCCGCCCTGGAGACCATCCTGATCGCCGGATTGTTCCTGCTCGCGACACACGCAGGACAGGGGAGCGTGCCAACCGCGATCTTCTTACGACTCAACGCTACGCTCGTCGCCCCCCTGGCCCTGTTACCACCGCTGGCGGTGCCGCTCTTCCGCCAGTTCGTCGCGATCGTCGGCTATGGAGTACTCCTCGCAGTGCTTACCGGCATGGTGGCCTGGTTCGACCGGCGGCAAGCTCTAGGGTACTGAAGGAGAGGGAAACGTCGCACTGCCGGGGCCAAACCAGCTCCGGTAGTGGGTAGCGGCACGAGCCTTGAGGCAGCGCAGGACAATGGCGGCGGCGCTGGCACGGCAGCTGTGCCAATCACCGAAAGGGAAAGGGCGCGTGCATAAAAACGAGTTCATCAGACAGGTCGCCAAAGAAGCCGGCCTTCCGCAGACGATGGTGTCGCAGGTGCTGAGCGCCGCCGTGCGCGTGGTCGCCCGCAGCCTCATCGCCGGTCAGAAGGTGGTCTGGACCGGCTTCGGAACCTTCGAGATGCGCCAGCGCAGCGAGCGCCGGGGGATCAACCCCCAGACCCGCGAGCGCATCACCATCGACGCAACGAACACACCGGGCTTCACCGCCTCCTCCGCGTTCAAGGAACGCGTGCTGAACGCGGACGAAGGGGCAACCGACGACGACGACGAGTAGTCCCGCGTGACCTTCGCCGCCGCTTCGAGTACAGTTCTTCCGTCTGATGGCTGACGACTGACGACTGACGACTGGACGGAGAAGGGCATGAATAGCCTGGTGCGGAACACATCGCGCGCATTACTCGGTATCGTCCTGGCGGCGGCGGCGACCTGGTTGACGAACTTCCTCATCGACCAGATCTTCGGCCCCGAAGAGGAATACGAGTAACCGCCACTCCCGCGCAGACGACCAGACCCGGGCGGTCGCCGCAACCGCCCGGGCCTGGTCTGTTGGTGCATGGCAGCACGATCGGGCGAATGGGCGAACGGGCGATATCTCTCGAACGGCATCGCGCATCGGGCAGTCACGTATTCGCCCGTTCGCCCGTTCGCCCGTTCCCCTGTTCGCCCGTTCGCCCGTTCGCCCGTCGCCCGTTCGCCGCGCCCTTCGGCGCTCCCCCTTCTTCCCCTGTTCACGCCCTCTCCCCTCCCCCTTCTCCCCTCCCCCTTCTCGCCCTCGCCCGTTCGATCAGTTGTCACCCCACCACTGCTGTGCCACAATGCACGCGACGGATCATCTCCGCCAGGGCACCTACCTGCCCGCCCGACGTTAGTCTGGAGCGCCTGATCGCCATGACCGGTGCCCCCGAGACCCCTCCCCCGCTCCCCAGACTTCTCGTTGTCCTCAATCCCAGCACCGGGCGCTATAACGCCGACAGCCTCACCGCGCTGCTGGAGCGCGAACTCAATGGCCGCTACGAGATCCATCTGCTGGAGACCCGCCCGGACATCCTCGTGACCGAGACCGTGAGCGCGCTCGTGGACTCGGCGGCGGTCGTCCTCGCCTGCGGCGGCGATGGCACGGTCAGCGCCGTCGCTTCCGCCCTCGTCGGGCGCGATATCCCCCTGGCGATCCTCCCGGCCGGGACCACCAACATCATCGCCCAGGGGCTCGGCATCCCCGCCGACCCACTGGTGGCCTGCCAGGTGTTGCGCGGCGAGGCGCTCACCGTCGCGATCGATGTCGCCCAGGTCAACGACCGCTACATCCTGCACATGGGCGGCGCGGGCTACGACGCGCATGTTATGTCGATGACCAGCCGCGCCTCCAAGCGCGGCTTCGGGCTCAGCGCCTACCTCCTCTTCGGGGCGCGCGGCCTCCTCGACCAGCCGATTGTCGAATTCACCATCCGCATCGACGACCGGATCATCCGCGAGCGCGGCTGGATGGCGCTCGTCGCCAATGGCAGCGACGTGGCCTTCCGGGGGATGCGCGTCGGCCCCGACATCAGCTCCACCGATGGCCTGCTCGACCTCGTCCTCTTCACCGCCCCCAGCCCCTGGGACGCGGCCGTCTCCTTCATGTCGATCGCCACCCGGCGCTACCGCTCGCCCTACCTGCGCTACGAGCGCGGCCGGCAGATCGAAATCCACGCCGACCCGCCCTTGCCGGTCGAATTCGACGGCGATCCCTCCGGCACCACACCGTTCATCGCGGAGGTGCGCCCGCTGGCGCTCAACGTCCTCATCCCCTCCCGCAACGGCGGCATCCTCGGCCCCTGGATCCGCCGCAGCCTGCAAAACCTCATCCCGCCGCAAGACATCGGCCTGATGCCACCGGAGTATTGATGAGGAGAGAAGAGAGTGGAGAGTGGAGAGTGTACTACGCATCCACGATGCCTCTGCGCCAAGACGGAGAGACAACAGCAAAAAAGAGCAGCGAACGTATAGCTCTTCTTCCCTCCCGTCTCTCCTCGTCTCTGCGTCCTCGGCGTCCTCGGCGGTTGAATCGTTCTTCTTCGCGTTCTTGGCGTTCTTGGCGTCTTGGCGGTTCACCCGTCTTTCATCGAAACGCAGGCAAGACGCGCTCCCCAGCAGGCGCAGCCCTCGCGCGGCGTGAGGCCGTGGGCGTGCCGAACTCGACGCGGCTGGCCCCGGCGGCGAGGATCGCCTCGGTCTGGCGGATAACCTGGGCGGGGGTGCCGGAAAAGGCGGTCCAGCAGGTCGTCGGGGACCAGTACCCCGGCGGCGGCGAGGTCGTTGGCGGCGACAGCGGCATCCATGCGCGCGAGCAGTTCGGGCTCGATGGCCACAGTGGGATCGAGCGGGGCGACAACCGGCAGGTAGCGCGCGACCTCTTGCCGCGCCCGCGCCCGCGCCCGCGCGCCATCCTCGTCCACATAGGTGACAGCCCCGAGCACGATGCCGACCTCGCCGGGGTCGCGCCCCGCCCGCGCCGCGCCGGGGGCGATGCGCGCCCGCAGCGTCGCGACGAGCGCGGGATTGGTCGAGCCGCCGACCTTCACCTCCATCGCGACCTCCCCGGCGAACGCGGCGAGTTGCGCCCCCCAGGTGCCGATCAGCAGCGGGACATCGGGCCGGTGGATCGGGTAGAGCAATTGGTGCGCCTCGCCCAGGCGGAAGATTGCGCCGTCGAACGCGCGCCGCTCGCCGCGCAGCAGGTGGCGCACGACCGCGACCGCCTCGCGCATCGTAGCGAGCGGCTTCTCGTCGCGAATGCCGAGCGAATCGAGCCAGGCCCCGCGCGCCAGCCCGAGATACGCCCGCCCGCCCGAGGCAGCGTCGAGCAGCGCGATCTGCCCGGCGATCTCGACCGGGTGGGTCAGGTAAGGATTGAGGCAGGCCGGTCCGAGGCGGATCTGCTTCGTCGCCCCGGCCATCAGCAGCAACGCAGCCAGCGGCGGCTGGAACATCAGGTCGGCGTAGACACTGATCGCGCCGAACCCATAGCCCTCGACCAACGCGCCGAGTTCGGCGTAGTCGCGGGGGTGCTTATCGCTCTGGAAGGCGATGCTGAGCGCTTCCACCGGGCGAGGCGTCACGTCAGATCCTCCGTCCGCAACTCGCGCCGCGCGATCCGCTCGATCCGCATGATCAACCGCTCGTCCGGGTCAGGGCAGGCAACCAGATTGTCCCCCGACAGCCAATCGGCCGCATCCAGCGCCCGCTGCTTCGCGGGCAGCAAGGGCAGCACCGACGAGAGGGCATAGAGGCAAAAGTGCTTCCCGGCCGGGATGCTGACCCTGCTGCTCTCGGTCAACTCGAAATAGTCCCCCACCTGCAACCCGCAAACCGACCGCCCCTCGATCCGCTCGACCGTCACGCGCAAATCGTAGAGACCGAATGTCCCGCCCTCGCTCATCGCCTTCTCCAGTATTCGGTTCGAAGGTTTGAAGGTTCGAAAGTTCACCCCCCCAACCTTCGAACCTTTGAACCTTTGAACCTTCCAACTCAGCACTCAGCACTCAGCACTCAGCACTGAAACTATCGCCCAGCCTCGGGCGTCAGGCAAATCGTCGCAGTTGCGCCCGGTTTGGCCCCATGCTATCGTGCCGCGACCCCGGCGGCACACTATCCAGCGGCAGGGCGACAATTGGTTGGGCAAGGGGGGTACATGTCGGCGCGGATCGCGACGCTTGGCGAGCAGGTTTTGGCGCGCATGGAGGCGGTGAACGCCGCGCGCGAGCGAGCATTGGGCGAGAGTCGGCAGGTGGTGCGCCTCTGCGCGAACTGCATCCGCGCGGCGCACCGCAACGACGTGGCGGGCGGGCAGAAGCTCGCGGCCGAGGCGCGCGACCGCCTCTCGTCGTTGGCCGGGATGCTGCGCGATCACCCGGCGATCTACTGGGCGGGGTACGTGCAGGATGCGCAGAAGGAATTTGTCGAGGCGCGGGTCTTCCTCGCCTGGGTCGGCGGCATGGATGTCCCCGGCCCCGACGACCTCGACGTGGCCGACGCGGTCTACCTGAACGGCCTCGGCGAGGCCGCCAGCGAACTGCGCCGCTACGCGCTCGACAAGCTGCGCGCGGGCAATGTCGCGCCCGCCGAATGGGCGCTGGCGACGATGGACGACGTCTACGGCCTGCTGGTGACCGTCGATTACCCCGACGCCGTCACCAACGGCCTCCGCCGCACCACCGACATGCTGCGCGGCGTCCTCGAACGCACGCGCGGCGATGTGACGGTCACCGTGCGGCAGCAAGCGCTGGAGCGGAGCCTGGAGCGAGCGCGGGGGATGAATAGTAACGAGTAACGAGTAACGAGTAACGAGGAGGGGACGATGGACGAAGATGGGGTGGTAGAGACGGATGAAATTCGAAGATTCGAGGATCTCTGGGCGTGGCAGCGGGCACGTGGCTTGACCAAGGACATCTATCGAGTCACGCGCATTGGCAGCTTTGCGCGCGACTTCGGTCTCGCGGGACAAATACAGCGGGCGTCGGTCTCGATCATGTCGAACATTGCCGAAGGACACGAGCGCGCACGGCCGACTGAGTTCTATCAATTTCTCACAATCGCCAAAGCTTCGTGCGCCGAGGTTCGTTCACAACTCTATGTCGCTCTCGATGCCGGGCATATCGATCAGGCTACTTTCGATCGACTGCGAAACGCAACCGAAGAGGTGAGCCGCCTGGTTGGTGGGCTACGCGTTTCGGTCGACAAGCGAAGGTAGAAGGCGCTGCCTTCCCCTAACCACGGCCAGATCCTCGTTACTCGTTACTCGTTACTAACGACCGGAGGGAGACATGGACGACGAGTTGCGCCGCAAAGTAGCCGAAGCGATCGACGAGCACGCGCCCGGTATCGTTGATGTCGCGGATCAGATCCACAAGAAGCCGGAGATCGGGTTCGAGGAGCGGTTCGCGTCGCAGTTGCTGGCGGATCGGCTGAAGGCCAACGGGTTCGAGGTGGAGAAGCCGATCGGCGGGCTAGAGACGGCGTTCCGGGCGACGAAGCGCGGCAAGGGGCCCGGGCCGACGATCGCGGTGCTGGCCGAGTACGATGCGCTCCCGGCGATCGGGCACGGCTGCGGGCACAACCTGATCGGCGCATCGGGCCTGGGCGCGGCGATCGGGCTGGGTCAGGTGATGGACCAGCTCAACGGCACCTTCCAGATCATCGGCACCCCCGCCGAGGAAGGGGGCGGCGGCAAGATCATCCTGGCCGACGCCGGGGTCTTCGACGGCGTCGATGCCTCGCTGATGATCCACCACGCCGGGCCGTACACCGGATCCTCGACGGAGTATCCGGGCGGCACCTGCCTGGCCGTCTCGCACTACAAGTTCGTCTACCACGGCAAGCCGGCCCACGCGGCGGGCGATCCCTACAACGGCGCGAACGCGCTGAACGGCGTGATCAAGCTCTTCACCGGGATCGACGCGATCCGCCAGCACGTCCGCACCGACGCGCGCATCCACGGGATCATCTCGCACGGCGGCGACGCGCCGAACGTGGTGCCCCACCGCGCCGAGGCGCGCTTCTACATTCGCGCGGGCGACCAGGCCTATCTGGAAGTGCTGGAGCGCAAGGTGTTGCAGATCGCCGAAGGCGCGGCGCTGATGACCGAGACGAAGGTGGAGATCTCCAAGGAAGGACCGACCTGCTACGACATGCGCCCCTCGTACGTGCTCGGTCGGCGCTACGAGGAGAATATGCGCGAGGTCGGCATGACGGTCTACCAGGGCCCGCGCGCGAATGAGCGCGGGCCATACTCGACCGACTTCGGCAACATCTCCTACCTGATGCCCTCCGCCACCGGCTCCTTCGCGATCAGCCACGACCAGATCCCCGGCCACTCGCAGCAAGTCGTGGACGCCTCCTGCTCGCCGTTCGGCTACGACCAGTTGATCAAGGTCTCCACGGCGATGGCGCTGACCGCCTACGATCTCTTCGCCCAGCCCGAATTGCTCCGCGAGGCGAAGGACGAGCACGCGCGCTGGAGCGAGCTGTACGAGGGGAAGTAGGGAAAGACGAATTCACCGCAGAGGACGCAGAGGACGCAGAGACGAAGGATTGAAGGGAGAAGGGAGAGGGGTGATTCCCTCGCCCTTCTCCCGTTCTTCCTGCGTTCTTGGCGCTCTTGGCGTCTTGGCGGTTCAACCGTCTCTTTCTTCACCTGCTTACCGATCTCACGGCAGCATCACCTGGAAGGTGGCGGTCCGCTGTGGCGACGGTGACGGTCCATTCGCGCTGATCGTCGGGGAGTACATCGGTCGTGGTGTAGTCGAAAGGCTGGTCGGCGGTGCGCTGCGCCGCGATGGGGCCGAGTTGGCCGAGGGTGTACTTCTTGTTGCCGCCAACAAGCGTGACGGTCGCCTCCAGGCCAACGCCACGCAGCGTGACCAGGTGCCAGTAGGCGTGGCTGAGAAGCGGTCGAGGGTGACCGGGAGGCCACCGACTTTAATTGTCTGATGCGGTTCGGCGACGCGGCTCGCGGCGAAGGGCACGGTAAAGTCGAACGTGAACGGGCCAGCGACGGAGTAGATGCAGACCTCCGGCCCGCAATAGGGGCCAGCATCACCGCCCTTCTGCGCCGTCGGGCGCGCGGCTGCCCCAGCCACCGTCTGCGTCCCACCATTCACGCGCTCGATCACATCGAGCGAGCCGATGGTCAGGTGCACGTTAAGTTCAGCCGGGTTGCCCCCGAGCGGCGCGGCGTCGTAGAGCAGCAGGTAGCCCCCCTTGCCCGCCTCCACGCCCGCGCCCCAGCCGATTGGCGAGTGCTGGAACTCACGACCGGTGTCGTCCACCAGCATCGGCGTCTGGCCGCGCTGCGCCCCGAAGGCAAGGAAGTTGTTGAAGGTGCGATCGGGCGGGCCGCTGACCGAGTAGCCGATCACGATCTGGTTGGCGTCGGCGTAGACCCGCTCGATCGTCACGGTGAAGCCGTTGACGGTCTGGCTGACACCCAGTTCCTTGCCAAGATGCTGCGTCACGATTCGGTTGGTGCCCGCAGCCATGCCGAACGCCTGGTCCACAATCGAGGTGACGAGCGGCGCGGCAGCGGCGGCCAGCATGGTGAAGGCCAGCAGCGCAACCAGGACTGCGGCAAGGCGAGGAGTCGGAGGAAAGAGGCGATTCCAGCGGCGCGCGACCGGGGATCGCCTGGGCATCGTGGCGGCGCGCTGCGCAATTGATTGCGCAATGGCGGCTCGCAACTGCGCAGGCGGCACTGGGTGGTGCAGGCTGTCGAGGTCGGCAACCAGCGCCGGATCGACTTGCTCGTCCAGCAGGTCGGCGTAGGCGTCGGGGAATCGTTTATCGGTGAGCATCGGATTGCTCCTTCTCGCTCAGTTCTTTGAGCGCGTGCAGGGTGCGAGTGATCTGCTTCCTCACGGCGGCCTCGCGCTTGCCGACGACCGCCGCGATCTCCGGGATCGACAGCCCGGCGGCGAAGCGCAGCGCCAGGTAGTCTCGTTTCTCAGATGAGAGCGTCGCGAGGAGCGCGTCGAGTCGACGCAGGTCGTCGTTGCGCAGCGCCTGGGTCTCGGGATCGGGCGCGGCGTCGGCGCTGGCGACCGGCAACTGCTCCCAGGAGAGCGCCGGGCGCTGGCGACGCCCGAAGTTGCTGGCGCTGTTACGCGCGATTCGGAACAACCAGGCCGCGAAGGGCAGGCCCCGCTCGCGATAGCGCGGCAACGCTTCCAGCGCGTGCAGGAAGACCTGCTGCGCCAGATCGCCCGCGTCCTCGGCGGTCGGCGTCCGCGCGCGGAGATACCAGTAGACTCTGGCGAAGTAGCGCTGATAGAGCGCGCCGAAGGCGGCGGGGTCCGCCTGCGCCGCGCGGATCAAGGCGGCCTCCTCGCCCCGCTCATCGGCGTCGGCGCGCAGCGCGAGGGGCGACGTCTGTTCCATCGAGCCAGGTTCCTTCCGTTCCGGCGGTGGTACCGCGCCACGCCATCGCCCGAGCACCATTAGAACACCGCTGGCGACGTTTTGGGACATCGCGCCGCACCATGAAGGGAGGCGCAGCCGTCCTCTCCCGATTCATGCCATCTTTCCGCACAATTGTCCCTCATCAGCGAGGACCTCCGACCAAACAGGGCTAGCAGCACGAACAAGACATCGACTTAACATCAGAAAATTAATGTGTGCATTAACTTTCATCAAAACCTCTTGACAGCGACCGATCCTGTGGTATCCTACGTTCAGGAAGTTGAAGATTATCAAGTCACACCTTCAGGAGATAAAGGATGTCCTCACAGAAACGATTCCCGCTCCCAGCGCAATGCCCGGTCTGCGGCGGCGAACTCGAGATCACCAATGTCCACTGCCTCGCTTGCGAGACCGGGATGACAGGGCACTTCACGCGGGGCCGTTTCGCCAATCTGAACCAGCAGCAGTGGCACTTCATCGAGACCTTCATCCGCTGCAAGGGCAAGATCAAGGACGTCGAAGTGGCCCTCGACATCTCCTACCCGACCGTCGTCGCGCGGCTGAACGACGTGGTTCGCGCGCTCGGCTTCGAATCCGCCGACGACGGGGGCGAGATGCGGCGCGTCGCCGCCGCCGACGAGAAGCGGCGCGACGTACTCCAGCGCCTGGAGCGGGGCGAAATCGGCCCCAAGGACGCGCTGCGGCTCCTGGAGACGGAGTAACGGTTCGAAAGTTCGAAGGTTCAAAGGTTTCAAGGTTGCCCCTTCGCCCGGCGGTCTACTGAACTTTCGAACTTTCAAACCTTCGAACCTTCAAACATCCAGTCAACGACACACACCGAGTCTGGCGACCACACCGGTGCTCGCCCTGGGAGAGGCTTGCCATCGTCTTGGCGCGATGGCGGAGGAATGAGGCGATGATCGCACTCTTGCGGCAGCGGAACTACGGTCTGCTCTGGTTCGCCGGGGCGGCCTCGATGCTCGGCGACTACGCAATGCTGGTCGCGCTCCCCTTCTTCATCTACGACCTCACCGGGTCGGCGCTGGCGACCGGTGCCATGTTCATGGCCCAGACGCTGCCGCGCATCCTGCTCGGCTCGGTCGCCGGGGTCTTCGTGGACCGCTGGGACCGCAAGAAGACGCTGGTCATCGCCGACCTGTTGCGAGGCGCGCTGGTACTCCTCCTCTTGCTGGTGCGGTCGGCCGACCTGATCTGGATCGTCTATGTCGTCGCGATCACCCAGGCGACGATCGGCCAGTTCTTCGTCCCCGCCAAGAGCGCGCTGATGCCGCGCCTGGTCGGCGAGAGCGAGCTGGTGCCCGCCAACGCGCTCAACTCCCTCAGCGACAACCTCACGCGCCTGGTCGGTCCCGCGCTCGGCGGCGCGCTCTACGGCCTCGTCGGCCTCCCCAGCGTCGTCCTGATCGACGCCGCCTCCTTCATCATCTCCGGCGCGCTGCTCGCGCTGATCGCGGTGCCCGGCGGAACCGTCGAGGCGCGCAAGGATGAGAAGCGCGGCGTGGCGGCAGTCTGGGGCGAGTGGATCGCCGGGCTGCGGATCGTGCGCCAGGATCGCATCCTCACGGGACTCTTCGTGATGGTCGGCATCGCGATGATCAACGAAGGCATCCTCATCTCGCTGCTGGTCCCCTTCGTGAAGGATGTGCTCGGCGGCAGCGCGGCCCAGCTCGGCATGCTGATGAGCGCCCAGGCCATCGGCGGCGTCATCGGCGGGCTGCTGATCGGCAAGGTGGGCGGGCGGATCAACCCGCTGCGGCTGATGGCCGTCTGCGGCGCGCTCGACGGGATCCTCCTGCTGCTCATCATCAACGGCGGTTCGCTGGCACTGGCGCTGGTCCTGATCGCCATCGCGGGGGTCCCGGTCGTCGGCTTCTTCGTCAGCATGCAGACCCTCGCGCAGCAACGGACCGAAGATCGCTATCGCGGCCGGGTCTTCGGGGCGGTCAGCACCGTGATCGCGCTGATGACGCTCGCCGGCATCCTGTTCGCCAGCCTGGTCGGCGACACCCTCGGCATCGTCGCCACGATGAGCATCGGCTCGTGCCTCTACATCGTCGCCGGGCTCGTCGCCCTCCTCCTCCGCCCGGCCTCAATACCAGTCAACACCTCCCTGGCCGAGAGCATCGGCTCGACGGCCACCGGCGACTAAGCAACCATCGCCCCCCGTAGTACGCGCAGCAACGCACACGAAAGGAGCCCAGTCATGGAGACCTTCCAGAGCATCCTGATGGCCGAATGCGCAGTCCGCGAGCGCCAGGAGCGCGCCGAACGCGCCAACGATTACGACTACGTGGTCATGCACGACGCACAGGAACCGGCCTTGCGCGAGACCGTGGCAAGCGCGCTGATCGCCCTGGCCCTCTGGCTCGCCCCGAACCAGGCGACGCGGTTCCAGGTTACAGGTTAGCAAGTTCCAAGTTCCTCAGACCGAACCTGCAACCTGGAACTTGCCAACCTGCAACTTGGAACGACGGAGGCAACCGATGCAACCACACAACCCCGAAGGACAGGTGCCATGCACTACAAGCGAGGACGCGATCGTTGTCGAGCACCTCCACCGCGTCTACGAGTCCGGTCGTCTCCCTTTCCGCCCCCGGCGGCGCACAGTGGCGGTGGAGGATGTGAGCTTCACCGTGCCGCGCGGCACGATCTTCGGCCTGTTGGGGCCGAACGGGGCGGGCAAGACGACGACGATTAAGATGCTCTCCACCCTGCTGATCCCCACGAGCGGGCGCGCGACCATCGGCGGCTACGATGTGGTGCGCGAGGAGACGCGGGTGCGCCGCCAGCTGGGGGTCGTCCTCGGTGGCGACCGCGGCCTCTACGCCAAGCTCTCGGCGCGCGAGAATCTGCGCTATTTCGGGGCGCTCTACGGCCTGACGGCCGACGCCATCACCCGGCGGGTCGAGGAGGTCCTGGACCTCGTCAACCTGCGCGACCGGGGCGACGAGCGGACCGAGCGCTACTCGCGCGGCATGAAACAGCGACTCCACCTGGCGAAGGCCATCCTGCACGACCCGCCGATCCTCTTCCTCGACGAGCCGAGCATCGGCCTCGACCCCGCCTCGGCCGTCGATTTGCGCCGCGCCATCGCCGCCCTCGTCCCTGACCACACGGTGCTGCTGACCACCCACGACATGCACGAGGCCGACCAGCTTTGTCGCGAGATCGCGATTGTCGACCACGGACGGATCGTGGCGCAGGGCACCCCCGCCGAATTGAAGGCGCTGGTCGCGGGGGAGCGGCGGATCATCGTCGCGACGCCCCAGGCGCTCAACGGCCACGCCGCCGCGATCGAGCGCCACCTGGCCGAACTGCCCGGCGTGCGCGGCGTCAGCCAGGAATTGACCGCCGAGGGTGGCACCGAGTTGACGATTCTCTGCGCCGATACCGCCGTGACGCTCGACGAGACCCTGGCGACCCTGCGCGGTCACGGCGCGGCCGTCAGCGGCGTGCGCGTGGTCGAACCGACGCTGGAAGATGCGTTCCTGACCATCGCGGGGAGGTCGTTCGAATGATGAATGCGGAATGGGGAATGCGGAATGCCGAGGGCATGTCCCCGGTCGCGTTCTCCGGGCCGATTGGGCACCTGCGGGCGGTGATGACGGCGACGGCGCGCGGCTTCGTCAGCCGCTCGAATGCCTACCTGATCGACGTGATTCGTTGGCCACTCTTCCCGCTCGTCTTCTTCGTGATGATGCGCCTCACCTATAGCGTATCAGGCCAGCAGACGGTGGATGGTCTCGATGTCTCGGCCTTCCTGATGGTCGGCATGTTCGGCTTCATCACCTGGAGCGGGACGATCTGGTCGAGCGGCTACGCCATCGAGTACGAGCGGAGCGAGGGCACGGCGGCGGCGCTCTTCCTCTCCCCGGCCAGCCGGGTGGCGGTGATCGCGGGCTACGGCCTCGGCGGCTTCGTCTGGATGCTCCCCTCCTTCGTCACGATGGGCATCCTCGGGGTGGTCTCGGGCGCGCGGCTCAACGTCGCCGACCCGCTGGCAGCCATCGGCGCAATCCTCGCCCTGCTGACCGGCTCGCTCGCGACCGGGTTCGCCCTCGCCGGACTCTTCATCCTCTCGCGCCGGGCCAATCTCCTCGCCAATTTCCTGCAACGGCCGGGCGAACTGCTCGCCGGCGCGCTCTTCCCGCGCGATCTGCTGCCCGGCCCGCTCTACGCCCTCTCGAATTGCCTGCCGGTCAGCCACGCCCTGGACGCGCTCCGGGCCAGCCTGCTCGGTGCCGCCACGTTGCGCGACACGCTCCCCGCGATCGCGCTCACGCTCGCCGTCTCAGCGGTCTATGCGCTGGTCGGTGCGCTCAGTTTGCGGAAGGTGGAACATGCAGCCAAGCGCTCTGGCGACCTCGAACTTTACTAGCCGCCGCGAGCCCGGCGCGTTGCGCCTCGGGTTGGCCTCGCTCACCGCCTCCTGGCGCGCGATGTTCGCCGAGCGGCTGGGACACGGCGGCCTCACCGGCTACTTCGCGACCTGGGTGGCCTACCCGCTCTTCCAGATCGCCCTCGTCGCGATGATCTATGGCGAAGCCCGACGCGACCTGCTGAACTACGCCGTCGTCGCGCTCGCCGCGAACACCTTGCTTTTCAGCACGATCTACTTTGTGGGGGAAATTCTGGACCGCGAGCGGATCAAGGGCACGCTGATCGGCCTTTTCCTCGCCCCCTGCCCGCGCCTCAGCTGGCTGACCGGCTTCGCGCTGGTCGGCGTGTTCGAGATGGGGCTGAGCGCGGTGGTCGCACTCGGCGCGGGCTACACGCTCCTCGGTGTGCGCTTCGACCCGAATTGGGCGGCACTGGCCCTGACCCTGCTCCTCTTCCTGGCGTCGCTCTGGGGCATGGGCATCGTCTTCTCGGCCATCGGCCTCTACATCAAGAAGGCCAACCCCTTCTCGAACCTCGTCTCCCCGTTCGTGATCCTGCTCGGCGGCGTCTACTACCCGGTCGCGCTGCTGCCCGATCCGCTGCGCTGGCTGGCGCGCGGCCTGCCGATGGGCTATGGCATCCAGGCCCTCGCCGATGCCACGCTGCACCACGCCAGCATCGCGACGCTGGCCCCGCAGCTGCTGCCGCTGCTCGGCTTCGCCATCGGGCTGCCGATCCTGGGGATGTGGGCCTTCAACTGGATCGAGCGCGCGGTGCGCGTTCGCGGCGAACTGGACCTGTACTGATACGTGAGAAGCGTCAGTAAAGAGAGGGAGTAGGTGCAATGGTCGGAACACAAACCTCGATGATTGAGCGGTGGTTCGGCAACAGGAGGGGGCTGATGGAGTGCGGCGAACCGGTGACCGAGTCGCGCAGCGTGGCGCTGGAGGGGGCGCGGGCGGTGCGCGCAACCCTCGAACTAGAGCAGGGCGAACTCCAGATCGCTGGCGGTGGGCAGCACTTGCTCGACGCGGAGTTCAGCTACAACGTCCCGGCCTGGGAGCCCGAACTTGCCTACGCGGTCCACGAGCAGATCGGTCGGCTGACGCTCCACCAGCCATCGAACGCGCGACCCCACGGCGTGGCGAACGCGCGCAACCGCTGGGACCTGCGCTTCGCCAATGACGTGCCGCTCGACCTCGGGCTGAAAGGCGGTGTCGTGGAGGGCAAGCTCGACCTCGGCGCGCTGGCGCTCCAACGGCTCGGGCTGGAACTCGGCACCGGCAACCTGACGCTCGACCTGAGCGGCACCCGCTCGCGCACGCTGAACGTCCCCATCCGCGCGGGCGTGCTCAACCTCAAGCTGATCGTCCCCAGCGACACCGGCGTGCAAGTCGAGGTACGCTCGCCGGTGCTGACGATGCACGCCAAGGGCTGGCAGCGGGCGCGGCACATCTGGGTCAACGACGCCTACGGCTCCACCCCGAAACCATGCGGATCGCCATCGACAGCGGCGTCGCCTCAATCACCCTCGCCCAGCAAGCCCCGACCCCGCGCCCGCAGTCGGTCGGCCCATTGCTGCACTGAGTCGGATAGTCGGGCAGTCGGATAGTCGGATAGTGGACTCGTCTTTCTCCATTCTTCATTCTCAATTCTTCATTCACCCACGGAGGTACCCAATGAGCGACCAGGAACGACCAATCGGACGCGCGGGCGATGGCCTGCCAAAGCCGGAGCAAGGCATGGAGGATGTCGTGAACGACGTGCAGGAGGGCGTCGGTCTGTTGCGGCGCTTCCGTGTCGCCGGTGGCGAGCGCGCCCCGCGCCTGATCATGAACAACAGCACCGGCGCGATCCGCGTGCGCGGCGAGGCGGCCGAGGAGAGCATCGCCCTGCGTGCGGTCAAGCCGAACGGCGAGACGGTGCCGATCGACCTTGTCGCGGACGTGGACCTGCGCTACGACGGCGAGATCGTCGTGAAGGCGCGGCCATTCGGCGATGTGCAGCGCCAGGTGAAGCGGATCACCAAGTCGTTCGACTTCAACCGCAGCGACTTCCTCGACAACCTCGGCGACATGATCGACACGCTGGCGCAGATGAAGTCGGCGGGCCGCAACATCGGCCAGGTGGTGCTGGAAGCGACCGTGCCGATGCGCTGCGATCTCGAACTCACCACGGCCAGCGGCGCGATCAACGTGCAGGGCGTCACCGGGGAGATCGAGCTGAAGTCGGCCAGCGGGAAGATCGAGACGCGGCAACTCGGCGGCAAGCTCGCCGTGCGCACCGCGAGCGGCGACGTGCGCGCCGATGGCGTGGACGGCACCGCCTACTTGCAGAGCGTGAGCGGCACCGTGGAGGCGTATGGCATCGGCGGCGACGTCGTCATCCACACCACCAGCGGCGACACGCGGGCGCGCGGCATCACCGGCCAGCTCGGCTTCAAGTCCCTGAGCGGCGAACTCTCGGTGGATCGCAGCCGCCTGAACGGCTTCTATATCAACACCACCAGCGGCGAATGCACGATCGACGCGCACCTGGAGCCGGGCGGCTACGAGATGCGCACCGTCAGCGGCGACCTCTCGCTGCGCCTGCAGCCCGACTTCGCCGGGATCCTCAGCGGGCGCACCGTCAGCGGCTCGTTCCGCTGCGACCTCCCCTTCCGCTACGCCAGCGACGACTGGCGCTCGCAACTGGACGACGACGACGAGCGCGGCAGCGACGCCGACGACTCTTCGTCCGACGACGACGCGGAGATCTCGCTGCCGGGCATCAAGATCAGCAAGGGCCGGGTCGAGTTGCCGGGCATCAAGATCGACGATCGCGGCGTCGGCGTCTTCGGGATGCGGATCGACGACAACGGGATCAACATGCCCGGCCTCGGCGTCCACATCGGCAAAGAAAAGTGGGATCGCTGGGAGCGCCGCTCCGAGCGGGACGCCGAGCGCGAGCAGCGGCGCGAGCGGCGGCGTTCGCGCAACCGCTGGGAATACCTGATCGGCGACCCGGCGGCGGCAGAGGGCGGCCAGACCCGGCTCCGCATCCGCACCGTCAGCGGCTCGGTGAACATCCGCCAGGGACGAGGTGATGTGATGAGTGAGACGAGCATCGCGGCCATCGCGGCCCGCGCCGCATCCGCACCAGGCACCCCGGCAGCCCCGGCGGCACGCCCGGCGGCCGATCAGCGCGGCTGGCCCGACTCGGAGATGTGGCCGCACGCCGAGACCGGCGCGATCCCGACCCCGCCCACGCCGCCGACCGCGCCACTCGCGCCGCTGGCCCCGCAGCCACCGGCGCTCCCGACCCCGCCCACTCCTCCCACCCCGCCGTCGCCTCCCACCCTCTCCGGCGAGGCACGGTCGGCCGCAGGCGAGGCCGACACTCCCCTGTCGGCCTCGCCGGTCGCCGAAGCAGCGGCGGAGGCTGAGAATACCGCTGCGGCAAGCAGCGTCATCGAAACAACCGTCACCGCCGACACCCCGACCGAGGATGCCCCGCCACCCGTCGCGGAGAGCGTCATCGCCGCCCCCGCGCCGGTCGCCAACCCCGAGCGCACCCGCCTCGACATCCTCGAAGCCCTGGAGCGCGGCGAGATCAACGCCGACGAAGCCCTGCGCCTCCTGCGCCGCCTGGAAATCTAACCCTCGCAGCGCACAAACCACCCGTATTCGCGCGGCCCCTGCCTCGGCGTTGAGGCAGGGGCCGCGCCGTTCCGCCGATGCCGATAAGCGCTGACCACGCGGCTGTCGCGCCTGCACAACGACGCAACATGCTGGTGACGGACGCCTGCTTGATTAGCAATAACACGGCGAAAGATTGCGCCACCATTTTTTCACGACCGCTTCCGAAGGCGGTCGGCATCAGAACCGCGTAAGCAAGGTTTCCTAAAATGTGAACAGGTGAACTCCGCCGCCGCCAATAAGATCGGGCAATTCACTATGCGACAACGCTATGAGAGTCGAAGTGGGACGAAGCTCCTCAGGGGAGCGCCGCGTTGCCGTCCGGCGGGGGGATAGACATCCTCCCCCTCCCGGCATGCACGGTGTGCTCCTCCCGGCGACCGTCCGGCCAGGTGACGACGTAGCGCACCGCCCACCCAGTGATCGAGGGCCTGCGCGTCAACGAACTCCAGCGGGACGGCGGGGGCGACGCTTGGCGTACTCGGCCCTGATGGCCTCCTCACGGTCGGCCCCGGCAGCGGGAGGGGGTCCCCATGGAAGACATTCAGGCCGTTGCTTCCTCGGTGCCGTCCTCGTAATGCACGCGATAGAAGATCGTGTTGCGCGACGGCGAAGGCGCACGTCTCGCCGCTGCGGATGCGCACCCAGGATGGGGCCGTGGCGCGTCGCCCACGGGCGGCCCACCGGGCGATCTCCTCCTCGCTCGCCTCCGAGTATCTGGCCGCCGCTTTGTAGTCGCCAACGGCCACGGCCGCGTAGAAGCGCCCCAGTTGCCAGCGATCCACCAGCAGTTGGGGATGCTGCTCCTTGACGCAAAGAGCATCGGCAAACGCAGAACGCCAAGATGATTCCGACGAAGATGAGGAGCGCTTCAGGGTCCACAACAGTCCTTCCGCGATACTGGGCGATGATTCGACGCTGCGAGGATAGCGGGTGCGCGGCTGTACGAAACAGGGTCAACGCTGCCAAAACTGTACGCGGCGCGTGGCCGAGGAGGCGACTCGCGGCCTGACACCGTCATGGTGGCGCCGCGCTCATGATTAATGGTGCTGGAAATTGTCACCGACCCGGCCCATTGCAGACGCGTTCCCCTCGCCCATCATTCGAAGATCGGACAAAGTGCAGTAGTCTGCATAACCCATTGATCTTTATGCAAGAAAACGCCGGGCATAGTTGGCGGGCGGTGGCCGCTCGTACCAACGATTTTCGGCGCGCTGTCGCCGAAAGCGGTTTACCCGCTGCGCGCCTCGAAATCCATTGAGCGACGAGGCATATCGCCCCATATCGCCTACGGCTGGAACAGCCCTCCGAGCCGGATTGATCCTGGCGCATCTCGTAGCCCGGAGACTTCATCTTCCGAAGGGCTCCGCACGCCACCACCCCTGGCCAACCCCTCCATATTTCGCGCGCAATATCGCCGGGATCGGGCATACTTCCCACGTTACTGGCAAATGCGCAGCCACGGAGGTGACGGATGGCGCGACGCAAGCGAGCGGCGAAGACGGCAGACGCGGGAGCGATCGACCAACTGCTCGATCAATTGGACGAGGGGCTGGCGAACGGCGATCAATCCGCCGTGGAAGCGGCCCTGCCGCACGTCCTCGCGGAGCAGGAAACCGCCGCCCAGGTGCTGACGCAGCGGCTGATCGACGGACGCGTGCGCGTGCCGATCTTCGCCTTCGAGATGTTGGCCGGGCTCTCTGGCCCGCTGGCCGTCGATTACTTCGAGCGCATCGCCAGCGCGAGCGAGGCGGACGACCTCGCGGCTTCGGGGCGCAGCGACGACTCGGCTGGCCGGAGCGCGGCGAGAACAAGCAGCGCCTCGCTTTCCTCGACACGCTCAGCGACGGCGAGGGCACCATTCGGAGCGTGACCGCGCAGGCCGTCGAGACCCGCCGTGGCGGAATACGGAGATGTTGCAGGAGATTTTTGGCTACCTGGCCGCGATGCTCGCGAAGCGGCGGCCTGCGCTGGCGCAGCGAATCGCCGACCAGGTGTTGGATTCGCCGCCCTGGCTCTGGCACGCGCTGCTGCACGCGCCGGACAAGGGGACGCAACGGCTGGCGGATCCGGTGCTGTCGGAGACGCAGGCCCCCGGCGCGGCAGGCCCGCTCGGGCGGCTCGCGCAAACGACAGGCGACGCCCGCCTGCGCGCCGAGGCGACCGCCGCCGCGCAGGCCGCCGACCTGCTGACCAACGCCCCCGAAGAACTCCCCGCGCTCGGCCGTGCGCTGATCAGCATGCTCGACGGCGACGGTGGGCAGGTGGCGCTCGTGATCCGCGACCTCGGCCCCGGCATCTGCCAGATCGTGAACATCCTCCACAACGAGCGAGGTGAAGGGGGCATTCGGCTCAACCTGGGTCCCGAGGGACGAGGCCGAGGCGATGATCGAGGAGTTGGAGGACAGCGGTGTCGCGATGATCAGCGTGCCGCTCGCGGCGGTGCGCGGCGCGCTAGCGGGCGCGCTGGCGATCAACGGCACGCTGGGGCAAGGGTTGCCACCCACCTACGAACTCTGGGAACCGCTGCTGCACGACGCCTACCCGCCCGCGCCGGACGAGCCGGTCACCGCCCTCCTCGACGACGCGCCCTACGCCGGGCGATCCGACCTGATCGCGGAGACCGCCGCGCTCTTCGCCCACCCCTTCTTCCAGGGCTGGGGCTTCGAGCCCGAGGCCACCCTCGCCGCGCTGGCGACGCTCACCCTGCCCGACGAGCCGGAGATCAGCGAAGAGGAGTTGTTCCGCCAGATCGCCGCGCTCGCCACCCCCGCCACCTGCGCGCAACTGCGCAATCGCCTGCGCCAGCCTGGCTGCTCGATCACCTCGACGACACGCCCACGCGCGCGACCTCGCGTTGCCGCAGCGGCGGCGCTGACAACCACCGACCAGAACACGCTGGTGACGATCCCATTTCTCCGCGAACTGACCGCCGCCAGCGTCGAGCAGGCGCGATGGCCTACGGCATGTTCATGCGACGCCACCACGGGGCGACGATTGCTCGCCGCCCTGCACCATCGCTCAACGCCTGCTGCACGACGCCCGTGGGATCCGGACCTCGATCCCCTCTCCCAACGGTTGGGAGAGGGGTGCCGCCCGCAGGCGGCGGGGTGAGGTCCGAACCGCTCAACGCCGCGCGAGCGTCGTCAGCGACCAGACAATACCCCCCGCCGCCGCGATGTGCATCAGCTCCAGCAAGAGGATGAAACCCGCACCCGCGCCGGAGATGCTGAACGGCGAGGTCAGCGAGAGGACGAACACGACCAGCGCAACCACGCGAAAAACGGTGATCGGCCTGCGAATCCGCCCGATCGCCCCGAGGATTGCGTAGAATACCCCCGCCAGCACCGTCGGCAGGATCGTCATCGCGATCACCGCCGGGGCACCGAAAACCTGCCCGTTCGGCAGCGCCACATTCTCGCCAATCGCCCCCGTGGCCCGGCCGAGCGAGAACAGGATCACATTGGCGACGGTGCCGACCACCGCCGCGACGAGCACGGCGAACGGTATCCGCCGCAGCGCCACCTCCTCGATTGGGCGCGCGTTCCCCCGGGCAATCGTTGCGGTTGCCATGACCTGCTCCTTTCGCTTGTTGTCGGGCGGTTAGTGTCGCTGGAAGTCGCTTAACCGGCCGCTATTCGACCGCGCATCGTTCGGACATCGCCCTCCCTGGCTGCAACGTGCTTTCCTGGTACCAACGATAGACCAGCGGCGGGGCTTTGCCGTCAACCGTGCGACGACTTGACTGACTGCCGCGTGGTTGACGGCGCAATCAGCCGAACGGTTGATGCCCGTGCCGGGTGCATCCTCACCGCCGAATGCTGCCCCCTTTCATTTGCCCGACCCGCTTGCGTCCGCCCAGCGGGCCTGTTATAGTGAAGTGGACAAATATCCGCTTTGTTGGAACCGAGCATAGTGGACAATTGTCCACTTGTCAAGTGCCCCGGGAGATGATCCGTTGGTGCCCGAGTTGGCCAAACCCGAACCAGTGCATGCCACCGACAGCTGCTGCGCCGCCACCTTCCCGCCGCCGCCGTGGGAGGAGACCGAGGAGGGGCGCGGCGAGCGCCGCGACGCCGCCGAGAACCGCCGCCGCGTCCTGGAAGTCGCGCGCGAACTCTTCGCCGAGCGCGGCGTCGATCGCGTCAGCATGCACGAGATCGCCAGGGCTGCCGGGATTGGCCAGGGTACCCTCTACCGCCGCTACGCCCACAAGGGCCTCGTCTGCATGGCGCTGCTCGACGAAGGTTTCCGCCGCCTCCACGCGGGCGTCTCTGCGCGCCTCACCGACACCGGCGAACCGGCGCTCGCCCAGCTCGACTTCCTCCTGACCAGCCTGGTCGCCTTCACCGAGGCAAACGCGCCCCTCCTCGGCGCGGTGGCCGACGCCGCCTGCGGCGAGCGGCGTGGCGAGGACCGCGACAACCCCTTCCACACCTGGCTGCACGCCACCGTCACCACCCTGCTGGAGCGCGCCGTCGCCACCGACGAAATCCCCCCGCTCGACATCGCCCCCGCCGCCGACATCGTCCTCGCCCCGGTCGCCATCGACCACTACCTCTACCAGCGCCAGCACCACGGCTACCCCGCCGAGCGCATCCTCGCCTCCGCCCGTCGCGTCCTCTTCAACGGGTTGCGAGGCCAATCCTCGTAGGGGCGCGTCGTGACGCGCCCGGTGTCCCCGGCTAGCGGTCACAAGGGCGGCCGGGCGCTTCGCGAAGCGCCCCTACGTGCATATCCGCGCCCTATGCTCCCCTCCCCAGTTGATCCGCCACGCCATTGCCGCTATGCTCCGCCGACCACGAGAACGACGCCCGGCGCAAACCGGGGACGAAGGATGGTTCGGAGGAGGAGAAGCGCGATGGTGGCGACCCTGACACTGCGAGACGAGATCGGCGAGTGGGAACCCGAGTTGATCGCCACACGGCGCGATCTGCACATGCACCCCGAGATCGGCCTGGAAGAGGTCCGCACCAGCGGCATCGTCGCCGAGCGGCTGCGCGCCATCGGCTTCGACGATGTGCGCACCGGCATCGGCGTGACCGGCGTCAAAGCGGTGCTGAAGGGCGGCAAGCCGGGCAAGACCCTGCTCCTGCGCGCCGACATGGACGCCCTGCCGATCGAGGAGGAGACCGGGTTAGCGTTCCGCTCGCAGAATGCGGGCATGATGCACGCCTGCGGCCACGACGGCCACACCTCGATGCTCCTGGCGACCGCGCGGCTCCTCTTCCGCCATCGCGAGGAGATCCCCGGCACGATCGTCTTCTGCTTCCAGCCCGCCGAGGAGGGGCGCGGCGGCGCGCGGCTGATGATCGGCGACGGCGTGATGGAGAACCCCACGGTAGATGCCGCCTTCGGGCTGCACCTCTGGTCCCCCTTCCCGCTCGGCACGGTGATGGCGCTCGACGGCCCGACGATGGCCGGGATCGACGTCTTCCGGGTGAAGATTCAGGGGCGCGGCGGCCACGGCGCGCTGCCGCACACCACGGTCGACGCCCTGATGGTCGCGGCGAACATCGTCACCACGCTCCAGTCGCTCGTCGCCCGCGAAGTCGATCCCCTCTCCCCGGCCGTCATCTCCACCGCCATCCTGCACGCCGGGGGCACCGCGCTCAACATCATCGCCGACAGCGCCACCTTCGGCGGCTCGGTGCGCTGGTTCGAGCAGTCGGCCGGCGACCAGATCGCCGCGCGCCTCCCCGCGATCGTCAAGGGCGTCGCCGAGTCGCTCCGCGCCACCGCCGAAGTCGAGTATCACCGTGGCGGCCCGCCGCTCGTCAACGACCCCGCGATGGCCGCCATCGTGCGCGAGGTCGCGGGCGAGGTCGTCGGCACGGAGAACCTCCTCTCCGGCCCGCGCATCATGGCCTCGGAGGACTACGCCCTCTTCGCCCAGCGCGTCCCCTCCACCTACTTCTTCGTCGGCGCGGGCGACGCGGCCACCGGCAAGACCTACGACCACCACCACCCGAAGTTCGACATCGACGAACGCTCCCTCGCCCTCGGCGTCGAAGTCATGGCGAAGAGCGCGCTGCGCTACCTGACGCAAGCGTGAGTCGGGCAGTCGGATAGTCGGGTAGAAGTAACGAGGAACGAGGAACGAGGAACGAGGAGGGGACGGATCCTTCGCTGCGCTCAGGATGACACCACGGAGGCTAACGCCTTACCCTGTCATCCTGAGCAGCGCGAAGGATCATCCGTCGTCTCTGCGTCGTGCTCTGCGTCTCCGCGCCTCTGCGGCCTTCCTCCGTTCTCCCTTCTCCCTTCTCTCCACTCTCCACTCTCCACTCTCCCTTCGTCTCTGCGCCCTCTGCGATCTCTGCGGTTAAATCGTCTCCATCTTGGCGTTCTTGGCGACCTTCTTGGCGTCTTGGCGGTTCCCCGCCCCTCTATCAGTGGATCGGTACAAGGTAGCGCGCGACCGCCCAGACGTGGCAGCCACTCCCGGCCATCACAAAGAGATGCCAGAGCTCGTGCGCCTCGAAGACCCCCCGGCGGATATTCGGCCATTCGAGCGCGAAGATCACCGCGCCGAGGCTGTAGATCACCCCGCCCGCGATCAACCAGGCCACGCCACCGGGCGGCAACACGCGCACGATCGTCGGGGCGGCGGCCAGCGCGACCCAGCCGACCAGGATGTAGAGCAGCGTGGAGAGCCAGACCGGCGCGTGCATCCACCAGATCTTCAGCGCGATGCCCCCGAGCGCCAGTCCCCAGACCGTGCCGAGCAGCCCCCACCGCCAGCCGCCGTGCAGGGCGATCAGGCAAAAGGGCGTGTACGTCCCGGCGATCAGGACGAAGATCATCATGTGGTCGAGTCGCCGCAACCGCCGGATCCACTGCCGGGAGAGCGGCAGCAGGTGATACAGAGCGCTGCTGGTATAGAGCGCCACCAGGCTCAGCCCGAAGACGACGAAGGCAATCAGGTGCCGCACCTTGCCGCCATAGAGCGCCAGCCCCACCATCACCGCCAGCGCGACGACGGAGAGCGCCGCCCCGGCGAGGTGGGTCAGGCCATTCACCGGCTCGCGCCAGCGGCGTGGGGGCGTGGGGACGTGGGGACGTGAGGGCGTGGAGCGATCATCTGCCATGGAAACCTCGTCGCAAAATCGGATCGTAAATCACGCCCTCACACCCTCACGCCCCCACGCTAATCGGCCGCCGGGGTGGGATCGGGCTGCGGCGAAAGGACAAACTCGCCGGTGCGGCTGAGTCCGACATAGTCCGCACCCAGGCCGGTCGGCAGCAGCTTCGCCTCCTGCGCGGCGCGCTCCAAAGCACGCTTGCGGTCGAAACCGAGGGCTTCCAGCACCGGATTCTGCACATTTCGCCCATACTTCAGCGGCGTGTAGAGCAGCGTCCGCTCCAGCGCCCCGGCCAACTCCGAGGTATCGGGAATCAGGTACTGCGCCGGCATGCGGAAGCCATTAAAGACCTTCAGCAGCGTGTCCAGCGTCTCCTGCGGCATGTACTTCATGTAGATCTGCACGATTTCGAGGAAGATGCCGTGGTGCGCGATCTCGTCGATCGAGACCGTCTTGAACGCGCCCGCCGCGCCGACCTCATAGCCCCGCTTGCGCTCCTCCTCGGTCATGCGCGGCGGCAGGCCATACTCGTCGCGGATGCGCTTCCGCATCTCCTCGTAGTTGTAGTACGTCGCGCGCTCCTGCAACATCGAGTAGCAGACCACCCCCATCGGCGTGTCGAGTCCGGGGTGATCCTCGCGCATCGACCAGGTGTGCGCGTGGACCTCCTCGCGGTACTCGTCGAGCTGCTCCTTCGTGCGCCGACCCGACTCCAGCAGCACCAGCTCCCACGCCTCGGCGTGCTTCAACTCCTCCATGCCCCAGGCCAGGTGGATATTGCGCCGCTCGCGCCACTGGCGAATCATCACCAGCCCATCGAGCACGTAGTCGCCGACGTAGTCCTCGATGCCCAGGTACGCCTGGATGATCGTGATCGTATCCTCGCTGAGCAGGTGGCCACGCTCGGCCATCTCGCGCACCGGCAGATCATCCCAGGGCACCCAATTCCTGACCTTCATCGCCTTGCGGAAGTAGCGAATGAACGCCTGGTGGACCTCATCGGCGGCGGCGCGCTCGCGCGCATCGCGGGTCCAGGGTCCCTTCACAACCAGCGGCATCTCGACCATCGTCGTCCTTCCCAATCCCTTCGGGCGCACTCGGCGCGCCATCCACAGGTACGTTGCCTTGTCGATCCTTGTTTCGGCGGTCTCCGGTCATCCGGCGCGGACAGCGTCGCTACCAGCCGCCGATCGCGCGGTACTCGATGCTCGACACCAATTCTTCGTCGCCCATCGCGCGCCCATTGCTGCTCGTCCGGAGCGCCTGCTCCAGTAACTGCAAGACCGTGGCCTCATATTTGGCGATGTCGCCATCGCCGCGCAGCAGCCCGATCTCGGCGATCCACTGGACCATGCCGATCAGCAGCGCCGCCAGAGCGGCCGGGTCGTAGCGCCGAATCTGCTTCTTCGCCATCCGGGCGGCCAGCCGCGTCGCCAGCTCTTGCAGCAATTGCCGATAGCCGGGCAGCGGGTGATAGGCCGCGAGCGCATTCAACCCCAATTCGAGCCACTGCAACCGCAGCAGATCCCCCTCCGACGACAGAAAAACGAGCGCGGTGTGGACCGTCTCCGCGATCGGCGCGTGGGTGGTCGGCCGGTCCAGCACCTCACAGAGGGCCTCGGTCAGGCGCAGCAGCATGTCATCCACCAGCGCCGCGACCAGCGACTCCTTCGACTCGAAATAGAGATAGATCGTGCCGGTGGC
>JAXLWN010000084.1:0-29172 GCA_046328475.1 Chloroflexia bacterium | reverse complement strand
GGACGAGCAGACGAATGACGACCGCAGCGGGAGCAAGGCCAGCCATGCAACTCGATCTCCTGATTCGCAACGGCATGATCATCGACGGGACGGGGAATCCCTGGTTCACCGCCGATATCGGCGTGCGCCGGGGGCATATCGCCGCGATCGGTGCGCTTGGTAAGGCGGAGGCCGCGCGCACGATCGATGCGCGGGGGAAGGTGGTCGCGCCGGGGTTCGTGGATGCGCACGCGCACTCCGACTACCTGATTCTGGCCGACCCCACCAACGAGAACAAGTTGCTCCAGGGCGTGACGCTCGACACTGCCGGGCACTGCGGCTACTCCGCCGCGCCGATTGGCGAGGTCTGGTTCCAGGAGTGGTGGGTGCCCGAGATCACCGAGCGGTTCACGGTCACGCCGCTGGAGCGCGGCGAGGAGATGCTGCGCGAGCATGGCGTCGAACTCAATTGGCGCACGCTCGGCGAATACCTGGCGGCGGTGGAAGGGCGGCAACCCGGCACGAACTATCTCAACTTCGTGGGACAGGTTGCGCTGCGGCTGGCGGCCAGCGGCGACTATGCCCGCCGCCCGACGAAGCGCGAGTTCGCGGCGATGCAGCGGATGTTGCGCCAGGCGATGCGCGAGGGCGCGTTCGGCTTCTCGACCGAATCGGGCAGCCACAAAGGGATGGATTTCGATACCGAGGAGCTGATCGAACTCTGCAAGGTGGCCGGGGCGGCGGGCGGCATTTTTACCAACCACATGCGGAACTACGACGACGAGGCGGTCTCCTCGACGCGCGAGGCGCTGGCGGTCTGCGAGGCTGCCGGGGTGCCGATGATCATCTCGCACCTCGGCGTTGCCGGTCGGCGGCGCGGCGTGCCGGCCGAGGCGATCCTGAGCCTGATCGACGACGCGCGCGACCGTGGCTTGCAAGTTACCGCCGATGTGATGCCGTATGGCTACGAGGAAGCCCTCTTCTTCTCGGCGCAGCTGCGCGATCTGCTGCCCGAGTGGGCGACCGAGGGCGGTGCCGGAGATTTCGCGCGGCGCATCGCCAACGCGGGCACGCGGGCGCGGCTGCGCGATGAGTTGATCGCCGGGAAGGCGTCGCGCTTCTACGTGTCGCCGGAGGCCAAGCCGGGCGAGGCGTATAGTTGCGGGCCGCTCGGCTATCCGGGTTGGGAGGAGCGGTTGGAGGTGGTGCGCTGCGCCCAGGCGCAATTCGCGGGACGACGGATCGGCGAGATCGCGCGCGAGACGGGGCAGGATCCGTTCGAGGTCGTCTTCGCCATCCTCGCGGCCGATTTCGACGCCGCCAAGGTGTTTCGCAGCAAGGCCGACGACACCGACATGCGCGCCCTGGTGACGCACCCCTGGGTCGCGTTCGGCGGCGACGGGGCGCAGACGCGGGCGATCCGTCGTCCCGGCATCCCCAATCCGACGCAGTACAGCATCTTCCCGATGATTTTGGGGCGCTACGTACGCCAGCGCCGCTGGCTGCGCTGGGAGGAGGCGATCCGCAAGATGACCTCGCTCCCCTGCCTGGCGATGGGTATCTACGACCGGGGCGTGCTCCGCACCGGCGCGTGGGCCGACATCACCATCTTCGATCCCGACCGCGTCAACGACTGCCCCGACTACGCGCGTTACCCGGAGCAGTATGCCATCGGCATCGAGCAGGTCATCGTGAACGGCACTCTCTCCGTTGAGGATGGGCGGTTGACTGGTGAGCGCGATGGCCGGGTGTTGCGCTCGACCGACCGGGGTAAGGTTCGGTAGGGTGGGGTGGCGCGAGGGCTGGGGATTAGTGAGGAGGTGCAGGGGCGCGGCCCTTGCCGCGCCCCGGCCTTTATTTGTGCTCATGCCACCATCGCTCCCACAAGGTCAACCGGAACATGCTCGATCTCATTCTCGATGTATGACCTGAGCGCGGAGGTACTGGTGAAGAAGCGGTAGCCCGCCGCACTCACCCGATCCTCGACCACCTGTTCCTCATTCAACAGGAGTGCCACTGGCTGGCTAAAGCCCTCCTGGATTCCACGGGGCCACGCTGCATCGATGATTGCCCGAACTTCGCCAGTGCTGAGATCGGCAACCTCGTGGTTCAGTTCGGGCCAGGGCAGGCCGCGCTCTTCGAGCCAAGCACACAGGGCGAGGATTTCCTCCTCCTCGGTCTCCGTTTCCGAGACGACGATTCCTGGTTGACTGATATCGGTCGGATAGTCAACCACGGCGATAGGCTGCGGACTGATAAGCAGTCCATTGAGGAATTGGTTGGCGGCGTTGGCGAGCAGGGCCTGCCGCGCTTTGAGGAAGTCGCGGTAATTCTCGATCTTCCAGAGTTCGCGGTCGAGCGGGACCCACTGTGAAGCGAGCGCGCCGGGATGGCGCTGCTCGACTTCGGCGAAATACTCGGCCGGGTCCCGATCGCTGATGACGAGGTTGGTATCCTGGGTCAGGAAGCAGAAATTGGCGAGGCGTTGACCTGGGGCGCGAGTAGCCATGCTTGTAGAGCCGTGCCTTCGGGAAGATGTGGTGGACCTGGAGGGTATTCAGCTTGCCCAACAAGCTGGCCGCGAGTCCGGTTCCCCCAATCGCGAGCGCCGTAGACCCGCGTGAGCAGATAGAGCATCGATAGAACCGTGCGCCGAGACTCCAGCCGCCGAAATCCTGTGGGCGAACCTCCAGGGTGCCGCGCCAGATGCGTAGCTGCTCGATCAAGCGGTCGAGCGCCCTACCTGCTCGATTGCGTGCGGAGATCCTGGTTGAGGACTGACTCCGGTCGAACCCGCGAAGCGTCCCCACAGGAAGCTTTGTACGTACCAGTAGAGCAACTTGTTCTGCTCGTAGACATCGTGGAGTTTGCCGCCGCGCTGTGAAAGGTATCGGCTCATCACCGGGAAGGCGTAGCGCCCGCCCAGTACGTCGTTGTGGTCGAGGCCCAGCCGCCCTGAGACCATATTCAGCAGGTAGTTAATCGCCGCTCTCCGGCCTGCTTGAGACCTGCTGGAACGCAAAGGCGGGTTCAACGTCCTTGAGTGCGGTGAAGAGCGGCCTGCCAGTGACCACCGTATTGATGTTGCGAAGCAGCCAGTCAAGCTTGAACGAGAAGTTGGCCTTGTTCCAGCGCCCAAGTGTCGCCTTCAATTCCTGGCGGGCCTGGCCATTCGGCGCAGACCTTGGCGAGTGCCAGGTCACCTTGGAGAGCTTCTCGTCCCGCCGCTGTTGACGTTGTTAAAGATGTCGACGACGACATCGACCGTCTTATCCTCGCTGCCTGTGACCTCCTCGATGTGCAGGTCGATGCTCTTGATTCCCTCGACCGCAGTGATGCGCTGATGTAGGTAACCATCTTCGGTGCAAGTGCTGGATTCTGATAGAGCCGACCGATAACCGGGCCGACACCTTGTTGCATCAGTTCGGTGACATTGACCCAGAGTGGGTTATCGCCCATTTTGAGCGATGCGTAGAACTCGAAGACCTCGTCGTCGAGATGGAAGTGAAGACCGGTGAATGCCTGGGCATTGCCGTCGAAGAAGCGCGGCGGCTTGCCCTGCACGAGCCCGTAGAGCGAGGTGATGCGCTGCCGACCGTCGAGAAGGAGCTTGACGTAGCCGGGGAGAGCGCGCCATCGCCCCGTGCGTTGGCGAGGTCGGTCTGTGTGACCCAGACGCCAAGCTGCCGACCTGGGTAGCGGCGATAGAGCGACTGCATCAGCCCGCGCACCTGATCACGGTTCCAGACATAGCCGCGCTGGAATTCCGGGAGGGCCATGCTGCCGAGGTCGATTTGGCTGAGGATATCCTCAATCTTCATCGCGTTG
Organism: Chloroflexia bacterium; assembly: GCA_046328475.1. GTDB lineage: Bacteria > Chloroflexota > Chloroflexia > Thermomicrobiales > CADCWN01 > CADCWN01. The sequence continues at coordinate 25,365 of JAXLWN010000084.1, read as the reverse complement.
CCTCCATATTTCTTGCTTAAGCGCGAGGCTCTGGCAGGCGCTAGACCTCGAGTATCCACTTGTTCTTGTATCAGGAAGGCATCTCGCGAGCGATTGCGCGGACGATTCTACTCCTGGCAGCCGCCCATGCTGCTACTTGAGACTCCTCTCCCGATTGCACTAGCCACTCGAATGCTCGTTCGATGCCGTCTCGCAGGCTCGTCTCGTCGCGGCAGTTCGCAACGACCAGTAGTTGCATCTTCTGGACATTATCGGCGACGAATGTTCCGAAGCTGAACGGATTTCTTCAATCCCCATCAGATTGTGGCCGAATTGCGCCAGACCCGCAAGAACCTCTTTCCCTGTCGCCGCGTGCTGTGCGGATTATTGGCCGCCGGGGCCGAAGCCGATGCGGGAGATGAGGATGATGAATTGCTGCATGCCGCCGTAGATGAAGAGGGTGGGGATGTTGAGGGCGTTGGCGGCGCTGACGGTGAAGTTCTGGAAGGCGCTGAGGAGCGCGGGGACGAACCCGATCGCGAAGTAGAGCAGGTAGATCGGGAAGAAGCCGAAACGGGAGATCTGCAGCCGCCAGTTATGCGGGATCGAGGGCTCGAAGATGGCGAAGCCGTCGAGGCCGGGGATCGGCAGCAGGTTGAAGATGACGGCGGTTACTTCCAAGTAGACGAGGAAGGCGAGCGCATTCCAGAGCGGCTTGCCGTGGGTGAGCATCCATTCGCGCGGGAGGAAAGAGAAGGGGAGGGCGAGCAGCACGGCGCAGACGGCGGTCGCCAGCGGCCCGGCTGCGGCGACGAGCATCGGCCAGCGCCCGCGCCGGAGCGCGCCGCGATCGATGTAGACCGCGCCGCCCGGCAGGCCGATGCCGCCGAGGAAAAGCATGGCGAGCGGGAGGCCGATGCTGAGCACCGGGTTGCTGTACTTGAGCGGATTGAGCGTGAGGTAGCCCTTCTCGCGCACGGAGCGGTCGCCGCCGATGAAGGCGGTAAGGGCGTGGCCGAATTCGTGCAGGCAGACCGAGACGATCCAGGTGCTGACGACGAAGAGGATGGTCAGCCCTTTGACCGCACCCTCCCCGGCCGCGAAGAGGGCCGCGCCGCTGCCGACCGCGATGGCGAGCATGAAAAGGAAGATCGGGCTGGGGCGGAAGAGGTCCCGGAGCTTATCCTCTTTGCTCAGTAGTGTGGACGATGCGCTCGATTTGACGAGGACGTATTCGCGCAGGCCGACCAGGTTTGCCCCGGCCTCGCGCAGCACGCGCAGGGCGGTGCCGCGTTGCAGGTAGAAGATGCCGAGCAGCAGGTGGAGGGTGTCGATTTCGCGGCGGCTGAGCTGGAAGGCTTCTTTGGCGGCGAAGTGGACGACGAGCTTGGCGTCCTCGCCGGTGGTGACGGCCTGGTTCGGCGCGGCGCGCAGTTCCGGGATCCACGCTGTTTCCAGGGCGGCGATGACGCTGTCGGGATCGATGCCCTGGCCGCGCAGCGATTGCGCGGCGGTGGTCTGGCGATCGGAGAGCAGCGCCAGGAGCAGATGTTCCGGGCTGAGTTCGGCGTGCTGGCGCGTGGCGGCGAGTTGCTGCGCCCGCTTGATCACGTCGCGGGCGGCGCTCGTCAATCTGTGGTTGGTGATCTCCACTCCCGGTCCCTTCCCGAGTGCTTTCGCCGATGGCCGCGTGCGTTCGACGGGAAATCGGCGACAAAAGGCGGGCGGCGTGCTGCGAATGCGGTGATGGCCCTCCTCACGATAGCGGCGGGCGGGGGGATTTGCCATAGGAGAGTTGTCCCGGATTCGCGCACCGGATGGTCGGTCGGCTATGGGCGCAGGCGCTCTCCCCGCGCGACCCGGCCGGTGCTCCGGCTGCGCTGGAGGACGGCGAGGAAGGCGAGGATCGCGCCGCCGATCAGCAGTTCGCCCGGGATCATGCGCTCGGTTCCGGCGGTGACGACGCCCCCGCCGGTGTTCGGCAGGCCGGGCGTGGGGGCCTGGCCGGGGCCGAGGGCGGCGAAGTCGTCGGTGGCCCGGCTGGCGAGCTGGGTGCGGCTGCAGAGATAGGTGCTCAGGGGAGCAACCGGCCGCCCGCTGGCATCGTCCGTCGCGGTGGCGGTGGCGTAGATCAGGTACTCGCTGCCCAGCTCGAACGGGAAGCCGCAGGCGGCGCTGTTGTCGTTGGTCTGGATCTGCGTTTCGGTCGTCACCGCGCCCTTCCAGACGGTTGTCACCTGGACGGTGACCCGCTTGACGCTACCGATCTGGTCGATGGCCGTGACCTTGCCCCGGAAGACGGCGCTGGCCCTGGCGAGTTCTTCGAGCGGTGGCCCGGGTGGGACGCAGGAGCAGGCGAAGCAGACCTGCGGCAGCGCGAAGAGCGTGGCGAAGGTGGCGAAGAGTGCGACGATGAGTGTGCGGGGGATCCAGGGGTGGAGTGTCATGATCGTTCCTTCCCATTGCAGGTGGATGCACGTTGAATGCTGGCTGAGTGCGTTTGACCGGGTATGTGCCAGGGGTCGGATGCCTGGAACAACGCTCACGTTCGACGAAAGTTCTCGCGCATCGATGCCTGGCACGTCCGGTGGGTGGTGTGCTTCTCTGTGGAGCAATGCGGCAACGCGGGGAAAGTTCCAGATGTGCAGCAAATGTGGTGCTGTTCTCGTATTGCTGGCTCGTGAGCGGCGCGCGAAGCAGGGCGGGCAATCGCCCGTCCCTTGCGGGAATTGGGAGCACAGCAGTGAAACGCTCACCCCTGCTATACTTCTTCCGATTAATTGGGGAGGAGGCGCATTGTGGCACGGCCATTGGTTGCCCTGGTGGGGCGGCCCAACGTGGGAAAATCGACACTTTTCAATCGCCTGATCGGTGAGCGGCGGGCGATCGTCTTCGACCGGGCGGGGACGACGCGGGATCGCACCTATGGCACGACCGATTGGAACGGTCGCGCCTTCGATCTGGTGGATACGGGCGGGATCCAGGCGGAGCACGAGATTTCGAGCGACGATATGGGCGCGATCATTCGCGGCACGCGCAATCAGGCGCTGCTGGCGATCGATGAGGCCGAGGTGATCGTCTTCGTGGTGGATAGCCGCGATGGACTGATTGCCGGGGATGAAGAGGTGGCCGAGTTGCTGCGGCGCAGCGGCAAGCCGGTCGCACTCGCCGTCAACAAGGCCGAGAGCCTGACATTGCGCGACGAGGCGGTCGAGTTTTATGCGTTCGGGATTGGCGAGCCGATCCCGATCTCGGCCTATCACGGCCACGGCACCGGCGATTTGCTCGATCGGATTGTCGAGCTGCTGCCGCCGGGGGACGACACGGACGAAGAGGACGACAACCCGAAGATCGCGATCGTCGGGCGGCCGAACGTCGGCAAGTCGAGTCTGCTGAATGCGCTGCTGCGCCAGGATCGCGCGATCGTCACGCCGATTCCGGGGACGACACGCGACCCGCTCGACACGCCGTTCGAGTGGGAAGGGCACAACCTGACGCTGATCGACACCGCCGGGATCAGGCGGCGCGGCAAGGTCGAGCATGGCGATGTCGAGGAGTACAGCGTGATCCGCTCGATGCGGGCGATCGGTCGCTGCGACGTGGCGGTGCTGGTGATCGACGCGGTCGAGGGGTTCACGGCGCAAGACCAGCACATCGCGGGCTACGTGCAGGAGGAGGCGAAGGGGCTGGTCGTCGCGGTGAATAAGTGGGATGCGCTGGAGAAGGACACCCACACGATGGATGAATTCCGCGAGGAGGCGGCCAAGAAGTTCGACTTCATGGCCTACGCCCCGGTCGTCTTCATCTCGGCGCTGACCGGGCAGCGGGTGTCGCAGGTGCCGGAGACGGTGCTGAAGGTGTTGGAGGAGCGCGAGAAGCGCGTGCCGACCCCGCAGTTGAACCGGCTGATCCGCGCCGCGATGGTGGATCACCCGCCCTCCGAGGCGACGCGCGGGCGCTACCTGAAGTTCAGCTACGCGACGCAGCCGCGCACGTCGCCACCGACCTTCGTCTTCTTCGTGAACGATCCGAAGCTGCTCCACTTCAGCTACCGGCGCTACCTGGAGAACCGCATCCGGCAGGAGTTCGGCTTCACCGGCACGCCGATCAGGATGTCGTTCCGGGGGAAGAATGATGATTAGGCGCGAGTCGTGAGTCGTGAGTCGTGAGTGAAGTACGAAGTACGCACGACGAAGTACCAACGACGAGGCGATAGGCGATAGGCGATAGGCGATAGAAGACTGGGCGGGCGAGCAATTCGCCCGCCTGTTTCTTTTGGTGCTGGTGCTGCCAGAAGCGGTGGAGTGGGAACGGGTGCGGTGGCGCGGGGTGCTGTCTGGAGAGGTGGATCGGGCAGTTTGCCCGAAGGATCTCCACTGACTTGTCAGTATTAGACAATAGACAGTTCTTTGGTGGCGCAGATAAATTTCGTTGCGACATGCTACAATCTCGTCTAGCCACACTTGTCAGATGTCCAGAATTGTCGCGATAGATCGTAATTGTCGCTACGATGACTATCGAACGTCTGAAATCACCGATTTCGTATTATAGGGGCGGTTTTTGGGAACATTTCGCGCGCGGTGGACGCTTATGGTGGCAGACCCCGGCTGGTGTGTTGTCGTGAGTAGGCGCGTCCGTGCATTTGCAGCGTGCAGGTAGCGCCATACCCGCGATGGTCGGCAACCGGGGGCGATTCGGCGCGTTGGTCTGAGCGAAGGAGGACCGGAGTAGATGTCTGCAGAACAGCACTCGGCCTTTGAGCAACTCATGGCAGAAGCGCGCGGCGGGAGGCTCTCCCGGCGTGCGCTGATCCGGCGCGGTGTCGCGCTCGGACTGACGACTAGCGCCGTTGGCGCGATCCTGGCGGCGTGCGGCTCAACGACCCCGACGGCGACCACGGCCCCGCCAGCCGCTTCGGCGGCACCAGCCTCGGCGGCGGCGTCTGCGGCAGCTCCGGCGGCATCTGCTGCGGCCTCGGCTGCACCGGCCTCCGCCGCTGCGTCGGCGGCGGCATCGGCCAGCGCGCGACCGAGCGCGGCGGTGAGTGCTTCGGCGGCGGCGGCCTCGGCGGCGAGTTCCGGGTCGGGTAAGCGCGGCGGCGGCGGGGTGGTGAAGCTGCTCTGGTGGCAGGGGCCGGTCATCCTCAACCCGCACCTCGCGGCCGGGACGAAGGATTTCGATGCCAGCCGCATCGTCTACGAGCCGCTGGCGACCTTCGACGGCTCGGAGAAGCTGATCCCGGTGCTGGCGGCGGAACTGCCGACGAAGGAGAATGGCGGGCTGGCGGCGGATGGCAAGAGCGTGACCTGGAAATTGAAGCAGGGCGTGAAGTGGAGCGACGGGAAACCGTTCACCGCCGACGATGTTGTCTTCACCTACCAGTACACCAGCAACCGCGACGCGGGCACGGTCTCGTTCGGCATCTACGCGGGTATCGCGTCGGTCGATAAGATCGACGATTACACGATCAAGATCAACTTCAAGGATGTGACTCCGGGCTGGTACACGGTCTTCAGCGCGACCAACGGCTGCATCCTGCCGAAGCACATCTTCCAGGATTTTGTTGGGGCGAAGGCGAAGGATGCGCCGCCCAATATCAAGCCGGTCGGCACGGGGCCGTACGTGGTCGAGTCGTTCAAGCCGGGCGACGAGATCATCTACAAGATCAACGCGAACTACCGCGACCCGAACAAGCCCTCGTTCGATGAGATCCAGCTGAAGGGCGGTGGCGACGCGCCGACGGCGGCCCGCGCCGTGCTGGTGACGGGCGACTACGACTTCGCCTGGAACCTGCAAGTGGAGTGGTCGGTGCTGAGCCAGCTGAAGACGCAGGCGCAGAAGGGCGAGTTGCTGATCACCGACGGCGCGAGCGCCGAGCGCATCCTGGTGAACTTCACCGATCCGAACAAGGAGGACCCGGAGACCAAGGAGCGCTCCTCGATCAAGAATCCCCACCCGTTCCAGACCGACCTGAAGGTGCGCCAGGCCTATGCGCTGCTCGCCGACCGCGACACGATCGCCAAGACGCTCTACGGCGACACCGGCATCGCGACCGCCAACCTGATCAACGCTCCCGCCTCGGTGCGCTCGCCAAACACCAAGTACGAGTTCAGCATCGACAAGGCGAACGCGATCCTGGAGGAGGCGGGCTACAAGAAGGGGGCCGACGGCATTCGCGCCAAGAATGGCGTGAAGATGACCGTGCTCTTCCAGACGAGCGTGAACAGCCTGCGCCAGAAGGAGCAGCAGATCATCAAGGATGCCTTCGAGAAGGCGGGCATCCAGATGGAGCTGAAAGCGGTCGATCAGACGGCCTTCTTCTCGGCCGGCGCGGGGACGATCGACAATCATCCGCACTTCTACGCCGATCTCCAGATGTACACCAATGGCCCCGACCTGCCCGATTCGCAGAACTGGTTCCGTCGGTTCCTCACCAGCGAGCGGGCGCAGCAGGCCAACAACTGGGGCGGTATCAACAGCCCGCGCTACACCAATCCGAAGATGGATGAGCTGTACGCGCAGTCGGCGGTCGAACTGGACGCGGCGAAGCGGACCGCGCTCTTCATCCAGATGAACGACCTGGCGGTGGCCGACGTGGTCGAGGTCTCGTTGGTCTACCGCACGGGCGCGTCGGCGAAGACGAAGACCCTCAACTGGTCGAAGAATGCGCCGTGGGACTCGAACCTGTGGAACACGGCGGATTGGACGAGGGCGTAGGGGCGAGTCGTGAGTCGTGAGTCGTGAGTCGTGAGGGGACAAGGTTAGGCGATAGGCGATAGGCGTAGGCGATAGAAACGGAGTGGCCCGGGAGCGCATCGCTCTCCGGGCCGTTTCTTCTCCCGACTCCCGACTCACGATCTCACGTCTACGCCGTGGCAGCGGCGAAGCGGCGGTGGAGGAGTTGGTTTGCGACAGCGAAGGCGAGGGTCGCGCCGGTGATGGTGAGGGTGAGGGTGGCGCGGGAGCCGCCGATCAGTGCGCTGAGGCCGAGGATGGCGGCGAGGTCGATGATGAAGGAGGCGAGGTCGCCGATCAGCGCACCGGCGAAGGCGCGGCGGCGGGCTTGCGGCAGGGTGGCGACCGTGCCGAAGACGACGTAGGTGTTCAGGAAGTAGTTGGCGGCGATGAAGTTGACGAAGACGTTGCCCCGCCCGACCTGTTCGCGCACGCCGACGAGCCAGCGGCCCACGCGCCCGGCGGGGCGACCGCCGAATATGCGCTGCCACTGGACGATGCCCAGGTAGAGCAGTGCGGCGATGGCGAGATCGCTGACGGCGCGGAGCACAACCACGCCCGCGAGGTTCATCCCGGCGTCGAAGGCTAGCAGCGTGGCGAAGGGGGCGATGCCGTGCGCCCGCACGAGGTAGAGGAGGAAGACGATGCCGATTGCGCCGGCGAACTGGAATAAGCTACCCGTGCCGATCTGCAACATGCCCGACTGACCCCTCGCCTCTGCGCGTCCGGGGTGCAGCGCCGTTGTCGCACCCCGTATGTACGGGTCAGTATACGGCTTCTGCTCGCTTGTGGCATCGGGCGTGAGGGTGGGCTGCGCGGTGGCATTTGGTCGCAGCGCTGACCATGCGGGCGGCGGAGCGCGACTGTACCAAAGGACCGGGTGCGCGACGGGGCCTGAGTCGCTGCTATACTCGATCAGCGCATACGACGCGGGGCAACCGCGTGTCACATTCGGGCGGGGGAGCATGACAGGGGTGGTGAGCGAGGCGACGCTGGACGATGTTGCTTTCGATGCGCAGGGGTTGATCCCGGCGGTCGTGCAGCACGTCGAGACCGGCGAGGTGCGGATGGTGGGCTACATGAACCGCGCCGCGCTGGAGCGGACGCTCAGCAGCGGGCGGGTCTGGTTCTGGAGCCGCAGCAGGCAGTCGTTCTGGATGAAGGGCGAGAGTTCCGGCAACATCCTCGAAACGGTGGAGGTCCGGCTCGATTGCGACGGCGACGTGGTGCTGGTGCTCTCCCGGCCGCACGGTCCGACGTGCCATACGGGGGAGGAGAGTTGCTTTTACCGGCGGCTGGTGGGGGCGAGGGACGAGTAACGAGTGATGAGTAACGAGTAATGAGGGGAACGGTTTGAAGGTTCGAAGGTTCAAAGGTTGGGTCTGTAACTTTCGAACTTCCGAACCTTCAAACCATTCCTTGGAACTCTTGGAGGATCGGGTGGCAGAAGTAGGGCAGGCGGAGCGCGCCTCGGTGATTCTGGACGAGTTGATCGCGACGATTGCGGAGCGGGCGCGGGAGCTGCCCGAGGGTTCGTATACGACGAAGCTGTTGCGCGAGGGGGTGGACCGGATCGGGCGCAAGATCGGCGAGGAGGCGGCGGAGGTGATTATCGCGGCGAAGAATGCCGACGCCAATGAACTTGCCTGGGAGGTCGCCGATCTCTGGTATCACTCGCTGGTGCTGCTGGCGGCGGTGGGGACCGATCCCGATCTGGTGTGGCAGCAGTTGCGTTCTCGCCACGGGAAGCGGCGGGAGACGGGCGAGAAGTGACGAGTAACGAGTAACGAGGACCGAGAAGCTGCGCGAGGAGGAGGCGCGATGGCTGACGAGGAGATCAACTACGTCAAGGAAGCAGAGAAAATCCTGATCGAGAGGGACTTTCCGATTGAGCGCATCCGCATTTTGCCTGCGGTGACTTCTGGGGGCGGACGAGCAGGCGGCGGGTGACGATGGTCCGCCAATTGACCGGGCGGGGTTGTTGGATGCTTGTCTGGAGACGCTGGCCGGATGGTGGGCGCACGCGGCCATGATCTGGCGCGCGTGCTGCGCGGGCGGTTTCCCGGTCTGACGCGCAAACAGGTGAATAGTGTGCTCTCGATTGAGGGCAAGGGCCGCGTGGCGTATGACAGGGAGAACTTCACGTACCGGGCGGCGGCGGGGGATTGAACGGGCGAGCGGGGGAACAGGGGAACAGGAGAGCAGGAGAGCAGGAGAGCAGGAGGGACCCACCTCGACCCCTCTCCCGCGAGGAGAGGGGTGCCTCGCTCGAAAGGCCGTGATGGTGGGGAGAGATCCGCACCCCCGCTCCTGTTCTCGTGTTCCCCTGTTCTCCTGTTCGCTCCCTACGCCTTCCGCGCGATAGCCCAGGCCCAGAGGGCCATGCCGGCGGCGTGGGCGGTCCAGTCGCCGCCGAGTTCGGCGGCGCGGTCGCGCAGGCGGGCGGAGTAGCGGATGTAGTAGGGCATGGTGAAGGCGACCGGGCCGAGGTCGGGGATCTGCGCGGCGACATCTTCGTCGAAAAAGGGATAGAGGTCGGGGCGGACGGCGGCGAGCATGGCCGAGGCGGTGGCGGGGCCGACGCCGGCGAGTTCGGCGATGCGCGCCACCGGCTTGCGGGGTTCGGGGATCAGCGCGAATGCCTCGCGGCCCGCTTTTTCGACATCGGCGGGATCGTTGCCGCGCACCAGCACGAGGTTGCGCGCTCGCCAGGCCCCGCGCTTCATCTTCCACTCGGTCGTGCGCACCAGCTCGTCGTGGGTGAAGTGGCCCGGCGTCCGCGCGGCGAGCAGTCCGGGCAGCTCGGTGCGATACCAGGTATCCAATTCTGGCAGGCGCGACACGACGCGCGCTTCGATGACCGCCGGGTAGGATTCCAGTGCCGCCGTCCAGGCGGCCGGGTCATCGTTGGCCCACAAATTCTCCATCGCCATCCCTTGCTCGCGCCTTGCCCCGCCAGGGCAGGGCGACGTTATTCCTCCGATGGGGGCAAGTATAGTCGCTGCGTTAGGAGGAGGGGCGCGGCGGGCAGCGCGCACGCGAACACTGCCATCACGCTAACGGAGCGGCAGATAGCAGACCTGATCGCGCCATTCCTCCCGCTCGCTGCATTCGATGATCAGAAGAAGTTCTTCGATAATTGGACCTGTCGCTGTGCCCGCGCTTACGACAAAGATTCCACTCATCGCCTGACCCGTTGCGGCTCGCGCATAAGCGAAGTCGGGCATTGTCGCTGCATCGTGTGTCAGGAGGATTCGCTCCTCCGCTGCCGCCCAAGCGAGGGGTCTTGGATCGTCGGAACCCGCCAGGACACTCACATCCTGGACACGAACAATTTCTACAGCCGGTTGGCGCAGGCGCAAACCGCGCAGCACAGCGTTGTCAAAATTCTCATCGGCAGCAAATCGCAACACTGCGCTAGCCGTGCTGCGCGCGACGTGCCAGGAGACGAGCGCGGATACCAACCGGATTGTCGCGCGACTCTATTTTCTGGCGGATTTCGTCCGCCAGCTGCTGGCGCTCCCGCACGTAAGCCTCTACTTCTATGCGGTGACGCAAGTAATAGCCGATGACAGCGTAGATGTCGGCGAGTTCAAGTACTGGATAGCGCAGCGCGATCTCCTCGGCGGATGCGCCCGATTCGAAGGTGACGACGACGGTGTCGAGCGTGACACGCGTCTGCCCGATGCGAAATGTTCCGCCAGCATCGAGTCGCAAAGGGACGGGCTCGGCGGTGACAACGAGGCTCATCTACGCACTCTCAATCTTCCTTCATCACGCTCGCGCGACTAGATCGATGCATGCAAGTATAGGCGATCTGGTGCGGTGAGCAGGCGACGCCCTGGCACGCCAATTTTGCGTCTGCTAGGCTGTGCCCGGCCACTGTGTTGGACCCGTCGCGCCGCGTAGCCTGGAGTAGTGTCGTGAGCGAAGCCACCGCGATTGCCCGCAGCAGCACCATGGCGACCGTTGCGTCGATCGCCGCAGACCTCGCCACGCTCGGCGTGCGGCCGGGGATGACGCTGCTGGTTCACTCGTCGCTCAGCGCGCTCGGGTGGGTCTGCGGCGGGGCGCAGGCGGTGATTCTCGGGCTCCAGGCGGCGCTCGGGCCGGGGGGCACCCTCGTCGCGCCGACGCATTCAACGGGGCTGACCGATCCGGCCGGATGGCAGCGCCCGCCGGTGCCGCAAGAGTGGTGGGCGACGATCCGGGCGACGATGCCCGCCTACGACCCCGACCTGACGCCGACGCGCGGCATGGGGGCGATCCCCGAGACGTTTCGCAAGGGGCGCGGCGTCCTGCGCAGCCCGCACCCGCACCACTCGTTCGCCGCGTGGGGGGCGCACGCCGCCGAGGTGGTCGCCGCGCACCCGCCCGCCTTCGGCATGGGCGACACGTCGCCGCTGGCGAAGGTCTATGCGCTCGACGGATGGGTGCTGTTGCTCGGCGTGACGCACGCCAACAACACCTCGCTCCATCTGGCCGAATACCGCGCCCTCGCCCCGACCGGGGTGCCGAAGAGCGCGGGTGCGCCGCTGATGGTGGATGGCGAGCGGCGGTGGGTCGAATTCCCCGATCTCGACTGGGACGACGGCGACTTTCCCGCGCTCGGCGACGCCTTCGCGCGCGACACTGGGCTGGTCGGCACCGGACTGGTGGGGGCCGCGACCGCGCTGCTGATGCCGCAGCGCGCGTTGGTCGATTATGGCGTGGGCTGGATCGCGCGCAGTCGGGGCGTCGTTCAGGAAGGATTGGCCGGGAAGCGGTAGCCGGTGCCCGCTCGTGCCCTGGCAAGCCGCGCCTCGATCCTGGCGATCACCTCCGCACGGTGCGCCTGGACGTCGAAGTTGTCCACGGCGAACTCGGCGATGGCGACGCTCTCCGGCGTCAGCCCCGACGCGCAGACCGCGACCCACTCGATATCGTAGAGCACGCCGACGCGCTCGAACCGCGCGATTTCGGCTGCCGAGAGGGCGCGCTCCGCCGCGTAACCGCCGAGGAAGGCGGCGATGCCGTCGTCCGATAGCCCCTCGCTCCCGTTGTGGGCCACGAAGCCCATCACCATGCGCGCCGGATCGTCCCAACCGCCCCACTCGCAATCGACGACGGTGATGCCGCCATCGGCGGCGATGAGGATATTGTGCGGCCCGAAGTCGGCGGTGTTGAGCCGCCAGGCCGGGCGCGGGATCGCGCGCCCCAGGTCGCCCGGTTCCAGGTCCGAGGTCGCCCGCGCGATGAGGCGGGTTATTTCGTCGCGCAGGTTCAGCGCGCGGATTGCGGCCGGGGCGGCGGGGCTGGCCGCGAACGCCGCGAATCCGCCGAGCCTGCGATCGATGCACGCGAGCTGGTCTGCGAGCGAGAAGCAGACCTCGATCGACGGGCGGATGGCGCTCTCGTCCGCTTCCGAGGCGATGGTGTGCAGCGCCGCCGCGAACGCCGCCACGTTGCGGAGATCGGCGGTTGTATAGTCCTGGGGCCGCTTCGGGGTGCCGGGTTCGAACGAGTAGACCGCGTAGGCGGGGGCGTCGCTGCGCAGCATGGCGCGCGGCACGCCGGGGAAGCCGCGTGCGCCGAGGAACGACAAGAGCGCATATTCCCGCGCGAGACCGCCCCAGGGATCGCGACCGTAGAACTTGCCGAGGAGCGACGGGCCGCCGACGGTGTCGAGGCGGAAGAGGCGATTGTTGCGACCGGCCGCGATCTCCGTCCAGCGCGCGATGCGCAGGCCGAGTTCTGCGTGCAGGCGGTGCTCCAGGTCGTTGCGCGCGGCGAGCAAATCGACCATGGTGGTTCGTCCCTTCCGTGGTGTGGCCCGTCGAGCGCGCGGGGCTACGGTTGGAGTGCGCGAGGCAACCAGGGGGCGGAGGCCGCGAACATGTCGTCGGTCAGGCGGCGGCATTGGTCGAGGGTGAGCACCGACGCGGTGAGCGGGTCGAGCGCCACGGCCTGGTAGACCGCCTCGCGGTCCCCTTCCAATGCCGCTTTCACCGCCAGTTCCTGCACGCTGATGTTGGTGCGGTTCAGCGCCGCCAGTTGCGGCGGCAGCGCGCCGACGTGGCAGGGGTGGACCCCCGCGTCGTCCACCAGGCAGGGGACTTCGACGCAGCAGCCCTCCGGCAGGTTGGTGATCAGGCCGGTGTTGGGGACGTTGGCGTTCATGCGGAAGGGAGGGCCGGTCTCGATCGCGTGGATGATCAGGGCGCAGTACTCGTTCGTGCGGCCGGTCGGGATTGGCTCGGTCCCGGCGACCTGCCGCTGCAATTGCGCGTAGTAGCGCTCGTGGCTGGCGATGTAGCCATCCATCGTGTGGCCCCAGGAGAGGCGGTGGTGGTCGCGGATCGCGGGCGTGCGCCGGAAGTAGGGGAGATATTCGGAGGTGTGCATGCTCGATTCGGTGACGAACGCGCCGAAGTGGCGCATCACTTCGAAGCGGACCCGGTCCCGGTCGTAGATCGCCGGGTCGTCCATGGCGGCGCGCAAGGCCGGGTAGGCGTCCTGGCCGTTCCGCTCGAAGCGCAGGAACCAAGCCTGGTGGTTGATCCCGGCCACCCAGTGGGCGATCTCCTCGTAGGGGGCACCGATGAATTCGGCGAGCCGCCGCGAGGTGCCCTGCACGCTGTGGCAGAGGCCGATCGCCCGGATCTTGGTCGCGGCGGCGATGGCCCGGCAGTTCATCGCCATCGGGTTGGCGTAGTTGAGCAGGAGGGCGTGCGGGCAGAGTTCTTCCATGTCGCGGCAGATTGCGAGCAGCGGCGGGATCGTCCGCAGCCCCCGGAAGATGCCGCCGGGGCCGAGCGTGTCCCCCACCGCCTGATCCACGCCGTAGCGCTGCGAGATCGCGAGGTCGGGGCCGATCGCGGGCACCCCGCCGACCTGGATCATCGCGATCACGTAGTCGGCCCCGTCGAGCGCCGCGCGCCGGTCGGTGGTGGTCTCGATGCGCGTTGGGAGTCGCTGTTCGCGGACGAGGCGGTCGGCCAGCGCGCCGATCAACTCCAGCCGGGCGGCGTCGATATCCATCAGCGCGATCGTGGCGTCCTGCAATGCGGGCCAGGAGAGGATATCGGTCATCAGGCCCTGGGCGAAGATGGCGCTCCCGGCCCCGATCATGGCGATCTTCACGACGTGGCCTCCGACGAATGCTCGATGCTCCTGGCTCGCGATATGGGGCGGATTATATCGTCGTGTCAGATAGAGCGAAGATGTGCGCAAAACGGACAGTTTGCGGCGTTCATGATATATACTGGCCGCACGGAACAATCAAGGAGCTTGGGGCGCGGTTGCCCCGGTCGGCGGCAGAGTGGTTGGCTTCGGCGGTCTATCGCAAGGAGGCACCATGAACTTTCGCACCCTCCTCAACGACATCATCCGCTCGATCCGGCGGATGCTTGGCCTGAACACCGCCGCTTCCTACGAAGCGGAGCGTTTCATTCGCAACGCCACGCGACGCGACCAGGACAAGCACTAGCTGGCGGTTGCCACCTGGCCAGACCGACGTTGCTGCGTCTGCGCGGCGGCCTGGGTGGCTGTTGCTGCGATGCTGGTCGCGTGGCGAAAGAAGTCGTAGCTCTTATCGGCATGTGGCCCCGGCCCCGGCATCAAGCAGGCGCACCGCCGCATCGAGATCGTCGCCAGTGCCCGGCTGCGGCATCGTCGCGCCCGGTTCATGTCGGGTGTTCGTCGGCAATTGTGCCAGGAGTTTGCCCGCCTGTTCGCGAACCTGCGGCGCGGTGGCCGGGTGTGCGCGCACGAGCGCCAGCCACGCCGGGGCACGCGGGTCGTCGTCGAGCGAGAGCTTTGCCAGCGAGCAGAGCGGGCCGAGCACGAAGGCGGCGGTCCCCAGGGCCACCCCGCGCTGGATGGCAGCCCGCAAGGCGCGCTTCCCGGCCGGCAGCTCCCCCAATGCCGCCAGCGCCAGGCCCTCGACATGGAGCGCGGCGAGCGCGTGCTCATTGGCCGCGATCTCCTCGCTGATTGCCTGGACGCGGTGCGCCTGATCGAGCGCGCCGCGCGCGTCACCCTGCTGCAGCCGGGCGATGGCGACCTGCGCCGACAAGGCGGCCAGGTTGTAGCGGTCGCCGAGGCGGGCGAGCGTGGGGATGTGCGATTCGGCCACCGCGTGCGCCTCGGCGGGGTCGTTGCGCGCGAAGCAGGCCTGGCAAAGATAGGTGCTGAGGAGTCCGACGAACGTGGCGTCGCCGATCGTGCGCATCCGCGCGACGGCGTCATGCAGGCGCGCGTAGGCGCGCGAGGTTGCGCCGCGCTGCAACTCGTTCTGCCCGATCTGCCCTTCCAATACCAGCAGCGACAGGTCGTCGCCGAGTTGCGCGGCGAGCGTGTGCGCACGTTCAAGGCGAGTGCGCGCCAATGCCAGGTCGCCGTTGATCCCGGGGGCGATGCTGGCGATGCTCAGCGCGGGTACCAGCACCGTGCTATCGCCGAGGGCGTCGAGCAGCCCCAGCCCGCGCTCGGCATCGTGCGCGAGCGCGCCGACGTTGCCCAGGCGATGGTTCATCAGGCCGCGATTGCAGAGGAACCAGCCCAGGGCTTGCCGCAATGCGCGCGAGTCGTTGCCCGACGCGATCGCGCGCTCGATCGCGTCGATCACGCGCTGGATCTGCGCGCGGCCCTCGCGAAAGCTCCCCAGCAACTGGTGCAGGTTATAGGCCGCCTGGCTGGCGCGTTCGAGCAGATCGAATCGCGTGCGCGCAATCGCCCAATCCCAGGCCGCGCGCAGGTTGTCGATTTCGGGTTTGAGGGCATTCAGCGCATCGAACTGGCCGTGGCTGTAGAGATCCCGCTCCCGCGCGCTGAGCATGTCGAGGAAATAGACCGCGTGGCGGTCGCGCGCCGCCGTCTCGGTGGCGGGATCCTGATGCAGGCGCTCGGCCGCGAACTGGCGCACCAGATCGTGCATGCCGAAGCGTGTCTGACCGTGCGGCCCGTCGTCGCGTCGCAGCAGCGATGTGTCGATCAGGTTTGCCAACGCGCGCAGCGACGCCCCGGCGACCGCTGCGGCGGCTTCTGGCGAGCACCCGTTCCGGAAGATGCTCAGGTGCGCGAGCGCTTGCTGCTCGTCCGGCCCGAGCAGCCCCCAGCTGTAGGCGAACGTCGCGCGCACCGACCGCTGGCGCGGCGGCAGGTCGCGGCGCTGCGATTCGAGCAGGGTGATATCGAGCCTGAGCTGCTCAGCGATCTCGCGCGGCGACAGGACGTGCGCCCAGGCGGCGGCGAGTTCGAGCGCCAGCGGTAGCCCGGCCGTTGCGCGGCAGATCTCGGCGATGGCGGCGGTGTCGCCGGGGGTGGGGGCAAAACCCCTGCGCGCCCGGCTGGCCTGGCGGATGAAGAGGGTTGCGGCCCCGCTCTGGGCGAGGTCGCCGTCCTCGGTCGGGAGGGTCAGCCCGCGCAGCCCGAAGACCCATTCGCCCGCGATGCGGGTTGGCTCGCGCGAGGTGATCAGGAGCTTCACCAGTGGGGCCGCCTCGCGAATCGCCGTGATCGTCGCGAGCAGCGTCTCATCCCCCGCTTCGCCCAGCAACTGCTCGGCATTGTCCAATACGAGCAGGAGCTGCTGGGAGCGCAACGCCTGGGCGACCTGCTCGCGCGGCGTTGCGCGCTCCGATAGGGCCAGGCCGAGCGCGCGGGCAATCTGCTGCGGCACGAACTCACCGGTGTCGGCACCGGCCAGCGGGACGAAGGCGCAGCCAGCGGGGAAGTGCCCGGCGACATCGCGGGCGGCGGCGATCGCCAGTTGGGTCTTGCCGATCCCCCCGAGCCCGGCGATCGTCACGACCGGGGGCAATTCGTCGGTCAGCCACTGGCGCAACTCGGCCAGGTCGCGTTCGCGCCCGATCAGCACCTCGGGCAGGCGGGGGAATGGGGGACGCGGCCTGGCCTCGTCGCGTGCCGGGTCGCCCAGGATTTCGACCAGGCGCTCGCCGCGCGCCGCGTGGATGAACGTCTCGCGCTCGGCGGCGGGCAGGAGCAGGGCCTCGGCGAGCAGCGCCGCGACCTGGCGCGAGGGGCGGCGCTCGTCGATCTCGATCTTGCGCAGGGTGTGTACCGAGAGCGCGCAGCGCGCGGCGAGTTCGCTCGTCGTCAGCCCCAGCCCCCTGCGCCGCCGCTGCACCCAGCGACCGAACGAGACCTCGGTGGACATACCGCACCCCGGATTGTGCCAATTTCGCGCCCAAATTGTACCACTTCTTCACCCCCGGCACGCCGCATTGTGCGCTTCAATCAGATTGCCAGACCGCCTGGTGTCAACCATCGGCAGGGAGTATGTCGCGCCATGAACACGCCGCAACCGGTGATCGTGCGCGCCGGGGATGTCGAGCCGCGCGGTGCGTTTGGCCTGTCGCTGTCGATGCTGACGATCGGCGAGCAGTCGGTTGGGCAGTGGCTCCTGATCGAGTGCCTCGCCCCGGCGCGCTGCGTCGGCCCGCCGTCGCACTACCACCGGCTGACGACGGAACTCGTCTACGTGCTCGATGGCACGCTGACGCTCGCGGTTGGCACCCAGTCGGTGCGGCTCGCGCCCGGCAGCTCGGCCTACCTGCCGCCCGGGGTTGTCCACGCGCTCGTCAACGAGACCGATACCCCGGCCCGCTTCCTCCAGATCGCATCGCCGGCGGGGCTGGAACGGTGCTACGCCGAGCTGGGCGAGTTGCTCGGGGCGGAGGGGGACTGGTCGGCGGGCGGGAGCGACCTGCTCGCCCTGATGGCGAAGTACGACTGCTTCCCGCCTCCGTGAGCCCGATCGCGATGCGATCCAGCGCCGTAATCCGACCGATCCACCGGCTCCTGCTCCCTGAGCTTGGCCGCCATCGTCGAAGGAGTCATCATGAAGCGGCACGCCTTGCCCCGAATCGCCACGCTGCTCACCCTGATCGCGCTGCTCACCACGGCCTGCGGCTCGCTGAAGAATCCCACGGTGACCCCCGCTCCCTCCCCCACCCAGGCGGCCCGGGCTTCCGGCACACCGGCGCTCCCGGCCCTGCCCACCGGCAATGACCTCAAGATCGATTCGGTGCTGCTCGATGTGGGCGAAGCCTACCGCCAGGGAGGCCAAGCCGCCGCCGAGCAGAAAGCGCGCCAGACTGGGCTGCTGAATAGCAAGAACGAGCTGCGCGTCACCCTCATCCTCGCCGATACGAACACGCAGCCCGCGATCGACAAGGTGAAGGCGATGGGCGGGCGGGTGCCGAACAGTTTCGAGAATCAGATCGATGTGGTGGTGCCGCTCGACACGGTGCTGAAGTATGCCGGCGGCAACAATCAGAGCTTTCTCCAGGACCTCGCGGCGTTCAACAACGTCAAGGAGGTCCAGGTCACGCCGCGACCCGCCACCGAGGGGCTCAATTTGCCCGACGACGCGACCCTGGCGGAGCTCCAGGCTGCCATCGCCGCCGCTGTGGTCGAGGGGGTCGCGGTGAGCGGTGCCGACAAGTGGCAGGCGGCGGGGATCACCGGGAAAGGGGTGAAGGTCGGCATCATCGATGGCGGTTTCAAGGGTTACAAGGAGTTGCTGGGCAAGGAGTTGCCGCAGAATGTGACGATCAAGGTGTTC
Organism: Chloroflexia bacterium; assembly: GCA_046328475.1. Lineage (GTDB taxonomy): Bacteria > Chloroflexota > Chloroflexia > Thermomicrobiales > CADCWN01 > CADCWN01. The sequence goes on along the minus strand of JAXLWN010000084.1, from coordinate 7,082 downwards.
ACCGAGGATGGGAGCGTCGAGGGCGGGGTCCACGGGACGGGCGTCACCGAAATCGTCCACGCGATGGCACCCGACGCCGAACTCATCCTCTGCGCGATCGACAGCCAGGCGTCGTTCGGCAACGCGATCAAGTACCTGACCGACGAGGCGAAGGTGCCGATCATCCAGCATTCGATGGGCTGGCACAATGTCCGCAAGGATGGCAAGTCGTTCCTGGCGCAGCAGGCCGATTACGCGCGCCGCAAGGGGGTCCTCTACGTCAAGTCGGCCGGCAACGAGGGGGATGCCCACTATACCGCCACCTTCAGCCCCGACCAGAACGGTCGCCACCAGTTTGCCGCAGGCAAGGACCGCATCGCGGTGGTCAGCACCGGGGCCGTCTATCTCCACCTCACCTGGGAAGCCTGGAGCGGCGACGCGGTCAACTACGACCTCTCGCTCTACGACGAGCGGGGCACGAAAGTCGCCTCGTCGCGCAACGTGCAAGGCGCTCAGAAGCCGCCCTACGAGGGGGTCTACTTCGAGGCCCCGCAAGGGCAGAAGTTCTACGCCGCCGTCGAGGCGGTCGGCCAGCAGAAGGCGGTGCGCTTCGATCTGATCGGCAAGAACACGCCGATTGCCGAGTCGCTCCCCGGCGTCACCCCGACCGGCAGCCTCTCCGCGCCGGGCGACGCGGAGGGGGCGTTCACGATCGGCGCGACCAACTTCAAGGATGACAAGCTGGAGGACTACAGTTCGCAGGGGCCGACGATCGACGGTCGGCGCAAGCCCGATTTGAGCGCCCCGACGCGCGTCACGACCCAGGCGTATGGCCCCGAGGGCTTCGCCGGGACCTCGGCCTCGACGCCGCACGTCTCCGGTGCCGCCGCGCTGGTCCTCAGCGCGCAGCCGGGGGCGACCGCCGACCAGATCCAGGCGTTCCTCCAGCAAAATGCCAGGGATCTGGAGGAGGCGGGGCCGGAGAGCAAGACGGGGTATGGGCGGTTGGCGTTGGGGCCGGTCGAGAACGCGCGCAAGCCCGCGAATGTCGCGGGGGCGTCCGCCGCGCCGAGCGCCGCCACGACCGCGCGCCCGAGCGCCGCGTCGGCGGCACCCAGCGTTTCCGCCGCGCCCAGCGCCACGGCCCGCCCCAGCGCCGCCCCGAGCCCCACGGCGACGGGGCAGCTCCGCCCGCTCGGCACCATCCCGGCGGGGTGGAAGTCGTTCGCCCACAGCAAGCTCCCCTTCGCCATCGCCTATCCGCCCGACTGGGTCGCGACCGACCGCGATATCTTCGGCCTGTTCAACCCGGCCGCCGCGACAACCCCCTACAACTATCTGCAAATCCTCAGCGACGGCCGCACCACGTCGACCGACCAGGAGCAACTGCGCGAGGATGGTTGGAAGCGGATCGGCGGGAACATCTGCGGCGCGAACGCGGAGGTCTCGTCGCGCTACGACACCACCCTGGGGAATGTGCGCTTCGCCGCGCTCGACGCAAGCTGCGCGCGGGATGGCCAACCGCTCAGCCTCTTCGTCGCCGCCGCGATTGTGAACGGCACGCGCTGGGAGGTCTCGATCGTGTTGCCCGGCGCTGACGCCGACGACGAGATCGCGCGGGTCCTCAACCCGATGCTCGCGTCGCTCAACATCGCGGGCGGCACTGCCGCAGCGTCGAGCGCCCCGGCCACTTCCGCGCGGCCGGCACCCACCGCCACGCGCCCGGCCGCCTCGCCCAGTCCCGCCGCGTTGCGCCCGAACGGACCGATCCCGGCGGGGTGGCGGAGCTACAGCGGCACCGCCCTCCCCTTCGCCATCGCGTATCCGCCCGACTGGACCGTGAAGGAAGCGGCCGGGAAGGTGGCCTTCGTCCATCCGAACGGCATCGCCGGGTTGCAAATCGGCACGCGCGGCGCGCCGGCCCCTGGCCAGACCCCGGAGCGAGTGCGCGACGACTACGCCGGGGAACTGACCGCCGACTGCGCCGACTTCAGGAGCCAGGGAACCAGCACGGCGACCTATGGCGGCGTGGCCTTCGCCGACCTGGGGGTGTCGTGCGAGGAGGCGTCGGGTGACGTGGCGCTCCTCTACATCGCGGCGGGAATCCAGGGGCGCACCACCTGGACGATCCTGGCGCTGGATCTGATCGAGGACTTCGGCGATAGCGCCGATGCGTACTTCGACCCGATGCTCGCGACGGTCAACTTCGGCGGCGCGGCGACCGCCACCGCCCCGGCCGCCTCTGCGCGCCCGGTGCCGACGCCAACCCCGCAGTCGGCGATGCGCCTGACGGTCACCCCGGCCGAGGTGAAGGCTGGCGGCACCGTGACCTTCCAGGGGACTGGCTTCGAGCCGGGGGTCGGCTATGGGGTGCTGATCACCGACGAGAACGGGCAGCGCACGGGCTTCCTGGATGTCGACGCCGACGCCGCTGGCGAGTTCGCGGGCACGATCCAGGTCAGCACCCCCGGTGTGCGCCTGGTGAAGGTACTCTTCGGCGGCGGCGACATCGTGGCGACCGCGCGCTTCGTCGTCGTGCCGTAATCTTTCCACCGGCCGGGTGGGGCAGTTGCCCCACCCGGCCGGTCACTGTGTGGAGTTCGCGATGCACACTCGCTGGATCTCGCTGCGCCTCGGTTCCCGCTTGCTCCTCCTGGCGTTGCTGACAGGGCTGGTGGCGTGCGGCAACTCGGCCGCGACCCCGGCCGCTGCCCCGACGAAGGCGCTGTCGGGCGCGGCGACCGCGACCGCGACTGCCGCGCCCACGGCCATTGCCGCGCCCACGATCACCCCGACGGTGGCGAGCACGCCGACGGCGGTGCCGACGCCTACCGCGACGATCGCGCCGTCGCCGAGTCCCACCCCGATCCCGCCCACGGCCAGCCCGACGCTGACGCCGCGCCCGAGTGCCACCGCGACGCGGCCGGTTGCCGCGCCCTCCTCGCCCGCGTTGCGCCCGACTGGGCCGATTCCGACCGGTTGGAAGAGCTTCAGCGGCAAGGAGAAGCCGGTCGCGATCGCCTATCCTCCCGACTGGTCGGTCGAGGAAGATCAGGATTCCATCACCTTCGTCCACCCGAATGGTGTCACGGGGGTGCTGATCAGCGCGCTCGGCGAGCGCGCCGCGACGCTGGGCCTGGAGCAGTTGCGCGAGCAGTACTTCACCGCCGTGACCGCCGGTTGCGAGAAGACCAAGCCGCAACTTGGCGAGGAGGAGCAGATCTATGGCGGCGTGGTCTTCATCTCGATGGGCAGCGAATGCTCCATGCCTGATGGTGCGCGCTGGTTTTATATCGCCGTCGGGATCGATCGCGGCCGTGCCTGGGGCATCCTCACCGTGGAGAAAGTCGCGCAAGTCTACGCCAGCATCGACGCCTATTTCGATCCCATGCTGGCGTCGCTCAACTTCGGTGGGCAGGCCGTCGCCTCGCCGTCCCCTGCTCCGACACCGTCACCAACGGCGACGCGCCCGCAACCGGCGGCACGCCCGGGGCGGGCCTGCAGCCGCGCGGTCCCATCCCATCAGGCTGGAGGGTCTATAGCGGTAAGACCATGCCCTTCGCCATCGCCTATCCGCCCGACTGGCAGATCCAGACTGCCTACGAGGGGCTGGGCTACGTCAACTTTATCGCACCGGACGAGATCACTACCGTCCAGATCAACCAGGCGGGCGAGCTGACCGCCTCGCTGGGGATCGATCGCCTGCGCGAACTCTACATGGAGGAGTTGGGGAAGCAGTGCGGCGCGGCGGCCAGGTCGGCTGGCTATAACGTCTTCGCCGGGGTCAGGTTCGCCGCGTTGCGGATCGACTGCACCGCAAGCGGCAAGACGATCGATCTCTACTACGGCACCGGCATCACGAATGGCGAGGAGTGGAATATCAGCTTGATCGCGCCGACCGGGGCGTGGGAGGCCGCGGCGCAGCAATTCTTCGGACCGATCGTGGACACGTTGACGCTGCAAGGGCAACCCTGACCATTGCGCTGGCTGACCTGCCGAGTGGCCACGGGCTAGCGGAGGATCGCTGGCCCGTGGCCGCTCGGCGATCGGATTGACGCGCGGGCGAGCGATCGTGTGACAGTTGGGCAAATTTCGGGACAATCGTGGCCCGATTGCCTCTTGGCGCGCGGCGAAACTTCGCTACAATGGGGAGTGACCGGGGGCGCGGGGTGGTCGGCCGTGTAATCGTGTCGCCGCCCGGCGCGTTGTGAGGAATGGTACTGGCTCCAGTGGTGGGGGTGTGGCGCTGATCGATACGCATGCCCACCTCGACGACCGCGCCTTCGATGCCGACCGCGATGCGGTGTTGGCGCGGGCGCGCGAGGCGGGGGTTCGGGCGATCGTGAACGTCGCCTACAGCGAAGAGAAATGGGCCTCGACGGCGGCGCTCTGCGCGTCCAACCCCGAGGTATTTGCCGTTGTCGGGATCCACCCGCACGACGCGCGCTCCTGGTCGGCGGCGGTCGGCGAGCGGCTGCGCGCCGCGCTGCGCGGGCCGAAGGTGGTCGGCCTGGGCGAGATCGGCCTCGATTTCTACCGCGACTATGCCCCGCACGACCTCCAGCGCGACGTATTCCGGGCGCAGCTCGCGATTGCGCGCGACACTGGCCTGCCGGTCGTCATCCACAGCCGGGCGGCGGAGGATGAGGTGGTCGAGATGCTGGCCGAGTGCGGGATCGGGCGCGGGGTGCTCCACTCCTACTCCGGCTCGCTGGCGACCGCCGAGCGGGCGCTCGGGCTGGGGCTGCACATCTCGCTGACGGGGCCGGTCAGCTATCCGAAGGCGGAGCACCAGCGCGACCTGGCGCGGCGCATCCCGCGCGACCGGCTGCTGCTGGAGACCGATTGCCCCTACCTGGCGCCGCAGGCGCGCCGGGGCAAGCGCAACGAACCAGCCTTCGTCCGCTTCACCGCCGAGGCGATCGCCGCCGCGCGCGGCGAGTCGATCGAGGAGGTGGTTGCGGCGACGGATGCGAATGCGCTGGAACTGTTTGGGTTGTCGGTTTGAAGGTTCGAAAGTTCGAAGGTTCGCAAGTTCTGATGCCCAACCTTTGAACCTTTGAACCTTCGAACTATCAAGGACATAGCATGACCACCGATACGCTCCCGACCCTCGTCCTGGCGACGGCCAATCCCGGCAAGATCCGGGAGTTCCATCATTTGCTGGCGGCGGCGGGGTTGCCGCTGCGGGTGGTCGGCCTGGATGCGGTCGGGCTGGAAGCACCGCCCGAGACTGGCACAACATTTGCTGAGAACGCCATCCTGAAGGCGCGCAACGCGGCGGAGCGGAGCGGCCTCCCGGCGCTGGCCGACGACTCGGGGCTGGCGGTGGATGGGCTGGGGGGGGCACCGGGCGTCTATTCGGCACGCTACGCGGGCGAAGAGGCGAACGACGAGGCGAACCGACAACGCCTGATCGCCGCGCTGGGGCCGTTGCCGGAGGCCGACCGCGCCGGGCACTTTGTCTGCGCCATCGCGCTGGCGCAGCCGGACGGGGCGGTGGAGGTGGTTCAGGCGACTTGCGACGGTGTGCTGCTGACCGAGCCGCGCGGCACCAACGGCTTCGGCTACGATCCGCTCTTCTTCATGCCGGAGCGGGGGCGCACCATGGCCGAGCTGTCGATGGACGAGAAGAGCGCGATCAGTCACCGGGCGCGGGCGCTGGAGCGCGCGATGCCCCTGTTGCGGCGGGCGTTTGGCCGCGAGGAAGCTGGGCGGGCGACGTGATCGGCATCGAGCGGCACAGGGCGGCACCGGCGGTCGAGGCGACCGGGGAGCGGGGTGGTGGGGCGCTGCGGATGCTCTATCGCCGCGCTGCCGATCGTTGGGGGCGGCTCGCCGCCTACGGTGGGCTCACCGTGGCCTGCTACGTCCTCTTCGCGCTGCTGGCGCGGCTGATCAGCTTCGGGCGCGTCGAGCCCGGCACCCTCCTCTACCTGGCGATTTTTGCGGCGGGGGTCGTCTTCGTGGCGATGGTCGCGCTGCTGGCGCGCACCCTCTGGGTGGCGCTGCGCGGCACGGCTGGTCTCGCGGATCCGCACGCGCAGCGGACGATCCTGCTCACGGCGCTCGTGGCGGGCATCTGCCTGATCACCGTGCCGCGCCTCTTCTCCAAGGATGTACTCAGTTACCTGGTCTACGGGCAGGCGTTCGGGGTCTACGGGCTGAACCCGTACACCACGTCGCCCAACCACATGCAGTTCGACTTCAATTTCCGGCTGATCGACTGGCACGATTCAGTCTCGGTCTATGGGCCGGTCTGGACGCTACTCTGCACCGCGCTCTACAAGGTCGCCGCGCCGCTCGCCACGTCGCACATCTGGGGCTATATCGTCGGCTTCCGCGCGCTGGGGCTGGCCTTCCACCTCGGCAACGCCGCGCTGGTCTGGTACATCCTCGGCCGACTGCGCCCGCAGCAGCAGATCGCCGGGACGATCTTCTACGCCTGGAACCCGCTGACGCTGATCGAGTTCGCCGGGAACGGCCACAACGACGCCGGGTTGGTCTTTTTCCTGCTCGCCGCCGTCGCCGCGCACCTCGCGCCGCGCAGCCGCCCCTGGCTGGTCGCGCTCTGCCTGACCCTCTCGATCCTCACCAAGTTCATCACCCTGCTGGTCGTCCCGGCCTACCTGCTGCTGCTCTGGCGCGACACCCCGGCGGCACCGGGGCGCTGGTTCAGCCGGGCGCGCGTGGTCGCCTGGGCGCAGGCCGGGGCGGTCGCGATCGTGACCTTCGTGGTCTTCTGGGCACCGTTCGCGAGCGCGCTCCGCAACCCGCTCTTCCTGCTCGACGCGACCGCGATGTCGCGCTACGACAATTCGCTGCTGCAACTCGTTTACTGGGGTGTGCGCTCGCTGCTCAACCTGATCCTGCCGCCCGATCTGAGCACGCAACTGGCGGGGCAGGGGGTCAAACTGGTGGGGCGAGTGGCGTTCCTGATCCTCTGGCTGTACATGACCTGGCGCACGCGCGACACCGACGGGTGGCTGCGCGCGGCCTTCTGGATCCTCTTCGGTTATCTGGTGCTGGCGACGCCCTGGTTCTGGCCCTGGTATGTCACCTGGCTCGTCGCGCTGGCCCCGCTGGTCGCCACGCGCCTCGCC
>JAXLWN010000083.1:0-30007 GCA_046328475.1 Chloroflexia bacterium | reverse complement strand
GCACCCAGAGCGCCCGCACCCGCCCATCCTCCAGCGCGCCGGGCAGATCGCTCAGCGTGAGCCCGGCGGTCGTCGGCAGCGCGGCGGAGCCGTGCCCCGGTGTCCAGCGCGAGAGCCAGAGCTCCTCGAAGCGGGCGCGGGCCTCGGCGTCGCCCAGGTCGGCCCAGCCGGGCAGGCGGTCCGGCGCGACGCCCATGTCGCCGCTGCCCTGCGTGTTGGCGTCGCCGACGAAGGTGTTGACCCCGGCGAACTCGCGCCCGACGTTGCCGGTCAGGATGGCGAGGTTGTTCAGTGCCAGGACGTTGTCCACGCCGCCGCGATGCTGCGTCAGGCCGTTGCCGAAGAAGGCCGCCGAGGGGCCGTAGCCCTCGCCCTCCTTGCGGTTGCCGCCGGTGGCGTAGAGGCGCGCGGCCTGCCGGATGTCGTCGGCCGGGCAACCCGTGACGCGGCTGACGCGCTCGATCGTGAAGTCCGCCAGCGACGCCTTCCACTCTTCGAGACCCTCGGCGCGGTCGGCCAGGAACGCCTCGTTCGCCAGCCCCTCGTCCAGGATGTACTTCGCCATGCCGTTCAGCAGCGCGCCATCCGTGCCCGGCTTCGGCCGCAGCCAGATGTTGGCGGTCTGGCAGAGCAGGTTCCACTGCGGGTCGATCACGATCAGCGTGGCGGGGTCGCCGTGCGTCTTGACCGCGAGGTTCATCCAGTAGGACGTGACCGCGTGGGTCTCCGGCGCGTTCGCCCCGACGACCAGCAGGCACTTCATCTTGCGGATTTCGTGGATCTCGTTGGTCGTCGCCGCGAGGCCGAACGACTGCTTGAACGCCTGCTGCCAGGGAGCCTGGCTGTAGCGCGCATTCGTGTCGAGGTTGTTGGTCCCCATCACCACGCGGGTGAAGAGCTGGAAGAGATAGGCTTCCTCGTTCGTCGCCTGGGACGAACCGACGCCGTAGAACGAGCCGTCGCGGAACTCGCCGAGGCGCATCGCGATGTAGCCCAGCGCCTCGTCCCAGGTGGCGGGATCGTAGCGATTGCCGCGCCGGATGAGCGGCGTCTTCAGCCGGTCGGGAGCCTGGGCGTAGTCGTAGGCCCAGCGCCCGCGCGAGCAGAGGTAGCCGTGGTTGACCCCCTCGTACATCACGCCGTCCATCCGCTTCAGCTCGCCGCTGATCGTGCGGGCGTCGATCCGGCAGCCGACCGCGCACATGTGGCAGGTGGTGACGGTGTGGTCGAGCTTCCACTCGTGGTCGGAGTAGTTGCGGTCCAGGATCGCGCCGACCGGGCAGACCGCGACGCAGTTGCCGCAGTGGGTGCAATTGGTGTCGAAGAGGCTGTTGCCGAAGGCCGGCACGATTTCCGAGTTGTAGCCGCGCTGGGCCATCGAGATCGCCGTCGCCCCGACGATTTCGTCGCAGACGCGCACGCATTGGGCACAGACGACGCAGCGGTCGAGCTTGTAGGCGATCAGCGGCGAGTAGTGCCGCGTCTCCTCGGCGCGCTTGGGGCGGCGGAAGGGGTTGTTGTAGACGTTGTACTCCGCCGTGTAGTCCTGCATCTTGCACTCGCCCGACTTGTCGCAGACCGGGCAGTCGAGCGCGTGGTCGATCAGGAAGAAGCGCATCATGTCCTGCCGCGCCTGCACGCAGGCGGGCGAGTGGGTCGAAATCTCGGTCCCCTCGCGCAGCGGCAACGAGCAGCCCTCGGTGACGTAGGGTCGCCGCCCGTGGACCTCGATCATGCACATGCGGCAGGAACCCCACGGCCGCAAACTCGGCTCGTAGCAGAAGTTGGGGATATCGAAGCCGTGCATGCGCGCGGCCTCGATCGCCAGCGTCCCCTCGGGCACCTGGACCTGCTTGCCGTTGATCGTGCAGGTGATCAGCTTGTTCGGCGCTTTCGTCGGCATCGTCTAACTCCGGTGTATCGGTTGTCGGCTCGCGGCATCGTCGCTCGCGGTCGCCCCGATCGCGGCCAACTCGGGATAGAGAATCTGGTAGCTGTCCCAGGATGGTTCGCCGATGGCCCGCGTCGAATTCGGCTTCACCGGCCGCAAGTGTTCGCGCACAACCGGATCATGATCGATGATTTGCTTGATCGTCTCGCGGAAGGTCACCGATTGGCGCGGCGATTCGGGGTGCTGCCCCTTCGGCAACCCGTCCTTGCTCCAGGTGACATCATTGATGGTGAAGGCTATCCGGTCGCACTCTTCTCGCGCTGCGGCGAACAGCATCGAATAGACGAACACGATGATGTAATTCATCTCCTGTGGCGAGAAGTAGTCGAGAGGGTCAATGTCCCGCAGATGATCCACAAACTTGCTCATGATGGCAACTCCACAATGAGCGCGTGATAGGCGCGCGGGTTGAACTTCGTCTGACGGATCTCAGGATAGCCATCGATCGCTGAAGTGAGGTAGTCAACGTCGGTGACGTAGGGCGAGTCGTCAGCAATGTTCCACCATAGTTCCTGCGGAACTTCCAGCCCTATGAGCGTGTCGAACTGACGCGCGTACACATTGATCACGGATCGATATCCCCCTACCACCCTGACTGCAACTCGCGCGAACTCTACCGCCATCGGGTAGTCATTGGTAGCATAGAACCCAATTCCCAACTGCCCACGTCGTGGGAAGTTGCGCTCTGCCTGTGTCGCCACGCCACGAAGGAGTGTTGGCACCGATATTATCGATGTGCCGTGATACCCGACGAGTGTTCTCCGCTCCGTCGCCTCGTCCACGCACCCTCGCCCCTAGCGGTCCACGTCCCCCAGCACGATGTCGATCGTCCCGATCAGCGCCACCACGTCGGCGAGCATCGCGCCGCGCGCCAGCTTGGGCAGGATTTGCAGGTTCACAAAGCTCGCCGCGCGATAGTGCAGGCGATAGGGCACGGGCGAGCCGTCGCTGATGATGTAGAAGCCGATCTCGCCCTTCGGTCCCTCGGTCGCGGTGTAGACCTCGCCCTTCGGCGGGCGCGGCCCCTTGATCGTCCAGACGAAGTGCCGCTGCATATCCTCGGCGTTGTACTGCGACGCGAGGTGCGGCGGCTGGACATAATTCGACTCGCGCGCCAGGAACGCCCCGTCCGACGGCATCTGGTCGAGGCACTGCTCGATCATGCGGATCGACTGGCGCATCTCTTCCATGCGCACGAGGTAGCGGTCGTAGGTGTCGCCGTTCTCGCCGATCGGCACCTCCCAATCGAGACGGTCGTAGACCAGGTACGGCTTCGCCTTGCGGATGTCGTAGGCGACACCGGAGCCGCGAATCATCGGCCCGGTGAGCGAGTAGGCGATGGCATCCTCGGCGGTGATCACGCCGATGCCCTTCGTGCGGTTCAGCCAGATCGGGTTCGCCGAGAGCAGATCGACATATTCCTGCTGTCGGCTGGGGAAAATCTTCGTGAACTCGCGGCACTTCTCGAGCCAGCCGTCGGGGATATCGCGGGTGAAGCCGCCGATCTCCATCGTGTTCGTCGTCAGGCGGGCACCGCAGAACGAATCGAAGAGATCGAGGATCATCTCGCGCTCGCGGAAGGCGTAGAGCACCATCGAGAGCGCGCCGAGGTCGAGCGCGTGCGTGCCGACCCAGAGCAGGTGCGACGAGATCCGGCTGAGTTCCGCCAGGATGACCCGGAAATACTCCGCGCGCTCGGGCACCTCGATCCCGCACAACTGCTCGATCGCCATGCAGAGCGCGAGATTATTGGCCGGGGCCGCCGCATAGTCGGTGCGGTCGGTCCAGGGGATGATCTGCGGGTAGCGGTGGTTCTCGAACAGCTTCTCGACGCCGCGATGGAGGTAGCCCATCACCGGGCGCGCGTCGGTGATGATCTCCCCCTCCAGGTCGAGCACCACGCGGAACACGCCGTGCGTGCTGGGGTGCTGCGGCCCCATGTTGAGGGTGATCACCCGATGCACATCATCGAGCTGCTGCTCGTCTGTGATCTCGATCGCAGTGCCGCTGCTGGGGACGAGCGTGTCGGCCATCGGCTCACTCCGTTCGTAGTAGTCAGTAGTCAGTAGTCAGTAGTCAGTGGGTCCGAATCCCTTACTGGCTACTGGCTACTGACTACTGACTACTACTCCGTCAATCGAATCGGTATCCCCTGCTTCGCCAGCCAGCGGTCGGCCTCCAGGCGGTCGCCCTCCTGGGCGATCTCCTTGCGGAGCGGGAATTCGTGCCAGTCGTCGGGCAAGAGGATGCGGCGCAGATCGGGGTGCCCCTCGAAATTGATGCCGAACATGTCGTAGGCTTCGCGCTCCTGCCAGTTGCCGCCCGGCCAGAGCGGCGTCACCGAGGCGACCGCGCCCCACTCGTCCACGGCGGTCTTCAGCCGCAAGCGGCGGTTGTGGCGCACCGAATAGAGCTGGTAGACCACGTCGAAGCGCGGGATCTCCCGCAGCTTGATCATATCCACGCCGCAGAGGTCGGAGAGCATGTCGAAGCGCCAATCCGGCTCATCGCGCAGGTAGAGGCAAACCGCGAAGATATCCTCGTTGCGGATGCGGATCGTCAGTTGCCCGCGAAAATTGGTCACCTCCTCGACCGCGTCGGGGAAGCGCTCGCGCAGGCGCGCGACAATGGAGGGCTCCCTCGGGGGGGCCGCCTGTGCCTGGTCGGTCATTCCTGCCCGCTCCCCAGCCGGGGGCGATCCTCACCCCCGCGCAGCGTCGAGACCAGCCGCTTGCCGTCTGGATCGTTCACCAGCACCGTGTGCGCCGCCGGGCCGGCCTGCCGCAGCGAGACGACCCGCTGCAAGCCCGCCGCCTCGCGCTCCTTCAGGCGAATGTTGCGCGCGACCTCCGGCCCCTGCTTCGTGATCACCGACTGATACTTGATCACCCGGTTCTGCAACTCCAGGATGCCCGCGATCAGCCCCTCCGGGGTCGGGGGGCACCCGGAGACGTAGACATCCACCGGGATGATCCGGTCCACACCCTGCAGCGTGGCGTAGGTGTCGAACGGCCCTCCGAAATTGGCGCACGCGCCCATCGAGATGACCCACTTCGGCTCGGGCATCTGCTCGTAGAGCTGATAGACCAGCGGGGCCATCTTATACGTGACCGTGCCGGAGACGATCATCAGGTCCGACTGTCGCGGCGAAGCGCGGTAGAGCATGCCGAACCGCTCGGCGAAGTCCCAACGCGCCTGCGCGCCCGAGATCATCTCGATCGCGCAGCACGCCAACCCGAACGTCATCGGCCACAGGCTGCTGCGCCGCGCCCAGGTGAAGAGGTGATCGACCGTCGTGGTCAGAACGTTCTTCTCGAACCGATTCTCAAGCATACGGGCCTCGCTTTGCTCGGCGTTCCACGTTCACAGGTTTGAAGGTTCGCGGGTTCAACATTCGAACCTTCAAACCCTCAAACCTTCAAACCGTCCTCACACCCACTCCAACCCGCCCTTGCGCCAGGCGTAGACATAGCCGAAGAGCAGCAAGGCGATGAAGGCGACCATCTCGATCAGGCCATAAATGCCGAGGCGGTCGAATGCGACCGCCCACGGATAGAGGAAGATGGCTTCGATGTCGAAGATGACGAAGAGGATGGCGATCACATAGAAGCGCGGGGTATAGCGCCCCTTGAGCGGCTCGACATCCGGCACGCCGCTCTCATAGGGCGAGAGTTTGCGCTTGTTCGGCTTGTAGGGGCGAATCACGATGCCGAGGCTGACCAACACCGCGCCCGCCCCGAAGACGGTGAGGATCATGATCAGGATGATCGCGTAATTATCGACCACGTTTGTCCTCCACCCCTCGCTGTCATTCGCCCGGGGCGGCTCCCCAATCCCCCGCGCGGGCCGCAACAACTATAGCATGGGGCTTTGGTGAGGGCAACGACTTTGTACGACTTTTCACAAAGTCAGCCGGGTGATCGACCGCAGAGGGATAGTGCTGTGCCCCGGCGCGGGGTGATCAGCGAATTGCCTGCCACTGGAGCGCTCGCACGAGGCGTTGAAGGTGGCCGAGATTCATGATCGCCACGATAACCTCGTGACCTGCGGCAGCCAGTAGCGTAGCCTGGGCTGCCAGGATGACATCGGCATCGAGCGCATCCGGGGCAGCGGTCGGTGTTCCCTGACGTCGAAGCTGTGCCCAGAATACTGCCGCCTGGCGCATGGTGGATGTGTTGAGGGGCAGACTGTGCGCCGCTCGATCAACCAGGCGCGGATTGCCTCTACCGGTGGCGTACTGCGCGGCGTGGTCAGCAGGCCAAGCGGACCAGCATCGAGGAGGATGTGTCGGCTCACCGGGAGGCACCCGACACGTCGATCCCCAGGTTACGCCAGATTTCATCCCAGAGCGGATCGTCATCCTCGGGTCCAGCTTCCCAATGCGCGATCAGTGCCTCCAGGTTCTCAGCCGTGCCACTGGAAATCGGTGCGCCGCCGCCCTGCCGTGCTGCTTCCACTGACGGGAGCACCGCCGGGAGCAGCGCCATGATCAGCCGAGCCTGTTCGGCGAATGGGAGATCCCGCGCAGACGCGAGAACCGCGTCAAACGTGTTCGGGGAGGGCTCAATGGGTCGGATAGTGGGTGATGCGACCATGCTCACTCTCCTCTATTGAGTGTGGAGCAGTGCTCACATTGTTCAATAGCTCAACGATAGCAGTTATGGCACGCGGGAATGCACGCGCGCAGGGGATGGTCCGGCGTGGACCGCCCCCTGCGCTTCCTCTCTCTACAGGCCGTATCTGCTCAATCGGCCGTAGCCGGGAAGATCCACAGATCGAAGCGGCTATGGACGCGGAAGCCGATCCGCTCGTAGACCGGGCGGCCGAGATCGCTCGCTTGCAGCACCGCCGGGAGGTCGGGGGCGGTGCTGGTGGCCCGGGCGGTGATCGCCGCGCCGTAGCCGCGCCCGCGCGCCTCCGGCAGCGTGGCCACGAGGTGGACCCCGACCACGCCAGCGCTGACCTGCGCGATGGCGCAGGTGACCGGTCGCCCCTCGGCGTAGCCGAGCCAGAGGCGATAGTCGCCGCCCAATACCGGCGGGGTGAAGAGCCTGCCCGCCTGGAACGGCTGGAGTTCGGGGATCGGGTAGCCCTCGATGAAGGTGCGCTCGAAGTCCACCAACGCCGCCGCATCGGTCACCTCGCGAATCGCCAGTTCCGGCGGCGCGGGCGGGATTGGTCCCGCCGGTCGCACCATCAGCGGCGGCTGGCCGACGAAGATTCCGCCGAATGGCCGGAGGTCGGGCGTGGGCCACGCGCTCCAGAGCGCCCAGGAATCGCCCGTTCCGGCGGCGTAGAAGCGGCGCAGCCGCGCAATACATTCCGCCGCATCCCCCTCGCCGAGCGGCGCGAGGAGCGTCGCGCTATGCATGAACGGGTGCGGCAGGTCGCTGTCAGCCAGCCAAACCGTCGCCTCACGCTGGGTGCGCTGCCCCTGCGCCTCGGCCGGAGTCAGCCACGCCTCCGCCAGGTTCTGCGCCGCCGCAGTCTGCCAATCCCCGGCCACAACCGCATCTCGTGGGGCGATCGTTGCTTCGGTCATCGTCTTGCCGCCTTCCATATCAATCAGCATCAATCATCGGTCAGCATGTCGTCAGCCCTTGCGCCCGGCTGTGCGGGGCATGGCCGGGCACCCATGCCCGGCTATGCCTGATGGAACAGCGCTATTGCGCCCCCATCGCCATCATGTTGCGCTCGACAACTTCCATCGTCTGCTGCAACACGTCCGCCGGGCTGAACTCGACGTACTCCAACCCCGCCTCGTAGACCGGGATGTGGCCGGGGCCGACATAGTACGCATCGCCCGCGCTGAACACTTCCTCCCGGTCCCGCGAGCGGTAGCGCAGCGTCCCCTTGATAACATAGCCCCAGTGCGGGCACTGGCATTCGTCGTTCGGCAGCCCCTGGAAGAACGGTGCCACGTCGAGGTCGCCCGCGATCTCGCCGATCTCGACGTTGATCCCGCCCCACTCCGCCTGCCGAATCGTCGCCTCGGGAACCGCCACCGCCACCGGAATATCACCCTTCGAGCCGCGCATCGCCTGCCTCCTGTCCTGGTTGCCGCATCGGCCAACGTCCGATGCCACCATCATGGGGCAGCACGCCGCCGGGCACATCGGAAGGAATTCCCGATGCTGCGCGCGACCTGCGGAGTGCATGGGAAGGTCGAGATCGGGCGCAATAGGAAGTTCTTCCCGATCCCCCTATGGCACCTCCGCCAATCCGTGGCGCGCGGCGAAGACCGCCGCCGCCGCGCGGTTATCCACGCCGATCTTGTTGAAGATGCCGGTGAGGTGGTTGGCGATTGTCTTCTCGCTGAGGGCCAGCGCCGCCGCGATCTCGCGGTTGCTCTTTCCTTCGGCGACCAGGCGCAGCACGGAGGCTTCGCGCCCGCTGAGCCCGGCGGGCAGCGGGGCGGCGGGCCTGCGGAGCGGTTGGCTGGGGAGCGCACGCAGCCGCTCGCGCGCCCGACGCTCCCAACCGGTCATGCCGAGCTGCTGGTAGCGCGACACCGCCCGCGCCAGGAGCGCGCGAGCCTCGGCGGCGCTCCCCGCCCCGCCCCGCGCGAGGGCAAGTTCGGCGCGCGATAGCAGCAAGTGCGCGCCTTCCATCTGGTTGTCATAACGCTGTGCGTTAGCCTCGGCCGCGCCAAGCCACGTCCCGGCCGCGCCCCAGTCGCCGCGCAGGATCGCGCACTCCCCGAGGAGCCGATCGACGAGATAGCCGTGGTGTTGATCCCGGAATCGTGCGAGGCGCGCGGCGTAGGCGTCGGCCCGCGCCCGGTCGCCGAGGGAGATCGCCAGCTGTGTCAGGTATGTAAGCGCCTCGGCCGACGCCATGCTCTCCGGCGGGTGCTCGGCGACGAGGTGGTCGAGTTCGGCCATCAGCGCCAATGCTTCCGTGTGCTTGCCGACGCCGAACTTGGTGATCGCCAGATTCCCCAGATACCAGATCGTCGCCGCCGGTCCGATCTCGCGCAGCAGCGCGATGCTCGTGTCGCACGGCTCTTCCGCAGCGGCGAAATCGCCGCGTAGCCAGGCGAGCATGCCGCGCAGGATGTGCCAGGTGGCCAGCGGCTCGGGGCTATTCAGTCGCTCGATGAATTCCCGGCTCCCGGCGATCAGCCGCTCTGCCTCGTCCCAGCGGCAGCGGTAGCAGTACATCGCCGCCAACCAACCATCGACGTGCCGCAACTGGAACGCATCGTGCGTCCGCTCGGCGAAGCCCCTCCGGCGCAACGCCACGTCGATCGCGCGCTCGATATCCCCCAGCCAGTCGTAGGCAACGGCCAGGCAGCCGCAGCACTCCGCCGCCTCGGCCGGGTCGTCGATTGCCACGGCGAGCGCGAGCGCGCCCTCCAGCAGCAGCAGTCCGGCGGCGAAGTCGTTCCCCCGGATCAGCAGATTGCCAACGGTCCGGCCTGCGGTCGCCTCCAGCCTGCGGTCGCCGAGCGCCTGGGCGATCGCAAGCGCGCGGTGTCCATAGCCCAACCCTTCGTCCTGGCGGGCGAGACTGACCGCCAGCAGGCTCCCCAGATCGGTCAGCACCTGCACCGACTCGGGTGATTCCTCGTCGCCCAGCAGGTCGCGCGCTTCCTCGAACGCGGCCAGCGCCGCCGCCAGGCGCTCCTGCCGCCAGGCCATCTGGCCGAGCCCGTGCGCGGCGCGGGCCGCCGCTCGCCGGTCCCCGGCGCGCAGGAACCACTCGCGCGCGGCACCAAACGCCGCTTGAACCTCCGTTTCGGCGTTCTCCAGCAATGCCGCCCCGCCGAGTTGGAGGAACAGCGCCCCGCGCTCGGGGTCATCCGCGTCGAGCAGGTCGAGCGCCATCCGGAAGTGGCGGATCGCGTCGCCGGTGGCCGACATCGCCAGCGCCCGCCCGGCGGCGAGGCGCGAGTAGTGCGCGCCGCGCGCCCGATCCCCGCTGCGCGCGAAGTGGAAGGCGAGATCGGCCACCCCCTTCGCGGAACTCTCCGCCGCCCCGGCCACGAGCGCCCCGCCGATGAAGCCGTGCAGCCGCCGTCGGCGCAGCGGCGTCACTTCGGCATAAAGACATTCCCGCACCCGGTCGTGGCCGAAGCGATAGCCTCCCGCGCCATCGGCGTCGATCAATTGGGCGCGAACCGCCGGGATCAGTTGCTCCTCGACCCCTTCCGCCTCCTGACCGCTGGCCCCGGCGAGCAAGATCGCGTCGAACTGTCGGCCGATCACCGCCGCCGTCCGCAGCAATTCGTGCGTAGCCGCGGGCAGGTGCGCGAGGCGCTGCCGCACCGTCTCCAGGATCGTCCCCGGTGGGATCTCGCCCGGTGCCCTGGCCACCCGCCAGCGTCCGCGGGATTGCTCGATCACCCCCGATTCCGCCCAGGCGCGCAGCAACTCCTCGGCGAAGAAGGGATTGCCCTCGCTGTGGTCGTGGAGCAGCGCGGCGAGCGTGGCATCGGTCGCACCGGTAAGCTGGCTCGCGGCGAGCGCGGCCGTCTCGCGCGCCGCCAGCGGGGTAAGCTCAACGGTGACCAGGGCGCGCAAGCGGCGCAAATCCGCCCTCGCGCGCTCCAGAGCCGGATTGTCGGCCGCGTCGCCCGGCCGGTAAGCTATGGCGATCAGCAGCGGCAACGCCGGCTGCGTGCGGACGATGTGGCGCAGCAGATCGAGCGATGCGGGGTCGGCCCAGTGCAGATCATCCAGCACCAGCACCACCGGCTGTCCCGCAGCGATGTTCGCGAGCAGGCTGGTGACCGCCTCGTAGAGGCGCAACCGCGCCTGCTCGGCCGGGAGGGGCTCGGCCTCGGCGGGCTGCCCGAGGCGACGCGCCAACTCGGGCAGGATCAGCGCCAGAACCGGTGCGACCATCCCGCACTGGACCTGCAGAGTCTCCAGCGGTGCGGTCCGCGCGTAGCGCCCCAGCGCCTCCAGGAACGGCAGATAGGGCGGCATCCCCTCCGCCTCGACCGCGCCGCCGCGCAGGATCAGCGCCCCCTGCCCGGTCGCGCGCTCCGCCAGCGCCGCCAGCAGCCGACTCTTGCCGATTCCCGGCTCCCCCGCGAGCGCGACGACCGTCGTCTGCCCGCCCCGGGCGACTGCAAAACCTTCCCACAGTCGCGTCAACTCGGCCTCACGGCCAATCAAAGCGGGGACGCTCTGCAAGATCGCTTGGAACATGGCACCCTCGAACCTGACCAACGGCCGTTCGGGGCCTACTTGCCGCGCAGACGGTGCAACTCGGCTCGCAGTCGCGCAAGCTCAGTATCCTGCCGTTGTCGTTCGCGATGCATCTCGCGGATATTCGAGACGAGTTGCCCTTCCTGGTCGTAGAGGCGTAGCCACAAGCCCTGCGGCGCGAAACGTATCCCCAGTGACCCGCTGTGCCAGCGACCATCCCCTGCGGGTTCCCAGGGCTCATAACCCCGCGCACCGCGCCGCCACGCCCGGATCTGGCCCGGCAGAATCTGCCCGATCGGATCGAATACGAGATACTCCGACACCCCGATCCGCTCGTAAACCGCTGGCTTTCCCCTCGGTGACATCAGGTTCAGATCATGATCCACCGCAGTCGAGGGACTGGCGACTTCAATAATCAGCGCGGGGGGGCCATCATCAACCAGGCTGAGCGAAGTCCGTTCACCTTCCCCGAGCGTCGGGTGGACCAGGATGTCCGGCGACGGCTGGTAGGCCGGGTGCTCCCCCTGCCGCGGAATCATCAGCTTGATCTGGTTGCCGACGAACCAGGGCAGGTCGCGCTCCGGGCCGCAGAGGATCAGCCCGTCATACAGCTGGGTCATGTTCCCCGATGATATGACGCGCCCACAAGCGACTCCTCCGTGTCGTCCAGCAGCAGATCGAATTCCGGCCCGAGGGCGAAGGTGGAGGTAGACATGGCAGCCATCCTTAAACATCGCGTGCGTCCAGTTGCTATCCACAAGCATACCGTACCCACACAAGACCCATACAAGAAGACAACCGTCGCAAATGTGCAATCTGGACGAAACGCGAGTAAGTGGCGTCGATCTTGCACCAAAGTACCGGGATCCCGTCTTGACAGATGTTCATCCCGGCTGCTAGGATAAAGATGTCGACAAGCGTGTCCGCTGAGTGGAGCGAACCGACGCCATGAGTACGATGCGACAGCAGTCACAACAACCCAGTGTGACCCCTGTCGTCGTCGTCCTCCTTATTGGCCTCCTCCTTATTGGGAGGCTAACGGTGTTTGGGGGGCGAGCGGCGCGGTAAGAAAAGCGAGAGCGACACAAGCCCCCCGGACAACGGGGGGCTTTTTCTTGGGCGGCGAACGGTCGGTAGGGCGTAGGGTGTGGTGCGCGGGGGCTGGTCGGCAGTGCGGCCGAACCGCGCGGGAACTCAAAGGAGAGGGGTCATGCGTGAGGAGACGGAGCGACAACCGGTAGTCCCCGCCGAGGGGAGCGACGAGCGGGAGTGGTCCGACTGGTGGCAGAGCTATTGGTCCGGGCCGCAGGACGAGCCGCAACCCGAGCGACCCAGCCTCCGCCACCTCTGGCGTGAGAGTGCCCACGAGTTCGACTTCGGCGGCGAGGAGTAGGGGACGAGAGGTCAGAGGTCAGAGATCAGATGCCAGAAAAGAATCCCTCTGAGCTCTGACCTCTGACCTCTGACAACCGGGAGAGCAACGATGCAACAGCGGCAGATAGCAACACGCAGGCGGGTGCATGGTGCGGTAGCTGTGGCGCGACTCGCCGAGCGGCGGGATGCGTTCCAGCGCCGCGCCGTTGTCGCGGCGGCGGTCGGCCTCGCGATCGAGGTCCTGATCCTGGCAGCCCGATTCCTGGGCATGTGAGGAGTAACGAGTAACGAGTGATGAGTGATGAGGAATCACCGTCAGCCAGAAGGTCGCCTTACTCGTTACTCATTACTCGTTACTCATTACTGAAACACAGGAGAGCAACATGACCGTCGCGATCAATCGAACACGTCGAACGCCAACGATGCTCCCGGCCAACGGGCAATACATCGGCGCGCACGCCCTCTGCGACGCCCTGCTCCGCGAGGAAGTCGAGGTCATCTTCGGCTATCCCGGCGGCGCGGTCATCCCCCTCTACGACGTATTGCCGAGCTACGAGCCGCAGTTGCACCACATCCTCGTGCGCCACGAGCAGTGGGCCGCGCACGCCGCCGAAGGCTACGCTCGCACCACCGGCAAGGTCGGCGTCTGCCTCGCGACCAGCGGTCCCGGCGCGACCAACTTCGTCACCGGCATCGCCGACGCCCTGCTCGATTCGACCCCGCTGGTGGCGATCACCGGCCAGGTCGGCCTGCCGATGATCGGCAAGGACGCCTTCCAGGAAGTCGACATCATCGGCGTCACCCTGCCGATCACCAAGCACTCCTTCCAGATCGAGAATGTGGCCGACATCCCGCGCGTCATCGCCGAGGCCTTCCACATCGCGCGCAGCGGTCGCCCCGGCCCCGTCCTGGTTGACATCCCGAAGAGCACCATCGTCGCCGTCACCCAGCCGACCAGCGGCAAGTTCATCGTGGACATGCCCGGCTATCGCCCCAACCTGAACGGCAACATGGGGCAGATCAAGCACGCCGCCCGCCTGATCGAGACCGCCAAGTACCCGGTCGTGATGGCCGGGCACGGCATCTACATCAGCGGCGCGATGGACGAGTTCCGCCAGTTCGTGGAGAAGACCGATCTCCCGGTCGCCTTCACCCTGCACGGCCTCGGCACGCTGCCCGCCTCCCATCCGAACGCGATCGGCTTCATGGGGATGCACGGCCACGCGCACGTCAACCGCGCCGTGGACAAGTGCGACGTGCTGATCAACATCGGCGCGCGTTTCGACGACCGCGCCACCGGGCGCACCGACATGTTCGCGCCGAACGCCACCGTCATCCATGTGGACATCGACCCGGCCGAGATCGGCAAGAACGTCAAGACCGCCGTGCCAATCGTCGGCGACGCCAAGCGCGTGCTGACCCGGCTGATCGAGGCGGTCGAGCCCTGCGACAACCGCGAGTGGCGCGGCGAGATCGCCTCCTGGGAAATCGCGCCGCCAGCGCCGGTCTTCGAGGCCGACGAGCCGGGCATCTCCCCCTTCAAGCTGCTGGCGGCGATCCGCGCGGCGACCAAGGGCGAGGCAGTCATGACCGCCGACGTGGGCCAGCACCAGATGTGGGCCGCGCAGTGGGGCGAATACGAGCACCCCGCGCGCTGGGTCAGTTCCGGCGGCGCGGGCACGATGGGCTTCGGCCTCCCCGCCGCGCTGGGCGCGCAGGTCGGCAATCCCGACGCCGAAGTCTGGGCCATCGTCGGTGACGGCGGCTTCCAGATGTCGCTGGCGGAGCTGGCCACCCTGACGCAGGAGAACCTGCCGGTCAAGATCGCCGTTTTCAACAATGGCTACCTCGGCATGGTGCGTCAGTGGCAGCAACTCTTCCACGGCGGCAATTATGCCCATACCCCGATCAACGCGCCCGACTTCGTGAAGCTCGCCGACGCCTACGGCATCCTCGGCCTGCGCGCCGAGCGCCCCGAAGAGGTCATCCCGACCATCGAGCGCGCCCGCGCCCACAACGGCCCGGTGCTGATCGACTTTCGCATCAACCCGGAAGAGAATGTCTACCCGATGGTGCCGCCCGGCGGTGCGAACTCCCAGATGATCGAGAGCGAACCGGAATCGGTGGAATGACGATTGACGAATGACGATTGACGAATAGAGACGAACGCCATGGAAATCGTCAATCCACAATCGTCAATCGTCAATTCCCGCAGGGGGAACATGATGACGATCAGTACCAATGGCACAACTCCCGGGCGGGGTGAGCGCACGCTGAGCGTGCTGGTTGACGACCATCCGGGCGTCCTGAACCGGGTGTCGAGCCTGCTGCGACGGCGACGCTTCAACGTGGACAGCCTCAATGTCGGGGCGAGCGAGCAGGCCGGCATGTCGCGCATGACGATCTCGCTGCGCGGCGACGAGGCGGCGACCGAGCAGGCGATCAAGCAGCTCTACAAGCTGATCGAGGTCCGCAAGGTCATCGACCTGAGCGACGAGCGGCTGGTCATGCGCGAACTGGCGCTGATCAAGGTGAATGCCACCGACGAGACGCGCACCGCGATCCGCGAGATCGCGGAGATGTTCAAGGCGCAGATCGCCGATGTCGCTCCCCGGGCGCTGGTGATCGAGGCGGTCGGCTCGGTCGCGCGCATCGAGAGCCTGCTGGACATGCTGCGCCCCTACGGCATTAAGGAGATTGCCCGCACCGGGCGGGTCGCCGTTGCGCGGGGCGGCAACAACGAAGGCTGAGGCAGCGGGGGGCGTTCAAGCGAACGCCCCTCCTGCTTTCTCCCTAACCGAACCGAAACGAGTGCCGACGGATCGAGATGCAACAAGCCGTGACCGCGCTGCCCACAATGGAAACCGAGCGCCTTCGCCTCCGCCCGTTCACCCCGGACGACGCGCCCGAGGTCGAGCGGATGGCCGGGGAGCGCCGCGTCTCGGAGATGACGCTGAACATCCCGCACCCCTACCCCGCCGGGCTGGCGATGCAGTGGATCGCCTCGCACGCGCCCGCCGCCGCCGATGGCTCGTTCTACAGCTTCGCGGTCGAGCACAAGGATCGCGGCGAGCTGCTCGGCGGGATCGCGATCACCCCCACGCCGCGCTTCCGTCGCGCCGAGATCGGCTACTGGCTCGGGACCGAGCACTGGAACCACGGCTACACCACCGAAGCCGCCCGGCGCATCGTCGCTTTCGGCTTCGCGCAGCTCGGATTGGTGCGAATTCAGGCAACCTGTTATCCTCGTAATCCCGCTTCCGCAAAGGTGATGCAGAAGATCGGGATGGCCTACGAAGGGCTGCTGCGGGGCTACAGCTATAAGGATGGCATCCAGGAAGACATCGCGATGTACGCGATGTTGCGGAGCGATTGGGACGGAGTTGGCAGGCCGATAGTCGGATAGTAGACCTCTACCTGACTGCCCCACTGCCCGACTATCCGACTCGCATCAGGAGGGATGGGAATGGCCGCGACGATCTACTACGACAAGGATGCCGATCTCGCCAAGCTTGAAGGGAAAAAGGTGGCGGTGATCGGCTACGGGAGCCAGGGGCACGCCCACTCGCTCAACCTCAAAGATAGCGGCATCGACGTGCGCGTCGGGCTGGCCGAGGGGAGCAAGAGCAAGGCGAAGGCCGAGGCGCGCGGTCTGCGCGTGCTCAGCGTCGCCGACGCCGCGAAAGAGGCCGACATCATCATGATCGTCGTGCCGGACGAGCTGCAGAGCACCGTCTACGAGGAATCGATCAAGCCGAACCTGAAAGAGGGCGATATGATCATGTTCGCCCACGGCTTCAACATCCACTACCAGTTCATCGATCCCCCGGCCGGCGTCGATGTGACGATGATCGCCCCCAAGAGTCCCGGCCACCGTGTTCGTGAGCTCTACCTGGAGGGCACCGGCGTACCGGGCCTGCTCGCCGTCCACCGCGACGCCTCCGGCGAGGCGAAGGAGAAGGCGCTGGCCTATGGCAAGGCGATCGGCTGCACCAAGGCGGGCGTGATCGAGACCACCTTCGCCGAGGAGACCGAGACCGACCTCTTCGGCGAGCAGGCCGTCCTTTGCGGCGGCATCAGCGCGCTGATCCAGGCCGGGTTCGAGACCCTGGTCGAGGCGGGCTACCAGCCGGAGATGGCCTTCTTCGAGTGCCTGCACGAGACCAAGCTGATCGTCGACCTGATGTACGAGGGCGGCCTGAAATACATGCGCTACTCGGTGTCGAACACCGCCGAGTTCGGCGACTACACCAGCGGCCCGCGCGTGATCGACGCCCGCGTGAAGGAGTCGATGCGCAAGATTCTCACCGACGTGCGCGAAGGCACCTTCGCCCACATGTGGATGGACGAGAATCGCGTCCACCATCAGGAAAACTTCAAGGCGATGCGCGCCGCCGCCACCAACCACCAGATCGAGGTTGTCGGCGACCAGCTGCGCGCGATGATGCCGTTCATCAAGAAGGGGAACACGGAGTAAGTAGTCAGTAGTCAGTAGTCAGTAGTCAGTGTCTCACTCAGAGCTTGCGCCATGTTGGAGAGCACCTGCTTCGTGCGAGGAACTGACTACTGACTTACGACTTACGACGAGCAATTCCCCCAAGGGGGTAGCAATGGCAGAGGTGGCAGGGGCGCGGATCCGGGTCTTCGATACGACATTGCGCGACGGCGAGCAGTCGCCGGGCGCGACGATGTCGCTCGAAGAGAAGCTGGAGGTCGCGCAGGCGCTCTCGGACCTCGGCGTGGACATCATCGAAGCTGGCTTCCCGATCGCCTCCCCTGGCGACCTTGAGTCGGTCAAGACGATCGCGCGGCAGTGCAAGGATGTCACTGTCGCCGCGCTCGCGCGCTGCGTGAAGGTGGACATCGACGCCGCGATCGAGGCGCTGAAACCGGCCGCGAACCCGATGATGCACGTCTTCTTCTCCACCTCCGACATCCACCTGCAACACCAGGTGCGGATGACGCGCGACGAGGCGCTGGAGCGCATCGACCAGATGGTCCGCTACGCCCGCAGCCACTACTCCAATATCGAGTGGTCGGCGATGGACGCCACCCGCACCGACATCGACTACCTCTGCCGCGCGGTCGAGGTGGCGGTGAAGGCCGGGGCGCGGACGATCAACCTGCCCGACACCGTCGGCTACACCCTGCCGCACGAGTGCGCGGCGATGTTCACCAGCGTGCGCGAGTACATCAACGCGCGGGTCGATTTCGCCGACGAGATCGTCTACAGCACCCACAATCACGACGACCTCGGCATGGCGACCGCCAACACGATCGCCGCGATCGAGGCGGGCGTGCGCCAGGTCGAGGTGACCATCAACGGCATCGGCGAGCGCGCGGGCAACACCGCGCTCGAAGAGGTCGTGATGGCGCTGCGTACCCGCCGCGACCACTACACCAGCTACAGCACCGGCATCCGCGCCGAGCGGATCGGCCCGACCAGCTCGCTGGTCAGCCGCTGCACCGGCATCGCCGTCGCGCCGAACAAGGCGGTCGTCGGCATGAACGCCTTCGCGCACGAGTCGGGCATCCACCAGGACGGCGTGATCAAGGAGCGGTCCACCTACGAGATCATGACCCCCGAGTCGGTCGGCTGGACCGCGACCAGCCTGGTGATGGGCAAGCACTCCGGGCGCGCGGGCTTCCGCACCCGCCTGAAGGAACTCGGCTACGAGTTCGACCCCGAGGAGATGCAGAAGCTCTACGAGCGCTTCATCGGCCTCACCGATCGCAAGAAGAAGGTGGACGACGCCGACATCATCGCCCTGGTGGAGGAGACCCGGCAGCACTTCGAGGCCGAGCCGATCAAGCTGCTGGCCTGGCGCTCCGCGAGCGCGTCCGAGGGGCGTGCCGATGCTGCGGTCGTGCTGGAGATGGGCGGTAAGGAGTACGAGGCGAGTGGGGTCGGCAATGGCCAGGTGGACGCCCTCTTCAAGGCGATCGACGCACTCGCCCGCATCTCCGCCACCCTGACCTCCTACCGCATCGACGCCGTCACGCCCGGCATGGACGCGCAGGGTTCCGTCTCGATCGCCATCCAGGTTGGCGACCAGGAATATCAGGGACGCGGCCTCGCCACCGACATCGTCGAAGCGAGCATCCGCGCCTACCTCGTCGCCCTCAACCGCGCCACCATCGCCGCCCAGGCCCCCGCGCGCCAGCGCCCCGCCGAGGCGGCCACGGTCGGTGGAGCATAGGGAAGTAACGAGTGATGAGTAATGAGTAATGAGGAGGGACAACCCCACTCAGCACTCAGTACTCAGCACTCAGCACTCCCCTCGTCACTCATCACTCATTACTCGTTACTATTCGTGAGGTGTTCGCATGGGCATGACAATGACCGAGAAGATCATGGCGCGGCACGCGGGGCTGGACTCCGTTGTGCCGGGGCAGCTGATCGAGGCCGAAATTGACCTGATGATGGGCAACGACATCACCGCCCCGATCTCGATCAAGCGCCTCAAAGATATCGGGATGACGCGGCTGCCGTTCCCGGAGAAATTCTTCCTCGTGCTGTCGCACTACGCCCCGTCGAAGGACATCGCCTCGGCGGCGCAGATCATGATCTCGCGCAATTTCGCCAAGGAACAGAAGCTGCCGCACTACTACGCCGAAGGCTCGGGCATCGAGCACGTCATCCTGCCCGAGGAGGGCTGGGTGCTGCCGGGCGAACTGATCATCGGTGCCGACTCCCACTCCTGCACCTACGGCGCGACCGGCTGCTACTCGACCGGCATCGGCTCCACCGACCTCGCGGCGGCGCTGGCGACCGGGCGGCTCTGGATGCAGGTCCCCGAGACCTACAAGTTCGAGCTGACCGGCAAGCGCCCGCAGTACATCATGGGTAAGGACATCATCCTCCACATCATCGGCATGCTCGGCAGCGACGGCGTGCTGAACCAGGCGATGGAATACGCCGGGGAGGGTCTGAAGGACCTGCCGATGGAAGAGCGCCTGACGATGTGCAACATGGCGATCGAGGCCGGCGCGCAGAACGGCATCTTCCCGCACGACGAGATCACCGACGCCTACCTGCAGGGTCGGGCGAAGAAGGACTACACCCCGGTCGCGCCCGATCCCGACGCCAAGTACGTCAAGCACTACAAGATCGACCTCTCGTCGCTGGAGCCGGTCGTCGCGCTCCCCTGGTCGCCCGAGAACGTCAAGCGCGTCAGCGAGATGCGCGGCGAGACGGTCGATCGCGTCTTCATCGGCTCCTGCACCAACGCCCGCCTGAGCGACCTGCGCGTCGTGGCGAACATCCTTAAGGGCAACAAGGTCGCCTGCGACACCCTGATCGTCCCCGGCTCGAAGCAGGTCTACCGCGACGCGATGCACGAAGGGCTCTTCGACATCTTCCTCGATGCCGGTGCCACCGTCAGCGCGCCGACCTGCGGTGCCTGCTTCGGCGGCTTCATGGGCGTCCTCGGGCCGGAAGAGAAGTGCCTCAGCACCTCGAACCGCAACTTCGTCGGCCGCATGGGCCACCCGACCAGCAAGAGCTACCTCGCCAACCCCGCCGTCGCCGCCGCCACCGCCCTGACCGGCGCGATCACCCACCCGAAGGATGTGGCGCGGGTCCTGGCGACGGCGTAAGGGTTTGTTACAAGGTCCAGGTTGACAGGTTGCATGTTTCTCAACTTGAAACCTGCGAACCTGGAACCTGCAACTCGCGAAGTGAAACGGAGCGATACGATGCAATACGAAGGCCGTGTCTGGCGCTACGGGGACGACATCAACACCGACGTGCTGATCCCCGCACGCTATCTCAGCACCTCCGATCCGGTGGAACTGGCGAAGCACGCACTCGAAGACCTCGATGAGACCTTCGTCAAGGAGCTGCAGCCCGGCGACTTCATCGTCGCGGGCAAGAACTTCGGCTGCGGCTCCTCGCGCGAGCACGCCCCGATCGCCATCAAGACCGCCGGGGTGAGCTGCGTGATCGCCTCCTCGTTCGCGCGTATCTTCTTCCGCAACAGCATCAACCTCGGCCTGCCCATCCTGGAGTGCCCCGAGGCCGTGGACCACGCCGAGAAGGGCGACGTGCTGAAGGTGGACCTGGCCGCCGGGACCATCTTCAACGAGACCACCGGCCAGACCTACGAAGCCAAGCCCTTCCCCGAAGCTGTCATGAAGATCATCCAGGCTGGCGGCCTGATGGCCTCCATCAAAGAAGAAGTCATGGCGCGCGAAGCCGAGTACGCCAAGGCCGGCGCGGACTGAGCAGGCACCTGGCAGCATTCCACGGGGCGGGATCGGGTAATCTGGTCCCGCCCCGTGTTGTCACCGGCCTGCGGTATCATTGCCAGACGAGAAAGAGCACCGCAGGAGGTCTGGTCATGACGATCACCGGCAAGCGACTTACCGTCGAAGAGTTTGAAGATCTGGGGCGGCAGGGGATCTACGGCGAGGGATGATCGCGTGGAGTTGATCCACGGGGAGATTGTGACCATGGCTCCCGTTGGCGGTGAACACGTCGAAGCGCTCAGCCTCCTCAATCGGACAGTCGTCCTACAGGTTGGCACGCTCTATCTCGTTCAAATGCAAAGTCCCATCCGCCTCTCGAACGACGGTGAGCCGATGCCCGATTTGGCGATCGTGCGCGACCGCCCCTACGGCGCACAAATCCCGACCGAGGCCGACGTCCTGCTGGTGATCGAAGTCTCCGAACCACCCTGCGCTACGACCGGACGACCAAGCTGGCACTCTACGCCGCCGCCGGATCCCCGAAGTCTGGATCGTCAACCTGCGCGCTCGCCAGATCGAGCGCTACACCGCGCCCGAGGGCGACAGGTACACGCAGGACGCGGTCGCCGAGCGCGGGCAGATCCTTACCTCAATTGCACTGCCGGAACTCAGCGTCCCGGTAAAGGCTATTCTCCGTTGGAGCTAATGGACCGCCAAGACGCCAAGGACGCGAGGAATGTAGAGAGAAGCGTGCGAGCATGGAGCGGAGCAGGAGCTAGCCGCACCATCGCTCCTCTCTCTTCTCTCTTCGTTCTCGGCGTCCCTGGCGTCTTGGCGGTTCAATCGTCTCTATTACGAGGGAGAGACATGGCACAGCAGTACAAAATCGCGGTCCTCGCCGGAGACGGCATCGGCCCGGAGGTCACCAGCGCCGCGCGCGTGGTCCTCGACGCGGTCGCCGCGCAACACGACCGCCAGTTCGCCTACGAGGAAGGTCTGATCGGCGGCGCGGCCGTGGACGGCACCGGCGACCCCTTGCCGCAGGCCACCCTCGACCTCTGCCGCCGCAGCGACGCCATCCTCTTCGGCGCGATCGGTGGCCCCAAGTACGACAAGCTCCCCGTGGACAAGCGCCCCGAGCGCGGCCTGCTCAGCCTGCGCCAGTCGCTCGGCCTCTTCGCCAACCTGCGCCCGGTGAAGGTCATCCCGGCCCTGGCCGGTGCCTCGCCCGTCAAGCCCGAGATCATCAGCGGCATCGACCTGATCGTCGTGCGCGAACTGACCGGCGGCATCTACTTCGGCAAGCCGCGCCGACGCTGGACTACCTCGCGCGGCCGTCGCGCCGTGGATACCATGCCCTACCGCGAGGAGGAGATCGTCCGTGTTGTCCAGCTCGCCTGCGACCTGGCGCGCGGTCGCAACGGGCGCGTCACCAGCGTCGATAAGGCCAACGTCCTCGACACCTCCCGGCTCTGGCGCGAGGTCGCGAGCGAAGTCGGGGCGAAGAATCCCGACGTCACGCTCGACCACGTCCTGGTGGACGCCTGCGCGATGTACCTGATCAGCAACCCGCGCCGCTTCGATGTGATCGTCACCGAAAACCTCTTCGGCGACATCCTCACCGACGAAGCCGCCGTGCTCGCCGGGTCGCTCGGC
Organism: Chloroflexia bacterium; assembly: GCA_046328475.1. Lineage (GTDB taxonomy): Bacteria > Chloroflexota > Chloroflexia > Thermomicrobiales > CADCWN01 > CADCWN01. Next base: position 7,678 of record JAXLWN010000083.1, on the reverse strand, counting down.
GTCCTCCCCTCCGCCTCGCTGAACGGCAAGGCCCCGGAACGCCCCGACTCCCCCGGCAAACAGTTCGGCCTCTACGAGCCGATCCACGGCTCCGCGCCCGACATCGCCGGGCAGGACAAAGCCAACCCGCTCGGCGCGATCCTCAGCGCCGCGATGCTCCTGCGCCTCTCTTTCGGCCTGGAGGACGAAGCCCAGACTATCGAGCGCGCCGTGGAGGCTGCCCTCGCCGACGGCCTGCGCACCGGCGACATCGCCGAACCCGGCGCAACGGTCGTCGGCACCCAGGAACTCGGCCGGGCCGTCGCGCAGCGGATCGCGGGGGCATGAGCGAGTCTTTCGCGATGGCCGAAGCCCTCTGGCGACTCGGCTGGCTGACCGCCGCCGGGGCGCGCGACGCCGTGCTCGACGCCATCGCCGCAGGCCACGATACTTCCGCCCTTTATGACCTCCTCGCGGGTGGCTATGGCACAACCGCCGAGATCCACGACGCCTTCGCCCGCGTCCTCGCCGTGCTGGATCGCGCGCCCCTCGACTCGGGCGAGGCCGCGATCCGGTTCGCGCGAGCGCCCGCCCGCGATATCGCCTGGGCGACCTCACCGCGCTGATCACGCTGCGCGCCAACTGGCGCGAGCTTCGGGACCGCGACGATCTCCCGCATTGGCGCGGCCCTTCGTCACCCTCGCGGCTCGCCACACCTTCTACAGCGCCGAGCCCGAACTCCTCCTGATCATCTCGCGGACCTCACCGACACGGCGCAGGTATTCCTCGCCGCCACCGACCAAAATCATGGTGGGTGACATATCCCTTTGGCCCGTGCCGCCTGCCTATTCGCTTCTGCGCGATAAGGCACAGCACAGAGCGTGAGGTCGAAATGCCTGATAGCCCGCACCAGAGTCCTCGCCTGGATGCTCTCATCTTGCGCCTGGGCGCAGGCGACCCCGACGCGCTCGCCACTTTCTGGCGCGAAGTCGCCGAAGAGGGCACCCCACTGATCGAACCGATTCCCGGTGACGACCGCCATCGCCTGCTCACCTCCTCTGGCGCGAGGAACCCGGCCAGGAACTCCGCAATGTCGTCGTCGGTACCGTCGCCGACCTCGCCTACATCGGTCTCGAAGCCAACCCGATGGCGCATCTGCCGGGAACCGACCTCTGGTGCAAAACCTATCGCGTCCCCTCCGACCTCCGGCTGCAATACTCGCCTCGAACGACTCGCTCGTGCCCCTCCTCGCGGTCGTGTCCGAGGATCGGCAGGCGCGCATGGCCAACTGGCAGATGGATCCGCTCAACCGCCGCCCCTATCGCGACGACACGATCAAGTACGCCCCTACCCCGATGACCTCCTGGTCCTCCACTGTCACCCTGCCCGACGCGCCGCCCCAGCCCTGATCGTCCCGAATCCTCGCCGCGCCGCGCGGCACCCTTGAGACGCACCAGTTCGCCAGTGCCATCCTGGGCTACGAGCGCCTGATCTACGTCTACACGCCACCCGGCTACACCCCGGACGGCGAGCCGTACCCCTTGCTCGTCTCATTCGACGGCCAGAGCGTCATCTACGCCATATCCCCCTTCCCACCATCCTCGATAACCTCCAGTCTGCCGGCTCATCCCGCCGCTGGTCGCTATCATGATCGGCAATATCGACTGCTGTCGCGCGACCGCGAACTGGCCCGCCACCCACCCCTTCTTCGATTTCCTCACCCAGGAACTTTTTCCCGCGCGACCGCTATCACCCTCACCACCAATCCTCTCAAACCGCCATTGCCGGGATCAGCCGTGGTGGCCTCGCCGCCGCCTACGCCTACTCGCGCTATCCCGATATCTTCGGCAACGTCCTCGCCCAGTCCGGTACCTACAATTGGCGCGCCGAGGACGAACCCGGCGATGTCTCGCTGATCGAGCAATATCGTCGTAGCCCGCGCCTCCTCCGCTTCTGGCTGGATGTCGGCATGCTGGAGAACATGCCGATGCCGTACATGGACGGCTTGACCTTGGTCGAGGCGAGCCGCCGCCTGCGCGACGTCCTCCGCGACAAGGGCTATCCGGTAGACTACTCCGAATTCTGCGGCGCACACGACTATGCATGCTGGCAGGGCACCATCAGCGACGGCCTCGTAACCCTCTTCAATCAGGACTACACCGCGCATCGTGAGGAAGCAGGCAGATGACGCCACCAGACGACCACGACGGCCCGTGCAAAGAAGCCCTGGAAGCCTATCTCCCCGAGATCATCGCCTTCTTCTTCTCAGAGACGAATCGCGACATCGCCGAATCCGGCGCAAAGGTGGTCGGTACCCAGGAACTTGGTCGGAGTCGACGCACCGGATCGCGGGTGCGTAATATGGGGTAGCGGTGTATCCGCCGGACATCGGCCCGCACACAGGAGGTCAGGCCATGCGCGCTCGCGAATTACCCTGGCTGTGGCTCGTCGCACTCGCGTTGGCCTGGCCGATCCTCCACCTGGCGCTCTTCCTGCTGCGCTTCCAGCGTTTGCCAGAAGGAGGGATCGGCGGCGCGCTGGTCTTCCTGCCGATGGGCGTGGTCGCCTCGCTGGGCCTCGGATTCCTCCTCCTCGGCGCGCACGACGCGCGCGGGCGCAATGCGATCTTCCGGGGCTATCTCCTGGCGAGTCCGGTCGCCTTTGTCGGCTCGCTGGTCGGCGGGCTGATGCTCCCGCCACTCGCGGGTACCATCCTGTTCGGTGCCGGTCCGCTCCTGCTAGGAGCGGCGTTTGGCTCCCTGATCGGCAGGCGTCACGCGCAAGCGTGATCCGCGCGAGGCTGCGCAGGGCAGCCGAGTCGACGGCCCGCTGGTGCTCCGAGTATGGTTCTGCTCAGGAGGATGATGACACCATCGGACGACTACGATGGCCCATGGAAAGAGACACTGGAAGCCTACCTCCCGGAGATCATCGCCTTCTTCTTCCCGGAGATACCGCGACATCGCCTGGGAGCGCAACTACCAGCGGATGGACAAGGAACTTAACAGGTCACGCCGGACAACGAACGCGGAAGCCAGGCGGTCGATAAGCTCGTGAGTGTTCGCTGCGCGACGGCACTGAAACCTGGCTCCTGCTCCACCTGGAAGTGCAGAGCCAGTATCAATCTACCTTCGCGCGCCGCATGTTCCGCTACCACACGCGCCTTCTTCGACCGCTACGAGCAAGAGGTCGTCAGCCTCGCCATCCTCGGCGACGACCGTCCGAATTGGCACCCGCACCACTTCGGCTACGCGCACTGGGGTTGCGAAGTCGGCTTGACCTTCCCATCGGTGAAGCTGCTGGAGTATGATCTGACCGAGTTGGAGGCGAGCGCCAACCCTTGCGCGGTCGTGGTGCTCGCCCACCGCGCCGCGCAGGCGACCCGCCACGATCCCACCGGTCGCGCAGCGGCGAAACTCCGACTCGCGCGCCTGCTCTACCAGCGTGGCTACGACCGCGCCACGATCGAGCGGCTCTACAAGCTGATCGACTGGCTCCTGCAACTGCCGCCCGAATTGGAAGATTCCGTCTGGCTGCAGGTGCAAGCAATCGAGGAGGAGCAGCGCATGGCCTACCTGACGTATCCCGAGCGGCGCGGGTTGGCCGAGGGCCTCGCCCAGGGTTTGCATGAAGCGATCGCCGTTGCGCTAGAGGTGCGCTTTGGCGCCGCGAGTACGCCCCTCATCGCCGAAATCAACGCAATCCGTGACCCGGTGGTGTTGCGCGCCATCGTCGCGCGGGTGATGAGCGCTGCGACCCCCGAAGAGGTGCGCGCCGTCTACGAGCCCGGCGAGTGAGCCACGCGGTGGCACAACCGATTCCCCGGGCACCGCTGCCGAACGGCGACGAGCGTGGCAGCGCGCCTCCCGACGCCATCACGCTCTTCACCCGCTTCGCCCCCAGCATCGCCGCGCTCCCCGACCACGAGCGGCTGACGCGCGCCGACCTGCTTATCCCCGACTTCCTGCTCGAGCAGGATCCTCGGCTGGCGATCTACTACGCCCCGTTCGATTACATCAACCCCGAGGCCAAAGTCGTCCTCGTCGGCATCACCCCCGGCTTTCAGCAGATGGAAATCGCCCTGCGCGCCTCGCGCGACGCCCTGCGGCGCGGCACGCCGATTCCCGAGATCGTCGCGCGCGTGAAATACCAGGCTAGCTTCGCCGGGCCGATTCGCAAATTCCTGATCACCATGCTCGATGGCATCGGCCTGTCGCACGCGCTCGGCATCGCCACCTGCGCCGCGCTCTACGCCGACCGCGCCGACCTGTTGCAAACCTCCGCCGTGGTGCGCCACCCCATCTTCGTCGGCGGCAAGGACTGGACCGGCCACACCCCGCCCGCGCGCAGCAATCCCCTGCTCCGCCGCTATCTCACCGGCGTCATGCTCCCCGAGTTGCAGGCGGTGCCCGACGCCCTCATCCTCTCCCTCGGCAAATGCGCCTCGGACGCCCTCGCCGCCCACATCGCGACCGGCGCGCTCGACCCCGCGCGCTGCCTGATCGGCCTCCCCCACCCCTCCGGCGCGAATGGCCACCGCTTCACCCAGTACGCCGCTGTGCGCGACGAGCTCACCGCCCGCGTCGCCGCCTGGTTTGGCCGCCGCGACGCATAATCAGCCGCAGCATCGAAACCCCGTCGCGCTCGCCGCCGTCGTTGTCACGCCGAGCGCATCAACCTCCTCTTCCCCTCGTTACTCGTTACTCATCACTCATCACTCATGACTCCCTGGACGCCCGCCCTTCCATCGTGCTACCGTACCGTCGTTGGAACGAGACCCTGAAGGGGAGAGGGAAGGCGATGACAGGGGCGACGCGCCCGCGCGTGGCACACTTCGGCGAACACGGTGCCTATACCGAGGAAGCGGCCCTCAACGTCTTCGGCGATGCCGAGACCGTCCCCTGCGCGAACTTCGGGGCCGTCTTCGGCGCGGTCGCCAGCGGACAGGCCGACTTCGGCGTGATCGCCGTCGAAAACTCCCTCGGCGGCTGGCTCAACGAGACCTACGACCTGCTGATGGCCCACCGCGACACCCTCACCATCCGGGCCGAATACGACCTCCAGGTCCATCACTGCCTGCTCTCCCTACACGACGACGACCTCGATACTATCACCACCGTCATGTCCCACCCCCAGGCCATCGCCCAGACCCGCGCCTTCTGGGAGTCGCGCGGCTACCAGGCCGTCGTCGGCGGCGACACCGCCGGCAGCGCCCGCCGCATCCGCGACGAGGGCCTGCGCGGCCACGCCGCGATCGCCGGGCGTCGCGCCGCCAACTACTACGGCCTGCGCATCCTGGCCGAGAACATCGAGGACACCCCCGACAACTTCACCAAATTCCTCATCCTCGCCCGCCGCGAGACCCCCTACACCACCGAAACCGCCGCGCTCCCGCCCCTCGACCCCGGCCGAGTCAAGACCGCGCTCGTCTACGCCGTGCGCCACGTCCCCGGCTCCCTCTACCACTCCCTCGGCCCGCTCGCGCGCAACGGCCTCAACCTGACCAAGATCGAATCGCGCCCGCTGCGCGAACGCCCCTGGGAATATCTCTTCTACGTCGATGTCGAAGGCGACTCCGCCGATCCCCGCTACGCCGCCGCCCTCGAAGAACTCGGCGAGCACTGCACCTTCCTCGCCATCCTCGGCTCCTACCACATCCTCAACTCCGCCCGCGCCATCGCCACCAGCGGCCGGTAGGGGATCGAACAGGGGAACAGGAGAGCAGGAGAACAGGAGCAAGAACCCTCCGCCCCGTTCAGCCACCCATGCCAAACAGAGCGGAGGGCGAGAAGATCTTCTCACTGACGACTGACAACCGACGACTGACGACTACCGGACCACCTGCGCCAGCACGATGCGCCCGAACTGCCCGAGCAGGATATCGTAGGGGGCGACATTCTCCGGGTGGCGCTCCAGGCGGGCGCGCTCGAAGTACTGCACCTGATAGGTGTTGCCATCCCCCAGCTTCTCGGTGATCACCTCGCTGATCGGATAGCCGAACTGCGCCAGCCCGCCATTCGCCGACCAGAAGCCATAGAAATCGTTCGGCACGTTGTGCCCGGTCTCCGTGAACCAGACCATCGTCGAGTCGGGCATGCCGGGCGGGTCGGCCGGGTGGATGCGCCGCCCGAACTGGCCAAGCAGCACCTCGAACTGCACGTCGGCGCTCTCGGGGTGATACTCCAGGCGGGTCCGCTCGAAATACTGCACGGTATAGGGCTGGCCGTTCTCCAGCACCTCGCTGAACTCCTCGCTCAGCGGGAAGCCGTTGATCGCCAGCCCGCCGGTCGCCTCCCAGTAGGCCAGGAAGCGCCCGCGCACCGTGAACCCCGTCTCGGCGAAGTGGCGCTCCGGCTGGTTCGCCTGCACCGCGAAGCGCGTGGAGCCGAGGATGCTCCCGCCCCCGGCGGCGAAGACTGTCGCGCTGTAGCCGGTGCTCTCCTCGAAGCCGGTGGAGTCGAGCGTCAGCGCGAATCGGCCCTTCGTATCGGTGGTGACCTCGTACGTCTGCCCGAAGACCTGGCCGCGTTCCACCAGCACGCTATGCTTCGCGCTCGCCGCTAGCCCCGCGCCGGTGATCACAAATTGCGTGCCCGGTGCCCCGGCCTGCGGCGCGACGCTCACCCCGGAGGAGGCACCGACCACGCCGGGAAAGACGAGCGAGACAACCAGCAGCGCCGCGACCGCCCAGATCGTGAGGATTCGTCCCTTCATCTACTTCTCCTGGCCCAAGCAGCGCCAACGGCCGACGCGCCAGGCGTTGGCCGATCTCAATCTCCCGGTAGCGCCGGTTCCTCAACCCCGTCGCGCGTCAGGGTGCCATCGCGCACCTCCACCCGCTCCAGGTTCGGCAGGAGGCCAGCGGGGTAATTGCCGAGGTCGGTCGCCGTCAGCATCGTCTGAATCTCGTCCCGCTCGACCGTCTCGGTCACGAAGCGGCGATGCGCCGGGTCAAGCTCGGAGGCCGCGTCATCAAGGAGCAAGATCGGTGCCTCGCCGCTCTCCTCGCGGATCAGGTCGATCTCGGCCAGCTTCAGGGCCAGCACGGCGAGGCGCTGCTGCCCGCGCGAGCCGTATGTGCCGACCTCCATGCCGCCGAGCGTGAAGCCGATATCGTCGCGGTGCGGCCCGACGAGCGAGAGGCCACGCCGGTATTCGTGGCGGCGCTGCGTCTCCAGGTGGCCCTGGAAATCGCGCGCGACGATCCGCTCGCGCCCGTTGTGGTCGTAGTCGGCCCCGCGCTCGCGCAGCGTGCTCGACTCGACCCCGGCCCGATAGACGATGTCGAGCGGGAGCTCGGTGCCGGTCAGCAGGGCGAAGCGCGCCCGCGCCAGCCGCCCCAGGTTGCGAATAATCCCGTCGCGCCGGGCGACGACGTAGGAGCCGAGGCGCACCAACTCCTCGTTCCAGTAGCTCATCTCCTGCTGCACCTCGCGGTCGTCCGCGTTGCGCCCCTCCTGCGCGAATTGCTTGAGGAGGCTGTTGCGCTGCTCGACGATGCGGTTGTAGAGGTTGAGCTGCCGGATGTAGTGGTTATCCACCTGGGCGATCGTGATGTCGAGGTAGCGGCGGCGAATGGAGGGGGAGCCGATGATCAGTTCGAGGTCCTGCGGCGAGAAGAGGACCACCTTGACCATGCCCACGGCGTCGCGCGCGTGCCGCCCCACGCCGTTCACCTTGATCCGCTTGCGGGTGAGCC